>CAJTLJ010000007.1 GCA_910577475.1 uncultured Alistipes sp.
TGGGTTCGAATCCCGCTACCCCGACAACCGGAAAGCCGATTCGGTCGTTTTCGAGACATACAACAAGTTCGGGGTGTAGCGCAGTCCGGTTAGCGCGCCAGCTTCGGGAGTTGGAGGTCGCTGGTTCGAATCCAGTCTCCCCGACAAGTCAGCAGAATCGAATGATTCTGCTGTTTTTTTTGCTGCGGGTATACGACCGCCCCGCGCGGATCGGCAGGCAAGAGACCGACAAGGCAGTCGCCTTTTTCAGAAATCGAGCGTGAGCTGGGTATCGGGAAAGAGATTCTCGACGGGGAGGTGCCGCCGGTGGGCCCGGCGGACGGTATAATAGGTCCCGCCCGAAGGTCGTCCGTCGAAATAGGCCACGACATAGGAAGCGTGGTCGACCAGATAGTCGTTGCGGCGGGCGTAGCAGTCGGGCGTATAGCGCTCGCCCACCATCACGACCCGGTCGGCCGTTGCGATCAGGCGGTCGTAGCGGATCCGGTCGGCGGCCGGCAGGCGCTCGGGCTGACCCGGGAACGGAACGACGCAGACCAGCACCGCATCGGGACGACGGGTGCGGAACTCGGCGACGGCTTCGGCCGCCGCGAGGTCGAAGCCAGCGGCCATGCCGCTCAAAAAACAGCGGTACCCGCGCCGATAGAGGGCTTCGAGGGTAACGGGCAGCAGATCGGCGGCTTCATCGCGATAGACGCGCCGACCGGTGAAGGCTGCGGTTTGAGATCGATCCGGAATCATGACGTAAAGATAAGAATTTTGGCGTGAACTTTGCTCGAAGAGGGGATGTATCAGACCTTAAAATTTTTTACGATTATGAAACACACAGGTATTTGCATCGCCTCGCTGGTAGGCGGTATGGTTCTCGGTTCGGCTCTGGCCATGTTGTTCACGCCCCAATCGGGTCCCGAACTGCGTCAGTCGATTCGCGATCTGGTCGACAAGGAGATCGACAAGGTGAAGAGCGAAGTCGATAAGGTGCGCTGCCGCTGCGACGAAAAAATCGACTAACGATGAGCGAGCGTAACTCCATCCGCGGACACTTCGGCAGCGCACTGATCGTCTTCGCCCTTTGCGCCATCATGGCTATTTTGCTGTTGTTGATGGCCCTCGTGGTATGGCTTTCGGAGGTGACGGGATCGCTGATCCTGGCTGCGACTCTGGTCGGAGCATTCTTCGCCGTCCTGAGCGCCGTGATCTATTGGCTGGCATTGAAAGACGCCATACAGCGGATCGGCGCCAAGCTGGACACCGTGTATGACGTAGCCCATACGGTTCAGATCGGCTACGAATGGGTCCTGGAACGGTTATCGCTTTGGCTCGGGCAGGGGCAACGGGAATCCTGACCTCTGCCGAAAAAAGCCGAAGAATCCGTAAAGATTCTTCGGCTTTCCATTTGTCGGGAGCGCTGCCCTATTTCTTGAAATAGCGGTTGTAGAGACCCTCGAAGCCCTTGCCGTGGCGAGCCTCGTCCTTGGCCATCTCGTGCACGGTGTCATGTACGGCGTCCAGATTCTGCTCCTTGGCCAGACGGGCCAGACGCATCTTGTCCTCGCAGGCGCCGCACTCGGCGTTCATGCGCTTGTAGAGGTTGGTCTTGGTGTCCCAAACCACCTCGCCGATCAGCTCGGCGAATTTCGAGGCGTGTTCGGCCTCCTCCCAGGCGTAGCGCTTGTAGGCCTCGGCGATCTCAGGATAGCCCTCACGGTCGGCCTGACGGCTCATAGCCAGGTACATGCCCACCTCGGTGCACTCGCCCATGAAGTGGTTCTGCAGACCCTCCCACAGCTCCTTGTCGGCGCCCTTGCCGTCGCCGATCTTATGAACGGTCACGAAATCGAGGTTGTCCTGCTCGACGATCTCGACGAACTTGTCCTTACCTACCTTGCACATCGGGCACTGCTCGGGTGCCTCGGGACCTTCGTGAATGTACCCGCATACGGTACAACGCCATTTCTTCTCCATAATTTCTCGTTTTAGTTGTTTGAGTGTTATTTTTATGCTGCAAAGATAGCGGTTTCGGTCGATAATACGCCATAAAACCGATTCTCTTTTCTGATAGCGGGATAAGAAAAACTGATACGGATCAGCCCCGGCGGTCGATCAGCTCCTCCACCTGCGCCACCTCGGTCACATCCTTCAGCAGAACCTGTTTCCGACTGTCGAGCAGATAGAGCGCAGGGATGGCCCGCAAGCTGTATAGCCTCCCCTTCTCGATCGTGCATCCGGCATCGTAGGCGTTGATCCACGAAGCGGGGATCTCGTCGAAGTGCCTGCGCCACTCGCCGAGGTCCTCGTCGGGATAGAGCGCCAGCACCCGCAAGGCCCGCCGCTCGATCATCTCGGTCAGCATCGGCGAGGCGGTCAGCTCCTGCATGATCTCGCGGCACATCGGGCAGCCGGGATTGTGCAGAAAGAGCAGGGTATATTCGGCCTTGATACCGTAGAGCGACTGCCGGGCCCCCGATGCGAGCGTGAAACGGAAATCGTTGGCCGGCCGCCCGATCCGGTTCTGGCTTGCCAGTTGCAGGTCGTAGGCCGGAGCCATCTTCTCGTACTCGTCGAACGAGGGGCTGGCGATCACGGTCTCCAGCACCGGGATGAGAAGTTCGTCGCTCCGGAAGGGGGAGTTGGGGTCGTTGAGCACCTTCTCGGCCATCGTATAAAAATAGGTAAGCATCGGTTTCGACTGCGCGGCTCGCGCCATCAGGCCCCGCATGGCCTCTCCGTCCATCGGACCGATGATCCGCAGGTAGCCGACGAAGGCGTCGAGCATCTGCAACGAGTCCGCCCGCCGCAGGAAAAGCGTATCGGCGAAATCGAGCCGGTCCCAGTAATGTTCGCGCAGGTAGGCCTGCTGGCCGGCGGCATCGAGATCGGCCGGCGGCAGCATGGGCAGGAAATAGGCCGGTTTCGCGTCGTCGGACGGCGGGGCGGCGGCTCCTCCGGACCGGGGGCCGCCGCAAGCCGTCAGAAAGGCGGCCGTCAGCAGCAGATAACAGAGTTTCTTTCGTATCATGGCTTCCTTACTTTGAAGCGAAGATACGCAAACTTTACGGATTCGCAAAATAAGAAACGAGGATTGTCATGTCAAGCGGAGGGGTTATGCCGCGGCGTCGAGGGCATTCGCCTTTATAATACGTCTCGCAGTTCGCAGCCAGCGAAGGACAAGATTTGTTGCAGTCCTTCGCCCGCCGTGGCTGCGGACTGCCGGCGCTTTGCGCCGGTTTTATCCGGAACGGAAGATTTTGCAGTTTCCGGATGGTGTGCGCCGTGCACGGTCGGGATCCCTCGATTCCGCTTCGCTCCACTCGGGATGACAAAGCAATGCACAATTATTAGCTCTCCTTTCTGTCATGTTGAGCGAAGGGCCTTTAGACCCGAAGTCGAAACATCTCGACATACCGGAACATCCACCGTTGCGATTCGCACAGGTTCCCGCCGATACGACCGTCGAGACCCCTCGACTACGCTCGGGGTGACAGAGACATGTCGCCTTGAGCGAAGCCGAAGGCGAAGTCGAAAGGTCTCGACATACCGGAACATCCGCCATCGCGATTCGCGCAGGTTCCCGCCGATACGACCGTCGAGACCCCTCGGCTACGCTCGGGGTGACAGAGACATGTCGCCTTGAGAGAAGCCGAAGGCGAAGTCGAAAGGTCTCGACATTACCGAACATCCGCCATGGCGATTCGCACAGGTTCCCGCTGATACGACCGTCGGGATCCCTCGACTTCGTTCGGGATGACAATAAAAAGGGCTGCCCGAATATCGGACAGCCCCGTTTATCGCACCGCAGCGTCAGAGCGTTTCGGCCTCGACCTGCTTGAAGAGAGCGACATCCTCCGTCGGGGAGTTCATCACGTAGCTGTAGGCCTCCTCGATCTTGCCGGCCGCCAGCTTGCAGTAGATCTTCGCGGAGTCGGCATAGTCGGCGCACTCGCCGGCCTGACGGGCCAGCAGGAACGGGATGATGATGTGACCGGCCGTCTCGACCAGGCGGCGGGAGTGGAACTCCTTGTAACCGGCGCACTCCTTGTCGAGCGCCTCGACCCGAACCACCATCTCCTCGTATTTCGCGCGCAGCGCCTTGAGCTTCTCCACCACGGGCTGCATTTCGGCGGCATACTCGCCCTCCTCGTAGCGCTTGATCTGCTCGAGGAAGGTCCCCTTCGTCACGGCGTTGATGGCGGCAACGACCTGCAGCTGCGAGGTACCCTCGTAGATGTTCATGATGCGGGCGTCGCGATAAAGGCGCTCGCAGGGATAGTCCTTCATGAAGCCCGAGCCGCCGTGGATCTGGATGGCGTCGTAGGCCAGCTGATTGGCATACTCCGACGAGAAGAGTTTCACCAGCGGCGTGAAGCCGTCGGCCAGTCGATTGTAGAACTTCTGCTCCTGACGCTCGGCGGGCTCCAGCGAACGCTCGTGCGCGATGTGGTTGTACTGCTTGTAGACCTCCACGAAACGGGTGGTCTCGTAGAGCAGGGCACGCGCGCCCTGCAACTTGGCCTTCATATTGGAGAGCATCTCCGAGATCGCGGCGAACTGGATGATGGGCTTGCCGAACTGGGCACGCTCGTGCGCATACTTCAGCGCCTCGCGGTAGGCGGCCTCGCACAGACCGACCGACTGCGCGCCGATACCCAGGCGGGCGGCGTTCATCAGCGACATGACGTATTTGATCAGACCCATCTTACGGTCGCCGACCAGCTGGGCCGGAGCGTTGGTGAACACCAGCTCGCAGGTAGGCGAACCCTTGATGCCGAGCTTGTTTTCGATGCGGCGCACCTTCACGCCGCCGTCGCGCTTGTCGTAGACGAGCATCGACAGACCGCGGGCGTCGGTCGTCCCCTCCTCCGTGCGGGCCAGTACGAGGTTCACCTCGCCGTCGCCGTTGGTGATGAAACGCTTCACGCCGTTCAGCAGCCAGGTCTGCCTCTCCTCAGACCAGGTAGCCTTCAGCATCACGGCACCCAGGTCCGAACCGGCATCGGGCTCCGTCAGGTCCATGGCGCAGGTCGCACCGGCCGAAACCCACGGCAGGAACTGCTGTTTGATCTCCTCCGAAGCGAACTCGTTCAAGGTTTCGGCGCAGTCCTGCAATCCCCAGATGTTCTCGAAGCCGGCATCGGCGCGGGCCACCATCTCGTTAGCCATCACGAAGCAGACCAGCGGGAAGTTCAGGCCGTCGTACTTGCGCGGAAGCGTCAGGCCGCCCAGGCCGGCAGCCGTAATGGCCTCCAGATTGCGCGACGTGCCCTCGGCATAGACCACATGGTCGTTCACCACTTTCGGACCCTCGTGGTCTACCCCCTCGGCATTGGGAGCGATCACGTCGCCGCATACCTCGCCGGCGATCTCCAGCACCTTGCGGTAGGAATCCATGGCATCCTCGAAATTCTGGGGCGCATAATCGTAGAGATCCTTCTCCGCGAAACCGCGCTCCTTCAGCTCCACGATCTTGCGCATCATGGGATGCCCCAGGTGGAACTGCAAATCCTTGTTATCTGAAAAGAAATTAGCCATTACTTCGAATTTTGTTTGTAGTACTTAATCATCTTGGGGATAATGTCGTTCACGTCGCCCGTGATGGCGTAATCGGCGATCTTGCAGATCGGGGCATCGGGGTCGGTATTGATCGAGATGACCATCGACGACTGGTCCATGCCGGCCGTGTGCTGGATCTGTCCCGAAATACCGCAGGCGATGTAGAGTTTCGGACGCACCGTCACGCCGGTCTGGCCGATCTGACGGGCATGCTCCGTGAATCCGGCATCGACCGCCGCACGGCTGGCGCCCACCTCGGCGCCCAGCACGGCGGCCAGTTCGTGAACCAGCTTGAAGTTCTCCTTCGAACCCATGCCGTAGCCGCCGGCCACGATCACGCCGGCACCCTTGATGTTGATCTTGCGCTCCTCGATCTGGCGGTCGATGATCTTCACCGCGAGATCGGTATCCTTCAGGTATTTCCGCCACTCGATCGCGCGCACCTCGCCGGCTCCGGGACGGGCGGCGAACTCCTTGCGCATCACCCCCTCGCGGACGGTAGCCATCTGGGGACGGTGGTCGGGATTGACGATCGTTGCGATGATGTTGCCGCCGAAGGCGGGACGGATCTGATAGAGCAGATCCTTGTACTCCTTGCCGCTCTTGGCGTCGGTGTGGTCGCCGATCACCAGCTGCGTACAGTCGGCCGTCAGACCGCTGTAGAGGGCCGACGACACGCGGGGCGCAAAGTCGCGGCCGACGGGCGTGGCGCCGAACAGCGCGATCTGGGGCTTCTCCTGCTCGATCAGGCCGCACATCACGGCCGTATGGGGCAGCGTGCGGAAGGGGGCGAACTCCTTGTCGTCGGCCACCCACACCGTATCGGCACCGTAGGGAGCCAGCTCCTTCTCGATGCCCTTCAGGTTTTCACCCAGCACCACCGCTTCGAGCTTCACGCCGAGCGTATCGGCCAGTTCGCGTCCCTTTGTCAGCAGTTCGAGGCTGACATCGGCGATCCGGCCCTCTTCGAGTTCGATATATACGAATATGTTGTTCATCTTCTTCTACCCTGTTAACCGAGCGTGTGGCTCGCGATAAGTTCAACCATCAGTTCATTGATTTCGGCATCGCTGCCCGAGAGGCACTTCGACTCCTTGGCCTGGAAAACGACGTTCTCGATACGCTTCACCTTCGTGGGCGAACCCTGAAGGCCCAGCTGCGTCTCGTCGGGATCGACATCCGCAGCGCTCAGCTCCACGATCTGCAGGTAGTCGCGGCCGGCCGCCATGCGGGCGTACTCCGACTCGGGTGCGGCGGCGATCTCCGACTTCGTGAGCGCGTACTTGTACTTCATCACGCGGCGGGCGTTCTTCGGACGGCACTCGCGGGCCGATCCGTTGACGGTCATCACCATCGGCAGGGGGCACTCCACCACCTCGGTGCCGTGCTCCAGCCGGCGCTTGATAACGATGGAACTCTCCTTCAGCTCCACGATCTCCTCCGTGTAGGTCACCTGCGGCAGGCCGAGCTTCTCGGCCACCTGCGGCCCCACCTGCGCCGTATCGCCGTCGATGGCCTGACGGCCGGCGACGATCACGTCGGGACGGATCTGCTTCAGGGCGCACGACAGGGCGTAGGAGGTAGCCAGCGTATCCGAGCCGGCGAACTTGCGGTCGGTGAGCAGGTAGCCTCCGTCGGCTCCGCGGAACATGGCGTCACGGATGATGTCGGCCGCGCGCGGAGGACCCATCGTGAGAATATGAACGGTAGAGCCCTCGGTGAGGTCCTTGAGCGTCAAGGCAGCTTCCAGGGCGTTCAGGTCTTCGGGATTGAAGATGGCGGGCAGGGCCGCGCGGTTGACCGTACCTTCCGGGGTCATCGCGTCCTTACCCACGTTGCGGGTATCGGGCACCTGCTTGGCCAGAACGACAATTTTCAACTGTTTTTTCATAGCGGGTTATTTGGTAATAGTCTTCAGGTTTCAAGTTCAAACGGATCGTCACCGTACGATGGTCTCCTCGCGGTCGGGACCCACCGAGATGATCTTGACCGGCACGCCGGTCTCCTGCTCGATGAACTCCACGTAGCGGCGGAACGCCTCGGGGAAATCCTCGTAGCGGCGGCAGTCGCGCAGATCGCACTTCCACCCCTGGAACTCGCGGTAGACGGGATTGATCTCCACGCCGTCCACCGAATAGGGGAACTCGTCGGTCTGCCGGCCGTTCATGTCGTAGGCCACGGCTACCTTGATCGTATCGAAATCGTTCATCACGTCGGACTTCATCATGATGAGCTGCGTCACGCCGTCCACCATGATCGCATATTTCAGCGCCACCAGGTCGAGCCATCCGCAGCGGCGCTCGCGGCCCGTCACGGCGCCGAACTCGTGGCCGATGCGGCGCAGCTCGGCGCCCGTCTCGTCGAAGAGCTCGGTCGGAAAAGGTCCGCTGCCCACGCGGGTGCAGTAGGCCTTGAAGATTCCGAACACCTCGCCGATCCGGTTGGGGGCCACGCCCAGACCCGTGCAGGCTCCGGCGCAGACGGTCGACGACGAGGTAACGAAGGGATAGGAGCCGAAATCGACATCCAGCAGCGTGCCCTGAGCCCCTTCGGCCAGCACGCTCTTGCCCTCCAGCAGCAGGCGGTTGATCTCGTACTCGCTGTCGATCAAGCGGAACGAACGCAGGTAGTCCAGCGCCTCGAACCACTGCGTCTCCAGCTCGGCCACGTCGTAGTCATAGCCCAGCGAATGGAGGATGTTTTCGTGGCGGTGCTTGGCCCGGAGATAGATCGTCTGGAAATCGGGGCTGAGGATATCGCCCACGCGGACGCCGTTGCGGCTGATCTTGTCGGTATAGGTGGGACCGATGCCCTTGCCCGTCGTACCGATCTTGGAGCTTCCCTTGGCGGCTTCGTAGGCGGCGTCGAGAATACGGTGCGTCGGCAGGATCAGATGCGCCTTCTTGGAGATGCAGAGCTGCTTGCTCAGATCGTGACCGCTGGCTGCCAGCGCCGTGGCCTCCTCCCGGAAGAGAATCGGGTCGAGCACGACACCGTTGCCGATCACATTCACCTTGCCGCCCTGGAAGATTCCTGACGGGATGGAACGAAGTACGTATTTTTCGCCGTTGAACTCCAGCGTATGACCGGCGTTGGGACCGCCCTGAAAACGGGCAACTACCTGATAATTGGGCGTCAGCACGTCCACGACCTTGCCTTTGCCCTCGTCACCCCACTGCAAACCGAGTATGACATCGACTTTTTTCATCTTTTCAGCATCAAATATTTATCGCAAAAGACATTTTTTGCATCCAAAGATACGAAAAAATTATGAGATACGGACAATCCGGACCCGGAGTTTCGATATTTTTTCAAAAACGGGCCGAACAGCCATTCACGATGTACGATTCACAATGCACAATTCACAATTACCCTGCTCTCCGTCATGTCGAGCGGAGCGGCGCAGACGCAAAGTCGAAACATCCCGACGGCGCCTTACATTCCTCTATGCGATTCGCACGGGCTCCCGCTCGCACGACCATCGGGATTCCTCGGACTGCGCCTCCGGCTCCGCTCGGAATGACAGAAGCGGATAGCAAAGGAGAATGTGAATCGTGAATCGTGAATCGCGTTTCGCTACCGTTCCTCGATCTGAACGTTCCCGTCCAGCAGCAGACGGTCGATCAGCTGATTGCGGCCCTTGTAGAGAAGGTACAGCGGTTCGTTTCCGGTCGCATCGACCGACAACATGTGCGGCTGGCATTTCGAAATATCGAGCGTCGTCAGCCGGTTGTTCGCGCAGTCCAGATCGGAGAGCGACCCGGCATACTCCAGATTCAGATAGTCGAGCCGATTGTCGGCGCAATCCAGAAGCCAGAGGCCGCGCAGCTCGCCCAGACGCAGGAGCACCAGTTCGTTTCGGGAGCAGTCGAGCCGCTCCAGCCTCAACAGGCGGCTCACGTCGAGCGACGTCAGCTCGTTCGACGAGCAGTCGAGCGTCTGCAGCGAGGTGAAGTTCCCGATACCGTACAGCGACTCGATCCCCAGCCCCGCGCAATCGATATGCAGCACCCGCTCGGCCTCGTAATAGGAGATGCGGCCGTCGTGATCGAGGTCCCAGGTCCGGAGCAGATAGGCCTCGAAAGCCGGGTCGGCTATGGTTATGAAACGCCGCTTGCTGTCCTCCACGCGCTCGTCGTCCGCCATTCCGCAAGCGGAAAGGATGAGGAGTAGAAGCGGCAGAAGAGAACTTTTTCGCATGGGCGCCTTACAATCCGAATAGGTACGGTGTTAAAATCCGGCTTTTCAAAATCCCTGCCGGAAAGGGAGCGAAGCAAGCATCGGCCCCGATGGACGGGGCCGATGTCGGTCAGATATCGATATCGTCGTCCGACGCATCCTCGCCGGCAGAGGAGGTATCGTCGGGCAATTCGTCGGCGCCCTTCAGGTCGTCGTCGTAGTAATCCTTGTCGTCCTCGTCTTCGATTCCGTCGTCGATCTTCACGTCGATCTTGACCAGATAGGCTGCATCGGCCGTCTCGAACGGCACGGCATAAAAAAAGTCGCCGTTGGGTTTGTCCACGCGAATCATCGCTTCGGAAAATCCGGCAGGATACAGTGCTCTCACCTCCTCCTGCATTTCGGGGGTAAGATTATGGAAACTCGTTACCAGGTGTTTCTTTCCAGTTATCGGTGCGATCATAAATCCTTCTTAATGTGTCAGAAATTTTCTGCAAGTATAAGCAAAATTCGTAATTGTGGCAAATCTTGTAATTTTTTTTGCATTTTTTTTGTTTTTCATCCGTCTTACCGACAAATTGTGTACCTTTACCGGACCATATACCCTCTTTCAAGAGGGGTTTCGCTATTTATGACAGAGACAGGAAAGAGAATCGAAGAGCTGCGCCGACAGCTCAACTACCACAACCGGAAATACTACGTCGACAACGAGCCCGAGATATCGGACTTCGACTTCGACCGGATGATGCGCGAGTTGCAGGATCTGGAGCAGGCGCACCCCGAATACGCCGATCCCAACTCCCCCACCGTGCGGGTCGGGAGCGACATCACCTCCGAATTCCGTTCGGTCGAACACCGCTTCCCGATGCTCTCGCTGGGCAATACCTACTCGCTGGAGGAGCTCCACGAGTTCCTGGCCCGCATCGAGAAGGAGGCCGAGGGGGCGGAGTACGTCTGCGAGCTGAAGTTCGACGGCACGGCCATCTCGCTCACCTACGAACACGGACGGCTGGTGCGTGCCGTGACCCGCGGCGACGGCACCCGCGGCGACGACGTGACTGCCAACGTGCGGACCATCCGCAGCGTACCGCTGGTATTGAGCGGCGGGGGGTGGCCCGACCTGTTCGAGATACGGGGCGAAATCCTGATGCCCTACACCTCGTTCGACCGGCTCAACGCCGAGCGCGAGGAGCAGGGCGAATCCCTCTTCGCCAACCCGCGCAACGCCGCCGCCGGAACGCTCAAGCAGCAGTCGTCGGCCGTCGTGGCGAAGCGCGGACTGGACTGCACGCTCTACCAGCTGGCGGGCGACCGCCTGCCCCACGAATCCCACTGGGAGAATTTGCAGGAGGCGCGCGAGTGGGGATTCAAGGTCTCGGACCACATGCGCATCTGCCGCAGTGAGGAGGAGGTGGATGCCTTCATCGCCCACTGGGACGAGGCGCGCAAGCAGCTCCCCTTCCCGACCGACGGCGTAGTCATCAAGGTGAACCGCTATGCCGACCAGCGGGCGCTGGGCTTCACGGCCAAGGCGCCGAAATGGGCCGTAGCCTATAAATTCAAGGCCGAGCAGGCTCTCACCGAACTGCTGAGCGTCGACTTTCAGGTCGGCCGCACGGGCGCCGTCACCCCCGTAGCCAACCTCGAACCGGTGCTGCTGGCCGGCACGACCGTCAAGCGGGCCTCGCTGCACAACGCCGAGCAGATCGCCCTGCTGGACATCCGCCTGCACGACCGCGTATACGTGGAGAAGGGTGGCGAGATCATTCCGAAGATCACGGGCGTGGAGCTCGCGGAGCGGCCCGCCGACAGCGAGCCGTTCCGCTACATCGACCGCTGCCCCGAGTGCGGCACGGAGCTGGTGCGCTACGAGGGCGAGGCCAAGCACTACTGCCCCAATCAGAACGCCTGCCGGCCGCAGATTCTGGGACGGATCATCCATTTCATCCGCCGCAAGGCGATGGACATCGAGGGGCTGGGCGAAGAGACCGTGGAACTGCTGTTCGAAAGCGGTCTGCTCAAGAACGTCGCCGACCTCTACGACCTGCGGGCCGACCAATTGAGCCCCCTGCCCCGGCTGGGCGAAAAGTCGGCCGAGAACATCATCCGCAGCATCCGCCGGTCGACCGAGGTTCCGTTCCACCGGGTGCTGTTCGCGCTGGGCATCCGCTTCGTGGGCGAGACGACAGCCAAGTACCTGGCCGGACATTTCGGTACGCTGGAAGCGGTGATGCGGGCCACGCGGGAGGAGCTGGTAGAGGCCGAGGAGGTGGGCGACAAGATCGCCGATGCCATACTGGACTACTTCGCCGATGCCGGCAACCGCCGGATCGTCGAACGGCTCGAGGCCGCCGGCGTGCGGACCGAAGCCGAACGCAAACAGCTGCTCTCCGAATCGCTCGCCGGGTTGCAGTTCGTGATCTCGGGCAAGTTCTCGCGGCACAGCCGCGACGAGCTGAAGGCGCTGATCGAGAGTCATGGAGGAAAGAACCTGGCCGCCGTCTCGGCCCAGACGGACTATCTGGTGGCCGGAGAGAAGATGGGCCCCGCCAAGCTGAAGAAAGCCGAAAAGCTGGGGGTGAAGATCCTCTCGGAGGAGGAGTTCGAGCAGATGATCGCCGCGGCGGAGACGACCCGAACAGCCGGCGAGGAGCCGGAAGCGGAAGCGGCGGACCGGAGCGTAGAGCCGGTTCAGGGGTCGCTGTTTTGAGAGAGAGAAGAGAACGATAACCGATCAAACGAGAAGATATATGACCAACCGACACATTTTGAGCGGCGTGGGCGCCGCCCTGGTAACCCCATTCACGCCCGAAGGGCGAATCGACTACCCGGCGCTGGAGCGCATGGTCGACTACGTAATCGACGGCGGCGTGGACTACATCGTCGCGCTGGGCACGACGGCCGAGACCCCGACGCTCTACATTCAGGAGCGCGCCGTGATCGCCCGCTACGTCATCGAACGGGCCGCCGGGCGGGTGCCCATCGTGCTGGGCGTGGGAGGCAACTCCACGTCGGAGGTGCTGGACCAGCTGCGCGAGTTCGACCTGCGGGGCGCCCAGGCCATCCTGAGCGTGACACCTTATTATAACAAGCCCTCGCAGGAGGGGCTTTACCAGCACTTCAAGGTGGTGTCTGAACACTCGCCGCTGCCGATCATCCTCTACAACATCGCGGGGCGCACGGGCGTGAACATGACGGCCGAGACGACCCTGCGCATCACGCGCGACTTCGACAACGTGATCGGCATCAAGGAGGCGTCGGGCGACATCGACCAGATCCAGGAGGTGATCGACAAGCGTCCGGAGGGCTTTCTGGTGCTCTCGGGCGACGACGGAATCGCCATCGACGTCATCCGGCGCGGCGGCGACGGCGTGATCTCGGTGGCGGCCAACGCCTTTCCGCACTGCTTCATGGAGGCGATCGGCAAAGCCCGCGAGGGGCGTTTCGACGAGGCCGACGCCGCCTTCCTCAAACTCGGCGACGCCGTGAAGGCGCTCTTCGCGGAGGGCAACCCGACCGGCGTGAAATGCGCGCTCTCGACGATGGGGCTGATCGGCGACACGATGCGTCTGCCGCTGGTGAAGGGAACCCCCGCCCTCAGGAGCCGCTTCGAAAAACTGATTCGGGAATACGATTTGCGGTAAGTATTCCGTTCTCGAAAAAAGATCGATCTCATGAAAAAATTCCTGTGGCTGGCGGCGCTCCTGCTGCCTCTCGCAACCGAGGCGAAGGTCCCCGACGAGGAGGATATCGCGTCGAAGATTCTCGACGCGAACTCGGAGTATTACTACCCCAACCTGATGATGCGCTACCGCAACGGCGACCTCACGCTGCCGGACGAGGCCTACCACTATCTCTACTACGGCTACGCCTATCAGGACGACTATCGCCCGCTGGAGAGCAACGAAGCGATGGACAAGGTGCTGATGCTGGCCGCGACGCTCGATCCGGACCATCCCGAGATCGAGAAGCTCGAGCGCATCCTCACGGCCGTCGACCAAGCGCTGGAGCGCGACCCCTTCAGTCCGCAGATGCTCAACCTGAAGGCCTACGCCTACGGGGCGCTGGGCAACACCGAGCAGGAGCGGATCGCCTACGAGCAGATGCGCCACGTGATGATGACCATCGAGGACTCGGGCGACGGCCTGAGCCAGAAGAGCCCCTGCCACATCCTGATGTTCGACCATGCGTTGAGCATGATGGCATCCTACGGACTGGCCCACGGCAAACCGCGCATCATCAGCCGCGAGGTGGAGTTCATTCCGCTGAACGAGCCGCGCGAAATCATGGGCAAGAAGATCAAGGGATACTACTTCGACTACGGCCGCATCTACCGCAACAAGCCCGAGGGCTACGTATTCAAGCGCGACCGCACCTGGCAGTTCAACAACCTGCGCCCGCGCGAATACAAATAATCCGATAACCACGAACCCGAACGACGAAACATGAAACGAATACGCTACGCCCTCATGCTGCTGCTGTCGCTGGCGGCCCTCTCCTGCTCCGATACCGAGGAGCCGATCGACCCCGTGCCCCCCGCCCCGTCCCTGACGCTCGGCGATACGATGTTCCGCATCTCCAGCACCGCGGGCGAATTCGCCGTGCACTTCACCCTCGCGAATCCTCTGCCGGGCGAGACCCTCCGCGTGGAGAGCGCCCAGGAGTGGATTAGGATCGGGGAGATCGGCAGTGACGCCTTCGCCTTCGACGTGGCAGAGAACGTCGACCGGCAGCGCTCGGGCTACCTGACCGTGCAGTATGCCGGCCTCGCCCCCCAACGGGTGCGCATCGTGCAGGCGGCCGCCGGGCGCGAGGAGCCCGAAACGGATCAGACCGTTCTGTTCTACCTCTCGGGGCAGAGCCTGCTGCGTTACTTCCGCGACACGAACGTGGCCGAGATCCGCAAAGTCATCGAGGGGGGAAGCACGCTCTGCAACAGCCGCGTGCTGGTCTTCATCCAGCCCTCGGTCCGGGAGTCGCTGCTGATCGAATATGCCTACGACGCCCCGACCCGGAGCTGCACAGCCGACACCCTGCGCCGGTATTCCGGCCTGAGCTCGGTCCGGCAGGAGGATATCGTACGGGTGTTCTGCGACATGCGCGAACTCGCCCCGGCCAGCCGCTACGGTCTGGTGATGGGTTCGCACGGCGGCGGCTGGGTGCCGGCCGAGTACAAGAATCTGAACCTGAGCGAGGACGATTCCGAGCAGGAGTGGTCGCTCGGCGCCCGCCGGCATGGCGCCGCGGACTGGCTGGGACGTCTCCCCGGAGCCGACGCCACCCGCTGGTTCGGCGAGAACGACTATGCCACGGCCGATATCGAAACCTGGTCCGCAGCCTTCGCCGAGGCCACCATCGGCTGGGAATACGCGGTCTTCGACGCCTGCTTCATGTCGAACATCGAAACCCTCTACGAACTGCGCCACGCCGCCCGCTACATCGTGGGTTCGCCCTGCGAGATCATGGGCCGCGGCATGCCCTACGCCACCATGATGGCCGACCTCTTCGTCGACGAGGGCCGCAGCTACGATCTGGAGGCCTTCTGCCGCCACTTCCACGAATACTATTCGACCACGACCGAGACCCGCCGCTCGGGCTGCATCGCCCTTACGGTCTGTTCCGAGCTCGACGAGCTGGCCCGGCGAATGAAGGAGGCGAACGGCCGTCTGCGTCCCGAGGCCGACTTCTCGGGCCTGCAGATCTACGAAGGGCTCAACCGACCCCTCTTCTTCGACCTGGGACAGTACGTCGAGACGGTCTGTGCGGATGAAGCCCTCGCCGGGGCATTCCGCACCCAGTTCGACCGCACCTTTCCCGAGAGCCACCGGCTCCACACCCCCTCGTTCTACTCGGGCTACAACGGCCGCATGAACGAAATTCACACCTACTCGGGGGTCACGACCAGCGCCCCGAGCACCAAATTCCCCACCGCCTACGCCGCCACGGCCTGGAGCCGCGCGACGGCAGCGGAATAACGTATATCAGGAAACAGGAAGAGCAACCGTGGAATCGGTTGCTCTTTTTTATTCGGTCGCCACGGGATTGTGAATCGCAAGGGTGAATGTTCAGTAGTGTCGAGATGTCTCGACTTCGGGCCTTGCGGCCCTCCGCTCGACATGACAGACACGGCATAATTGTGCACGTGCCTTGCTCTGTCACCCCGAGCTTGTCGAGGGGTCTCGACGGTCGTATCAGCGTGAACCCTTGCAAACCGCAACGGCGGATGTGCCGCAAGGTCGGGACCTTTCGACTGCGGGCTTCGCCCTCCGAGGGGACAAGGCCGGATCATCAGGATTATTGCCCCATGCCCGTCATGCCCGAGCCGCCGCCCTTGTTGCCGGACTGCATGTCGTCGTTCGAGATCGTGCGCGAGGCCCGTTTCACCGTGACGTTCTGCTTGCCGAAGCGCCAGCTGAGGTTGACCATCATCCGGCGGGAGGAACGGTTCCGGTAGAGGGAGCGGGCGACATAGGTCGGCGTGACGTACTCCTGCCGGAAAGTCGTCTCCTTTTCGAAAGGATTGGAGACCGAAACGGAGAGGTCGAGCCGCTTCTTGAAGAGCGACTGCTTGAGACCCGCATAATAATAGTAATAGCCCTTGTTGTAGGAGCCGAGCGAGACGTCGCCCGTATTGTAATAGCCGCCCAGCATGAGTCGCGCCTCTTTCCAGAGGGCGCAGTCCACGTTAATGTTGCCGCTGAATCCGAAACGGCCGGTATGGATATCCATCGGGGCGAAGTCGTAGACGGCGTACTGGCCGTTGTAGCTGATCGACAGGTTGAGCATCTGCGAAGGACGGACCGAGAAGGAGCCGTTGAAGCCGCAGGAGCGGGTGTGGAGGTCGTTGCTGTAGGTCGAGTGGGCGATGCCGGTCGCAGGATCGGTGAAGGTGTACTCGGTCATGCTGTTGTTCGAGATCAGCCCCGTCAGGCCGAACATGGCGCTCCACTTGGGCGAGAAGTAGCCGTACTGGAGATTCAGCGAGTGGAACACGGCCGCTTCGAGGTCGGGATTTCCGTAGGAGAGCCGGGTAGGCTGCGTGTCGTCGACCGCAGGCGAGAGCATCGAGATGCCGGGACGCTGCAAACGCTCGGTGTAGCTCATCGAGAGGGAGTGCCCCTCGGTCGGCCGGAACGAAAGGGAGAGGTAGGGAACCACGTTGAACAGGTTCTTGCGGATGGCATAGGGCTCGTGTCCGGGCTCCTCGACATCGGCGTCGTTCCAGGTGCTCTCCATGCGGGTGCCGAGGCGTCCCGACCACTTCGAGAAGGTGAATCCGTAGCCGGCATAGATGCCCAAGATGTGCTGGCGGTAGATCATATCGTCCCGCTGCGGATCGTCGGCCGCCGTGCCGTCGGGCAGGAGCGTCGCGAGATCGGCCCGGGCGTCGCTGTAACGGTAGATGTGCTTCAGACCCGCCTCGATGTTGTGGTGCTCGTTAAGCGGATTGGCGTAGTCGATCTGCACCGTGTTGCCGTAGGAGTGGGTGCGGGAGCGGCGGTCGCTGAGCGAGAGGGGCAGCCCCTGAAGATCGGTGACCGTGGTCCGGGTGTCGTCGTGCTCGGGGTCGATATCCACCTCGTCCGACACGGTAAGCGTGTGGCCCGTGCGGCGGAACGTGTGCTCGTAGTTCAGGCCGACCGTACCGCCCGAATAGCTCCAGCCGGTGTCGCCGATGTCGCCGAATCCGCCCGCCGGCTGCATCTGCGGATCGTAGATGTCGGTAAGGGAAGCGGAGCGGCTGTCGTTGTTGCCGCCCCAGAAGGAGCCGTTGAGCGTGATGAAATTGAGGGTGTCGATCGTATAGCTCAGATCGAGGTTGACCCCGTAGTGCTGGCCGTCGAACCCGATCTCGGACGAGCCGAGCTGGTAGCGGTTCTCCGCTCCGACATTCTCGCGCCACGACTCCTGGACCGACGTGGTGCGGGAGTTCGTGCGGTAGCGGGAGTAGTAACCCATGACGCTGGCGGCCAGCTTGCCGGTCTGCACCGTGGTGCTGGCATTGCCGAAGTAGGCGGGCATGCCCATGACCGCCGCGCCGGCCGAGACGTTGCCGTTATAGCCGGTGAACTGCTTGCTGCGGTCGGTAATCAGGTTGATGATGCCGCCCACGCCCTCGGCCTCGTACTTGGTCGACGGGTGGGTGATGACCTCGATCTTCCGGATCGAGGAGGCCGGAATGCCCTTGATCGCCTCCTTGAAATTGTTGTTCAGCGAGGCGGAGGGACGTCCGTTCATCAGGATCTTGTAGTTCGACTGCCCGTTGAGCAGCACGTTGCCCTCGGCGTCCAGCGAGAGCTGGGGCACCTTGCGAATGATCTCGTCGAGGGTCGACGTCGAGGCCTGCGGGTCGTCCTCGACCGAGTAGGTCAGCTTCTCGGCATCGTTCACCACCAGCGGCTTCTGCACCGAGACCACGACGTCGGCGATCTCCACCCCCTGCTTCAACTCCACGTCGCCCAGCTCGGTCGCCGGTCCGGCGACCTCGACCTCCGACACCGCCGGATTATACCCCACCATCGTCACCTCCAGCCGGTAACGGCCCTTCCCGGGACAAGTCAGCTCGAATGCGCCCCCGGCATCGGCCGCCAGGGCCGAGACCACGGTCGAGTCGCGGCGAAGCACCGCCGTAGCATAACCCACCGGCTCGCGCGAAGCGGCATCGACCGCCCGTCCGCGAACCGCAAAACGGTTCTGCGCCGACACCGCACACAGCGTCGACAGCGCGAAAATCAGTACCATGAAACGTTTCATCTCTCCTTAAATTTTCTGTTCCGGAAGCAAAGATAACGGATAAAATCCGAATAACAAAAAAAAAATATCGAAAATCAATAATTTCTTATCAAAATCCTTTATCCCGCGTATTCTGTCACAACTGTAAGGCATCGAAATCCGGGATGAAATGTTGCCATCCTCCGGAAAAAAGGCTAAATTTGTTACGAACATAACTTTTTCGGATGGCAGCAGCCTGGAAATATGTCCTCGCACTCTGTGCAATCGTCAGCACGACGGTCGCACGGGCCCAGCACGATCCGGAACGCTACTACCCCTACGAACGGGAGGAGGAGCCCTACCGTCCGATGGTCGAAACCGACTCGTCGCTCTTCTACCGTGCCGTCACCACGGAGCGCGACCTCTACGGCGACCTGACCCGCTACGCCTTCGGATTCGCCGCCGCGGACCGGCGCGGCGAGACCTATCACCGGCAGCGCTTCTACCTGGAGGGGCTGCCCGTCGGCCGCACCGGATTCCGGCTGATCGAACGGTCGGGACTGACCGGAGCAGCCGACTCCCGGAGCCTCTTCACCGACCCGGCGCCGGCCCTCTGCCGGCTCTCCGCCCACCTGACCGACCGCAACTACCGCGTCGGGGCCCGGTTCTCCATGCGGCAGCCGCTGGGCCGCGGCTGGCGGACGGAGGTCGTCCTCGCAGGTCGGACCGGCCGAGACCTGCACGTGGAAGGAGTCTGCACCCACGCCCTGCAAGCCGTCGTCCGGATGGAAAAGAACTGGCGCGACGGGTGCCGGCTCTCGCTGCTGGCTGCGGCCTCTCCCGAGGAGCGGGCCCTGCGGGGATCGTCGACCGAGGAGGCGTTCCTCCTGACCGGAGACCGGCTCTACAACCCCTCGTGGGGATTCTGCGACGGACGGGTACGGAGCGCGAACCGGCGGCGCGGGGTCACGCCGCTCGCGGCCGTCGGATTCGACATGCCGCTGGGCGGCTCCACCCGGATGCGCATCGTGCTGGCCGGAGAGACGGGCGTTCAGCGCCGGAGTTCGCTCGGGTGGTTCGACGCCCGCACGCCGCAGCCCGACAACTACCGCTCTCTGCCGAGTTATTTCGACGACCCCGCGACGGCGCAATTCGTGGCCGGGCGCTGGCGCAGCGGCGACAGCCGTTACACCCAGATCGACTGGGACGAGCTGGTGCGCCAGAACGGCCTGACGGAGGGCGGTGCCGTATACGTCGAGCAGGAGCGGGTGGAGCGGCTCAGCGACTGGAAAGGAGGCATCCGGTTCGAGAGCCGGATCGGCGAACGGCTGCTCCTCCGTTACGGAGTCGACGGCCGGTTCCGCGACCGCCGGCGCTATAAGGAGGCGGCCGATCTGTTGGGCGCCTCGTGGCTTCTGGATCGGGACTACTACCTCGCAGACGACGACGCCTGGTCGAACCGGCTGCAAAACGACCTGCGCCATCCCGACCGCCGGGTTGCCGAGGGAGGGCGGTTCGGCTACGACTACACGTTCGAAGAGCGCTCGCTGGCCGCCGGCATTCAAGCCGACTACCACGCCGGACCATTCGTGCTGAAAGCCGACCTGCGCGCGGAGCGTGTCGGCATACGCCGGTGCGGCCACTTCGAAAAGGAGCTCTACCCGGGCGACGGCTCATACGGAGCTTCGCGCCGCATCGCCCTCTCGCCCTACGATCTGCATCTCGCGGCCGGCTTCGCCTTGGACCCGCGCACCTATCTGGAACTCGACCTTCGTGCGGAGAACCGGGCACCCGATACGGACGACCTCTTTCTGCAACCCGAGTACAACAACCGCACGGTCGACGCACCCGCAGCGGAGCGCATCCGCACGGCCGAGCTTCGGTTTCGCCGAGAAGGCGCAAAATACTCGCTGGAGCTGAACGGCTTCGTTGACCTGCGGGGCGACGGCATCGAGACGGTCCGCTGTTACGACGACCTGGCCGCCGTATACTGCGACCGCACGGTCAGCCGCATCTCCACCCTCCGTTACGGAGCCGAGGCGGCATTCCGCTGCTACCCCGGGCGGCGCTGGACGCTCTATGCCGCGGCCGCCGTCCGGCGAAGCCGCTATGCCGAGAATCCGCTGGTGACCCTCTACGCCGACGCAGACAATACGCTGCTCTGCTTCGAATCGGAGAGCCGCATGGGCGACTGCCGTCCGGGAGCCTCGCCCGGCGGCTCCGCGCTGATCGGTGCGAAATACTACGCCCGCGGCTGGGGCCTGCGCATGGAGGCGATCTGGATGGGGAGGCGTTACGCCCATCCCGACTACATGCGTCGCACGGCCCGCATCACGGGACAGATCGCCGACTCGGAGGAGCTGTTCCGCCTTCTGAACGAGCAGGAGCGGCTCGACGAGGTATTCCGGCTCGACCTCTCGGTCTGGAAAAGTTTCCGGATCGGAAGCTCGCGGCTCACGGCCTCCGTCACCCTCCGCAACCTCACGAACGACGGCATCGCCCTCTACGACGCCCGCGAATCGTACCGGCTCCGGCGGCTGCGGGCAGGCGGCACATACACCTTCCTGCCGCTGGAAAACCGGCGCACCTATGCTTATCCCGGGTCGATTTTCTGCACAGTGTCCGCCGCATTCTGAAAAAACGGAAAAATTTTTGGACATCCGCTCCGAAAATCGTAACTTAATCACCGAAAACCACCTAAAACTTCAACGCTATGATTATCGGCATTCCCAAAGAGATCAAGAACAACGAGAATCGCGTGGCCCTCACTCCGGCCGGCGCGCAGGAGTTCGTCAAGCGCGGACACACGGTCTTCGTCCAGACGACGGCCGGCGTAAACAGCGGATTCCCCGACGATGCCTACGAAGCGGTCGGCGCCCGCATCCTGCCCGACATCGAGGCGGTCTATGCCGCGGCCGAGATGATTATCAAGGTGAAGGAGCCCATCGCCCCGGAGTACAAGCTCGTCCGCAAGGGACAGCTGGTATTCACCTATTTCCATTTCGCCAGCTCGGAGCCCCTCACGCGGGCCATGATCGAGAGCGGCGCCGTGTGCTGCGCCTACGAAACCGTCGAGCGCAAGGACCGCTCCCTGCCGCTGCTGATCCCCATGTCGGAGGTCGCCGGCCGCATGTCCACCCAGGAGGGGCGTTATTTCCTCGAGAAGCCGCGCGGCGGCAAGGGCAAGCTGCTGGGCGGCGTGCCGGGTGTGAAGCCCGCCAAGGTATTCGTGATCGGCGCCGGCGTGGTGGGAACCGCCGCGGCCCGCACGGCGGCCGGAACGGGTGCCGACGTGACGATCTGCGACGTCTCGCTCCAGCGTCTGACCTACCTGGCCGACGTGATGCCCAAGAACGTGAAGACCCTCATGTCGTCGGAATACAACATCCGCGAGGAGCTCAAGACGGCCGACCTGGTGATCGGGTCGGTGCTGATCCCCGGAGCGAAGGCGCCGAAGCTCGTGACGCGCGACATGCTCAAGCTGATGGAGCCCGGAACGGTGATGGTGGACGTCGCCATCGACCAGGGCGGATGTTTCGAGACCTCGCGCCCCACCACCCACGAAGACCCGGTATACTACGTGGACGGCATTCTGCACTACGCCGTAGCCAACATTCCGGGCGCCGTACCCTACACCTCGACCCTCGCCCTTACGAATGCCACGCTCCCCTATGCCCTCCAGTTGGCCGACAAGGGGTGGCGCCGCGCCTGCCGCGAAAACGACGAGCTGGCGCTGGGCCTCAACATCGTGGAGGGCAAAGTGGTCTACAAGAGTGTCGCCGACGCCTGGGGGCTGCCCTACGAGCCCATCGAGCTGTAACGGGTGTCATCCCGGACAAAGCCGGTGTCTTTCGCCGGGTGCGAACTGCAGAGACGTATTGTAAGGGTGCATGTTCCGCCGAGTCGGGATGTTTCGACTGCGGGGCTTGCGCCCCTTCGCTCAACATGACAGCAGAGCTGTCATCCCGGACAAAGCCGGCGTCTTTCGCCGGTCGTCCCGATGCGATAAAAACGAAAGAAGAGCAATCCGCAGAGGATTGCTCTTCTTTTACCAGGAAATCCGTTTACAGCCGCTTCAGCACCTCGACCAACAGATCCCAGAACTTGGGAACGGTGGCGATTTCGAGTCGCTCGTCGGGCGAGTGCACGCCGCGCAGGGTGGGACCGAAGGATACCATGTCCAGCTCGGGATACTTCTCCAGGAAGAGACCGCACTCCAGACCGGCGTGGATGGCCCGCACCTTCGGCTCGGTGTGGAACAGATCGCGGTAGCTCCCGGCCGTCACGGCCAGCAGGTGCGAATCGGGATCGGGCGACCATCCCGGATAACCGTCCGAGTGGGCGACGTCGGCACCGGCCAGCGAGAAGACCGACTCGACCATCTGCATCACGTAGGTCTTCGCGCTCTCCACCGACGAGCGCTGCGACGAGGTTACCACGATGTCGTTCTCCCCCTCGAACTTGACCGAAGCGAGGTTCGTGGAGGTCTCGACCAGCCCCGGCACGGCGAACGACATCGCCACCACGCCGTTGGGCACCCCCACCAGCGAATAGATCAGCCCGAACTGCGTCCTGCTGTCGATCACCGTATCCACCTGGGGCATCTCGTTGAGCGTCATGCGGAAATTGGGCTCGCGGAGCTTGAACTCATTCTCCAGATCGGCCGCGAAGAGACGGTAGCGCTGGCGGAAATCGTTCTCGAACTGCTTGGGCACGCCGAAAATAGCATAAGCCTCGCGCGGGATGGCATTGCGCAGGTTGCCGCCCGAAAAGTAGCTCAGGCGCAGGCCGAAGCTCTGCATGCCGTCCCACAACAGGCGGGCCACGGTCTTGTTGGAGTTGACGCGCCCCTTATCGATATCGTCGCCCGAGTGGCCGCCCTGCAGATCGGAGACATCCACCCGGAAGAAGACGAAATTCTTCGGGGCGGGTTCGTTCGTATAGTGGAACGTGGCGATGGTGTCGATGCCGCCCGCGCAGCCGATGAAAAGCTCGCCCTCGTCCTCGGAGTCGAGGTTGATGAGGTATTTGCCGGTAAGCATCCCCTCGCCCAGTTCGAAGGCTCCGGTCAGCCCCGTCTCCTCGTCGACCGTGAAAAGCGCCTCGAGGGCCGGATGGGCGATCGTTTCATCGAGCAGGGCCGCCAGCGCCGCCGCCATGCCGATGCCGCAGTCGGCACCCAGCGTCGTACCCTCGGCCTTCACCCATCCGCCGTCGATACGGGTGCGGATGGCATCGTGCTCGAAGTCGAACTCCACGTCGGAATTCTTCTCGCAGACCATATCCATGTGCGACTGGAGAATCACGGTCGGATGCTCCTCGTAGCCGGGCGTGGCGGGCTTGCGCATAACGACGTTGCCGATCTTGTCGGTACGGCACTCGATGCCGTGTTCGCGGGCGAAGGCTACCAGATACTCCCGGATCTTCTCCTCCTTCTTCGACGGACGGGGGACGCGCGTAATGGCGTCGAACTGCTCCCAGACGAGCTTCGGTTCCAAATTGGCGATTTCAGACATAGCAGATGTTTTTATGAAGTCTATTTTCAATAATTGCACAAATATATTCATTTTTTGTCGTATATTTGCCGAATATGGAAGCAAAATTCAGAATCGGACACGGTTTCGACGTCCACGCGCTGGCCGAGGGGCTGCCCCTGTGGCTGGGCGGCGTAAGGGTCGACCACACGAAAGGCTGCGTAGCCCATTCGGATGGCGACGTCGCTATACACGCCGTGTGCGACGCCCTGCTGGGGGCCGCCGCACTGGGCGACATCGGCAAGCTCTTTCCCGACACCTCGGACGAATTCAAAGGCATCGATTCGAAGATTCTGCTGCGCCGGGTAACGGACCGGCTCGCCGCCGAAGGCTATGCCGTCGGCAACGTAGACTGCACGATAGCCATGCAGCGCCCCAAGCTACGGCCCCATATCGACGCCATGCGCGCAGCGATGGCCGAGGCGATGGGCATCGCTCCGGAGTGCGTTTCGGTCAAGGCCACCACGACCGAACGACTGGGATTCGAGGGACGCGAAGAGGGCGTATCGGCACACGCCATAGCACTGATTTATCACCTATAAACGATTCGGACAAAGAGAGATACAACGACTGAATAAGAACCTATGACCGGTTCATGACATATTGAAAAAGGCATCGGCTTTTCTTCTTGCGGCTGAAAATTGGACACTTTCACGACAAGTTTGGAATTAAGGTTGATGCTCGCGTCGTTTCTGGCGCGGGCATTTCTTCCGTCCTACTTGTGGGTCGTCCAATACCTCAGCTGCGGATCGAAGGAATTCGTCCGCGCCCCTTTATTTCCACGACCCGAAACGATGATACATATCGGAAAACTGATCGAAGCGGAGCTCCGCCGCCAGGAGCGCTCCGTAGCGTGGTTCGCAAGAAGCCTCCCCTGCGA
Source organism: uncultured Alistipes sp. (assembly GCA_910577475.1). Lineage (GTDB taxonomy): Bacteria > Bacteroidota > Bacteroidia > Bacteroidales > Rikenellaceae > Alistipes. The sequence continues at coordinate 24,856 of CAJTLJ010000007.1, forward strand.
ACGGACCAACGTGTACGACATCTTCAAGCGCCGGAGCATCGACACCGAAATGCTCCTACGCATCTCCATCGTCCTGCGGCACGACTTCTTCCGCTATTATACGGCCGAGACGACCGGCCGTCAGGAAAATTCGACACTTCCGTAAATTATCCCCCACACCCCGCCGCACCGTTCCGTCCGGCTGAGCGCTACCTTTGTCCATCGGAAATCAACCCTTAAAAAAAGTATCTTATGAAGAAACTCAAGCTGTTTTTACTGATGTTCGCCGCGGCCATAGCCTCCGCAGGCTTCACCGCCTGCAGCGACGATGACGACGAGGCTGCCGCCTCGATCGTGGGCTCCTGGATCCGGCAGGATACCTACGGGATCGACATCATCACCTTCACCGCCGAGGGAACATGGATCGAGCAGTATCAGGACCTGGAAGAGCCTGAATACAGCGATACCGACAGCGGAACCTACTCCTACGACGGAAGCGTGCTGATTCTGGTGTACAGCGACGGCGACAGCGATGCCATCCCCGTCGTCGTCTCGGGAGATACGCTGGTTCTCGACGGCGAAGTATATTATACCCGCATGTAACGGAACACGACGCCTCATTACACGACGCCCCGGCCTTTCGGCCGGGGCGTCTTCGCATACGGGAACGAAACTATTTCACTGGCCGGAACCGGCGCTCGCGGCTGTCGATGGAGCCCACGTAGCGCATGGAGGTCGTGGGCGTCAGCAAGCTGAGGATCGTCTCGCCCGTCAGGGTGGAGACGACGAAATCGACGATATAGCAGGCATCGCCGTCGGCTATGCGGAACCGGATGTTCCAGCCGCCGTGGATGGCCGACGCGGCGTACTCCTTCAAACGCATGGAGTCGAAGTTGAGCGCCTCGACGAAGGGGGTCACGCCCCTCTCGGTCGGCAGGTGCACCTCCACATGGTCGACGAACAGGCCGAAATAGTACGACTCGTTATAGATCAGATGGATCGTGCCGCCGGGAACCTGCTGCATGCTGTTCGGCCAGAAGATGAAGTCGCGCGACTGCACCAGCGAGTCGATCCGCTCGGCGAAGCGGCGGGCCTTGAGCGCGCGCCGCTCCTCGCGGGTCATGCCGCGGGTCGACCGGTCGTCGATCACGGTGCGCTCGCCGACCTGAACGGCGGGCCGCTGCACGGGGACCACGGTCGTCGCAGGCACCGGATTGTCGGCCGTCACGGTGAACTGCGGGGCCGCAGCGGCCAGATTCTCCTGGGCGGCCACCGGCCCGGCGAGAGCGGCCAGCAGCAGGAACGGAACGATGCGTATCATCAGTAGAGCTGCGTGATGGTGCCGTTATACTGCACAGCGTTGTACCAGGGGTTGGTGATCGTGAGGGTCGCGCCGCCCATCTTCGACGAGATCTCGAAGGTGAAGGTGTAGTTCGAGGCCGAGAAGAGCGAGGTGGAGAAGCTCACCGTCCAACCCTCGGGGGTCTGCTCGGCCACGTAGTTCGACACGCCCGGCACGGTATAGTTCAGCACCGTGATGTAATACGGCGGCACGTATCCCTTGATATAGGGCAGGCAGATATCGATCGTATCGTCCCAAACGCCGACCGAGAAGTGGGGATTGTTGATGATCCGCATCGCACCCGCAGGCTGCTGCTGCATGGTCTGGGGGTTGAACTGGAAGTTGCGCGACAGCACGAGCGAATCCATGAACTTCTCGTACTTCTGCAACCGCTCGGCCCGGCGCTGTTCGCGCTGCTCGCGGCGCTCCTCCTTGGGGGTCGGGTCCTTCTTCGGGCTTCTGCCGCCCATGACGGCATAACACATCAATCCGGCCAGCAGGGCCGTCAGAATAAGCAGATACTTTTTCATAGCATTGAAAGTTTGATTTCCCTACGGCTTAAGCAAATACGGTGCCGCAAAAACGCCCGTCCCCGACCCTTCGCAGGATCGGGGACGGGCGAATCTCGGAGCCCGGATCCGGACAAGCGTCAGTTCGCTCCGGAGAGGATAATCAGTCCTAGGCCACCGATATAGAAGAGGAACATCAGGGTCAGCAGAACGCCCACCGGCCTCTTCGCACCCCGGAACTCCCGCCAGATGAAGACGCCCCAGACGGCGGCGATCATCGGGGCCCCCTGCCCCAGTGCGTAGGAGATGGCCGCTCCGGCCTTGCCGGCCGCGATATAGCTGAACGCAGTGCCCAGCGCCCAGACGGAGCCGCCGAGCATACCGACCAGATGGGTGCTCGACGAACCGCTGAAATAGGCCTTGTAGGTCACCGGTTCACCCTCGAAGGGGTGGCGCATCACCCAGCTGTTGAAGACGAAATTGCTCAGCAATACGCCGATGGAGAAGATGAACAGCGCCGAATAGGGCGTCAGCATGCCGGGCGTGGGGTTCGCGAAGTTGTCCAGATCCATCGCGGCGGCGACGAACCGATAGAAGAAAGCCATGATGACGCCGGCGACCGCCGCCAGCACGATCCCCTTGCGGTTGCTACGCTGCGTGCCGCGCGTCTGTCCGGCCGAAGCCGCTCCGTTGAGTATGATGGCGACGACGATCAGCGCGACACCGGCGAACAGCACGACCGGGTCCCCCTTCGGCGCACCGAGGTAGTTGACGATCACGCCCAGCACGAGGGCCAGCCCCACGCCGAGCGGGAAAGCCACGGCCAGACCGGCCAGCGACACCGATGCGGAGAGCAGGATATTGGCGGCATTGAACACCGCGCCGCCCAACAGCACGCTGCCGATATGCTTCGGGTCGGCCTGCGCCAGATCGGTCGCGAAACTGCGCCCCTGCTCGCCGAAGCTGCCGAGCGTGAATCCGATCAGCAGGCTGAAGAGCACCATACCGATCACATAGTCCCAGTAGAAAAGCTCGTAGCGCCAACTCCGGGACGCGAGCTTCTGCGTGTTTCCCCACGAGCCCCAGCAGAACATCGTCACGAAACAGAAAAGGACCGCCAAAGCGTAATTGTTTACAATGAACATGGTTTTAAGGTTTTATACGGATTCTACTTTCAACTCTCTCCGGTACGGGATGGAGGTCTGCGCCCCCATACGGGTTACGGCGATGGCGGCCGCGCGGCTGGCGAAACGCACGGCGTCGAACAGCGTCCGCCCCTCGGACAGCGCCACGCAGAGCGCTCCGTTGAAGGTGTCGCCCGCGGCCGTCGTATCGACCGCCTCGACCCGCTCGGCCGGAATGCAATACTCCTCCTCCGCATCGCGGATGAAGACCCCCTTTCCGCCCAGCGTAATGACCACGCGCCCGATCCCCTTGTCGGCCAGCATGCGCGCCGCACGGCCGGCACTCTCCATATCGGTCACCTTGATGCCTGTCAGCTTTTCGGCCTCAGCCCGGTTCGGGGTTATCATGTACAAACGGGACAGCACGCTGTCCGGCACAAACTGTGCCGGCGCCGGATTCAGGATGACCCGGGCTCCGGAGGCGTGGCCCAACTCCACGGCCTGCACGAGAGCCGGCATGGGAATCTCCATCTGGAGCAGCACGATAGCGGCCTGCTCGAATTCGGCCCGGGCCGCGAGAATATCCTCGGGCGCAAGGCAGGCATTGGCACCCGGTGCTACGGAGATGCAGTTCTCCGCCCCCTGGTCCACCATAATCAACGCCACCCCGGAGGGGGCCCGACGGGTAGCGGTCACATGGCGGGTGTCGATGCCGTCCGCCCGGTAAGCCGCGACCGACGCCTCGCCGAAAGCATCCTCGCCCACCTTGCCGACGAAAACGGCCCGACCGCCGAGACGGGCCACCGCCACGGCCTGATTGGCACCCTTGCCCCCCTGCTGCATATAAAAGTCGCCGCCCAGCACCGTCTCGCCGGGCTTCGGCAGGCTCTTCGACTTCACGGTCATATCCGTATTGCTGCTGCCGACGACAACAATTTTTTCTCGATTCATCATATCCCTTTCAATTTGCGATGTCAGTTGCATTCATCGGGAGGACAGTCAAAACCAAGCCAAACCCGATAAATTTTGAAAAAACAGGGAATTTTGTTCCTGAAAACGGCAGACAAATAGTGGGAAATACGCAACAGAAATGCGCGGTTCCCGATCGATACGCAATACGGGATCGCGCACTTTTCAAGATAAAAGCGGTCCGAAAATATCGGACCGCCTCTGTCATACCCCCATCTTGGCGAGGAACTGCCCTGTATAGCTTTCAGGGCATAGGGACACGTCGTGCGGAGTGCCCGCGGCCACGATCCGGCCGCCGCCCGCACCCCCTTCGGGGCCGACGTCGATTAGGTGGTCGGCCACCTTCACCACGTCCAGATTGTGCTCGATCACGATCACCGTATTCCCGCGGTCGACCAGTTTGTCGAGCACCTCGAGCAGCTGGCGGACATCCTCGAAATGGAGACCCGTCGTGGGCTCGTCGAGGATGTAGAGCGTGCGGCCCGTATCGCGCTTCGAGAGTTCGGACGAGAGCTTGATCCGCTGGCTCTCGCCGCCCGAAAGGGTCGTGCAGGGCTGTCCCAGAGTCAGGTAGCCCAGCCCCACCTCCTGTATGGCTTTCAGCTTCTGGTGGATGGCGGGGATATTCTCGAAGAACTCCACAGCCATGTTCACGGTCATGTTCAGCACGTCGTCGATATTGCGGCCCTTGTACTTCACCTCCAGCGTCTCGCGGTTGTAGCGATGGCCGCCGCAGGCCTTGCAGCGCACGTAGACGTCGGGCAGAAAGTTCATCTCGATGGTCTGCACGCCCGCGCCCCGGCACTCCTCGCAGCGGCCTCCCTTCACGTTGAAGGAGAAGCGGCCCGCCTTGAATCCCCGGATCTGGGCATCGGGGGTCTGCTCGAAGAGCTTGCGGATATCGGTGAAGACGTTCGAATAGGTGGCCGGATTGCTGCGCGGCGTGCGTCCGATGGGCGACTGGTCGACCACCACCAACTTGTCGACATGCTCAAGCCCCTCGATCCGATCGTAGGGCAGCGGCTGGTCGAGCGAACGATAGAGCAGGCGGCTCAGGGCCGGCCGCAGCGTCTCGTTCACGAGAGTCGACTTGCCCGAACCGCTCACGCCCGTCACGCAGATGAACTTGCCCAGCGGGAACTCGACATCCACCCCTTTCAGGTTGTTGCCGCGCGCCCCGAAGATCCGGATCGACTGTCCGTTGCCCGGACGACGGCCGGCCGGAATCTCGATCCGCCGCCGGCCAGTGAGGTAGTCGGCCGTGATGGAGCCCGACTTCAGGATATCGTCGAAGGTGCCCGCCGCCACGATCTCGCCGCCCCGGCGGCCGGCCTTCGGCCCCACGTCGACGATGAAGTCGGCCGCCCGCATCATGTCCTCGTCGTGCTCGACCACGATGACCGAGTTGCCGGCATCGCGCAGCTCGCGCAGGCTGTCGATCAGCTTCAGGTTGTCGCGCTGGTGCAGTCCGATCGAGGGTTCGTCGAGGATGTAGAGGACATTCACCAGCTTCGAGCCGATCTGCGTAGCCAGCCGGATCCGCTGGCTCTCGCCGCCCGAAAGCGAACGCGACGAACGGTTCAGAGAGAGATAGCCCAGCCCCACGGCGACCAGAAAGCGCAGGCGCTCGCCGATCTCCTTCAGAATCTCGCGGGCGATGCGGCGCTCCTTGTCCGAAAGCTGCTCCCCGACGCGGGCCACCCACTCCGAAAGGTCGGTGATCGACATCGCCGACACCTCGGCGATGTTCCTGCCCGCCACGCGGAATTGCAGAGCCTCCTTTTTCAGCCGGCTGCCGCCGCATACGCTGCACGGGCGGTAGACCAGAAACTGGCCGCGCCACTTCTGACCCCGCTTCGAATCCTCGTCGTCGACACGGGAGATATACTCGGCCACCCCTTCCCACGACACGAGCTGGTTGCCCGAACCGGTATAGTTGAAGGCCGAGAAGTCGACCGTGACGGGCTCCGAGTCGCCGTAGAGAACGGCGTTCAGAGCCGTCTCGGAGAGTGTCTCGACGGGATCGTCCAGCGTGAAGTCGTAGCGCCGGCCCAGCATCTCCAGCATGGCGAAGAGCAGGTTGGCCCGCCGCTTGCCCAGCGGCTCGACGGCCCCCTCGGCCAGCGAAAGGCGCGGGTCGGGAATCAGCTTCTCCATATCGAACACCGCCTCCTCGCCCAGTCCGTTGCAGTGGGGGCAGGCCCCCTTCGGCGAGTTGAAGGAGAAGGTGTGGGGCGCGGGATCCTCGAAGGCGACCCCGGTGGTGGGGCACATCAGGTGGCGCGAATAGAAGCGCATCCCCTCTGTGCCGTAATCGTAGACTGACATGGTGCCCTTTCCCTGCCGCATGGCCTCCTTGAGCGAGGTCGTCAGGCGGTCGCGCACCTCCTCGCCCACCACCAGGCGGTCGATCACCAGGTCGATCGTATGGATCTTGTAGCGGTCGAGCCGCATGCCGGCCGAGAACTCGCGGATCTCGCCGTCGATGCGGGCATAGAGGTAGCCCTTCTTCACCAGACTGTCGAACAGCTCGCGGTAGTGGCCCTTGCGGCCCTGCACGATGGGTGCCATCAGGGCGATCTTGCGTCCGGCGAACCCCTCCAGAATCAGCTCGACGATCCGCTCGTCGGTATAGTGGACCATCTCCTCGCCGGTCTGGGGCGAATAGGCCCGCGAAGCCCGGGCATAGAGCAGACGCAGAAAGTCGTTGATCTCCGTGACCGTGCCGACGGTAGAGCGGGGATTCTTGTTGGTGGTTTTCTGCTCGATGGCCACCACGGGGCTCAGTCCCGTGATCTTGTCCACGTCGGGCCGCTCCATCGTGCCCACGAACTGACGCGCATAGGTCGAGAGGGTCTCCATGTAGCGGCGCTGTCCCTCGGCATAGAGCGTATCGAAGGCCAGCGACGACTTGCCCGAGCCGGACAGGCCGGTGACGACGACCAGCCGGTTGCGCGGGATCGTCACGTCGACATTCTTCAGGTTGTGCACGCGGGCACCGAATATTTCTATCTTGTCTTCCTTTTTCATCTTTCGTGCAAAGCATCGGGGCGGCCCGAAACGGACTCCGTGCAAATCAGGAGCCGGTTTCGGCCGCCCGGCCGAAACCGGCGGGTAAAGATAGCGTTTTTTTTCGGGAGATGCAAGCCGTCAGAACTTCGAGAGCAGCCAGTTCACGCCGTCGGCCATCGAGAGCCAACCGACCAGATCGGCCAGGCAGACGACTACCACGACGATGGTGAAGATGCGGACGAACTTCACGCCCCACCCCATCGCGTAGTGCGAGGCCAGAAAGGCGCCGATGATGTTGCCCGCACCGTGCAGCAGTCCGTAGAGATAGGCCACCTGATCGTTCCACATGAAGACCAGCAGGGCGAAGGGGCTCGACACGAAGATGACGAAGCCTTTGAGGATGTTGGCCGTGATGATATCGAGCCGCATGGTCCAAACCGTGACGGCCAGCACGACGTAGCCCAGTCCGATGTAGATGTAGCCGCCGTAGAAGCCGATCAGGAAGAACCAGACGTAGTGCCAGGGCTTGAGTTTCAGCCCGTGACCGCCGTGATAGATACGGTTGTGCCGGTCGAAGATCATGTAGATCAGGATGAGCGTCAGCACCACGCCCATGCAGATCTTGAAGATCCGCTCGTCGATCCGCGCGGCGAGCATCGAGCCCACGATGTTGCCCACCACCGTGGGGATCGAGAGCAGCAGCCCCGCCTTGACGTCGAGCATCCGCTTGCGGATGAAGGTGAGCGAGGCCGTCAGATTTTGCAGCACGACGGCGATCCGGTTGGTGCCGTTGGCGGTCGTGATGGGCAGCCCCATGGCCGTGAAGATCGAGATGGTGAGAATGGACCCGCCGCCGGCCAGCGTGTTGATGATGCCCACCAGCACGCCCGACGCTATCAGCAGTACGATTATCTCCCAGCTCAATGCCATATTCGCTCCTTTGTCAGATTCTTATCTCGAAATCGTCCGCATCCTGCAAGGCCGGGAAGGCGTCGCGGAAGCGGTTCATGGCCTGCAAGTCGAGTTCGCAGACCAGGAGGGCCTCCTCGTCGCCCGCCTCGCAGAGTGTGCGGCCGCGGAAATCGACGATTGCCGAGTCGCCCGCGTAGTGGGCCGACGGATCGTCGCCCACGCGGTTCACGCCCAGCACGAAAGCCTGGTTCTCGACGGCCCGGGCCCGCAGCAGCAGGCGCCACGCCTCGCGCCGGTCGGCCGCCCACGACGCACTGTAGATGATGGCGTCGTAGTCGCCCCGGTTGCGGCTCCAGACCGGGAACCGCAGATCGTAGCACACCTGCAGCAGAAACCGCACGCCGCCGTACTCGACCACCACCCGCTCGGTGCCGGCCGTATAGTCGCGTCCCTCGCCGCCGGGACGGAAAAGGTGGCGCTTGTCGTACCAGGTCATCTCGCCCGAGGGCTTCACGAAGAACTGCCGGTTGCGGAAACGGCCCTCGTCGTCCACGATCACCACGCTGCCCACGATCGCCTTGCCATAGCGGCGGGACCACTCGCGCATGGCGGCTATAGTAGGTCCGCTCATCGGCTCGGCCACGACCGAAGCATGGAGCTTGAATCCGGTGGAGAACATTTCGGGCAGGACGACCAGATCGGCATCGGCCCGCTCGACCAGACGCTCCACGGTCCGAAGGTTGGAGGCGGCATCCTCCCAACTCATATCGTATTGACAAATCGCAACTTTCATCGCAGTTTCCGTTTATATTACCAGTTTTTCCTTACACAAAGATAATAAAAATTCCGAAACAGCAAAATTTTCGTATCTTTGTCACTCTAACGAAAACGCAAAAAAAGATGCTCAGAGCAGGACGAACATACACCCTGAAGGTCAACAGAGTTTCCGACTACGGACTTTTTCTGGCCGACGAGGAGCAGCAGGAGGTGCTGCTGCCCAACCGCTACGTTTCACTCAAGGACAAGGTAGGAGACGAAAAGGAGGTCTTCGTCTATCACGACTCGGAAGACCGGCTGGTGGCATCGACCGAGCGGCCGCTGCTGAAGGTGGGCGAAGCGGGATTCCTCAAGGTGGTGGACAAGACCCTGCACGGAGCCTTTCTGGAGTGGGGCCTCTTCGGCAAGGATCTGTTCCTGCCCAACCGCAACCAGCAGGGCGGCGTAGTGGCCGGCCGCAAGACGCTGGTATATGTCTACGAGGACAACATCTCGGGCCGCTGCGTGGCTACGAACAAACTCAAGCCCTACATCTTCAACGACGGCGACATCACCGTGAAGCCCCGCGAGGAGGTGGACCTGCTGGTCGCCTCGGAGAGCGAGATCGGCTGGCGGGTCATCGTCAACAACCGCCACTGGGGCATGCTCTACAAGAACCAGCTGTTCCGGCCCGTGGCGCTGGGCGACCGGCTGAAGGGTTACGTGCGCCGTATCACCGAGGAGAACCGCATCGACGTCAGCCTGCAACAGCAGGGCTTCGCCGAGGTGCAGCACAGCGCCGTCGCGCTGGAGGAGCTGATCCGTGCGAACGGCGGCTATCTGCCCCTGAACGACGCCTCGTCTCCCGAGGAGATCGCACGCATGACACGGATGAGCAAGAAGGTTTTCAAGCGCTCGCTGGGCATGCTGATGAAGAGCGGCAAGGTGGAGACGACCGAAAACGGCGTAAAGCTGAAGCAGGCATGAAAAAGGTAATCACGGCCGAACGGGTCTCGCGCGACGCCTCGGACAACTTCGTTTTCCAGCGTTCGCTGCTGGCCTATCATGCAGCGGCGGAGCGCGTAGCGGGCGATGTGCTGGAGATCGGCACGGGCACGGGATACGGCGTGGAGGTCATCGCTCCGAAAGCCGGGCGGTACGTGACGCTCGACAAGCACCGGCCGGCCGGACTGCCCGAACTGCCGAACGTGGAGTTCCGGCAGGCGGTCGTCCCTCCCCTGCCCTTTCCCGACGCCTCGTTCGACTGCGTGGTCTCGTTTCAGGTGATCGAGCACATCCGCGACGACGAAGCCTTCGTCCGCGAGGTGCGGCGCGTCCTGCGTCCCGGCGGACGCTTCATCGTCTCGACTCCCAACCGGCCCATGTCCCTGACCCGCAATCCTTGGCACGTGCGCGAATACGACGCCCGCGAATTCCGGGAGCTGCTCGGCCGCCGATTCCGCCGGATGGAGGCGCTGGGTGTAGCCGGCGACGAGCGGGTGATGGCCTACTACGAGAAGAACCGCGAAGGGGTGCGCCGCATCACGCGGTTCGATCCGCTCGACCTGCAGCACCGGCTCCCGCGCTGGATGCTCCGAATCCCCTACGACCTGATGAACCGACTCAACCGCCGTCGCCTGCTGGCGCAGAACGACGGGCTGACCCGCTCGATCCGCATGGAGGACTACCGCATCGTCCCCGTTACGGAGGAGTGCTTCGACCTCTTCTTCGTCGCCGAAGCATAGCGCAGCGATGCACAATTCACGATTATCCCATATCTGTCATGTCGAGCGAAGAGCGAAGCCCGAAGTCGAGACATCTCGACCTCGCTGAACATTCACCATCACGATTCGCTGAAAGTTCACGCTAATACGGCCGTCTGGACCCCTCGGTTCCGCTTCGCTACAGCTTTGCTGTCATGTTGAGCGGAGGGGCTTCGCCCCGTAGTCGAAACATCTGGACTGTCCGGAACATTCACCCTTACAATACGTCTCTGCAGTTCGCAGCCAGCGAAGGACAAGATTCATTGCAGTCCTTCGCCCGCGGTGGCTGCGGACTGCCCGGCGCCGGCGTAAGACGCCGACTTTGTCCGGGATGGCAGTTTTACGGTTTCCGGTCGGTGTGCGCCGTGCACCCTCGAGATCCCTCGACTGCACTTCGTTTCGCTCGGGATGACAGCTTTGCGGTCACCTTGAGCGGAGCGTCTTTGACGCGCAGTCGAAAGGTCCCGGCCTTGAAGAAGATTTGCCGGTGCAGTTCGTACGGGCTCCGGCTGATCCACTTTCGGGACCCCTCGACAAGTTCGGGGTGATAGCTCTGCTGTCATGTCGAGCGAAGAGCGAAGCCCGAAGTCGAGACATCTCGACCTCGCTGAACATTCACCATCACGATTCGCTGAAAGTTCACGCTAATACGACCGTCTGGAGCCCTCTCGACAAGCTCGGGGTGACAAAACAAATCCGGCTTGAATCTGATGATTCAAGCCGGATTCATTATAAAAGGTCGGGATTACTCCTCGTACTCCTCGTCATCGGCCGTGCTCGGCGTGAAATAGGAGTCCTGCGCAGCGTCGTAGCCACCGTTCGGCAGCGAAGCGTCGGGCACGTTGCCGGGATAGCCGTTGGGCGTATTCGCCAGCACCTCGTCGTCGGTCAGGTAGTCGCTCTGGGCGAACATGATATCTTGATAACGGCTTACCGTCAGCTGGTAGGCGCCGTAGGGATAGGTCCACGACTTGGAGTAGATGCCGAAGATGGCCAGGATGTCGCCCTTCGCACCGTCGCGCACGACCGGCTTGCCGGCGAAGCGGGAGTAACCGCTGGTGCGGACCACGTAGACACCGGCTTTGAGCGTGGAGGTCGGCATGGCATTGTCATAGGAGAAGAGCACCGAACCGTAGAGGTTGGTCGCGTTCACATGCTTCTTCGAGTTGAAGGCCCAGGTGTACCACGGCTTGAAGACGGTCTGGATCGTCGAGGTTCCGACCGGCTTGTAGCGGTCCATCCAGGCGGGATAGATGTTCGTGCCGATCGTGCCGTAGTGGCAGGTCACGCCCTTGATGAGGACCAGACGGCCCAGCTTGTCGGCGTTGTCCTTGCCGAAGAACTGATCCTTGTTGCTCTCATCGATCACCAGAATGTCGGTGCCGATCTCCAGCACGGTCTCCTCACCCAGAAGCACGTGGTTCTTCACGTCGGTCTTGTTCTCGATGTTCGAATTGGCGTAGAACTTATGCTCGCCCAACTTGTTGAACGAATCGGTAGGTCCGTTGCCGACGGAGAGCATCATGCGGTAGTTGCCGATGAAGAGCCCCTTCAGCTTCACGTATACGTAGTGCGTGGGCATGGTCTGCGTCCCGGTGTCGAAACGGCCCGTAGGATAGCTCAGGAAGAGACCTGTGCCGAGCTTGATCTCGATGCCGCCGGTCTCGTCGCTCAGGTAGAGGGTCTTGTAGACATTGCCCTCCTCGTCGTTCGAAATCACCTTACCCTTGATATAGATGTCCGTAGCGTCGGTTCCGCCCACGGATTTCACCACATCGTCGGTCACCTCCACGTACTTCGTATTGGTGTAGCTGCCCGTATCGCCGTTGTTTTCGAGCGTGTACTGATCGGTGAAGATCTTCTTGGCATCGGCAATGGAGATTTGGACGGCACCCGACTGCTCCAACGCCTCGTCCGTATAGATCGGGGCGGGAGCCGGAGCGTCGAAATCGTTATAGCAACCCGTTGCCGCAAAAGCTACGATCGTCGCTACGCATATTTGAAATATTCTTTTCATAGTCATAAACTTCGTTTTGCGGTTAGAAACGGAAATAAACATTCAGATAGTAGGTCGTACCCAGCATGTAGAAATACTTCGAGTCGAAGGGCGTGTAGTACTGAACCGGGCCGTTCGCCGGATCGACGTAGGTGCGGCGCGAAAGACGCATCTGCTCGTAACCGCCGGTGCGGATATCCTGATTGTTGAGGAGGTTCTTCACCTCCAGGCTGAAGCCGAGCTGGTAAAGGCGGTGGATATACCAGGTCTTGCCGACGCTCAGGTTCAACGTGTAGGCCGAGTCGAAGCGCTCCTGATGGCTCATGCGGTCCAGAGCCGACATCTTCATGGCGGCGGGCAGCTGGGTCTCCGCATCGGCGCGCAGGATGGACTGGTAGGCGGTCGTGGTGCGGCGGGCCGGGTTCATCGACAGATACATGTTGTCGTAGTAGTTGAAGTCGATCGATGCGAACCAGTTGTGCGGGCCGCGGTAGTTCAGGCCGACATTGAGGGCGGTCTGCGGAGCGGACTCCACGCGGAAATCGTCCCACAGCACCTTGTCGCGGCTGACGATGGCGGTGCTGTTGTCGACCGTCTGCACGAAATCGGGATTCGAGGTGTAGCGGTAGTCGCCCAGGCTCAGGGCACCGTTCAGCGAGATGCCGCCCCAGATGGGAGCCGTGAAACCGACCTCCAGACCGTAGTAGCGCTTGTCGATGCCGCTCATGGCGAAGTTGGTGAACGAGCCGCGCGTATCGTCGTAGAAGGAGATGACCTTCGACTGGTCGGCGATGGTCGTGTAGTAACCCGAAACGCGGGCCTTGATCCAGGGCAGGTTCAGGTTGTAGGTCAGCTCGGCGCCGAAAATCTTCTCGGTAGAGAGGCCCGGCGTGACGTCGTTGCGGGTACGGGCCGAGACGAAGGCGTCGCGGAACTGGGGCGCATTCTGGAGGTAGGTCACGTTGGCATTGAGCGCATGGGCACCCGAGAAACGGTAGCCGAACTCGCCCTTCACCTTGTAGGTAAGGTGGTTGATCTTCTCCGAATTACCCAGCGAGCTGTAGGGGAACAGACCCTTCATGCGACGACCCTGGCGCCACATGTTCGAGAAGCCGACCTCGCCGCCGACGTTCATCGAAAAACCGCCGAAAGCGGCGTTGTACATGGCCCAGATCTGGCCCTGGCGCAGGAAAGCGTAGTAGTCGTAGTTGAACTTGTCGCCCTCGCCGACACGGGGAGCTGTGCGGCCGTTCTCCAGATAGGCCAGCAGGTCGTTCTGGTAGTTGAACTCGTTTTCGGCCTTGTCGCGCTCGGCGAACTTGTCGATGTCGAGCAGGTACTCGCCGCCCAGCAGGTCCTTCACCTCGTCGTAATACTCCGTGCGGTTGACGCGGGTGGCGATACCACCGCGCAGGGTGGACTGGTTGCGGAACGAGTGTGCGATCTGAGCCGCGAAGTTGAAGTCGATCTGATCGGTGTGACGCTCCTCGATATAGGCGTTGGCCGATTTGCCCTCGGCGGCGCGCATGTAGTTCTTCTGCGTCAGACCGTCGTAGTCGATCATCCCCTTGTCGGGATCGTTCACCCACTGGAAATAGGACTTGTGGAACTCATTGTAGCGGGTATCCTGATCGAAGCCGTCGGGAATCACGCCGTCGGCCGGAGCATCGCCCTCGTACATGCCGTTGAGCCAGTAGCTCGGCAGGTAGCGGTAGTAGTCGGGACGGGGATCGTCGCCGTTCATCCACGAGAGAGCCGAGTAGCCGTTCTTACCGAAGCGGACCGAAGCGGTGGCCGAGAGCTTGGTGCGGTCCGAGATGTCGAAACCGTAGGTCAGCATGGCGATCGGCTCGTGGTAGTTGCGCACACGGCTGTTGCGGAGCTTGCCGGCCTGACGGCCCACGTTGGGGTTGTAGTAGGGATCGTCGAGCAGGTAGTAGGCCTCCTGGGTCGAAGCCTGCTGGGCGCCGCGCTCGGTGGGAGCGCCCAGAACGGTCAGCCCCAGCCGGTGACGGTCGCCGCCGAAGAGCTTCTCGGCCGAGGCGAAGTAACCGAAGGCGTTGTAGTACACGCCGTCCACGTAGCCGTTGCCGCCCTGACGGGTCGAGAACGAGAAGGCGTAGGACCAGCCGTTGTCGAGCTGACCCGACGCATAGGAGAGCATCAGACGGAAACGGTACATCGAGTTGCCGTTCACGACGCTGGCGCGGAATCCCTTGCGCATCTGCGAAGCGCGGGCGTTGACATTGGTCGTGCCGCCGATGCCGTCCACGCCGAAGCCCGACGAGGCGAGGCCCGAGGTGGTCTCCTGGTTACGGGTGGCATCGTTCAGACCGCTCCACAGCGACCAGGGGCCGTAGCCCGTCATGGCATCGTTGAAGCGGATGCCGTTCAGGTAGATGCTCGAGTACTGCGAATCGTAGCCGCGGACATTGAAACGCATCTCGCTGAACTTGTAGGAGGCGATGTTGTTGAAGATGTCCTTCGAGGCCGACAGCGACGAAGGCAGTGCGGCGGCATCGGTCGCCGTATCGCTGTCGAACTCGGCGAAGACGGCATCGTCGATCATAGCCTGCTGGGCATCGGGAACGAGCGATACGGTATTGATGTCGCGAACCATCTTCTCCACGCGGACGGTGATGTTCGAGGTTTCGAACTCGGGAGCCTCTATCGAAAGGCGGTAGTCACCTGCGGCGAGATCCTCGAAGCGGAAATTACCCTCCGCATCGGTAGTGGTCGAGAGCCCCAGGGACTCGATGGCCACCTTCACGTTGCTCAAGGCAGTGCGGCCTTCGCGCGAGACGACGCGGCCCTTCACGCCACCGTTCTGAGCCAGAGCGGTGAGCGATGCTGCGGAGAGCACCAACAGAATAAGTAGTTGTTTAATCTTCATAAATAAAAGTTATAAATTGTTTTCTTTACTTGCCGATATAGATGAATACGGGGAAGTGGTCGCTGTAGCCGCCCTGGAAATTGTTTCCCACGAAGGTGCGCAGCGGATAACCCTTATACTGCCCCTCCTTCTGCAGGAGGTAGGGACGACGGAAGATGTTGCCGTAGAACTTCTTGTTCTCGCCGCGCTGGAGCTTCAGCGCTCCGGTGGAGCCGGTAGCCAGGTTCTCCGATACGACGATATTGTCGAAGAGGTTCCACGCATCCTGATAGGCCAGCGTACCGTAACCGGCCTTCAGCAGGTTGACGTAGGGGTTGTAATAGCCGCCTGCGGGGATTTTCTTGATATCGCCCGTGGCGCCCAGCGTCTCGACGAGACTCTTGTCGGTGGCGTCGTCGTTCATGTCGCCCATCATCACCACCTTCGTGGCCGGATTGAGCCGGCGCACCGAGTCGGCCGCATCGCGCATGATCTCGGCGGCACGCTCGCGCAGAGGCGAGGACTGCTCCTTGCCGCCCAGACGCGAAGGCCAGTGGGCGACCATGAAATAGAAAGGTTCGCCCTCGATGGTGCCCCACATGGTGACGATATCGCGGGTGCGGAAGTCCGGACGACCCTCGATCGTGTAGGGAATGGCTGCCGAACCCTCCAGCCGGAAGACGTCGGCGCGATAGACGAACGCGACGTCGACGCCGCGGCGGTCGGGCGAGTCGTAGTGGCAGATCCGGTAGCGGGCCGGGGCGAGCTTGCGCATCGACACGAGGTCCTCCAGCACGGAGCGGTTCTCGATCTCCGACACGCCGATCACGACGGGATAGTCGGCCACGGAGAGCCGGTCGCCCATACCGACGGCCGTAATGTCGGCCAACACCTTCTCGATGTTGCCCAGCTTCTTGTTATACTTGGCTGTATTCCACTTCTTGGGGCCCTCGGGCGTGAACTCGTCGTCGAGCTTCTCGGGATCGTTGATCGTGTCGAAGAGGTTCTCCAGGTTGTAGAAGACCACTTTGTAGGGCTTCTGGGCGAAGCAGGCCAGCATCAGCGCTGCGAAAATGCCGGTAAAAAGCAGTTTTTTCATATAGGGTTTTATTAATTGATTCCGAAATCCGAGGGGTTGTTCTGCGCCTTGACCTGCTCGGCGATCTTTTCGTCGAGCATCGGGAAGAACTTGAAGCCGGTCTTGCGCTCGATCTCCGACACGCTGACGGTGTAGTCGCGCAGGTTGCCGCTGTTGCTCGACGAGGCGTTCGCGGCCCAGTAGCCGATGGCCTTGAGCTGCGAAGCGTCCGTGATCTGGTCGATCCGTTTGCCGGTGCGGCCGCTGCGGGTGCGCAGAATGACCTTGAAGCAGTATTCGGGAGCGGCGATCCGCTTGCCGTTCTGGTCGGTGGCGTAGCCGCGCGTACCCCAGTTGCCCGTCACGCAGTAGAGCGTGTCGCTGCACGCCTGAGCCGTGCAGACCTGCTCCATCGACCCCCACAGACCGCTGTTGAAGGTGCTGTTCTGGGGCATGATGTTGGTGGAGTAGAAGGTCTGGGCGTTCATCTCGGACGAAGCCTGCACATAGCGGTGGTTCGACATGCACTGATGGCCGCGGATATAGCCGCCCTGATAGGAGCGTCCGTCGAGGTCGGCCTGCTGGTTGGTCGGCACCTTGGGGTCGTAAGCCCAGGCATTGGAGCGGACGTAGGGAGCCTCCATATAGCTGCTGTGGATGGGATAGGCCACCCAGCGGGCGATGCACTCCTTCGTGTCGTAAAGCATCGTGAAGTTGCGGACCTTGCGGCCGTCCTTACCGGTGCAGTAGTGGTCCACGATCGTCTGGTTGGAGCCGGTTTGACATACGGGGAGCTCGGCCCAGGCTCTATTGAAGCTCACGGACGAGCTGCCGGCCGCCTGGTGTACGGTCAGCGAATAGCTTTCGCCCGTGGAGAAAATCACGGAGATACGCGCCGTGCGCGCGGCCGACTGATTCGCGGCGAGATAGATCTTTTCCGACTGCATGGCGGCTGCCATGACGGCGGTTTTTTCCGTAGACTGGTGCAGACGCGAGGTCCAGCACCACGATCCGCCCTCGGTCACGGAGATGGTATAGGAGGTACCGGCCGGAGCGGAGAAATCGAGCATCAGATCGCCCTCGAAACTGCCGACGGCGGATTCCGTCGTACCGGAAGCGCGGAACGCGACGCTCGCCGATGTATCGTCAGGACGCACCTCCTCGGAATCGCTTCCGCAGGCACACATATACAATATAAGTGCTATCGCGCAGATAACACCGTCGAAGATCCTGTGATACAATTTCGTTAATTTCATCCTGAAAAAATAAAAAAGTTGTAAAATAAAAAACGGCTCCCGGAGGTCACTCCCTGCCGGGAGCCGTGAAAAATTGCGGTCAGACGATTACTCGCATTCAACCTGGATGCCGGTCAGATAGACGGCACCGCCGACGGCACGAATCATGAACTGCTTCAGATTCTTGCCCGTAAGGTCTACGGTCAGAGGTGCGGTAGAACCCTTGACGGTATTTTCCGAATAGGCATAGGCGGCAGCCTTCACCTCATCGATGGACTGACCCGTATATTCGAAATCGACGGGCAGGATAGCGATTACGCGATTGTCGGTCGTTTCGCTCTGGGGCGTAAAGGTTACTTTGGTAGCATTGCCGCTCAATACGGGCGAAAGGACATGGGACTTGGCTGCACTCTTGGTCGGAGTCGTATTCCATCCCAACTGGAGACGGGTAGCGTTACCGGCCATGAAGCCTTTCCAGTTGCTACCGTCGGCAGCCGTGAAATCGACATCGTTATACTGATTGTTGAAGCTGCCTACCATCGAAGCGATATCGGTCTGCGTCAACACGGCACCCTTTGCAGGCGTCGGGTCGACCGGATCCACCGGATCGACAGGATCAACGGGAGTTCCCCCCCCCTGGCCGCCGATAATCACTTTGGCGACACGGCGATGACCGCCCTGCTTGCCATCCGATTTCTTTCCGGCAATCTGGAAAACCACCGACGAGGCATCGCCTGTCCAGACAGGCTCCGCATAGGTGGCTTTGTCGGTCGTGATCGCGTTATCGTTGCCGTTCGCCTTGTCGGTCTCGGCGAATACGAGTTCGATCTTCTTCAGGGACGCACCCGAAACGGTCATCGTGCTGCCGGCATAGAGGCGGAGAGCTGCTCCGTTCACATAATACTTGGCACCGCCCGTACCGGTACCCTTGTCGAAAGTCAGCGTAATGCCGTCCTGCGTCAGCGTGGTAACCTCGCCTGCATCGGTCAGGTTCTTAGAGGTGAAATCGATGGTGATCTCACTGCCGGGATTCGGATTCCCCCCCCCGGCAACCTGCGAAAGGGCGACCGTCTTGTAGTCCACGACCTCGCTGCCCTTCATCAGGTTGATCGTCAGGACACCCGAAATCGCGTTAGCAGTCGTATTGGCCGCAGCCGTAACCGAGACCTTGCCGTCTGCTTCGACAGCGGTGAACTGCGCGTTGTCAGCCGAAACCGCCAGCGTGCAGTCTGCGGCGTCAGCCACCGTTACGATTACCTCCTTGCTCTCCCCGGCAGCCGCGAACGACAGCGAAGCGGGGTTGACCGAAACGATACGGGGTTCAGCGGGCTGCTCGCCGGCCTCGAAGCGGGCACCGGTCAGACCGGCGAAGTCCGAAGCCTCGGCGAAGATGATCTGCATCACGCCGTTGTTGATCGACGAAATACCCTTGATCGTACCCGAACCCTGCGCTACGGCCTCAGCGCCGTAGGTGGCGTACTTCGACGAGAAGACGTAGAAGTTGCGGCCCGACTTGCTGACCATCTGGATGCTCGTGTGAGCACCGCCGGACACCCAGGTCTTGTCGAGGTCGAGATCGGAAACCTGAACGTTCTCGATGGCTACGTACTGGCCCTCGTACTTGTTGGCCAGAAAATCGTCGACCGATACGGTCTTGGCCTCGACGGCATTGCCCTCCGAGAGTTTCGTAACATTGGCAAGAGCGAGACCGCTGATCTGAACGGCGCCGTTGAAGTTGCCTACCTTCAGACCGGAGAGATCGATCTGCACCTTGTCGCCGAACTTGAACTCGTGGTTGGCAGCGCAATAGAACTGCAGACCGGCCGTAGCATCCTGAACGTACAGACCTTTCTTCGAGGTCAGGTTGTTCAGCTCGGCATTGGAGATAACGATACCCTCGATCTTGGCGCTCTCGATCGTAGCGCCCTGACCCAGCTTCAGAATGTCGGCGATAGGAGTCGCATCGCCGGGCTCGGGACCGGGGCCAGGACCGGGGTTTTCACCGCCGTTGCCACCGTTGACGATGATCTTGACGATGCGGCGGTTACCGCCCTGCTTGCCGGCATCGGTCGACTGCTCGCCGCGAACGCCGTCGATGGTGAACTTCACGGAGTTGGCGCTACCCTCCCACTTGGGCTCGGTATAGGTCGGCACATCGGTCGTGATCTTGTTGAAGTCGTACTCCTTCTCGGCGAATACGATCTCGATGCTTGTCAGCGTACCGCCCGTAACCGTGATGGTATTGTTTGCATAGAAACGAACGGCCGAACCGCTGTCGTACCACTTGGGACCATTGCTGTTGCCGCCCTTGTCGAAGGTCAGCGTATAGCCGTCCTTCTCGATCGTAGCGGGCAGCTCATCCTGATTGGCATAGCCCATCGCCGAGAAATCGAACGTCACGCCATCCGTAGGATCGGGACCCGGACCCGGGCCCGGGTTCTCGCCGCCCTCGCCCAGCTCGTAAAGGAAGGGCATCGCACCGCGGGCATCCGCATAGGAGCCGAACGACGAATACTGGGCATCGAACTGCATGTACTTGTTGACGTTGGCATTCAGAATCTTGAACGTACCGTCGGTCTGGGGCTCGATGGAGAAGATCTGACCCTCGGTCGGAGCAGCGTCGAGGTTGAAGCTGTCGAAATCACCGGTCTGGATCAGATAGCGGTTGTCGGACTGGAGAATGGTGTAACCGCCGTCGGCAGCCGTCAGCGTGAAGGCATCCTCCAGCGAGCTTACGGTGATCTTGCCGTCGACATCCGACACGGCGTCCACCTGCAGGTAACCGTAGTTCGTCGAGATATATTTGGCCTTCTTGCCGTCGGCCACGATCAGATACTTCTTGCCGCTCGTGACGTTCGAAACCTTCGTAAAGGTGTAGGTGTCGCCGGGGCCGGGATTCTCGCCGCCGCCGAGCACGGCGCCTTCGCCGCCCTCGTAGAGCTTCAGGTCGTCGACGCGCAGGGTCGTACCGCCCGTGAAGCCGGACCAACGGAAGGCCAGCTCACCGGTCTGGACGTCGGCAGGCAGCTTGAACATGGCGGTGCACTGGTGCCATGCGGCCGAGCCGTTGAGCGCCATTACCGAGTAGGCGACGGGGTACCAGGTACCGTTGACGCCCACCTCGAACTTGAACGACGCATCGGTGATGTCGCCGAAGGTCGGGGTGTAGGGCGACTCGGAAGCCGTCGAAGCGGTGTTCTGGGCCACGAAGTTGAAGGTGAAGTTGGTGTTCGAGGCGATGTTCACCTTCGAGATCTCCAGCGTCTTGACATTGATGAAGGGCTGGCCCGAAACGGTATTGTCATCGTAGTCGGCACCCGAGCAGCGGACCGAAGAGTTCGTACCGCCGTAGACTACTCCCGACTGGTCGAGCGTACCGCCGCGCTGCCAGGCATCGTAAGCGGAGGTCAGCGGCCATCCGTCGCCCTTCTTGAAGGTCGTGCTGCCGCAGTTCTCCTCGTAGAGGGCATCGCCCACCGGATCAGGACCGCCGACAGTCTGCTTCACGGCAATCGAAGTCTCCGCGTTGCCCCACTTGCCGTAGTACTCGTGGATCAGCGAGAAGGTGATGACACCCTGATGAGCCGCCGTCGACTCGTAGGTCGTCACGGTCAGCGTACCGCTGCCCTCACCGCTCAGCGGGGTCACGTCGGCCCAGCCCTCGAGCGTGGAGGCGTTCACGGTCCATGCGCAGTTCGCCTCGATGGCGATCTGGCGGGTGCCGCCCTCACCGGTAAACGACAGCGAGGTGGGCGTTGCCGCCAGCACCGGCGCCGTGGTGAGCTCGTCGTTGTCGTCCGAACAGCCCGTGAATGCCGTGGCGGCAAACGCGAACAGGGTCACGAACAGCAACTTGAATAGATTGTTTTTGCTCATAACATTAAAAATTGGTTAATAAAAAATTTATAATAAGTGTATTCATTTCACGGCATTTCGCTTTCAAATTATCTCCGAAAGGCAGACAGTACTCGTAATATGCAACAAAGTTATATCTTTTCGGCCAAATAACAAACGTTTGTTTGCGGAATTTCATATGAATTCACCGGAGTTTTCCTGTTCACGGCCAACCATCGGCCTGCGGAGTGCGGAGCCGCAGCACCTTCCGGAACGGCAATCGGAGGCAGTAAAAAGCCGCCGGCCGGACGATTGTCATCCGGCCGGCGGAACATCTGCGGAAACCCTACCGGATACGGTCGAGCGAGCGGACCAGCACTTCGTCGCGGAAAATGGCCCGTGCGGCCAGCCAGACGAAGAAGAGGGCGGCCAGCGGAGCAAACGAAGCCGGCAGCAGAGCCGAGCTACCGCCGCGGCTGCCCAGCGGGCCCCAGTAGATCATGGCCTCCATGACGGCGCTGCCGACCAGCAGCACGGCCTCGGCAGCACAGAGACGGATCTGGAGCATGCGCCGTCTGAAGAGAAAGATCGTCACCAGCGGCAGGGCGCAGGTAAGCGACAGCAGAACCGACAGATAATAGGGGGTTCGGGCCACCGTCCCGTCGCCGGAGGTGATGAAGAAGGCTCCCAGGCGGATCTGTTCGCCTTCGACGGCAGTCCACATCAGCGGAGTGCAGAGCGTGACGGCCGCCAGAGCGGCGACAGCCAGCAGGTAGAGGGTTTGAATACGTTGGATCATAGTTACTTGCAATCGATGGTTCGGTCAATCAGGTATTTGTTGCGGTCGCTGGAGTTGCGGTCGATCAACTCGCCCAGGAAACCGGCCAGAAACAGCTGGACGCCGAGAATGACGGCCAGGATGGCGAGGTAGAAGAGCGGCTGGTCGGCAACGGGACGCAGAGGCAGGTCGTGGTACTGCTTGTAGAGCTTGGCGGCGATGATCCAGACGGTCGTCACCCCGCCGAAGAGGAACATCAGCGTGCCGAGCGACCCGAAGAAGTACATGGGCGAACGGCCGAAGCGCGATAGAAACGACACGGTGATCAGGTCCAGATAGCCCTTCACCATCCGTTCGAGGCCGAACTTCGACTCGCCGTACTTGCGGGCGCGGTGCTCGACCACCTTCTCCCCGATGCGCCTGAAACCCGCCTGCCGGGCGAGGATGGGGATATAGCGGTGCATCTCGCCGTAGACCTCGATAGCCTTCACCACCTTGCGGCGGTAGGCCTTCAGGCCGCAGTTGAAGTCGTGGAGCCGGATGCCCGACACGGCGCGGGCCGTCCAGTTGAAGAACTTGCTGGGCCAGCGCTTGCCGACGGGGTCGTGGCGCTTGCGTTTCCAGCCCGATACGAGATCGTACCCCTCATCGATGATCATGCGCCGCATGGCGGGAATCTCGTCGGGCGAGTCCTGCAGGTCGGCGTCCATCGTGAAGACCACCTCGCCGCGGGCGGCCGCGAAGCCGCAGTAGAGGGCAGCCGACTTGCCGTAGTTTCGGGCGAAACCGATGGCTCGGATAGCCGGGCAGGAGCTCTTGAGCCGTTCGATCACCTCCCACGAGCCGTCGTCGGAGCCGTCGTCCACGAGGATGATCTCGTAGCTCAACCCCTCGCCGCGCGCCACGCGGTCGATCCACGCCGTCAGTTCGGGCAGCGACTCGGCCTCGTTATAGAGCGGAACGACGACCGATATGTCGAGTTTAGGTTCCATCCCCTACTCCTCGTTGAAGATATCGGGTTCGCGCCGGATGAAGGCGGCGACAAAAAGTCCGAAGAAAAGACCCCGCAGCAGCATGCCGAGCGTATCGCCCAGCACGATCCAGATGGGCGAGAAGGTAACCGTCTCGCTCATGGTCTGCACCTCGCTGAGCTGGGCGTTCGACAGTTTGAGCTGCGACAACACGACGAGCGACTGCTGAAGCTGCTCGTGGTAGTAGGCCGGGAAGAGCCAGTTGCGGGCGACGATCTCATAGGCTCCGCAGACAACACCGGCGAAGATCGAGAT
Organism: uncultured Alistipes sp.; assembly: GCA_910577475.1. Taxonomy (GTDB): domain Bacteria; phylum Bacteroidota; class Bacteroidia; order Bacteroidales; family Rikenellaceae; genus Alistipes. The sequence goes on from CAJTLJ010000007.1 coordinate 48,301, forward strand.
CCAGAAGATGAATCGCAGGCCGTTTCCGTAGCTGTACCCCTCGGCAGCGCCGTAGAGCGTGGCGCGGCGGTTGGTGAAGCGGTAGAGCAGGAAGATGAAGACGACCAGTTCGAGCAGCGAAAGCAACTCGTTGCCGCGCAGCAGTGCGCCGGCGAGCAGGAAAACGATTTCGACCCCGCCGAGGATGGCTCCGTAACGGCTGGCATCGGACCTGAAAGTTTGTTTTCTCATATTCTATCGATTTTTAAGTTTCAATCCAGTTGGCCCTTTCCGGAGCGGACGATCACGGGTTCGTCGCCCGTGAGGTCGACCACCGTCGTCGGCAGGGTCTCGCCGATGCCGCCGTCGACCACCAGCGCGACCTCGCGGCCGAAGCGCTCGTCGATCAGCCCGGGATCGGTCGCATACTCCGTCTCGCCCTCGTCGGTTCGGACCGAGGTGGTGAGCATCGGGCAGCCCAGACGCTCCACGATAGCTCGGGCCACGGCGTTGTCCGGAATTCGCACTCCGATGGTCTTCCGCTTCGAAAGGGCCTTGTCGGGCATGCGCGACGAAGCGGCCAGCAGAAAGACGAACGGTCCGGGAAGGTTGCGCTTCAGCAATTTGAAGGTATCGTTGTCCATGCGGCAATACTCCGACACCTGCGAAAGCCCCGAAAAGAGGACGGCGAACTCCTCGGCCACCTTCCCCTTCAGCCGGCGCAGGGTCTCGATCCCGCGGGGCGCCTGCAAAGAGCAGCCGAAAGCGTACACGCTGTCGGTGGGATAGATCACCACCCCGCCCCGCTCCAGTGCGGAGACCACCTCGTCGAGGGCCCGCTCCGAAGGATTCTTATCGTAAATCTTCAGCAACATCCGACAAAGATACAAAAAATTACGCGATTCCGTATCGTTGCGCCGACCGAGTATGCGGTTCGGCGCAATCGTGTCCGAATCATTTGATCTTGCGACGATTCAGTTCGGCACTGTAAGCCCGGGCATTGGCGTTGTGCTCGGCCAGCGTGCGGGCGAAGTTGTGGTAGCCGTCGAAAGTCGGGCGGGCGCAGAAGAAGATATAGTCGTGCGTTTCGAAATCGAGCACCGCCTCGATGGCATCGCGTCCCGGCATGCAGATGGGCGACGGCGGCAGCCCTCTATATATATAGGTGTTATAGGGCGAGTCGAATTTCAGGTGCCGGTAGAGGATGCGGCGCAGGGCGAAGTCCTGCATGGCGTACTTGACCGTAGGGTCAGCCTGCAACGGAATGCCGCGCTTCAGGCGGTTGACGTAGACCCCGGCGATGCGGGGCATCTCGTCGGACTTGCGGGTCTCCTCGTAGACGATCGAGGCCAGCGTCATCACCTCCGTGCGGCTCAACCCCGACCGCTGCCGCTTCGCATCGCGCTCCTCGTTCCAGAAACGGTCGTACTCCTTCCGCATCCGACGCACGAAATCGGCAGGCGAGACAGTCCAGTAGAACTCGTAGGTATCGGGCAGGAACATCGAGAAGAGGGTCAGCGAATCGAAACCCACCTCGCGGGCCAGCTCCGGAGAGGTCAGCGCCTCGGCGAAGGCCGTGGAGTCGGCGTCGAGCTGGCGGGCCAGCTTGCCGGCCAACTGACCGGGAATCTTCACGTTGTTGATCGTCACGCGCACGGGAGTCTGCAACCCCAGCTTCAACATCCGGACGATCCGGATCACGCTCATGCCCGGCTTCAGCTCGTAGTGGCCGGGCTCGAAGGTGTTTTCCAGATCGAGCCGGCGGGCGTAGATCCGGAAAGCGGCCCGGTGCCGGATGCGGGGGGCCAGCGAATCGATCAGCTCGCCGTAGCTGCTGCGGCTCGACACATAAAGTTCGGAGGGTTCCCGAACGGCGTTCCCATTGAATTGCACGAGGCAGAAAACCGCCAGGATGGCACCCGTGGCTATCGCGGCGACAAACACCGACAGGATCGTTTTTTTCATCATTTCACGATTTTTTTTGCAAAGATAGAAATTTTTTCTAATTTTGTGCCGGGTAAGTCTTATACGACCAGCTCCTACAGAATCCCCCAGGTGCGGAAGCAAGCAAGGGTATGTGGTTGTAGCGGTGCGATATAAGTAGCTTACCCATTTTTCGTATCCCCGCTTCTGCCCCCAAAATCCCCGAACCGCGCCTTTTTTGTACGGAATTTGCACGTTTTCGACGAAAACACACATGTTTCACCAAAAAAAACGATGTCATGAAAAACGAAAACAATCAGAAGTGCGATCCCTGCGAGCAGAAGTTCGAAAAAAACGTGGACAAAATGGTCAACGACGTCGAGGGCTACACCTCGTCGGATCACAAGGCCCGCGAGAAAGAGGTAGACGGCGCCTTCGGCTCCAAGGCACAGGGTCAGGGCCAGGACAACAAGAACGGCCAGTCCTACGGAAACGACCGGAACTCCGGCAGCATGGGGCAGGATCAGAAAACGCAGTCCTACGGCAGCAACGGCACGGACAGCATGTCGCAAGGCCAGAACAGCCAGAAGGGCCAGTCCTACGGCACCGGCTCCAAAATGCAGGGTCAGAACGAGACGTGGAGACAGAACACCTCCGCAAACGATCCGAAGAGCGGCCAGCAGTACGGCAGCGACAGAAACTCCGGCAGCATGTCGCAGGGCCAGAGCGGCCAGTGGAAGGGCAACACCTCCGCAAACGATCCGAAGAGCGGCCAGCAGTACGGCAACAACGGCGGAACGGACTCGAAGTATCGGAACGAGAGCGGAAAGAATTTCAGCAATCCGACCGACCGGCACGAGCACGCCCAGGAGGGCAACGACGCCTACGCCCGCAACACGAAAACCGAGGGCCGATAGATAGCCTTCCGAACCGAAGGGACCGCCAGTTTTATTGGCGGTCCCTTCGGTTATCCATGCGGCTCTACTCCCACTCGATCGTTGCGGGCGGTTTGGAGGAGATGTCGTAGACTACGCGGTTCACCCCGCGCACCTTGTTGATGATCTCGTTCGAGAGGTCGGCCAGGAACTTATAGGGCAGATGCACCCAGTCGGCGGTCATGCCGTCGGTCGAGGTGACGGCCCGCAGCGCCACGCAGCTCTCGTAGGTGCGCTCGTCGCCCATCACGCCCACGCTCTGCACGGGCAGCAGGATGGCACCCGCCTGCCAGACCTGATCGTAGAGACCCTCGCGGCGCAGGGCATCGATATAGATCTTGTCCACGTTCTGGAGAATCTCCACCTTCTCGGGGGTCACGGCACCCAGAATGCGGATGGCGAGACCGGGGCCGGGGAAGGGATGGCGGCCGATCAGCTGGGGATCGATCCCCAGGGCGCGGCCCACGCGGCGCACCTCGTCCTTGAAGAGGAGCCGCAGCGGCTCGACGATGCTGAGGTGCATCTTCTCGGGCAGACCGCCCACGTTGTGGTGCGACTTGATGGTCGCCGAAGGTCCGTTGACCGACATCGACTCGATCACGTCGGGATAGATCGTACCCTGCGCCAGCCACTTCACGTCGCGGATGCGCTGCGCCTCGTCGTTGAACACCTCCACGAAGTCGCGGCCGATGATCTTGCGCTTCCGCTCGGGATCGCTCACGCCGGCCAGGTCGCCGAAGAAGCGCTCGTGCGCCTTCACCCCCTTCACGTTAAGCCCCATACCCTTGTAGGACTCCAGCACGTCGTCGAACTCGTTCTTGCGCAGCAGGCCTGAATCGACGAAGATGCAGTAGAGGTTCTTGCCGATGGCCCGGTGCAGCAGCACGGCGGCCACCGTTGAATCGACGCCGCCCGAGAGGCCCAGCACCACCTTGTCGTCGCCCAGCTTCTCGCGCAGCGACTGCACGGTGCTCTCGACGAAACTATCGGGCGTCCAGCTCTGGGCGCAGCCGCAGATGCCGACCACGAAGTTTTTCAGCAGCTGCGTGCCGTCGGTCGAGTGGTAGACCTCGGGGTGGAACTGGATCGCCCACGTAGGCTCGCCCTCGATCCGATAGGCGGCAACCCGCACGTCGGCCGTCGAAGCCACCACGCGGTAGTTGTCGGGAATGCGGGTGATCGTGTCGCCGTGCGACATCCACACCTGGGTCGTCGCGGGAAGTCCCTGCATCAGCCGGTCGCCGGCATCGCCCACGGTCAGCATGGCGCGGCCGTACTCGCGCGAGGCGGATGGCTGCACCTCGCCGCCGAAGGCCTGTGCCAGGTACTGCGCGCCGTAGCAGACGCCCAGCAGCGGCAGCTTGCCCTTGAAGGCCGAAAGGTCGGGCTTCGGCGCACGCTCGTCGCGCACGGAGAAGGGGCTGCCCGAGAGGATCACACCCCGCACCGAGTCGTCCAGTTCGGGACACTTCGTGCAGGGATGGATCTCGCAGTAGACGTTCAACTCGCGCACACGCCGCGCAATGAGCTGCGTGTACTGCGAACCGAAGTCGAGAATGATGATTTTTTCCATGTATGATCGGTTGTTTATTTTTCGTTCTTGCCGGGCCTCCTCACATTGAGAACCACGCGAATAACCAGAATATAGAGCAAGGTCAGCCCCGTTATCAGATGGCGCAGCCAGCCGTAGCGGCAGCCCGTGAGCAGCCACAAGGCCAGCAGGGCCATGACGACCGCCAGCGCAATCCAGTCCCGGCGGGTGACCGCCGTTCGGCTCCGTCCCGGCATGCTATCTCTCGCTGGAGTAGTTGGGGGCCTCGCGCGTGATAGCCACGTCGTGCGGGTGGCTCTCGTTCATGCCCGAAGCCGTGATGCGGATGAAGCGGGCCTGTTGCAGCGCCTTGATATGGGCCGCTCCGCAGTAGCCCATGCCGGCGCGGATGCCACCCACCAGCTGGAAGACCGTCTCGCTCAGCGAACCCTTGAACGGCACGCGCGCCACGATACCCTCGGGCACCAGTTTGTTGACGTTCACCTCGCCCTTCTGGAAATAGCGGTCGGCCGAGCCGGCCTTCATGGCGTCGATGGAGCCCATGCCGCGATAGCTCTTGAACTTGCGTCCGTTGTAGATGATCGTCTCGCCCGGAGCCTCCTCCGTACCGGCGAACATCGACCCGATCATCACGCAGTCGCCGCCGGCCGCCAGAGCCTTCACCAGATCGCCCGAATAGCGCAGACCGCCGTCGGCGATGATGGGCACTCCCGCTTCGCGGGCTGCGCTCGCGGCATCGTAGATGGCCGTAAGCTGCGGAACGCCCACGCCGGCGATGATGCGGGTGGTGCAGATCGAACCGGGACCGATGCCGACCTTCACACCGTCGGCGCCGTTCTCGATCAGGTAGCGGGCCGCCTCGGCCGTAGCGATGTTGCCCACCACGACATCCAGCGAGGGATAGGTGGTCTTGATCTGCCGGAGCAGGGTAACCATGTTGCACGAGTGGCCGTGGGCCGAGTCGAGCACCACGGCGTCGACATCCTCGTTCACCAGCGCCTTCACGCGCTCCATGGCGTCGGGCGTGAAGCCGATGCCGGCCGCGACGCGCAGACGGCCCTTCGCGTCCTTGCAAGCGTTGGGGTGGTCCTGGACCTTCGTAAGGTCCTTATAGGTAATGAGCCCTACCAGCCGGTTCTCGGCATCGACGACGGGGAGCTTCTCGATCTTGTTGTTGAGCAGCACCTCCGAGGCATGGGCCAGCTCGGGGTTGTGGGTCGTAATCAACCGCTCACCGGGGGTCATCACCTCCTCGATGCGGCGGCTCATGTCGCGCTGGAAACGCAGGTCGCGGTTGGTCACGATACCGATCAGGTGCCGTTCGCCATCCACCACGGGAATACCGCCGATCCGGTTCTCGTGCATCAGATCGAGGGCGTCGCCCACGGTATGCTCCTTAGAGATCGTGACCGGATCGTAGATCATGCCGTTCTCGGCACGCTTGACCCGGCGCACCTGCGCAGCCTGCTCGGCAATCGACATATTCTTGTGGATCACGCCGATACCTCCTTCGCGAGCCAGAGCGATAGCCAGCGGAGCCTCCGTCACGGTATCCATTGCGGCCGAGACGATGGGCACGTTGAGTTGAATGTTTCTGGAAAAGCGGGAGCGGAGATCGACCTCCCGAGGCAACACTTCCGAATAGGCGGGCACCAAAAGAACGTCATCGAACGTGAGTCCTTCCGACTGTACCCTCTCATTGATGAATGACATAGTCGTATGGATTTTGTTGCCCGCAAAAGTACGCATTTTTTCCGATTTTCCAGCATATCCCGGCATCTTTTTTTCACAATTCACGATGCACAATTACCCTGCTCTCTGTCATGTCGAGCGGAGCGGCGCAGACGCGAAGTCGAAACATCCCGACATAGCGGAACTTTCACCGGCGCGGCCGCACGGGTTCCCGCCGGGACGACCGTCAGGATTCCTCGGACTGCGCCTTCGGCTTCGCTCGGAATGACAGAAGCGGATAACAAAGGAGAATGTGATATGTGAATTGTGAATCGCCCTCCCCTACTCCTTCGGTTCCGAAGGGCGGCTGCGGTGGTGACGGTGCGGATAATAGTCAGCCGGCACGTCCGTCATGCGCGGACGGGAATAGTGATAGAGGTGATCCCGATGCGGGTTGGTAAGCATCGCGCGCCGTCTGGACTTGCGCCAATAGACGAGCAGAGCCACCGCGATCAGCAGGACCGAAGCTCCGAGCATGACGAGTAAGAAGTTGATGATGTCGGATCCCATATTCACTTGTTCAAAACATATCCGCAGGAGCCTGCGCCCCCGCTTTCGACTCGACAAAGGTAACGATATTTTCGGATTTGCCGCGGCATTTGGGAGGCAATCCGAGCAAAAGGTCCGTTTTCGTCATTCACAGACCCGAAAGGCTCCGCCGGCGGAGCGTCAGAGCCGCTTCAGAGCGGCCCGCACGGCCTCCTCGACCGAGATCGACGGACTCTCGGTGTAGATCCCCTTGACGGCCTTCTCGGCAGCAGCCTTCGGGAAACCGAGCATCACCAGCGCCGCCAGCGTCTCGTCGAAGTCGGCACTGCCGGCATGCACGGCGGGCTGCTCGCCGCTGCCCTCCGAAAGCAGGCCCAGCCCCGACATCTTGCCGCTCAACTCCACGATGATCTTCTGGGCCGTCTTCAGCCCCAGCCCCTTCACGTTTTTGAGCAGGACGGCATTTTCGGTCGCGATGATGCTCTGCAACTCGCGCGGCGAATAGGTCGAGAGGATCATGCGGGCCGTGTTGACTCCGACGCCCGACACGCTGATCAGGTGGCGGAACAGCTCGCGCTCGCCGGCTGTGAAGAACCCGTAGAGCAGCTGGGCATCCTCGCGCACGACGTGGTGGACGAAGAGCCTGGCCCGGTCGAGCCGCTCGATAGCCGAGTAGGTTTGCAGCGATATATGGATGTAGTAGCCTACGCCCGACACGTCCAGCACGACGTGCGTGGGCGACATTTCAGAGATCGTACCGTTTATATATTCGTACATGGCAGTCCGTTTGTCGCGTTGTTTTTTAGTTGCGGTTGACAAAATTAAAGATTTTTTTTCTACCTTTGCCTTTCGGTGAGAAAAACAGCGTAAATTTTAACTAAAAACGATATTCGACCATGAAAAAGTTCCTTTTTACCGCATTGCTGGCCGGTTTCGCATGCGCGGCTTGTAACGAGAAACCCGCCGCAGCTACGGAGGCGGAAGAGGTGCAGTCCGTAAGCGGCAGCGACCTCGCCTACGTGAATCCCGAATATGTGCTGGCCCAGAGCGATCTGTTCCAGACCGAGGGCAAGGCTTTGCAGGAGAAGACCGAGAAGGCGCAGCAGAGCTGGGCCAAGAAGCAGCAGGGGCTGCAATACGAGGCCAACCAGCTGACCGAGAAGTATCAGAAGGGGCTGATTACCTCGTTCGACGCCCAGAAGCAGCAGGAGGCCCTTCAGCGCCGTGCGGCCAACCTCGAAAGCTCGGTGCAGAAAGAGGGTCAGACTCTGGAGGAGGAGAATTTCGTCTTCACGAACCGCGGCCGCGACCTGCTGCTGCGCGCCGTGAAGGAGGTGAACGCCGACGGCCGCTACCGCATGGTCGTCAACACCTCGGCCCTGATCGACGCCGACTCGACGCTCGATATCTCCGACGCCGTTCTGAAGGTAGTGAACAAGCTCTACGCTGCCGAAAAGGAGGGCAAGTAGCCTTTCGCCCCGCAACCGGAGCGGCCGCCGCCGCTGCCGAACGACAAAAATTCGATACCGACTTCCCCAAGTCGGTATTTTTTTCGTATATTTGCCCGCAATAAATTCAGCTCTTGCCATGGGATTCGTTCCGTTTTCATTCATCGATCTGATCGACATCATTCTGGTGGCCGTCGTCATGTACTGGATCTACCGCACGACGAAGGGCACCAACGCCCCCTATATCCTGACCGGAATCATCGTGGTCTATCTGGTGTGGGTCGTGGTGCGCACCCTCAACATGGAGCTTCTATCGACCATTCTCGGACAGATCATCAGCGTGGGCGTCATCGCCCTCATCATCGTGTTCCAGCCCGAGATACGGCGGTTCCTGCAGATGATCGGCATGCGCCAGAAGCGTTTCGGATTCATCATGCGGATTTTCCTGACCGGCGACGATGCCGTAGCCACGCAGGTCTCCCCCATCGTCACGGCCTGCCGCGAGATGGCCGAGACCAAGACCGGCGCCCTGATCGTCATCGGTCAGCAGAGCGACCTGAAACTCATCACCGAGGGCGGCATCGCCCTGGACGCCAAAGTGTCCACCTCGCTGCTGAAAAACATCTTCTTTAAGAACGCCCCCCTGCACGACGGCGCCGCCGTGATCGAAGGCGACCGCGTGGTGGCGGCCAAGTGCATCCTCCCGGTCACGCAGAGCGAGGTCCCCAAATCCTACGGCACGCGCCACCGGGCGGCCATCGGTCTTAGCGAGATCTCCGACGCCATCGTGGTCGTTGTCTCCGAAGAGACGGGCGGCATCGCCATCGCCCAGGGCGGCAACCTGCGGCGCAACATCGAACCCCGCATGTTGCAGCAGATCCTGCAACGCTACCTGAACCTCAACCGGCGCCAATCCTCCCGCAGCGAGGTCGCCGAATAAAAAGGCGATTCGAGATACATCAGAAATAATCCGGCGCCCGATGCGAATCCGCATCGGGCGTTTTCCGATTCCGCCCCACTATCATGTTGAGCGAGGGGCGTTAGCCCTGAAGTCGAGACATCCCGACCTCGCCAGATATTCGCCACCCGGAACCGAGCGGGTTTACGCTGATGCCGACCGTTGGGACCCCTCGATTCCGCTCCGCTTCACTCGGGGTGACAGAACAATGCACAATGGTTCACGCTGATCCGACCGTTGGGATTCCTCGACTGCGCCTCCGGCTCCGCTCGGAATGACAGAACAATTCCCAATGCACAATTATTCTGCACACTCTTTCTGTCACCTTGAGCGGAGCGTCAGCGGAGTCGAAAGGTCTCGTCACAGCAGAACATTCATCCTTGCGAAGCATCCCCGCTGTTCGCAGCCAACGAAGGACGAAACGTTCGAGTGCAGTCCTTCGCCCGGGGTGGCTGCGGACTGCCGGCGCAAAGCGCCGAATCGGCCGGATACCACCTTGAGCGGAGCCGAAGGCGGAGCGAAAGGCTCGACACCGCGGAACATTCATCGGTGCAGTTCAAAACGGTTCACACCGGCACGACCGTCGAGGCGTTCGGAACTTTTACCCTCGCGATTTGCATGGGTTCATGCTCATCCGACCGTCGAGATCCCTCGATTTCGCTTCGCTACACTCGGGATGACAGAACAATGCACGATTCACAATTATTCTGCACGCTCTTGCTGTCATGTCGAGCGGAGGGGAGCAAGGCCCACAGTCGAGACATTCGCCATCGCAATTCGCATGGGCTCTCGCAAATACGACCCTCGGGACCCCTCGACTGCGCTCGGGGTGACAGAGCGATGCACAATGGCTCACGCTGCTCGAACCTGCGGGATTCCTCGACTGCGCCTCCGGCTCCGCTCGGAATGACATGACACTCCTTTAGCGGCACGGGGGTATGTCGCGGATTCTCGCAGGCGGGCAGAAAAAAAGCCGCCGGAGGAGTTCCGGCGGCAAAGGATCGGGGGAAGGGGTTCGTCAATAGCCCAGGATGCGGAGCATCGAACGGTAGGACTGCTCCTTGGCAAACAGACGGGTGTAGTACTCGTTGTCGTCCTTGTCGCGGTCGATGATGATATGCTTGGGCGCTGGGATCAGGCAGTGCTGGATGCCGCCGAAACCGCCCAGCGACTCCTGGTAGGCTCCCGTGTGGAAGAACCCGATATACTGCGTATTGCCTGGCTCCAGCTTCGGGAGGAAAATGGCGTTCGTATGCGACTCGGCGTTGTAGAAATCTTCGCTGTCGCAGGTCAGACCGCCCAGGAAGACGCGCTGGTACTCCTTGTCCCAGTTGTTGATGGCCAGCATGATGTAGCGCTGGTTGATTCCCCAGGTATCGGGCAGGGTGGTGATGAACGAGGAGTCGATCATATACCAGTTCTCGCGGTCGTTCTGCTGCTTCTGGTTGACGATCGAGTAGAGCGAAGCGCCGCTCTCGCCCACCGTGAAGGAGCCGAACTCGGTGAAGATGTTGGGCTCCTCGACCCCGTTGTGCTGGCAGATGTTCTTGATCTGCGAGACGATCTCCTCGGTCAGATACTCGTAGTCGTAGTCGAAGCTCAGGGAGCTCTTGATGGGGAAGCCGCCGCCGATGTTGAGGCTGTCCAGCTCGGGGCAGATCTTCTTCAGCTCGCAATAGACGTTCAGACACTTCGACAACTCGTTCCAGTAGTAGGAGGTGTCCTTGATGCCCGTATTGATGAAGAAATGGAGCATCTTGAGCTTGAACTTCTTGTTCTTGTGAATCTTGGCCTTGTAGAAGTCTATGATGTCGTTGTAGCGGATACCCAGGCGCGAGGTGTAGAAGTCGAATTTGGGCTCCTCCTCGCAGGCGATGCGGATGCCGACCTTGCACTTGGTGGTGAAGGTCCGGTCGAAGAGGTCGATCTCCTCCTTGTTGTCGATTACCGGAATCGTGTTCTCGAAGCCGTCCTCGAGCAGCTGGGCGATATTCTCCACGTACTGCGGACGCTTGAAGCCGTTGCAGATGATGTAGCGGTCCTTGTCGATCACGCCGCCGTCGTAGAGGGCGTTGATGATGTGGATGTCGTAGGCCGACGAGGTTTCGAGGTGGATATCGTTCTTCATGGCCTCCTCCAGCACGAAGGAGAAGTGGTTCGACTTGGTGCAGTAGCAGTAGTTGTAGGCCCCCTTGTAGTCCACCTTGGCCATCGCCACGTTGAACATGCGCTTGGCCCGGTTGATCTGCGCGGAGATTTTGGGCAGGTAGGTCACCTTGAGCGGCGTGCCGTACTGCTTGATGATCTCCATCAGGGGAATGTCGTAGAGATTGAGTTCGTTGTCCGTTACCGAGAACTCATCCTGCGGAAAATCGAACGTCTGTTCGATCAGGTCGATGTACTTGTTTTTCATGGCCTGTCGTTTTTCTTCCTGTTTCGGCTCTTCATTTTCGATCCGGCAGAGCTACATCTGCAAATTTCGGACAAAGTAGCTCGCCCGGATCAGTTTTTATTTTCGGGATGCAAAGCAACTAATTATTTTCGATATCCCCAAGCCTTCGCGCCATTATTTCAAAAAGAGGTGCGTTTTTTTCGTTATTTGGGGATTAAATCGTAAATTTGAGGCCGAATAAAGAGGTTACGGAATGATTTCACAGATAATCGCACGCTACCTGACCGACCATAAACGACTGGTCGTTCCGCAACTCGGCGCCTTCATCACGAAGGTGCCCGGGCGGGAGGTCGTCTTCTCCGAGATGATGAAACGCGACGACGGCGTCCTCAGGGAGCTGCTGGGCCGGGAGGGCATGAGCGAGATCGAAGCGGCCGGAGCCATCGACCGCTTCGTGTTCGAGATACGACACACCGCCGAAAGCGACACCGTTTACCGGGCCGAGGGGCTCGGGGTGTTCGCCGCAGGCCCCAACGGGACCATCCGGTTCCGATTCCTGCCGGACGAACCGCAACAGGCAGAGCCCGCAACCCCGGCCGCAGAGGCCGTGACCGAGGCTCCGGCACCCGCGCCTGACGATCGGCCGGAAGCGGACAGCCCCGCACCGCAACAGCCCCTGCCGGCCGCAGAGGTGCAGCCGGCGGAGGAAGAGGCCCCAGCCGAGGAGACGCGCCGCAGGATTCGCGAGCTGATGAAGCACGAGGCGGACCACCCGGCCGAAAGGCGCAGTTCGTCCCGGCCCCGGCGGCTCGACCCTTCGGTCCGCGGACTGCGCTACGGCCGACCGCAGAAGACCACCGACGCCTACACCTACGTGAACTCGGCGCCCTCGCGGCGTCCGGACACCTTCGTCATTCTGGCCGTTGCGGTCGTCGTGCTGGCGCTGTGCGCCATTCTCTACGGCTATTTCAGCGACCGCTACCGCAGCGACGAACGGCTGGAGCAGCAGTACATCGAGCGGATCGCTTCGCAGGGAGAGGAGCCCGCAGGAGTGTAACCGAATTCATTTTCAAACGCACATGACAGACCTGACAGCCATCAAACAACGCTTCGGCATCATCGGCAACTCCGAGCTCCTGAACCGTGCTCTGGAGGTAGCCCTGCGCGTAGCTCCCACCGATCTCTCGGTGCTGGTAACGGGCGAGAGCGGCGTGGGTAAAGAGTTCTTTCCCCAGGTCATCCACGCCTTTTCGGCCCGCAAGCACAACAAATACATCGCCGTCAACTGCGGCGCCATTCCCGAGGGAACGATCGACTCGGAGCTCTTCGGCCACGAGAAGGGGGCCTTCACCGGTGCCGTAGAGGCCCGCAAGGGCTATTTCGAGGAGGCCGACGGCGGCACGATCTTTCTGGACGAGGTGGCCGAGCTGCCTCACTCCACCCAGGTCCGGCTGCTGCGCGTGCTGCAGTCGGGAGAGTATATCCGCGTGGGCTCGGCCAAAGTGCAGAAGACCAACGTCCGCGTCGTGGCCGCCACCAACATCGACCTGCCCGAAGCCATCGCGTCGGGACGGTTCCGCGAAGACCTCTACTACCGTCTCAACACGGTGCCCATCGTCGTGCCCGCCCTGCGGGAGCGGCCGGAGGATATTTTCCTGCTTTTCCGCAAGTTCGCCTCGGACGTGGCGGTTCAGTACCGGATGCCCGCCATCATGCTGGACGAATCGGCCCGGCACCTGCTGGAGAGCTACTACTGGCGCGGCAACATCCGTCAGCTGAAGAACGTCGCCGAGCAGATCTCGGCCATCGAGGAGTCGCGGACCATCACCGCGGCCATCCTCCGGCGCTACCTCCCTGTGCACGACAACGAGACGCCGATGCGGGCCGGCAGCGGTTCCCGGCCGGCGGACGACGGATCGTTCGCCTCCGAGCGGGAGCTGCTCTACAAGGTGCTCTTCGACATGCGGGCCGATATCAACGACCTGAAGCGGATGTTGCAGGAGCTGACGCACGGCGGCGGCATGACCGTGCATCACCCGGCGAAGGAGATCGCCGGACTGCTGCCGCAGACCGCTGCCGACTTCGCCGAGAGCGAGGTGGTCGTGGACGAGACGCCGCGAACGCTCACCAAAGCCGACATGCAGCGCCGGCAGATCGAAGAGGCGCTGCGCCGCAACAACGGCCGCCGACGGGAGGCCGCCGCCGAGCTTTTCATGTCGGAGCGGACGCTCTACCGCAAGATCAAGGAGCTGGGCATAGACGAAAATTCATAACATCCCTATCGTGAACAGACTTTTCAATCCTTTCAGAATCCTCATGCTGCTGTCGGTCATCCTGGCGGCCGGATGCGGATACACGGCCAAATATTCGCTCTCCGGAGCCTCGATTCCGGCCGAAGCGAAGACCTTTTCGGTGGCCTATTTCCCTAACAATGCGGCCATGGTGTCGCCTATCCTGAGCTCCACGCTCACCGACGCCCTGGTGGACAAGTTCACCCGGCAGACCCGTCTGGAGCAGGTGGCCGAGGGGGGCGACTTCGCGTTCGAGGGCGAGATCACCAACTACACATCGACCACCGCCTCCGTGTCGTCGGACGACTACGCGCTGTTGAACCGGCTGACGATCACCGTGCGCGTCCGCTTCACCAACGCCATCAATGAGGCGGACTCGTTCGCCAACAAGACCTTCTCGGCCTATGCCGACTACGACTCCACGAAGCTGCTGACCGAGGTCGAGGGCGAGCTGATTCCCGAGATCGTCGACCAGATCGTGACCGACATTTTCCAGGCCGCGGCCGGCAACTGGTAGCGGAAACCTTAAAAGCGACAGATACGTGAACGAAACGAAACATACGGAGAACGGACGGCCTGGCATGGAGGTGCTCGCCGAATGGCTGGAGCGCTACCCCTGGTTCACGGCCGCACGCGTCCTGCGCCGCGGGCTAACGGGCGAGTACGATCCCCATCTGGCAGTGGCGGAGAGCGACCGGGGGCTGCTCCCGGAGCCGCTGAAAGTGAACTCGGAGGTTCTGCTGCACCTCTCGGCGGATGATATCATCGACCGTTTCCTGCAAGAGAAGGAGCTGCGGATCGTAGCCCGCGACGGGGAGCCGGGGCCGAACGAGGAGATCGTGACCGAGGCCGAATTGAGCGAAGAGGAGGATCTGGTGACCGAGGAACTGGCCGAAGTCTATCTGCATCAGGGACTGAAGCGCGAAGCGCTGGCAATTTATAGGCGATTAAGTTTGCTAAATCCAGAAAAAAGTGTTTACTTTGCCAAGATTATCGAAAAGTTGGAAACAAATAATTAAAATTTAGACTTATGTTATACAGTATTTGCATCGGTTTGATTCTGGTAGCGAGCGTTCTGATCATCCTCGCCGTGCTGGTTCAAAGCCCCAAGAGCGGCATGGCCGCCAACTTCGGCGCCGCCAATCAGGTGATGGGCGTTCGCGAATCGTCGAACTTCCTGGAGAAATTCACCTGGACCATGGCTATCGTCATCGTCGTACTGAGCCTGGCCGCTACGCTGGCTATGGACGGTGGTTCGACGAACATCTCGAGCGAGGTTTCGAAGGATGCCAACGCCCTGATCGAGACGCAGACCGTAGAGGCTCCCGTCGTTCCGCAGGTCGAGCTCCCCGCAGAGGCCGGCGACGCTGAAGCTGCCGACGCCAAGTAAGAGGCCGAACCCATGATCGCAAGCCCCGGATGTCGGTATCCGGGGCTTCTGCATCTGCGGCACAGCCTTTGCTCCCCTTCGTGGAAAACGAAATGCCATGAAAGAGATGAATCGAAAGAAGCATGCGGAGTATGGGGTCGCCCAACCCTCCGACAATCCGCAGAATACGAGAGAACGGGCCGTCACGCAGGAGTCGCCCGATACCGTATTGGCCGACGGGGGACCGATGGCTAACTCCGCGAAGGGAGCCTCGCCTACGCCCCGCGAACTCGAGCAGGACGTGATGACAACCAATCCGTCGATCGACAGCATGGAGAGCCGGGGTTAGGCCAACCGGCAACGGGAAGCGAAGCGACCGAATTGTTTGAAACAATTCGGTCGCTTCGCTTTTATCCCGGGCATAGTCGAGGAATCCCGACGGTCGTATTTGCGAGAGCCCGCGTGAATCGTGATGGCGAATGTCCCGCAGCGTCGGGATGTCTCGACTGCGGGCTTCGCCCTTCGCTCAACATGACAGAAAAAACGCCCTCTCCGAATGAAGTGCCCCTGCATGTCATCCCGAGCGAAGTCGAGGGATCTCGACGGCCGGATCAGCGTGACCCCGTGCAAACCTCAAGGGCGAATGCTTCTCCATGTCGAGACCTTTCGACTTCGCGTCTGCGACGTTTCGCTCAAGGTGACAGCCGGTCGATTCGACGCTCTGCGCCGGCAGTCCGCAGCCACCCCGGGCGAATAACTGCATAAAACTCCATCCGTCGCTGGCTACGCACTGCGTGTATGGTTCGTGATGGGTGAATGTGCCGATAGGTCGGGATGTTTCGACTGCGGGGCTGGCCGCCCCTCCGCTCAACATGACAGCAAAGGCTGTCACCCCGAGTGAAGCGGAGCGGAATCGAGGGGTCCCGAGGGTCGGATGAGCAGAAACCCGTGCGAATCGCAATGATGGATGTTCCGCCAACCTGAGATGCGGGGCCTTCGGCCCTTCGCTCGACATGACAATTATTTAATGAGTAATGAGCAGCGGAACAATCGCGAACGAAGATTGAAATGAAAACGAAGCGAGCTGCCCGAAATCGGGCAGCTCGCTTCAATAATCGGAACGGAGCTCTTTCGGTCAATCCTCCTTCTCTTCGATATAGAACTGGAAGATGAGCGGCGTATAGGACTGAATCTCCGTGGAGACGGTAGTTGTGGTAACGGTATTGTCCGACGAGGAGCCGTTGCTGTAATAATAGTCGTCGTAATATCCGTAGTAGTAATCGTCGTAGTAGTTATTGTAATAACCGCCGTAGTAATAGTTACCGTAGTAGGAGTTCATGTAGTTGTAGTAGTTCAACATGTCGTAGTAGGACGAGTCGAAACCGCTGGAGGAGGTCGTCGTCGTGGTCGTACCCGACTGGCCGGAGGCTCCGTAGTTGTAGATGGAGGTACCGACGATGGCTGCCCACTGGCCGTAGCGCAGCTGGGGAACGGTATAGTACCACGAGGAGACGTATTTCGACTGGTCCGTCTCCGGCGTGATGCGAATCGCCTCGCCGGCGCTCTCCACCTTGCCGTAGATCAGCTCCTTCACCTCGTCGATATTGGTGTCGAAGATGAAACCGTCCAGGAAGCGGCCGATGTACCAGATCCGGGCCGTACCGGTCAGTTTCACCGAGTCGCCGTCGAGCCGGCCCTCGCCGAAACGCTCCTTCAGCGCCTCGTTGATGCGGCTGTCCAGCCCCTCCAGGTCGTTGTAGGGGGCCACGGACGAACGATAGGCGGAGCGGTACTTCAGCTTCACGGTCGGCTTGTAGATATGGTTGATGTAGAGCTGCGGCAAGGTGTCGTTGGCGGTCCGCCAGGCATAGCCGTCGTTATACTGCGGCTCATCGGCCCCGCGCACGTCGGACGACGGCTCCTCCTCCTTCTCCTCGATGGGCTTCAGGCCGCCGTTCTCCTCGGCGAACAGATCGAGCTCGCCGCCCTCGGCCTCCAACGGATTCTTGATCAGGTCGACCACCCGGATGTTGACGATCAGCGGACGCGCGGCATCGAGCGAATAGACCGTGCCGCCGAAATCCTGCCCCTCGTAGCCGCCCGTACCGCTCAATCCGGCCGTCACGGAGGAGGGCAGGTAGAGCGTGACCTCGGCACCCAGGCCGAGCGTCAGCTCCTCGGGCAGACTCCGCTGCTCGGCATATTCGCTGCCCAGTGTCAACGGATTGCGCAGGACGCGGTGGATGCCGTCCATCAGTCCCGAAGTCTCGGCACCGCAGTAGCGGTAGAGCGGCACGTAGTGGGTAAAGGCCGTGAAGCTGCCCGTCTGACGGGCCGTCATCTCGCTGCGGGTCATCCGGACGTTGCCGGCCAGGTCGCGCCCCGTCAGCTCCACCTTCACCCAGTAGATCGTGTCGTTCACCGGCTTGGTCTCGTCGCCGCGGTCGATCACATCGACGTAATATTCGCCGTTGGACTGGAAATTCCCCAGCAACTCCGGATGGCGGCTGGCCATCCATTGGTTGAGAGCCACCGACTCCACGCCGGTATAGTCGCGGTCCTCGGGGTCGGCGCACGAAACGAGAATCGCCGCGACAGCCGACAGCAGGAGGAAAATAGAACTCTTCTTTATCATAGATTCAACTGTTATTCAACATAATCGATCGTATAGAAAATAGCCAGCGGGCTCTCGGGCGGCACGGCATAGAGCCACTCTCCGCCGCCGTAGGCCATCGTATAGGTCATGTAGACCTGCACGATGTCGCCGGCCCTGCACCCTACCAACGAACTTTCCAGTCCGGATATTGCAGGAGTTTCGCCCACCGTCAGCACATAGGGCTCGAACGACCACCACGTCGTGTCGAGTCCCTCCTCCTCGAGCGTATCCTTCAGCAGGGCGTTGTTCGTATAGAGGGGGATGTTCTTTTCGGTGATGGCGCGGAACCCGAACAGATAGATGCTCAAGGTGAGGCGGACACGGCTGCCCGGCATCACCAGCGGCCGCTGGTCGCGGTCGGCATCGTAGTAGTTGGTGATCCAGCGGTAGGCCGTCTCGCCCGAAACGGAGTAAAACGGAGGATCCTCCACGTCCGACGACGGATCGAAGGCCTCCGCCTCGCTGCGCAGACGCAGCGTCCCGGTCAGAAACGAGACGATCTGCTTCTGCTGGTTGGGCAGCACGTCCTCCTCGTCCGAGCATCCCGTAAAGAGCAGGCCTGCGGCCGACAGCAGCGCCGCGAAGAAGATATGTCCGACTTTTTTCATAAGCTCATAATCGTGCAAATATACGAAAATAATTCGAAACCGTGCCTCCGGAACGCAAATATCGGGCAGAACAAGGCCGGTCGAGAGCCGTTACCGGTTTCGGCCGGCCATAGCGGCGTCGATCCAGGCCCGGATCCTGGGGGCGGGGTCCTCCCACCCTTCGGGTTTGAGCACCTTGTTGTCCTTGGGGTTGTAGTGCGGCTTGCCGTCGGGCCAAAGTTTCGCCATATTGGCCTTCTGCACGATGTCGAACAGTTCGTCGGGCTCCAGCCCCATCTCGACCATCGTTCCGAGGGCGAAATAGATCAGGTCGATCATGGCATCCGCCTGCTCGTAAATATCCTCCGCCACCAGAAACTCGGCGACCTCCTCGTTCATCCACTTGCCGCGGCTCAGAACCCGGCTCTTCTGCAACATGCGCGGACTTTCGGCCACGGGGTGGCCGAACTTCTCGTGAAATTCGCGCACGTCGTTCCACTCTTTCTTCATATCGCTTCTCCAAAAAATCGTTGCGTCGCCGGAACGAATGCCGACGACGCAACAAAATTAACGGATTTTTTCGATTTTTCGTATCTTTTCGTCCGGGATTCTCTGCCGAAGCACGGTCCCCCGGACGAAAAGTGGGGAGACCGGGACGGCTACATACCCTTCTCGATGTTCCAGACGAAGGCCCGCGAGCCCTGCATTTTGGTCTGGGAGTCCATCGCCCGGAGAGCGTCGAGCACGGGGTCGACCTGCGCATCGTCGACGATAGCCAGCACGGAGGTGTTCATCGAGGGCCACGCGTGGGTGCCGTAGTGCGGTTCGCCGTCGTGCGTGCCGCGCCCCTCGGTCAGAGCCCAGCGGGTGAATCCCCGCACGCCGCAGTCGTCCAGAATCTTGTTCACACGGTCCGTAAGGGCCTGATTATAAGATATAAATAGTGCTTTCATAATTATTGGGCATTTTGCTGTTGTTGCAGTTTCTCCTGGCGCTCGCGCTCCTTGCGTTGGGCGCGGTTCACCAGAATCGAATAAAGTACCGGCACGATGAAGAGGGTGAGGATGGTCGAGAAGGTCAGACCGCCGATGACGGCGATGCCCATCGGCTGCCAGGTCTCGGAACCCTCGCCCGAACCGATAGCCAGCGGCACCATACCCAGGATGGTGGTGAACGAGGTCATCAGCACGGGGCGCAGACGGCTCTTGCCGCCGGCGATCACCGCGTCGAAGACACCCGATCCGCGCTCGATGAGCAGGTTCATGTAGTCCACCATCACGATACCGTTCTTGGTCACGATACCCACCAGCATGATGGCGCCGATCAGCGCAATGAGCGACAGCGGCGTGGAGGTGAGCCAGAGAGCCAGGAAGACGCCGGTGAAGGCGAACGGGATGGTGAACATGATGATGAAGGGGAACTTCAGCGACTCGAACTGGGTAGCCATCACGATGTAGACCAGAATGACGATCAGTCCGAAGAGCGTAAGCAGGTCGCTGAAGGCGTCGCCCTGATCCTCGACCGTACCGCCCACCTCGAGGGCCACGCCGTCGGGCGTCGGGTATTCGGCCACCAGACGGTTCACCTGCTGGAGCACCTCGCCCAGCGCCACGCCGGCACCCAGCGACGACTTGACGGTGATGACGCGCTGACGGTTTTCGCGCTCGATGGTCGGCGCGGCGAACTCCTCGCGCACCTCGGCCACCTCCTTCAGCTTCACGGGCTGGCCGCTGCCGCCGTAGAGGACGATGTTCTCGATGTCGTCGATCGAGGTGCGGAACGGCTCGGCATAACGCACCACGATATCGTACTCGTCGCCATCCTCGCGGTACTTCGCAGCCTCCATGCCGTTGATGCGGTTGCGGACGAACTGCGACGCCGTGGCGCTGTTCATGCCGTAGTAGGAGAGCTTGTCGCGATCGAACACGACGTTGAACTCGGGCCGCAGGTCGTCGCGCGAGAGCTGCACGTCGCGCGTACCCGGGATGGCGCTCATCCGGGCCTTCAGGTCGTTGGCGATATCGTTCGTGAGGTTCATATCATAGCCGAACACCTTCACGTCGACCGTGCTCGTACCGCTCATGCTGCCCGACTGTCCGCCGGGCGTCACGGTGTACTGACGCACCTCGGGGATGCGGTCCAGCTCCTGGCGCAGCAGGTCGGAGATGATGTAGATCGAGCGGTCGCGTTCGCCCGAGCGGGGCAGACGCATGTTGTAGTTGATGATGTGCGAACCGGTGGTCTGCATCGCCGCGAAGGCGTTGTCCGAGGAGTTGGCACCGGCCGAGGCCGACACGAGCACCACTTCGGGGAACTTCGCGTAGATGATGCTGTCGATGCGGCGGGCGATACGCGCCGTGTACTCCACCGAGAGGTTCTGCTCCAGCTTCACGGTAGCCGAGATACGGCCGTTGTCCGTGGGCGGGAAGAACTCCGAAGGCACCTGCGTAACCAGCCCCAGCGAAGCCACGAAGAGCGACATGAGCGTAAAGACCGTGATGCGACGGTGCCTTACCACCCAGTTCAGACCGCGGGCGTAGGCCTCGTCGAGCCACTGCAGCGCCTTGTCGATAGGCTTGTAGACGATCCCGATGCCCTTGTAGTCGTGTTCGCCTCCGTCGATCTTGAGCAGGAAAGCCGACATCATGGGGGTCAGCGAGATGGCCGCCGTAGTCGACACGCAGACCACGATCGTGACAATCCAGCCCAGCTCGCGGAACATGATGCCCGCCATGCCCGGCACCATCGTCAGCGGCAGGAACACGGCCACGACCACGAGCGTGGTGGCGATGACCGACAGCCACACCTCGTTGGTGGCGTAGATGGCCGCCTCCTTCGGATTCGAGCCGCGTTCGATATGGGTGGTGATGTTCTCGAGCACCACGATGGCGTCGTCGACCACCATACCGATAGCGATGGAGAGCGACGAGAGGGAGATGATGTTCAGCGTGGAGCCCGTGGCGAAGAGGTAGATGAACGAGCAGATCAGCGACACGGGGATCGTCATGCAGATGATGAAGGTGGCGCGCCAGCGGCCCAGGAAGACCATGACGACCAGCACCACGAAGATGAAGGCGTACATGATGGTCTCGGAGAGCGAGCCGATGGCGTCGGTGATCTCCTGCGAACCCTCGAAAATGAGCTGCATCTTCACGTCCGAAGGGAGCGAGGCCGCGATGGCGGGCAGTCGCTTTTCGATATCCTTGACGATATTGACCGTATTGGCACCCGACTGCTTCTGGATCATGACACGCACGCCGCGCATGCCGTTCACGCGCTCGTCCATCGTCGACTTCTCGAGCGTGTCGCGAATCTCGGCGACGTCGCTCAACATGACCGTCCGGCCGCCCCGGTTCGAGAGGACCACCTTGCGGAGGTCGCGCTCCGAGTCGGTGAACTCGCCGTCGGACTTCAGGTTGAAGGTGTTGTTGCCGATATCGATCGTACCGGCCGGGATGTTGACGTTCTCGGCGGCGATGATCTGGCCGATCTGCTCGATCGAAAGTCCGTAGGCCTCGATCTTGCGGGGGTCGACATTGACCTGCACCTCGCGCTCGGGAGCGCCCATCACCGAGACGGCGCCCACGCCGTTCACGCGGTTCAGGACATTGACGAGCTTCTCGTCCAGGATCTTGTCGAGGGCCGGATAGCTCTCGTCCGCCGTGACGGCCAGCATCATGACGGGCATCATCGAGGTCGAGAACTTGAAGATGGTGGGATAGTCCACGTCGTCGGGCAGCAGCGACTGGGTGCGGCTCACGGCGTCGCGGATGTTGTTGGCCGCCTCCGTGAGGTCGGATCCGTACTCGAATTCGAGGGTAACCATCGAGAAGTTGTCCGACGAGCGGGAAGTCATCTTCTTCAGGTCCTCCACCGTATTGAGGTTGTCCTCCAGCACGCGGGTGATATTGGTCTCGATGTCGGCCGCGTTGGCGCCCGGGTAGGTCGTGATGACCGAGATCTGCGGAATCTCGATCTCGGGGTACTGGTCGACCGCCAGCTGCATGAGCGAGAAGAGTCCGAAGACGATCACGCCGATGAAGAGCAGGGAGGTCGAAATGGGTTTTCTAACCGCGCTTTCGTAAATTTTCATAATCGGATAAGGTCTGATTCGTTATTCGGCGATTTCCACCTCTACCCCGTCGTCCAACCGCGAGAAGGCCGTCACGGCAACCGCTTCGCCCTCCTCGACGCCCGAGAGGATGTCGATCCGCGAACCGCTCTGGCGACCCTGCGTCACGCGGCGGCGTTCGGCCTTGCCGTCCTTGATGACATAGAGGTAGCGCTCCGACGATCCCACCTGCTTCTGCACGGCCACGTCGGGCACCATGACGCCCTCCTTCTCGCCCATGTTGAAGATCGTGCGGGCGAACATGCCGGGGCGCAGCACCTCGCCGCCATTGGGCACCGTAACCTCGACCGTGAAGGTGCGCGTCGCGGCGTCGAGCGCCGGATGGATCAGCGACACCCGGCCCGCAAAGGTCCGGTCGGGGAACACCTCCAGCTTCAGGTCGACGGGCATGCCGACCTTAACGGCGGGAAAGAACTGCTCGGGGACGTTGGCGATCACCTTCACCGGATTGATCTGCATGACATGCAGGATGGGCTGGTTCATGAAGAGGTCGCCGGCCTCGTTGTTGCGGGCCGTCACGACGCCCGTGATGGGCGAACGGAGCTCGATGTTCTTCTTCAGGTTGGCCACCACCTCGCGCTGCACGTCGAGGGCCGCCTTGGCCTGATCGATCTGCTGGGCGGAGATGCCGCCGGCATCGAAGACCGGCTTCAGGCGGTTATAGTCGTCCTCGACGGTCTTGAGCTGCACCAGCGCCTGGTTGTACTGCGTAGGGTCGAGCGTCACGAGCACCTGACCCTGCTGTACGCGGTCGCCCACGTCGACGCGGATGCGGTCGATGTGCACGCCCGAGGCGGCTGGGGTGATGTCGTTCTCCTTGTAGGGGAGAATCTCGGAGGTGTACTCCTCGGTGAGCTGCACGACGGCCCGCTCGGCGGTCGCCGTCTTGGTCAGGACGCGGGGCGTCTCGACGACTTGGGTCGTCTGCTGCTTCGAGCCGCATGCGGCCAGACCGAGCAGTGCCAGACAAATTGCTGCTGTTCTTTTCATGTTTCGTTCCGTTTATTTTATACACATATTTTCCGAAAAGGGGTCTCCTACCGCTCGCGGCCGATGATCCGGTCGTAGTCGGCCTTGGCCGAGAGATAGTCGTAGATGGCCTGCGAATAGTTCAGACGGGCCTGCGTCAGGGTGAGCTGGGCCGTGTTGAGCTCGAGCATCGTGCCGGCGCCGGCGTTGTAGCGGGTCTGCGAGATCGAGTAGGCCTTCTCCGCCTGACGGACCGTGGTCTCCTGCGAGAACATCTGCTCGCGGGCCGTGAGCAGCGTATTGACGGCGCTGCGGGCCTGCACGTCCACTTGCTTGCGGGCATATTCGCGCTGCAGGTCGAGCTGGGCGATCTGGTTCTTGATCGAACGGGACTGGTTCATCTTCGTCAGACCGGCGAAGATGGGCACCGACAACTGCACGCCGACGGAGATGGGATTGGTCCAGAAATAGCGGGCCCCGTTGTCGGGCGTCACGCTCAGGAAGGGAGCCATGTCGTTACCCGTATAGGAGGCCTGTCCGAAGGCCGCCAGGCTCGGCAGACGCGACGCGTTGGCGACCTTCAGCTGACGGCGGAGCTGCTCCTGCTGCAATTCGAGCTGACGCAGGGAGCTGTTCTCGCTCAGATCGACGGTCAGCGCGTCGGCACCGGCGAATACGGCGTCGCGCATGCCGTCCAGCTCGCCCGTCACCTCGATATCGATCTCCTCGGGCAGCGAAAGGTACATCTTGAGCATCAGCTCGGCCACCTGGATCGAGTTTTCGGTCTGAAGAATCGTCGGCTTCAGATTGCTCAGCTGCACCTGGGCGGTCAGCAGGTCGTACTCCGAAGCCAGGCCGTTGCGATACTTCAGCTCGGTTTCGTCGACGGTCTGCTTCACCGTGCGCTCCGACTCGCGGAGCACGGCGAGCGACTGCTCGGCCAGCAGGATGTTGTAGAAGGACTTCTTCACCTCGGCCACCAGATCGATGCGGGCCGAACGGGCCGACTCGACGGCCGACTCCATCTGCGCCCGGTTGAGCTTGAGCGTGCGGTAGACCTGCGGCGCGAAGAGCGGCAGCGAGACGTCGCCCGTAAAGGCGAAGGTGTTGTCGGCACCGAACGAGATGCCGCCGCGCATTTCGGACTTGACGATCGAGCGGGTATATTGGCCGCCCGCCGAGATCTGCGGCAGCAGGTTACCCCACGTCTGGCGCTTCACGTAGTCGTAACGTTCGACCTCCATGTCGGCGATCTTGACCGTAGGATTCTCGCTCAGGGCCAGCTGCACGGCGGTTTCGAGATCCAGCCGGAGCGGCTGCGCCTGTGCGGCGGCCGACCCGAAGGCCAGCGCGAGAGCAACCGTAAAAAAGACTCTTTTCATATTTTCGAATTCTTGTGTTTAATTTTCCTGCGTAGTTTCCGGACGGGGGGGGGTGTAGCGGCGCTTGTACTCGTCCACCAGCTCCAGTCCCTTGCGGGTCGAGATGCCGCGGAAGAAATTGCCGACGATCTGTACGAAGGCGTCGCGTTCGCTCATGCCGCTGGGCACGATCTCCAGACGATGGTTCATCAGCCCCGAAGCCGTATAATAGAGCATCGAGATCGCCAGGTCGAAATTGAAGTCCGAAACGAACAGCCCCTCCTCGACCCCGATCTCCAGCATCCGGCGGAAATCGCGGTAGTTCTTCTCGCGTCCTTCGGCCATCACCCGGTCGTGAACCGCCGGATAGAACTTCTTGAGGTTATCCATCATCCGCGTCGAGACGACCGTGCTGTCCAGAATATGGTTCAGCGCGATGAAGAGCCCCTCGAGCACATCGGCCGCATGAGCCGCCGCAGCCACGGTCCGCTCGCGCCGCTGTTCGAAGAAACGGGTGATCGACAAGGCGAGAAGTTCCTCCTTGTCGCCGAACTGTTCGTACAGCGTCCGTTTCGACACCCCCAGCGAACGGGCGATGTCGTCCATGCGCACGGACTTGATTCCCTGCTGGACGAACATCCGCATCGCCTCCTCGATGATCCGATCCTTTTGCGTTGGCTCCATAGTCGTTGTTTTTCCGACGACAAAGGTAATAATAAAAACTCGGAAAACAAGAAAAGTTTTCTATTTTTCACGGTTTTCTCCTCGACAATTCCGAAAAGGGAGAAACCGGCAACCCGGGCGTCATGTACCATTACTCTGTCATGTCGAGCGCAGGGAGCGCAAGCCCCGTAGTCGAAACATCCCGACCGGGCGGAACATTCGTCGGGTAATCGGCACGGATTCCCAATGATACGACCGCCGAGATTCCTCGACTCCGACTGCGGCTCCGCCCGGAATGACCGAAAAAAAAGACCATAAGCAGCCCGATGTCGGGCTGCTTATGGAAGAGAACTCATTTTCCGTCCGTTTCGGGAGCGGAAACGAGGGAATTACTTCGTCACGCGCTCCAGCCACTTCACCATGCCGAGCATGATGCCCATCGAGGTGAGGCAGACAAGCAGGAAGACGCTCCAGCACTGCCAGATGGGGAACTTGTTGTACATGAGCGGGCCGACCCACAGCATGAGGTTGCCCACGGCCGTAGCGCCGAGCCAGAGGCCCTGGCAGAGACCCTGCAAGTGCTTGGGAGCCACCTTCGACACGAACGAAAGGCCCAGCGGCGAGATGAAGAGCTCGGCCACCGTGAGGAAGAAGTAGAGGACGATGAGCACCCACGGACCCGAGATCATGGCGGCACGGGCGTCGACCGGCATGGCGCGGAAAGCCTCGGCGGAGGGGTAACCCATTACATAGGAGTAGGCGGCCAGGAAGAGGTAGGCGGTGCCGGCGATAGCCATACCGATGGCGATCTTCCGGGGAGTGGAGATCACCTTGCCGCGGGCGGCCATTGAGCCGAAGATCCACATGATGACGGGGGTCAGCACGATCACGAAGAAGGGGTTGATGGCCTGCCATACCTCGGGAGCCACGCTCGACGAGTTCACGAAGTCGCGGGCGAAGAGCGACAGCGACGTACCGTTCTGGTGGAAGGCGAACCAGAAGAAGACGGCGATAGCCAGCACGGCGAACAGGGCGTACATGCGCTGCTTGATCTCGGTAGCGGCGGCCTTGCGCTCCTCGGGCGTATAGTCTACGGACGCGGCGGCGACCTTCTTGCCGGGGGCGGGGAAGATGCGCTTCGTGGCGATGAAGATAACCAGCGAGATCAGCATGGCCGCCACCGAGGCGATGAACGAGTAGTGGATACCCTCATTGAAGATTTGCAGGTAGCGGTTGCAGAACTCGGCCATGTCGCCGACGGCGGCACCGCCGGTCACCTGATCGACGAGCTGCTGGAGGTTGGCCAT
Organism: uncultured Alistipes sp.; assembly: GCA_910577475.1. GTDB lineage: Bacteria > Bacteroidota > Bacteroidia > Bacteroidales > Rikenellaceae > Alistipes. The sequence goes on from CAJTLJ010000007.1 coordinate 75,043, forward strand.
CTGCTCGGCGGCCAGGTCGCCGCCCTTCTCGATATACTCGTGGCAGAGGGCGGGCAGCTGGGCATTATAGGTCAGCGCGTGCACCTTGAGCCACCAGCTGCGCAGCAGCGGAGCGATGAAAGGAGCCAGCACGCCGCCGATATTGATGAAGACGTAGAAGATCTGGAAACCGGAGTCGCGCTTCGACTTGGCGATCAGCAGCTCCTTCTCGCCCTTTTTGGCGGCGTCGGCCTCCAGGTTGTCGTACATCTGGCCGACGATGGCCTGCAGGTTGCCCTTGAACAGACCGTTGCCGAAGGCGATGATGAAGAGGGCCGCGCAGGTCAGCGGCAGCAGCCAGCCGACATTCTGCGACGTGGAGAGGATGGGGATGGAGAGGATCACATAACCCAGCGCCATCACCGTCAGGCCGGTCATGATGGTACCCTTATAGTTCTGGGTCTTGTCGGCGATCCAGCCGCCCACGAGCGCCAGCACATAGATGCCGGCATAGAAGAAGGAGTAGATGAGCGTGCTCTTCTCCTCGCTCAAGCCGAACTTGGAGCAGAGGAAGAGCACCAGCACGGCATTCATGATGTAGTAACCGAAGCGTTCGCCCATGTTACTGAGCGCCGCAGCCAACAGACCTTTGGGGTGTCCTTTGAACATAAAGTGAAAGTTTTAGGGTAAATAAAATTTTTCGACAACAAATGTAAAAAAATATCGGCAATTTGCAATCGCATCGTACGACAAACTGCCATATTTTTCCTATATTTGTAGAGATCATTCGCTGCTTTGCCATGAAAATTGCCACCTTCCGCCGGATCGTCCCGATGCTGTCGCTGCTGCTCGCCGCGGCCTGCCGCACGACGCCCGCCGGCGAGGCCCGGTTCACCCGCTTCGCCTACGCCGGGCACGACGCCCGCTTCGAACGGTCCATCGACCCCCGCAACGCCTATCTCAACCCCGTATTGTGCGGATTCAACTCGGACCCGAGCGTCTGCCGCAAGGGCGGGGACTACTTTCTGGTAACCTCGTCGTTCACCTTCCACCCTTCGATTCCGATCTACCACAGCCGCGACCTGGTGCACTGGCGGTCGATAGGATCGGTGATCGTAAGGCCCGAGCGGCTGCCGCTGGACTCCCTGCGCTTCAACCGGGGCGTCTACGCCGCCGACATCAGCTACAACCCGCACAACGACACCTTCTACGTGGTGAACACCTGCGTGGACGGCATCGGGAACTTCGCGGTGAAGTGCCGCGACCCCTTCGCAGGCGACTGGAGCGACCCCATTCCGCTCCCCGAGGCAGAGGGCATCGACCCCTCGCTCTTCTTCGACGACGACGGCCGTGCCTACCTCTGCCACAACGGCATGCCGCCCGGCGGACGGCAGTGGAACAGCCACCGCGCCCTCTGGATGCGGGAGTACGACCTCGACCGGGACTGCCTGACGGGCGACCCGGTGCTGCTGCTGGACGGCGGTCTGGACCCCGCGTCCCGCCCCGAGTGGCTGGAGGGTCCCCGCATCTACAAAACGGAGGGCCGCTACTACCTGCTGGCGGCTGAAGGGGGCACCTACGAGAACCATGCGCAGATCGCGCTGGTCGCCGATGCGGTGACGGGCCCCTACCGCCCCTGCGCCGTCAATCCCGTACTCACCCAGCGCGACCTGCCCGAAGATCGGCCCGACAAGGTGACCTGTGCGGGCCATGCCGATCTGATCGACACCCCCGAGGGAGATTGGTACGCCGTTTTCCACGGCTGCCGCCCCTACGCCGACACCCACTATAACACCGGGCGCGAGACCTTTCTGCTGCCGGTGGAGCGGAGCCGGTTTCCGGTGATCCTGCCCCCGGGCGAAGCGATTCCCACGGCGGTTCGCAAACCGGGGCTGCAACCCGACGGCCAGCCTCCGCAGAGCGGCAACTTCAGCTGGGAGACCGACTTTCGGGAGCCGCTCGACGGCCGCTGGCTGAGGATCCGCACCCCGCGCAGCACGTGGTGGCGGACCGGAAAGGAGGGGCTCGCGCTTCGCGACAGCGGCTGCACGCTCTTCGGGCAGGGCAGTCCGGCCTTCGTCGGGTGCCGTCAGCAGCACACCGATTTCGAGGCGGAGACCGAACTGCGCTTCCGTCCTCAGGAGGGGGCGTTCGCCGGTATGGCGCTCTTTCAGAACGAACGGCACAACCTGCTGTTCGGAAAGAGCCGCCGCGGAGGCCGCACCGAGATCGTCGTCATCCGCACCGAAAAACGGCCCGAAATTCTCTGCCGCCTGCCGATAGCGGACGACGAGGAGCCGGTCGTCCTGCGCATCCGCGCCGCGGGCGGGCAGTGCGATCTGGAGTATGCGGAGGCGGGCAAGCCCTTCGCGACCGCAGCGGCCGGAGTGGACTGCCGCAACCTGAGCACCCACACGGCCCGCGGGTTCAACGGCGTGCTGATCGGGCTCTACAACGGAAAAGCCGCGACTGAAACGAACAACGAATAATAAAAGATACAAAGAGATACGCTATGGAGACACATCTTCCCATTGTCGAACAGGACGAATGGCTGCGCCCCGTGGAGGGCGAAATCGAATACCGCCACCGGCTCTACACCGAACAGCTCGACCGCATCCGGGAATCGGCCGGGTCGCTGGTCGACTACGCCAACGGCTACCGCTACTACGGCTGGCAGCGGGACGAGGATCTGCGCGGCTGGTGGTTCCGCGAGTGGCTGCCCGCCGCGAAGGACGTCTATCTGTTCGGCGACTTCAACGGCTGGCAGCGCACCGAGTTGCGGCTCGACAAGGACAAAAGCGGCGTGTGGTCGATCTTCCTGCCCGACGCCATGTACGCCGATCGCCTCACGCACGGCTCGCTCTACAAGATCCACGTGCACGGCGACAACGGCTGGCACGACCGCATTCCGGCCTACGCCACGCGCGTGGTGCAGAACGACGAGACGAAGGACTACACGGCCCAGTTCTGGATTCCGCAGCCCTTCGACTGGTCGGACGACCGGTTCGATATCGCCCGGAACGGCGACCTGCTGATCTACGAAGCCCATGTCGGCATGGCCCAGGAGCGCGAAGGGGTGGGCAGCTACTGCGAATTCACGAAGAAGATTCTGCCCGTCATCCGCAAGGACGGCTACAACGCCGTGCAGCTGATGGCTATCGCCGAGCACCCCTACTACGGATCGTTCGGCTACCACGTGTCGAGCTTCTTCGCCCCGTCGTCGCGCTTCGGCACCCCCGAGGAGTTGAAGGCGCTGGTGAAGCGGGCGCACGAGCTGGGCATCGCCGTCATCATGGACCTCGTGCACGCCCACTACGTGAAGAACCTCAACGAAGGGATCAACGAGCTGGACGGCAGCGACCATCAGTACTCGCTGCCCGGCGAAGCGGGCTATCAGCCCTACTGGGACTCGAAGACCTTCGACTACGGCCGTCCCGAAGTGCAGCACTTCCTGCTCTCGAACGTGAAATACTGGCTCGACGAGTTCCGCTTCGACGGCTACCGGTTCGACGGCGTGACCTCGATGGTCTACCGCCACCACGGCTACACCGACTTCGACTGCCGCGAGAAGTTCTTCGACGAGGGGATCAACCGCGACGCCCTGACCTACCTCACGCTCGCCAACCGGCTCATACACGACTTCCGCCCGGGGGCCGTAACCATCGCCGAGGAGGTGAGCGGCATGCCGGGCATGTGCATCCCGGCCGAACAGGGGGGCATCGGCTTCGACTACCGGCTCGGCATGGCCATACCCGACTTCTGGATCAAATACCTGAAGGAGGTGCCCGACGAGGAGTGGAACATCTGGGAGATGTGGTCGATCATGACCGACCGGCTGCCGGCCGTGAAGACCGTGGCCTACGCCGAGTCGCACGACCAGGCGCTGGTGGGCGACAAGACGCTGGCATTCCGACTCATGGACAAGGAGATGTATTTCTCGATGGACCGCGCGTCGCAGAACCTGATCGTCGACCGCGGCATGGCGCTGCACAAGATGATCCGTCTGTTCACGATCTCGACGGGCGGGCAGGCCTACCTCAACTTCATGGGCAACGAGTTCGGACACCCCGAGTGGATCGACTTCCCGCGCGAGGGTAACGGCTGGAGCTACCGGCACGCACGCCGGCAGTGGTCGCTGGCCCGAAACGGATTCCTGCGCTACGCGTGGTTGGGGGACTTCGACCGTGCGATGGTGAAGATCATCCGCAAATACAAGGTGATGGGGGCCGGCTACCCCTACAACCTCCAGATGGACGAGGGCAACAAGACGATGGTCTACACCCACGGCGGTCTGCTCTTCGTCTTCAACTGGCACCCCGCGGCCTCGATTCCCGACTACATCGTTCCGGTTCCGGAGCCCGGCAAGTACAAACTGCTGCTCTCGACCGACGAGGCGCGGTTCGGCGGTCAGGAGCGCAACGACCCGGCGACCGAGCACTTCTCCTTCCCCCACGAGGGCGAGGACGGCACGACCCGCCACTACATGCAGATCTACAACACCTCGCGCACGGCGGCGGTCTTCAAAAAGGTGCGCTAAGCACCCTGCACGACAACGGGGCCTGTCCGAATTGTCGGACAGACCCCGTTATTTTCAATTCACGATTATTCTGTCATGTTGAGCGGAGGGGCGCAAGCCCCGCAGTCGAAACATCCCGACATGGCGGAACATTCACCGACACGACACGCACGGGCTCCCGCTCGCGCGACCGTCGGGATTCCTTGACTGCGCTTGGAATGACAATCGCGCTGTCACCTTGAGCGAAGCGATAGCGAAGTCGAAAGGTCTCCACATAACCGACATTCACCCTTGCGAGACATACCCGCAGTGCGCAGCCAGCGGAGGACAGACGGTTACGTACACTCCTTCGCCCCGAATGGCTGCGGACTGCCGCCGGCGTTTTACGCCGGCGATCATGCACGGTTCACAATTTATCCGTTCGCATACGACCGTCGGGATTCCTCGACTCCGCCTGCGGCTCCGCTCGGAATGACATATATCATTACCTGTTCCGGACGGCATCCGTAATGCGGCGGACGGCACGGTCGGCGGCTCCGTAGAGGGATTCGAGATCGACACCGGCCACCCGGCGGTTCTCGACCACGATCCGCCCGTCGACGACCACCGTATCCACGTCCGAAGCCTTGCAGCAGTAGACCAGATTCGAGATCAGGTCGTGGACGGGTTGCAGGTGCGGCTTCCGGATATCGATCAGGATCAGGTCGGCCAGCGCCCCTTCGCGCACGACGCCCAGTTCATCGCCGTAGCCGAGCGCCCGGGCGCCGCAGACGGTCGCCATGCGGAGCACCTCGTAGGCGGGCAGCACAAGCGGATTGCCTGAGGATACCTTCGCGAGGAACGAAGCGTTGCGCATCTCCTCCCACATGTCCAGATCGTTGTTCGAGCAGGTGCCGTCGGTGCCGATCGTACAGCACACCCCTTCGGCTGCGAAGGCCGACACGGGGGCGATGCCGCTCGCGATCTTCATGTTGCTGGTGGGATTGTGGGCCGCATGGACGCCGCGCGCCCGCAGCGTCTCCCGGTCGGCCGCGTCGACATGGACGCAGTGGGCGGCGATCGTCCGCCCGTCAAGCATCCCCAGCGAGTCGAGATACTGCACGGGGGTCATCCCGGTGCGCTCCCCCACCGCCCGCATCTCGGCCTCGGTCTCCGCCACGTGGATCGTGAGCGGCAGATCGTAGCGGCGGCAGAGGTCGCGGCAGCGAAGCAGGTTTTCGCGCGATACGGTGTAGGGGGCATGGGGCCCCGCACCGGCCCGCACGCGGTCGGTCGTCAGGGGGAGCAGCGCCTCCAGATCCCGTTCGAACACGGGCATATTGGCGTCCAGACAGCTGGGGCAGAGCAGCGCCCGAATGCCCAGCCGGTCGGCGACCGGAGCGATGCGGTGCTCGTCCCAGTACATGTCCACGAACGAGGTGGTACCGCCCAGCAGCATCTCGACGATGCCCAGCTCGGCACCCAGCGCCACGTCGTCGCCCGTCTGGAGCGCTTCGAAGGGCCAGATATAGTCGTTGAGCCACTCCATGAGGGGGATATCGTCGGCATAGCTGCGCTGAAGGGTCATCGCCACGTGGCAGTGGGTGTTCACCAGGCCGGGCATCAGCACCTTGCCGCGGCAATCCACCTCGCGCAGGCCGGTCGCAGCGGCCCGGTAGGCCTCGGCCTCCTCGGCCCGGTCGGTCGCCAGCACGATGCGGTTTCCCTCGACGGCGACCCAGCCCGTGAAGGATTTGCGGGGATCGTCCCCCGATGCGGTCATCGGAACGACGGTAGCATGGGAAAAAAGCAGTTTCATATCGGATTTATCGGTCGAGGGAGTTCCCCCGTATGGTTATGATTTCACGTCCGGCCGAGGAGTTCGACAGCACCTGCACCACCTTGTGGAAGGTGCCGGGATCGGCCTTGTGCGGTTCGTAGGTGAGGACGATCTCGCCCGACCCGCCCGGCGGCACGGGCCGTTTCGAATAGCAGCTCTTCAGGCACGAGCAGGTGGTCGTCACCCGCAGCAGCACGAGCGGAGCCGTCCCCTCGTTGCAGAAGCGGAACACGGCAGTCACCTCGCCGCCCCGGCGGGCGATGTCGCCGAAATCGTGGTCCGTCCGCTCCAGCCGGAGACGGGCCCCCTCGGAGCGTCTCGCCTCGCGACGGGTCGCACCCTCGCCGCGGTTATCGCGCAACGGCCCGCGGGCCGAAACGGAGAGCGTCAGCAGCAGCAGTGCCGACGCCGCGAAGAATCGAAGTTTCATCGTTTCAATGTAAATAAATAGGTGATCGTCCCCCCCTGGACGAAGCTGCGGCTCTCGGTGAAGCGGGCCTGCAAGGCGGCCTTCCGGGCCTCTTCGATCAGCTCGGGGTTGGAGATCGTGGAACCTTTGGGTTCGTAGGTGGCGTCCGTCACCTTTCCCGTGCGGTCGACCGTCACGCGGATGACGACCTTGCCCGACTCGTTGGCCGAGTAGCGGGGCTTGGGCAGCGCACCCACCAGCCCCCGGCCCTGCAACCCCTTGTCCAGCTGGTCGCTCCCCTCGGGACTCGACCCCGTGCCCCGGCCGCTTGCCGCATCCTCCTCGGCCCGGCTGGCCCGCGGATTGCCGGCGTTCTCGGGTTCGTCGGGGCCGCTCTGCGACTGCCGGAAAAGCGCACGCGGGTTGACCGTCTGCGTGCGGGGCGCCTCGCCCCGCGCGGGGTTGTTCTGCTCCTCGGCGGCCGGCTCGTCGTGCATCTGCGGTTCGGGAATCTTCGGCGCCAGCCGCGGCTCGGGCTCCGGAGCTGGGGCCAGCTCGACCTCGATCGCCTCCGAAGGGGCATCCGCGGGCCGTTCGATCCCCACCGTCAGGAACAGCACGGCGAGCGCACCGCCGTAGATCAGCAGAGCGACCGTCGCCCAGCGGCGCGGAGCATTCGTATCGTCCTTGTAGTAGTTCAAAGCCGCACGCAGATTAGTTGGGCTGCGTAGCCAGCAGCATCCGGTAGCCGTTGGCGCGGCCGATCTCCGACACCTTGACGAACTCGTCGACGATGACCGTCTTGTCGCAATGGATCGAGACGGTGGGCTCGGTCTGTCCGGCCAGCCGCTCGCGCAGCAGGCTCTCCAGTTCGTCGAGCGACTTCGCAGGCTGCGTCTCGACGTAGTAGTTGACCCCGGTGGCGGTCTTCTGGATCGTCACCGTGGTGATGGCCTTGTCCTTGAGCTGGTTCGAGCTCTTGGGCAGCACCACCTTGATCGCATTGGGATTGATGAGCGTGGTAGCCATCAGCAGGAAGACCAGCAGCAGGAACATCAGGTCGGTCATGGAGGCCGACGAGAAGGATTTGTCGACCTTGGAACCTCGTTTGATAGCCATGGCGCGTTACTTTTGAGCGGGTTGATTCAGAATATCCATGAAGGCGATGGAGTTGGCCTCCATACGGAAGACCAGCTTCTCGATGCGGGCCACCAGATAGTTGTAGCCGAAGTAGGCCGGGATGCCGACGCAGAGACCGCCCACGGTGGTAACCATCGCCACGTACATGCCGCTCGACAGCAGGGTCATGTCGACCGTACCGCCCGCGGCAGCCATGTCCATGAAGGTCTGCACCATGCCGATCACCGTACCCAGAAAGCCGATCATCGGGGCGCCTCCGGCGATCGTCGCCAGGAACGGCAGGCCGTTTTCGAGCTTCGACACCTCGAGGTTGGCGACGTTCTCGATAGCGGTCTGCACGTCGGACATCGGGCGGCCGATGCGCTCGATACCCTTCTCGACCATACGGGCGATGGGGCTGTCGGTCTTCTTGCAGAGCTCGACAGCCACGCCGATCTTGCCGTCGGAGATATAGTCGCGGATGCGGTGCATGAAGTTCATGTCGAAGGTCGAGGCCTTGCGGATAGCCATGTAGCGCTCGACAAAGATGAAGACGGCTACGCCGCCCAGCAGCAGCAGGGGCCACATCAGCCAGCCGCCTTTCATGAAGAGGGTTCCCAGACCCATTCGGGTCGTTTCGGCCGCAACCTCGGCAGCCTGTAAAAGAGTCATCATAACGAATTGCAATTATTTAAGTTTTACGTTTCTATCGGTTTCCGGGACGGACTGCGGCTCCTCCGATCCGGTCGCGGCGACCGCCTCGCGGGCCTGCCGGCGCTTTTCGCGACGCTCGCGGCGGGCCTTCGACGAGAACCGCTCGCGGATGCGGCGGCGCAGATCCTTCAGGTTGTCGAAATCCTCCTTATAGTAGATGCCTATGCCGGTCTCCTGCAAGCCCTGCGTCTCGTCGAAGCGGTCGATGGTCTGCGTGAAGCCCTTCAGGCGGAGCGTACCCGCCCGGTCGATCAGCCAGGTGATGTAGGCCTCGCCCATGAAGTTCGACATCTGGCTGTTGATCGCCTGCTTGTTGTCGAGCAGGTAGTTGCCCTCCACCTCGATGAAAAGCCGGTTGTTTACCAGGTTGGACGAGAAGCCGAAATCGACCTCGTCGCCCGCCGTCTCGGTCTTGGGCCGGTAGCGCAGGATGATGTTATAGTCGTCGGTCGAGAGCCAGTTGGCGACCTGGTTGGTCAGCAGTTCGAATCCGGTGGCGGCCGATGCCACGGCGCCGATGTTGCCGCTCGATCCGGTGGCGTTCTCGGGATAGAAGCTGTTGAAGGCCAGCAGATAGATGAACTGCCGGGCGATGGTGGTCTCCGTATTGAGGATGTTCGCCACGGCGGTCTGCGTCTCGGAGTCGGCCTGCGGCACGCGGATGCTGAACGACTTGGAGGGGTTCGAGAGCCGGTCGCCCAGATGGATGACGCACTCCACCGGCACGGCGCGGCTGTTGGCGTTGCGGTCGTCGGACGAGGCGCCCAGCAGCGGCTGCAGCGATGCCTTGAGCTTGTAGATGGCGTTGACATTCAGCATGGCGTCCATCGGCTCGCCCGTCCACTGGATCGTGGAGCCCGACTCGATGATGAACCGCTTGGTGGCGATGGGCTGCAGGGTGAAGAGGTAGCTGCCCTCGGTGATCTCGTAGTCGCCCATCATCTCGAAGACGTTCTCCCGCGGATTGACGTGAATATTGAGGATACCCTCGCCGCGGCCGCGCATCACGTCGCCCGCCTGGGGATCGATCACCAGCTGGAAGTCGAGGTTGGGGTGGATGTTGAGCGTGAGGTTGATATCCATCGCCCCGGCGCTCTTGTTCTTCTTGCCGTTGCGGCGCTCGAACATCAACTTCTTGCGCACCAGGTAGTCGGCCGTATCGATCCGGTCGGCCGAGACGAAGGTGACGAAATCGGCCTTCGCCACGTTGGACGAACCGGAAAGGGGCATGTAGAAGGTCGAGTTGTCGTCGGTGGCGGCGTTCACGTTCATCCTCACCCCCATCTTGTCGCCCGCAATACGGGCCTGCCCCGAGGCGTAGACCTTGCCGTAGAAGAGCTCGTTGTCCGACCGGTTCGTATTGAGCACGAGCATGTTGTCCGGCAGCACGTCGAGCCGGTAGGAGATATTGGCGAGGCGGTTCAGGTCGAGTTCGAAATCCAGTTCGCCCCGGTTCTGCTCCGAATCGAAGACGGGGACGCGTGCCGGCAGGTAGAGACGGTTGCCGTCGACGCGGATCCGCGCCTCGGGAATGCGGTAGGTCACCTGCGTGAAGTCGACCTTCGTCGAGAGGTCGCGCACGTCGATCGATCCCGACAGCCGGGCGTCGCGGTGCTCGCCCATCACCACCAGATCGACGTCAGCCGTGCCCTGCGTGCCGGAGACGATGCCCGACAGAACGGGGTCGAGCGCCGCCATGGAGAGGCTGTCGAGCCGCGCCCGGGCATAGTAGCGCACCTCGGTGGGACGGTAGTAGCCGCGGATCAGCGTGTCGCGCTGCTGACGGTCCACGATGAACAGTCCCGCGCGGTTGCGTTCGAAATCCCACAGCGACAGGAGCTTGAGCGGCGGAACGCGGAGATTGTCGTTCACCCGCATGGAGTCGATGTCGATGTCGGCCGAGATCTCGCTGCCGCTCAGGGCCGACTTCACCGTGGCGAAGCCGTTCGAGCGGCCCGATATGCGGTAGCCCATCGAAGCGGCTATCTGGGTGAGCGGCGAGAGGTCGAAATTGCGGAGCGTGAGCCGCATGGAGTCCTCGCGGCTGCGCGAGGCCACGCCGTCGAGCAGCAGCTCCTCCGAGGCGTTCCGCACCGTGAAGCGGTCGATGCGGATTCGCGACGAATCCAGCTCGATCCGGGGGGCGAAGGCCTGCCAGGTCTTGTCGCCGCTGGTAAGCTGCGAGGGCATCAGCCCGAGGGAGAGTTTGCGCGAGCCCGCCTCGTTGCGGCCGATCCGGCCCAGCCAGCCGAAGTTGGCCGAGAAGCGGGTCGCCGAGTCGGAGAATCCCGACGAGAGGTGGAAGCGGTTGTCGCGCGCGCCGCCCATCAGGGCGATGCGTTGCAGATGGAGCGCGCCGGCATAGAAATCCTCCGCCGTGGCGTGCAGGATCAGCGAGTCGCCCGCATTCATGGCCGAGAGGGCGATGTTGGTGGCGAAGAGACGGTCGCGTTCGATGAAATCGGCGTTCAGTTGCAGCGACAGGTGGCCGCTGGAGGGGTTGTAGAGCAGATGCAGGCGGGTGCTGTCGGCCACCTGGAGCCCCGAGGAGATCGCATCGGTGATGGGCGACATGCGCTTGACGGAGAACTCCAGCGACGAATAGTCCATCGCCTGCTCCTGCGGATCGTCGGAGATCGTCTGCGACTCCTCTTCCATCGGCGGATAGAGGTCGGGCAGATAGGTCCGCAGCGCCCCGGCGAGCTGCCGGAACGACTCCTTGTAGCCCCGGCGGCTGCGGAACGTGAGGTCGGCGAACTCGGAACGCAGGGAGAGGGTCTTGAGGCGTGCGGCGCCGTCCGCCTGCAAGAGAATCGGACCGGCATCGATGCGGCGGTCGTCGTAGAGATAAACCCCGTCATCGATCCGAATGCGCCCCGAGAGGTCGTCCATCGTGCGGCCCGTCAGCCGTCCGGTCAACCGCATGGAGAGTTGCGAAACGGTGTCGCGGGGGTTGATCCGCATGGCGTGCAGATCGGCCCGGTAGAGGTCGAGATCGAAATCGTAGGCGGGGCGGTCGCCCAGCCGGGCGGCACCGTCGAGGGTGAAATTCAGGTTGCGGTCGGTGGAGGTCAGGCGTCCCGTGTAGAGGTCGCCCTCGACCGCACCGCGCAGATGCAGCGAGTCGTAGACCACGCCGTTGAAGGTCAGCTGCCGCACGTTGCCGCGCACGTCGAGCTGCGGGCCGCCCTTGCCCAGCGTACCGTCGACACGGGCCGCCAGCGTGACGGGCCCCAGCAGTTTCTGATGCAGGAGGGTTCCCAGCCGCAGATTGCGGGTCGCGACCTGGCCCGAGAGGCTCTGCACCCCCTGCCGGGTCGAGAGGGCGAGCGAAGCATCGACCGTTCCGGCATCGGTAGCTGCCAGCGCCCGCGCCTCGAAATCGCTCAGCGGGCCGTTGAAGTCGCCCGAGAGTTCGATCCGTCCCGCACGGGCCAGCAGGGCCGAGAGACCGGGCGAAAGCTCCTTGTGAGCGATTGCGGCCGCCAACCGGCGGGCATCGGCCGCGTCGGTGCGCAGCGAGTGGAGCTTCACATCGAAACGGGTGCGGCCGGCGTCGGGCAGGCCGCGCATCGTCAGGTCGGCCCGCAGTTCCGACCCTCCCGACGTGACGAGGTTCCAGATCCGGGCCCGCAGGTTGCGGACCGTGCCGTCGACATCGAGATCGACCCGCTCGGCGACCAGATGCCAGTCGCGCAGCGAGGGGGCGAAATAGGCCGCGTCGTCGGTGGCGAGCACCGTATTTTCGAACCGGGCCCGCATGCCTACGCTGTCGATGAAATATTTGTACTGCGCCCAACTCTCCCCGTCGATCTCGACGGCGGAGGCCGCGAGGCGCGACCGGGGGGTGCGGATCACGGCGTCGGCCAGCGAGATACGGCCGTTGTCGACCGCAATGCGGGCCGCGAAATCCTCCAGCTCGAAGCCCGAACGCTCGTAGCCGGAGAGCCGGTCGAGCGAGCCTGCGATCCGGGAGCCGTCGATGGAAAAGTCGCTCAACCGCCCCCACAGATTTTTCAGCCGCATGTCGGTCCAGTCGATTCCGTAGTCGTGCCGGCGTTCGGCATTGCGGATCAGACGGAACTCCAGCCCCTCGATCTCCAGCGCCCCGAATTCGATCAGGAAGGGTTTCTTCTCCTTTTTCTTCTTCGTCCGCATGCGGTCCACCACCTCCTTGACATTCATCACGCCGTCGGGGCTCTCCTTCAGGTTGAACAGCGCATCGGTCAGCACCGCCTGCCGGAACGCCAGCACACCCCCCAGCCCCAGGCGGGAGACCGAAGCCTCGACCCGGCCGGCGTAGAGCAGCGTATCGTGCTGGAGATCGGCGACGTAGAAGCCATCGATGCGGACCCGGTTGAAGAAGCCCACCGACAGCCGCTCGATACGCACCTCGGTGCCCAGTTTCCGGCTTGCCAGCCGGGCGGCCCGGTCGACCGCAAAGTTCTGAATTCCCTCGATTTGCAGCAGCAGAGCGAGGAGCAACGGCAAAAATATCGCAGCCAGCACAACGGTTGCGATCACCTTTGACAATATTTTTATACCTTTGCGCATGAATTGCCGTTATAACTTGCAAAGTTAACTAAATATTAGTTAAAAAACGAATAACACCCCGATGGATATTACAATTTTAGGCATCGAGTCGTCGTGCGACGACACCTCGGCCGCCGTGATCCGCAACAACGTACTGCTGTCCAACGTCATCGCGTCGCAGGCCGTCCACGTGAAGTACGGGGGCGTGATTCCCGAACTCGCCTCCCGGGCCCACCAGCAGAACATCGTCCCCGTGATCGACACCGCCCTGAAGGAGGCGGGCGTCACGGCCGACAAGCTCGACGCCATCGCCTTCACGCGCGGCCCCGGCCTGCTCGGGTCGCTCATGGTGGGCGTCTCCTTCGCCAAAGGGCTCTCCATCGCCCGCAACATCCCGATGGTGGAGGTCAACCATCTGCAGGGACACATCCTCTCGCACTTCCTCGATCTCCCCGACCGGCAGCTCCCCCACCCCGACTTTCCGTTCCTCTGCCTGCTGGTGAGCGGCGGTCACACCCAGATCGTAAAGGTGAACTCGCCTCTCGAAATGGAGATCATCGGCACGACCATCGACGACGCCGCGGGCGAAGCCTTCGATAAATGTGCCAAAGTGATGGGGCTCCCCTATCCCGGCGGCCCCGTGATCGACAAACTCGCCAAAGAGGGCGATCCGAAGGCCTTCCGGTTCGCCAAGCCCCACGTCGCCGAGCTCGACTACTCCTTCTCGGGGCTCAAGACCTCCTTCCTCTACACGCTTCGCGGCGAGGTGGCCGCCGACCCCGATTTCGTGGAGAAGCACAAGGCCGACCTTTGCGCCTCGCTCCAGCACACCATCGTCGAGATCCTGCTGGACAAACTGGTGAAGGCGGCAAAGTTGACCGGCATCCGCGACATCGCTATCGCCGGCGGCGTATCGGCCAACTCGGGACTGCGCGACGGCATCGTCGCCGAAGGCAAAAAACGCGGCTGGCGGACCTTCCTGCCCGAGTTCAAGTTCACCACCGACAACGCCGCCATGATCGCCCTCTCGGGCCTGTTCCGCTACCGGGAGGGGCGTCTGTCGACGCTCGACGTCGCCCCCGTGGCCCGCATCGAGGACCTCAATGCGACCTCCGGTGAGTAGCGGCATCGCGCTGCGCGTATGGGCGTTGCTCCTGTTGTTCGGGGCAGGCCTCGGCACCGCCCGCGGGCAATCGTCCGACGCCCTTTCCGCCGGAGAGATCGTTTCGGCCGGGAAGGTCGCCCGACTCGGTACGGAGCCCTATTTCTCCGCTGTTCCGATCGGAGAGGAGATCGAAGCCCGCATGCGGGGTAAGAGCTACAAGGCGAACTGCACGATTCCTTTCGATGAGCTGCGCTATCTGTCCGTTCTACACTACGATCTGAATGGGAATATCCGTCGCGGGGAGATGGTCTGCAACCGCCTCATAGCCGACGATCTGCTGGAGATTTTCCGGACGCTGTTCGACGCCCGCTACCCCATCGAACGGATGGTGCTGATCGACGAATACGATGCCGACGACGAACGCTCGATGCAGAATAACAACTCCTCGGCCTTCAACTTCCGGTTCATCGCCGGCACGGACAAGCTGTCGAACCACAGCCGCGGTTTGGCCGTCGACATCAACCCGCTCTACAACCCCTGCGTCAGGCGACGCACGGACGGATCGCTCTTCGTCAGCCCCGAAGCGGCACGCCCCTATGCCGACCGCTCGCGCGAATTCCCCTGCAAGATCGACGCGGAGGACCTCTGCCGCCGCGAGTTCCTCCGCCACGGCTTCGTCTGGGGCGGCGACTGGCACTCGCTCAAAGACTACCAGCACTTCGAGAAGAGGTTGGAATAACGGCACATAACACGATACGAAACGGGGAGGAGCAGAATATTCTGCTCCTCCCCGTTTCGTTCGCCGCACATCAGAATTTCCAGCCCACTTTGAAGGTCATGAAGGTCCACGCGTCGTCGTAATGCATGGCTATTGCGCCGAACGAGAAGCGCCCATATTCGAATCCAGGCCCGATCTGAAACGCAAAATTCGTATTCTCTCCGCCATATCCGACCGCAACACCCATACCGATCTCTCCGTAAATCGCCCATCGGGCGCCGCAAGAGATAAAACCGCGGGCATCCGCCATCACCGGAATCAGCCCCGAACAAAAATCCGGATCATACAGTATATTCGCAACACTGCCACCCACGAACAGATAAGGATTGAAACGATAGCCCGCGACAACCTCCGGACAGACGAGGCCGGAGTCATACGCAATCGGCACAGTGTAGCCGGCATAAACACCACCCTCGAAATGCGGTTTGAAGTCGGAAGATTCCGTTTGTGCCGCAACCGTTTCGGCCATCGGCAACAGTACGCCACAGACGAGAAGACACTTTGCGAACATTTTCATCATACTTATTTTGAATTATTCTGCCGACCAGCTCCGGACGCGGCACACTAAACAGAAAGTGTGGAGCCGTTCGTTTATCCGTTCCGAGGCTCTGGTAAGCCCAAACTTCAAATAAACAATATCCCCACACCGATCGATCCTATCGTCGAGCGACAGAATCAAACACGGTGACGAGCGTTATTGCCTCCCTTGAAGTTTTTGAAATTTACCAGATTTCGGAACAAGGACCAGCGAAACACTTTCACTAATCTAAAATATCGTCGCCCCGCACGAAGCGACGGAACAAAGGTAAGAAAATTTTACCAAACAAAAAACGGGACACCCTTCGGTGTCCCGGATATGATTCGGAAACAAACTACTACCCTTTCAGGCGGTCGCGGAAGCGGTCGAACTCGTCGACGAGCGAGGTCATCAGCTCCCGCACGGAGAGGATTCGCTCCGTACGCCAGGCGTTCGCGCCGCAGAAGGCGTAGCCCGCGTCGAGCTTGCCCCGGAAAGCGTTGTATAGCGCCAGCATGATACAATAGGGCGACCGGGTGACGTCGCAGGTCCTGATGCAGTTGAAGGGGCACGCCTTCGGGCGCTTCAGCCCCTCGCGCACCTTCTCCAGAAAGCTGCTGCGGATCGCCCGCCCCGGCATGCCCACCGGGCTCTGGATGATCTCGATATCCGAAGGCGACGCATCCACGTAGCTCTGCTTGAAAGCCGGTGCGGCGTCGCACTCCTCGGTAGCCACGAAGCGGGTGCCCATCTGCACCCCCTCGGCTCCTAACTCCATGATTTTGTAGATGTCCTCGCCCGTATAGATGCCGCCGCCGGCGATGACGGGGATGTGGCAGCGATGCTCCTCGGCGAAGCGGCCCACCTCGCGCGTCACCTCGGGAACGATCCGCTCGAGCGAGAAGTGCTCGTCGGCGATCTGCTCGGGCTTGTAGCCCAGGTGTCCGCCCGCCTTGGGGCCCTCGACCACCACGGCGTCGGGGATGTAGTTGTACTCCGACAGCCACTTCTGGCAGAGCAGCTTGGCGGCGCGGGCCGACGAGACGATCGGCGCCAGCTTGGTCTTCGCCCCCTCGGTAAGGAACGAAGGCAGGTTGAGCGGCAGCCCTGCACCCGAGAAGATGATGTCCGCCTTCTCGGCGACGGCCGTACGGACCATGTCGGCGAAGTTGGACATGGCTACCATGACGTTTACGCCGATGATGCCGCGCGAGAGCTCGCGCGCCTTGCGGAGCTCCTCCTTGAGGCCCCAGATGCTGGCCTCGTTGTAGTCGGACGAATAGTCGCGATAGATGACGCCCAGTCCGGCCGACGAGATCACCCCGACGCCGCCTTCGTTGGCGACCGCCGAGGCCAGTCCCGAGAGCGAGATGCCGACGCCCATGCCGCCCTGTACGATGGGAATACGGGCGAGCAGATTTCCGATTTTCAATGATTTCATCATTATATTCTTTCTTTTATGGATTTCACCAGCCCTCCTGACGGACCGGCCGGTCGGGGCAAAGATAGGAAAATTATACGAAACATCGCATTTTCTGTACTGAAATACCGAAATCCGGCTATCGCAATATCCTTTCTACGGCCGCACGGGAGCCATTGTGTTTCGCCGCGGTTCCGGCTGATAAGATCGTCGAGACCCCTCGACAAGCTCGGGGTGACAGCTTTGCTGTCATGTCGGGCAGAGGGGTCGTGGCCCCGGAGTCGAAACATCTCGACAGAGCGGAACATTCACCGATGAGGTTCGTAATGGTTCACGCCGGAAAGACCCTCGGGCCCCTCGACAAGTTCGGGGAGACCTCTTATTGTCACCTTGAGCGGAGCGTCGCAGACGCGAAGTCGAAAGGTCCCGACATGGCTCGGCATTCGCCCTTACGATACATACCCGCAGTGCGCAACCAGCGTTATTTGCCGGCGATCAGGTCCGATTCTCAATTTATCCGTTCGCACGGGTTCACGCCGGCACGACCGTCGGGATTCCCCGACTGCGCCTTCGGCTCCGCTCGGAATGACAGAGACGAACAGCAAAGGAAATCGTGCATTGTGAATCGTGCATTCAGATAAACCCCACCTTCGCTCGGGCGCGCGGACGGGAGATCTCCCGCTCGACGATGCCGGTCAGGACATCGGCCGCGTCGTGCCAGCGGTTGGAGCGGAACTGACGACGATAGGTCGTCAGGTGGGC
Source organism: uncultured Alistipes sp. (assembly GCA_910577475.1). Classification (GTDB taxonomy): domain Bacteria; phylum Bacteroidota; class Bacteroidia; order Bacteroidales; family Rikenellaceae; genus Alistipes. The sequence continues at coordinate 92,714 of CAJTLJ010000007.1, forward strand.
GTGCAGATCGGGCCAGAGCTGCCGCCAGGCGGCAGGCAGGCGCAGGTTGTGGAGCACGGTCGCCGAGTGGGAAAGGATGCGCGCTTCCTTGTTGCCGGACTGGTGGAACCACTCCACCTTCACGCGCGGGGCGAGCCGCTGCACGGCCCGGGCGAACCCGCGGCCGCCGTTGTTGCTCTCGATCAGGGCGGTGCGGGTGTCGGAACGGATCAGCATATCGGCCACCAGGCGTTCGGTCAGCTCCATCGGCTCGCGCGAATAGACCGCATCGGTGAGGTAGATCGTCCCGTCGCTGTCGACCGCATAGCTGACCGAGCAGAGATAGTCGTCGCCCGTATCGGCCGTATCGGTGTAGTTGGCCCGCCGGACGATATCGACGGGCAATGCGTCGTAGGTGGTGAAGTGGTCGCCGTAAAGCAGCCCCTCGGCAGCCGAAGGGTGCCCCTGATACATGCACTCGAAACGCCGGGGATCGAGCCGACGCTTCGCCGTCAGGAGCTCGACGCTCTGCCGCTCGGGCCACAGCGCCTCGCCGGACGACCGGGGATCGACCTCGTTTGCGGGCGAGCTCTTCAGCGCCTCGAAATTCAGATGCAGCCAGCCGTCGGCAGGCAGCTGGTCGAGCTGCGACCACTCGGTAAATGGCACGACCGGCTCGAGCGAGGCGAGCGTGCCGATCAAATCCTCCTCGTGCCAGCGGGTGAAGACGATCAGTTCGGAAGAGCGGTTGTGCATGCGGGTCTTCACCACGGAGGTGTACCACTCCCAGCAGTTCTCGCGGATGAGCGGGGAGTTGGCCTCGACGGCATCCTTATAGAGGTCGTCGAGGATGAAGCAGTCCACCCGGTTTCCGGTCAGCGACCCCTCGCGCCCCACCGACAGCAGGCTGCCCTCGCGGCCGATGATCTCCACCTCGTCGGCCGTCCGGACATAGCCCGCCGGCCGGGCCCCCTGCTTGATCCGGGTATCGGGGAAACAGTCGGCATACTCCGCCGAGTCGATGATGCGCTGCACGCGCCGGTTGAATTTGGAGGCCAGGGCGGCCGAATAGGAGGCGATGGCGATCTTCCGGTCGGGGTCGAGCCCCAGCAGGTAGGCCGGCAGGAGGGTCGTCGCCCCCACGCTCTTGCCGTGCTGGGGCGGCATGGAGACGATCAGGCGCCGCACACGCCCCCGCGCGAACGCCTCGAGCAGCCGGTAATAGGTGCGGTGAAAGGCGTGCAGCTCGATAAAGGGATAGACCCTTCGTGCGAAATCTTCGAAAGACGGCATGTCACTCCATGTTTTCGAGGTGCAGATCGCCGAACGAGAAGTCGTTGTCGAGCACACCGGCCGCGCAGACGGTATGCAGCTCCCACCATACGGGGATGACCGACCGAATCGCACGCCCCTCCCCCTCGGGCAGCACGACCGGCCGGCGATACACCACGCAGCTGGTCCGCAGCGTACACTCCACATCGTCGTCCGAGACCACGCGGACCGATCCGGAAAAGTAATTTCGGGTTCCGATCGCCTCCAGCAATTCCTCGGCGATCCGTTCGTTGAGTTCGGGTGAAACGGAATAAATCATTGTCCTTTCATTTTTTTGAAAAAAATTCATTGTCGATACAAACAAATTGTTTAACTTTGCAGGACAAATATACATTCAATTATTTGATTTTAGTTCAAAGATACCAATAAATTTACCATAAAATATTCCGATAGAAAATGGCGAACGAGTGGTTGAAACTGATACGAAAATCTTTAGGAATGACGCAACAGCAGCTTGCACAGCGACTTGGCATAGGAAAAGCCGCCCTATCGATGATCGAAACCGGCAAGGCGGCCCTGACCGCACGCAACAAGAATATATTGGTTCAAGAATTGAACGTCAATCCCGAATTCCTCGAATCGGGGCGCGAGCCCATGTTCAACGCCGAGCCCGACCTGACGGCATACCGCCACCGGACCGACAACTCGCTGCCGCTGCAAAGCGTGCCGCTCTACTCGATCGAAGGGACGGCGGGGCTGGTGCCGCTCTTCGCCGACCGGGCCGAGACCAAGCCGGTCAACTACATCCACATCCCCAACCTGCCGAAGTGCGACGGAGCCATCTACGTCGTGGGCGACTCGATGTATCCCCTGCTCAAGAGCGGCGACATCGTGCTCTACAAGCAGCTTTCGGACATCGCGGATATCTTCTGGGGCGACATGTATCTGCTCTCGATCGACATCGACGGCGAGGAGTACATCACGGTGAAATACATCCAGAAATCCGACCGGGAGGGATTCGTCAAGCTCGTCAGCCAGAATCCCCACCATGCGGACAAGGAGGTCGCCATGAGCCGCATCCGCGCCATCGCCCTCGTGAAGGCCAGCATCCGCATGAACTCGATCCGCTGACCCCGCCGCAAAAAAAAGCCTCGGGGGCGCAGAGCAATGCTCTGCGCCCCCGAGTTCGTCTGCGACCGGGCTTATTCCAACACGTCGTCCGGAGCCAGCGGACGATACGGTCCGTCCTTCGCCTCGAAAATAACGGCGGGCTCCAATACCGTAAGGCTATGCCACTGTCCGGCCGGGATATCCACCCCGTAAGCCCCGCTGCGGGGATCGAGGCGGAAACGGTCGGTCTCGCGGCCGAGATCGTCGTAAAACATCACATCGATCCGGCCCCGCAGCAGGATCTGGGTCTCCGAGGTGCTCCGGTGCCGGTGAATCGGCAGTACGGTTCCCACCTCCAGCGCATTCAACATACGCTGCGAGGTATCGTCCGCCGAATTTCGCAGGTCGCGATTCATGCGCAGCCGCTCGGAGCGCTTCGCCTCCGCCGCGACCGCATTCAACAGTTCGTCATCGAGTATCATACCTTACTTTTCTACAGGTTCGAAATAGGTGTCCGGGCGGGCGGGATCGAACGGTTCGTTCGCCCACATCACCGTGACGAGATTCTCCGTATCGGAGAGGTTGACGATGTTGTGCGTATAGCCCGGAAGCATGTGGACGGCCTCGATCTTCTCGCCCGAGACCTCGAAGTCCAGCACCTCGTCCGTGCCGATCCGGCGCATGCGGATCAGTCCGCGGCCCGACACGACCATGAAGAACTCCCATTTGCTGTTGTGCCAATGCTCGCCCTTCGTCACGCCCGGACCGGAGATATTGACCGACACCTGCCCGCAGTTCGCGGTCCTGATCAGCTCGGTGAAGCTGCCCCGTGCATCCCGGTTCATCTTCAGCGGAAAGGCCGCTTTCTCCTTCGGCAGGTAGCTCAGGTAGGTGGACCAGAGTTTCTTCGCGAACGAGCCGCCGGGGATCTCGGGGACGGCAAGCGTCTGCGGCTGACTGCGAAAAGTCTCCAGCAAATCGACGATCTCCCCCAGCGTAGCCCGGTGGGTGGTCGGGACGACGCAGTAACGCCCCTCCGGTGCCGGCACGGCATCGAGTCCGTCGAACTCGCAGCGATGTTCACCGCCCGTCAGGGCCGCGATCATCTCGTCCACCAGATCGTCGATGTAGAGCAGCTCCAGCTCCGTCGCCCGGTTGTCCACCCGGATCGGCAGATCGTTGGCGATGTTGTTGCAGAAAGTCGCCACGACCGAGTTGTAGTTCGGCCGGCACCACTTGCCGAACAGATTCGGAAAGCGGTACACCAGCACCCGGGCGCCCGTCTCCCGTGCATAGTCGAAGAAGAGCTCTTCGCCGGCCCGCTTGCTCTTGCCGTAGTCTCCCTCGGCGTAACGGCCGACGAGCGTCGCCTGAATCGAGCTGGCGAGCATGACCGGACAAGTGTTGCGATGGCGCCGCAGGGTGTCGAGCAGCGTCGACGCGAAGCCGAAATTACCCTGCATGAACTCCCCGGGATCCTGCGGACGGTTCACGCCTGCCAGGTTGAAGACGAAATCGGCCGCGGCGCACCACTCGTCCAGCTCCGCGGGGGAGGAGTCCGTGTCGTATTCGAAAACGCGGTCGATCCGCAGATCGCCGTAGTTCCGGGCCCGTCCCTCACCGATGTTTTTCAGCTGGGCGACCAGGTTGCGTCCCACGAACCCCTTTGCGCCCGTAACGAGAATATTCATATCAGCACTTCCTCCAAACCATTTTATCGACAATACCCGTATAGGACTGGATGATCTTCACCACCTTCGTCGAGACGTTCTCGTCCGTATAGTCCGGCACGGGGGTTCCGTAGTCGCCGTTGGCGTTCATCTCCACGGCGCAGTCCACCGCCTGCAACAGCGAGTCGGTATCGATGCCGGCGATGAAAAAGCAGGCCTTGTCGATCGCCTCGGGCCGTTCGGTGGAGGTGCGGATGCAGACGGCCGGGAAGGGACGGCCGATCGAGGTGAAGAACGAACTCTCCTCGGGCAGGGTGCCGCTGTCCGATACGACGGCGAAAGCATTCATCTGAAGACAGTTATAGTCGTGGAATCCGAGCGGTTCGTGCCGGATCACGCGCGGATCGAGCCGAAAGCCCGACTGCTCCAGCCGCTTGCGGCTGCGCGGGTGGCAGCTGTACAGGATCGGCATATCGTATTTCTCCGCCATGCGGTTGATCGCCGTGAACAGCGAGATGAAGTTCCGGTCCGTGTCGATATTCTCCTCGCGGTGCGCGCTCAGCAGGATATAGCGACCCTTCTCCAGCCCCAGCCGGGCGTGGATATCCGACGCCTCGATCTCGGGCAGGTTGCGGCGAAGCACCTCGGCCATCGGCGAACCGGTGACGTAGGTGCGCTCCTTCGGCAGCCCGCAGTCGGCCAGATAGCGGCGCGCGTGCTCGCTGTAGGCCATGTTGACATCCGAAATGATGTCGACGATCCGGCGGTTGGTCTCCTCGGGCAGACACTCGTCCTTGCAGCGGTTGCCGGCCTCCATGTGGAAGATCGGAATGTGCAGGCGCTTCGCGCCGATCACCGAAAGGCACGAATTGGTATCGCCCAGCACCAGCACGGCGTCGGGCCGCACCTCGACCATCAGTTTGTAGCTCCGGTCGATGATGTTGCCCATCGTCTCGCCCAGATCGGCCCCCACGGCGTCGAGATAGACGTCCGGATCGTCCAGCTTCAGATCGCGGAAGAAGATTCCGTTGAGATTGTAGTCGTAATTCTGCCCCGTATGCGCCAGCATACAGTCGAAATAGCGGCGGCACTTGTCGATCACAGCCGCCAGGCGGATAATCTCGGGACGCGTCCCGACGATGATGAGAAGCTTCAGCTTCCCGTTGTTCTTGAATGCTGCCATACGCTATCGGTCCATTTTCGCCAGCTCCTCGCGAATGTACGCCAGCGAGGCGATCTTCGCTTTGGTCTCCTCCAGATTCAGGCGGCGGGTATTGTCCGAGTTGAACTCCCCGATCGTCGCCCGCTTCCGGTCGCCTTCGGTGAAATACTTGTCGTAGTTCAGGTCGCGGTTATCGGCCGGAACCCGATAAAAATTCCCCATATCCTCGGCCTTCGCGCACTCCTCTTTCGTCAGCAGGGTTTCGTACATCTTCTCCCCGTGGCGGATGCCGATCACCTTGATCGCCTCCTTGTCGCCGCCGAACAGCTCGCACACGGCCTCGGCCTGCGTCCGGATGGTGCAGGCCGGAGCCTTCTGGACGAGGATGTCGCCGTTGACGCCCTTCTCGAAGGCGAAAAGCACCAGATCCACCGCCTCGTCGAGCGACATGATGAAGCGGGTCATGGACGGCTCGGTCAGCGTGACGGGGAGCCCCTTGCGAATCTGCTCGATCCAGAGCGGGATGACCGATCCCCGGGAGCACATCACGTTGCCGTAGCGCGTGCAGCAGATTTTCGTCCGCTCGGGATCGCACTGACGGCTCTTCGCCACGGCGACCTTCTCCTCGATGGCCTTCGTGATGCCCATGGCATTGATCGGATAGGCCGCCTTGTCGGTCGACAGACAGATCACCGACTTCACGCCGGCCTCGATGGCGGCCGTCAGCACGTTGTCCGTACCGATCACGTTGGTCCGGACCGCCTCCATCGGGAAGAACTCACACGAGGGCACCTGTTTCAGCGCCGCAGCATGGAAGATATAGTCGGTGCCGGGCATGGCCGAGCGGACGCTCTCCAGCGACCGGACATCGCCGATATAGAACTTGATCTTGTGGGCGACATCGGGATATTCGGCCTGATACTCGTGCCGCATATCGTCCTGTTTCTTCTCGTCGCGCGAGAAAATGCGGATTTCCGCGATATCCGTGCGGAGGAAACGCCTCAGCACCGCATTTCCGAAGCTACCGGTTCCACCGGTAATCATCAGCGTTTTACCTGCAAAAATACTCATATAAGCAATTTATCGTTTTTCACTCCCTTTCGGAGGCCCGCGCCTCCGCTTTCAATTCGTTCAGAATCCAGGTCGCCTCCCTGCCGCAAAGGGCATAGAGAATACAGATGACCGTGTAGACGATCATCTTCAGGTCGTAGCCGATGCCCCGCCTCTTCACATAGACATACTCCAGCTCGCGGCGGGTGGGAAACACCTTCTCCATGTACTCCTTTTCATCGGTAATCCCGTCGCCGTAGATAAAGTCGTACAGAGCCGCCGGACCGCTCAGGCCGACCGGCACCTCCGCGGCCAGGTTCCACTTGCCGGTGCGGAACAGCTCCTTCTGGTCGGCCGCCACGGGACGCGGCCCCACGACCGACATCGTTCCGTTCAGGATATTGAGCAGCTGGGGCAGTTCGTCGATCTTGACCCGGCGGATGAAGCGCCCGAAGGCGAAGATCCGATCCTGATCGGGACGCAGGCTGTTCTCGTTCGCCTGCCGGCACACCCGCATCGAACGGAACTTGTACATCCGGAACGGCTTGTTACCCTTGCCGATGCGGGTCGCCACGTAAAACAGCGGACCGGGGTCGGACAGCTCGATCCCGACAAGGGCCAGGATCCAGAGCGGGCTCGTGACGAGGATGCCGGCCACTGCGCAGACGACATCGAAAAGACGCTTTACGATTTCGTACATGGCCCGCTACATTCTGCGTAAAACGACCTCGAACGCCTCGGCATAGTCGCAGCCCGACTGGCAGCCCCGATAGGCGGCAAAACCCTCGATAGCCTCCGGGCTCCGGGGGTGCGGATAGGGGCGCATGACCCCGCGATACATGGCCAGCGCGGCGATCTTCGCCTCGACGCCCTCCTTGCCGACCTCGACGAAGAGGTTCGGCTGAAACCGGTTCAGCCCCGTATTCAGGGCCCACTCCGTGCACGAAGGAACCTCCATGTACCAGAACTCCCGCAGCGGCTTCACCTCCGGCCGGCGCTGAAACAGGCGGACGGCCTCCTGGCAGGCCAGCGAGGTCTGGAGATGGTCGTTGTTGGTGTCCGCCGGATGGTGCGTGATCACGACATCCGCTTCGCTCTCCCGAATCGCCGTCTCGATAAACTGAACCAACCGAATATGGGGAACGGTATTCATTTCGATATTGGGGAAGGTCCCCTCGAAGGTCCGGCCGACCCCCAGACTGGCGGTCGCCGCATTCAAATCGTCGTTCAGCTCGCTGTCCCCGGGGCGGAAAGCACGGGCACGGGCCTCGGTGCACATGATACAGACATCGACCTTATGGCCGGCCTGCGTCCATTTCCGGATGGACGCTCCCGCTCCCAACACCTCGTCGTCGGGATGGGCCGCTACAATCAAGTACTTCATCTATCCTTAAATATGAAAATTATCTATTACGTCCATCGGCTGCCAGTCCAGACAGCGTTTGGCTTTGGCATTGCTATAGGTATTCGATTTCGTCAGCTGTTCCAGACGATGGCTGTCGATCGGCAATACGCCGGTCAAGTCCCCGATTTTCGCCAGGCACCAGGCCATCCAATAGGGAATGGACGGAACGCCGTGCTTCTTGCCCAGCTGTTTCCGGATGCTCTCGGCCAGCTCCGCATACGAAGGATGCCGGTCGTCGCAAAGATTATAGACGCCTCCCCTTTCCTCGATTTTCGGGACGACATGGCCGATATCCTGAACCATCATCAGACTCTTACGGGTTCGGCCGCCGGCAATATTGACGTAAAAACCCTTGTCTATGCCCCTTATCATCGCCTTCAGATTTCCGGGAGGACAGGGCCCGGTCATGAGAGAGGGCCTCAGAATCCCGAGTACGACCCGGTGCTCGTCCGCCCACCGCACGAGAAACTCTTCGGCCTGCAACTTGCTGATCGCGTAATGGGAAGCCGGATTTTTCGGACAATCCTCGTCGATGTTTTCGCCCGAGGTTATGCCGTAGACGTCCAGCGTGCTGATAAAGATAAAGGATTTCGGAAGCCCGGACTTTTCCAGGGCTCTGCATAAATTGATCGTTCCCTGAACATTTACATCGTAAAACGACTTCACCTCGTCGGCCGTCTTCGGATACACGTGCGCTTTCCCGGCCGCGTGAAGAACCACATCGTATCTCTCCGCAAGCCGGGGAGAGGTGGCTGACATGTCTACCCGATAATCGTCATCCTCGGCAATCCCGACTGTGGCGACATCGTATCTTTCGCTCAGGATCGGCTTGATATTCCGCCCGAGAAATCCGGATGCACCCGTAAACAATAATTTTTTCATCATTCTCTGCTGTTTTTTCCTTCCGGCCGCCGATCGAGCGACCCGACTCACCAATTCACGCCGCTTTTAGCTTTCCGGAATTCCGGATTCAACTGTTTCATCAGGTTGCCGATCGATCCGCAGAAAAAAGAGAGGAGATCGAATCCGACCCAATCCTGATAATAGATATCCCTGCCGAAGAAACGGAACCACGAGGGTTTGCTCCGGAACCGGTCGGGGCTCTTCAGAAACCAGAGGATCTCGAACCCGAGGTGCCGCAGGCTTTTTCCGGGCCGGTATTCGTAAGGGCGCAGGGGGCGCCCCAAGGTCGCATCCGCAATCATCGTGGCGAAGTCGACCCCCGACTTGAAGGCCGAGCGGATGCAGGCCGGAAGACGCGGATTCAGCTCCATAATCAACAGCTCGCCCGAATCGGGATCCTCGATCAGATCGAAATCGGCGAAACCGACCCACCCGATCTCCTTGAGCAGACCGGCGCAGACGGCGACGATTCCGGGATCGTCGATCGTCACGTTGCAACAGCTGCTGCCCCCGTTGACCGGATAGTAGCGCTGCTTCCAGATCACGGTGCCGTATCGCAGCTCCCGATCCGCGTCCGTAAAGATCTGCACCTTTATCTGCCTTCCGCCCGGACGGACGAACCGCTGCAAGTGGCAGTCGCCGTACTGTTCGCGGATCCCGGGATAGACGGCGGCCAGCTCCTCGCTGCTCCGCACCAGGGTCATCCCCCGTCCTCCGGAGGTCAGATTGGGCTTCAGCAGCGCGGGATAGGGGAATCGCTTCACCTCGTCGGAGGCGGGATCCGCCGAAGCGAGATCGACCGTCTGCGGATGCGGATAGCCCCTCTTCCGGCATACGGCCATCAGCCGGTTCTTGTCATATCCGGTCATGAAGACCTCCGGATCGGGCATCAGCACTCCGGTTTTCGGGGCAAGCTCCGCCTTGTGCAGGCTCATATATTCGGCAGTGACATCCGAAGTGGGAATCAGCACGTCGAAAGAGTGCTCGTCCAGAAACCGCATCATGAAACGGTGATAGCTCTCCGTGTCGTGACTGTCGGGGCCGATGTACCGTTCATCGGCATAAACCGAATAATAACCGTAGCCGCTTTTCCGGCGGCACAACACAGCCGTCGCATATCCGCTGCTCCGCAAACATTTCAGGATGGCTCCGGACTGAACCGTGTCTGCATCCAGAACAAGTACTCTATTCATCTCTTCCGATCATTACGGTTTCACCGTGGCCCTTCAGTCCCATAGTCGTGAAGACCACCTTCGAGCAGGCGTCAGTCCCCAGCGGGAAACGCATCACCCCGTACTGCACGATCAGGGGCCACATATCCTTTTCGAGCCGATACACATCGGTCGTCCGGCCGTTCCGGTACTCCTTCAGGCGGGCAGTCCGATCCTTCTCGTTCTCGCCGCCTTCGACACCGGTGCTGAAAAAGGCCCGTCCGTCCCGGTAGGAGGCGCAACCGTGGCAGGGACCCTCGAAATCCTCCACCACCTCGATCCGGCGCGTCTTCCGGTCCATCCGGACGAAATGGACGGTATCGGGACAGCTGCCCGCATCCGTTCCCCAGATCACGGCATCCGGCGTAAAGCAGAGACCGATGGCCCGCCAGTCCTGCGATCCGGAGCCGATCAGCTCCCACGTCTCTCCGTTGTCGGCGCTACGGTACAACCGGCACTCCTCGTTCCGGTCGCCGTAATCGCCCGTACCCATCCAGAGGCATTTTTCGTATTCGTCCCACTTGATGTAGTGGATATGCCGGATATCTCCGGCAGGAAATGTCCTGACGATCCCGAAAGAGGCTCCGTTGTCCGTACTGCGGTAGAGACGGATCGCCTTCGACCGGTCCGGATTGAGCAGATACTCGCCGAAGAACAGAGTGCCGTCGGGGGTCATGCAGACCCCCTGATGTCCGGGCTTGTTCCCCTGATACCCCTGAAACAGATGGACGATGCGACCGTCCGGATCGACGACGCAGGTCTTCCGTTTCGCCGTCACCAGCATATTTCCGTTCGGCAAGGGCAGCAGATGGTGAATCCCCACCCGAAGCGCCTGACGCGACAGCCGGAAGCATCCGAAAAGACGCTCCGCAAGTCCGCCGACGCGATAACTCCTCGACACCTTTTTTCCCTCGTAATCGACGGCGAAGAAGCGCATGCCGCGCGCCACCCAGATTCTGTCGGGGGTTACGTACAGCGCCCTGCCGGACAACAGTTTCTCAAACCGCATGTTTCGTCAGCTTATGAATTCCGGCCTCCAGGCCGTCCATGTATTTTTCGAAAGTGAACTCCCGGCGGAAATAGGCCCGCGCACGCTCGCCGCAGGCCGCGTAATCCTCCGGATGCTCCATGTAGGCGAGCATGGCCGCCGCCAGTCCGACGTGATCCCCGGCCGGGACGCAGCGCCCGCAGCCGGCCTCGGCGATGACCTCGCGGGCCGATCCGTTGATCGCCCCCAGAATCGGCTTGCCGACCGTCATGTACATCTGCAACTTGCCGGGCATCGTATCTCCGACCGCATTGTTGCCCCGCAAAGTGATCAGCAGCACGTCGGCTTTCCGGTAGAAAGCGGGCATCTCGGCCCGTTTCCGGTTTCCGTAGAAGATGAAATTATCCTGCAATCCATACTCGGCGACCAGCGCCTCCAGCGCCTTGCGTCGGGAGCCGTCGCCCACGAAGTGAATCTTGTAATCCCTTCTCGGCCCAAGCACCTTCGCCGCCTTCACGATCACCTCGAGCGTAGATCCCGTCCCGAGATTCCCGGCATACATGAAATCCGCCACGCCATTGTCTTCAGCCGTCAGATCCGTTTCGAGCATCGACGGATCGGCGTGCTGCGGGAGATAGAAGAGCCTATCCTCGGGCACGCCGTTCACCTCGTGCAGATAGCCGATGAAAGGCTTGGAGGTCACGGCGATCCGATCGAATCCCCGGTATATCTTACGCGAAAGACCGTGCAGCCACCTGTAGAGAAGCCCCCGTTTCAGAGGCAGATGCGACTGGGCCGACACAGGCCAGAGATCGAGACAATACATCAGGAGCGGCGTCCCGTGCCTTTTCGCATAGTCCAGCGCAGGGAGCATCGACGTTACGGGCGAAAGCTGGTAACCGATCACGACGTCGAAATCCGCCGGCAATTCCCGCACGATCTTCCGGGCGTTTCTCGCGAAGCTCCAGTAATTCAGAGCCAGGGAGAGCGGATTACGTCCGCGCGGCACCTGCCGGGAGCGAATGACACGCACGCCGTCGATCACTTCGTCGCGCTTCGAGACATCCGCATAGCCGGGATAGATTCGCCCCTGCGGATAGTTCGGCAACCCGCACAGAACCGTCACCTCATGCCCCCGCCTCACCAGCTCGGGAGCGATGTCGTTGATCTGGAACTGCTCGGGGAAATAGTATTGCGATACGATCAGAATCTTCATTTAACAAGTTCCTGATATAAACCAACATAAGATTGAAAACATTTTTCACGGTCGAAACAGCGCTCGGCATGGGCGCGGCATTCCGAACTCAGGTTATCACGATCCTCTGCGACCAGAGAGTGAACAGCGTCGACGACGTCGTTCAGACGGCCCTGCCCGACAACCCGACCCGTCCGCGCGGTCAGCGCCTCGGGACTGCCTCCGGTCCGATAGGTGATTACCGGCGTTCCGCAAGCCATCGCCTCGAGATTCGTCGTCGGATAGTTGTCTTCATAAGTCGGATTTACGAACACATCCGCCGCCGCATACCACGCGACCAGCTCCTGTATGTTTTGCGTCCGCCGGATACCGATCATACCATCCGGCAGTTCCGCAGCCTGCTTCTCGGACACCCCGACCACGACACACACATATTCCGACATCGGCAGCATCCCCCGCAACCGGATAAAATCCTTCAGACCTTTCCGGTCCGTCCACGGAGATGCGACACCGAGAATTACCTTTCGGTCATTCAAACCCGGATGCACGACCAGATTCCGCACATCACACGGCCTGAAAATATTCAAATCTATTCCATTGTGGATGACTTTTGTCCGACAACCCTTCAAAAAAGAGTTTTGCAACAGTTCCGCCAGCCACGCCGAAACCGGGATGAACGTAAGGTTATCGGCAACTGAGCTGAACAAACGGCTCTTCAACCGGTAATTCGAAAACGAATTATCGACAAATAGCGACTTCGGATAAGCGGCTGTCTGCGGACAGTGATGACATTGGGTTTTCCACTTGTCGCACCCGATAAAATCGAAATGAGTGCAATGCCCCGTAAAGGGCCAGCAGTCATGCAACGTCCAGACCACCGGAATATCCTCTTTCCGCAAATAGTCGAACAACACCTCATAATTGAGATAATAGCCATGAATATTGTGCAGATGAATAATATCCGGCTTTATTTCGGACCGCAACCGTTCGACCAACCTTTTCGTTGCATGACGGCTGCCCAAACCATGCCGGTCCCGCAACAGGCTATACCAGCCGCCATGAATCTTCTCGTCCAGAGAAGAATTGACCTGAATCGTTTGCAAACGACTTTCGTTTTTCATTCGCGGACCGTGAGCCATGTAGCAATTCCACCCCTTTTGTCGGGCCAGCAGACCGATCTCTTCGGCTATTCTCCCGGTCGAACCGTAATTCAACGTCGTATTGATTTGCAAAAGTGTCTTCATGCGATGCCGGTCTTTTTAATCATTCGCGAAATCCAGATTATTCTTAATCACTTCGATCTGAAAAGCGGGATTCCATTGCGTATCGATCTCCCTGAAACAAGAGGCGCGCACCTCTTCCCGGCAAGAAGTCTTCTCCCTCAACCAGCGCTCTATCACACCCGTCAGCGATTCGACACGGTCCTGCTCGAAGAAATCTCCGGTCACACCCGGAACGATCGATTCGAACTCGGGCATCTGCCGGGCAAAACAATCGTGAGTAATCACCGGCGTACCGAACGAAAGGGCGTGAATGGCCGTCAGCCCCACGTTTCCCGGGGAGACGCACAGATCGGCATTGTAAATCAATTCGGCGCTCTTCGCATCGTCGTAACATGCCCCGTAGAACCACACCTGCTCTTCCAGCCCATCCCGGACGACCTGCGCTTCGAGTTCCTCCCGCAGGACTCCGTCGCCCACGAACACCAGATTGCAATACGCATCCTTTCTCTTCAGTTCGGACAATGCGGCGACGAGCATCTCCAGTCTCTTGACCCGCGTCAAACGCCCGATGAAAACGATTGTCGGATAATCGTTATGAAAGTGACGCGCGAATACCGGCGAGGGGACGATCGTTTGTCTCAAAGCCAGATGATGCCGGTAATCGAGAGAATTGTGAAGAACGAACATTTTTTCCTCCGGAATCCCTTTCTCCGCCAAAAGCTTCTTCGCATAATTGCCGTATAAGAAGATTCGGGACACATGTCTGTAGAGCCAGAGTTTCATCTTCGCCTCCCACGCAGACTCCTTCCCGTACCATCCGTGCGTCCAGATATGGATCTTCTTATGTGGGAAAAACAGGAAAGCGAGCCAAAAGAAGATCCAGCAGGAGACAGACCTCGTTTCGGCTACCATGAGAAAACGGCGGTAGTTTCTGTTGAAGAGCAGCGAGATGATTCCTCTCTGCCAATACGCCTTGTTGGGATTTCCGACCGTTTTGTAGAATCTTACGTTATGCAGATTCGACGTATCCATTCGTTCGATATCGGAATCCGTATCGGCAAAATACCAGTCGCAATCATACGTTTTATCTATCTCCTCGTAGATAGACTTCCGATACAATGCAGGAATATTGAAAATCAAACAGAGCTTTTCCATAGCAACTTCGGGCCGGGCTATTTCTTGTAACACGCTTTCATGCGATCACGGTTACGAGAGGTGAACCCGTATGAATAAACGATTGAAAACCAGAAAAGAGGCATCATCAGATAAGTTCCCGAAAACATCAGTACCACAAGCGGGTAGCTGACTATGGGAATCAAATGATAGGCTCCCTGCACGATCAGACGGTGAATACGGCGCAGCGAACCGATCAGAACGACGAGCCACAATGCGAAATAGGGAATCCCCCCCTGCAACAGCCATTCGCAGAACAAGTTATGACAGTACGGCTCGGAAATATACCGTTCGCAGATATCATATTGATGAAACGGGCCGTAGCCGAGCCCGGGTTTGGAGCCGATCAACTCTCCGGCTACCGCATAGACCCTGTCGCGTTCAGAAGTTTCTGCCATGTCGATCTTACCGTCCGCGCCGATAAAGGCAAAAGCCCGTTCCGCCCCCTTGCGAAACATTTCGTCGATACCCCATGCAGAAACATTCGTAACCGCCAAATAGAAAACCGCACCGCCAGCAGCTATCGAAAGGATCGTTCGCCAGAACTTATCTTTCGAAAAATAGAAGAGGACGGCGAGCATATTTACGATAAGCAAAACAGCACCGCCACGGCCGCCGCCCACGATGCAGATCACGGCATTCGCGATCATCAGCGCCAAAGCTATCGGACGATAATAGGAGGAGGCGAACAATTTATAGGAGTATTTCCTATCCATATTTTTCAGCCTCAGCCCGATCGAAAAAATTCCGAAACAAATCGCAGCCACGTAGGATATCGTCTGATGACCGCCGCCGCCGCCGATTGTCGACGACATTTCGTCTTCGACATACATGGAGGGCAGGGATATGATCAGACCGATCGAACAAATAATGGCCAAAGGTTCGAGATTCTTAGCAATAAGGTCGAACCGGTCGAACCGATAACAATATGTTCCGATAATAATTCCCGATGCGGAATAGGCGAAAAAGTATCGGATCAGCTTGGAGGTGCTCGATGAATCGTCCAGATTGCCGAAAGCGAACTCGATGACATACAAAAAAAGAATCAGCAACGGAAGCAAATAGAAACCGATACTGCCCTTCGCCTGCTTGTGGTGAAACAGCTCCTGGAAAACGACGTAACAGATAGCCAGCGCATTCGTACCCAATACGGTCAGAACATATATGGGACTCTCCTCCGCACCCGTATACGATATACCGAAAGCTGGGATTATCGCAAGGAATACGATCGTTACATACAAGCAGAAAGTTAACAAAAATCCGATCATAAATCGACTAACTCCATTTATTTATCAGTAAATTGCGACACTTTATCGCAGCATATTCCAGATCCGTCAGCGAGGGAACGAAAGACAATCCCAATCGGAAGCGGACGAATCTCAGAAGGCATCTCAGCCACTTCAGGTCGCTCGAAAACGGAGCCGACGGCTCGCAACAGGCGATCTTCAGGTCATCTGCATAAACGGCATCGAGCAGCGCCTTCCATTGGGGAACGATTATCTCCGGAGAAAATTTCCGGATGAACTTTTTCGCGTTCCGGCCGTACCGTTCGTTCCGTTCGGGCGATTGCAGCAGTTCGATGATATTCCGCTGCACGTCGGTCAGCGAGGAGCACAGTACTCCGGTCTTTCCGTCGACGACCGTATCGAAATGTCCGTTTTTCCGGATCGTTACCACCGGTAGTCCGGCCGTCGCCATCTCCACGATCACCATGCCGAAAGTCTCGGAATTTCGCGAAAGATTGACCACGCCGACCGACGAGTTCAGGAAAACATCCGTCTTTTCGTCCCCCAGGATTCCGAGAAATTCGACGGACGGAATGATTTTCCCCTCCGAATCCGTTATGAAAGGAATGAACTGTTTTTCATAATGCTCCTCGGCTATGCCGTACTTACCCAGCTTCGTTTGTTCGTACAACTGTCCCGATCCGATTACCAGAAGGCGTGCGCCGGGAACCTTCTTGACGATTCCGGGCCAGATCCGGCACAATTCGCAGAACCCTTTCACAGCGGCGAGCGCCCCGACGTATACGACCGTCCTCCCGTCGTCGGACCTCGGAACGTCGCAGGAGTCGTTGATCGGATTGAAAATCGTCACGCTCTTCCGGATGACATCGTTGTCGATATACCTGTCGTACTGCTGTTTTCCGACGAATACGTTGCATTTGATCTGCGGCGTTCGCGCGACGAACCGGCAAAAATCGGCATATACGTAATTGTGGCTCCAATAGACGACCTTCAAGCGGGATCGTGCGATATCGCGCCGTATCACCTCGCTATGATCCCGTATGATCAGGATATCCGTCCGCATGCGCTCGCACGCATCGACGACTTCGCTGTCACCGGAGATCGGGACGAATTTCCCCCCCCCCGCTTAAAAAATAGGGCCGCACCGACAGCACGGATACGTTATATTTCGGATCCTGAGACAGATAATGCGCCAGCAGCAGCATGACGTATTGGGTCCCGCCCACACCGGGGTTTCCCTTTTCCAGGTTAGTCGCATCGACCGCAGGTCCGGGATTCTTGCCGCAATAAATCGCAATATTCATAACTATCCGTTAGATTGTTTTCCGACGAAACGGTAAACAGCCGCCGTTCCGATGAAGAACAGCGTAACGCTCAGCAGGTTGCTCACCGTATAATAATAGGCGCCCGACGCTCCGCCGTGCGCAAGCAGGAAGTAGCAGGCCAGCGATACCAGTATGAGGTCCTTCGCCATCCGCAGCGAGAACAGGATCCAGGGTCGGCCGACAGCGATCAGTTCGGCCTTGAACACATCGGAGCAGCAGGTCGGAATCGTGGCGAGGATGGATATATGCAGCACCCGCTTCATATCGATGAAATCGGCCCCGTAAAAGGAGATGATGACATCCGCAAACAGATATACCAGCACGAACGGCACGGCCGTACAGATCAGATAAACAGCCAGCAGCCGGGAGACGAGCCGCTGCTGCTGCGCGCCATCCGTCTTCGACAGATGGGACAGCACGACATTCGCCAGCAGTCCGGGAATCAGACAGATCACGGCGTTCCACTGTACGGAGGCGGAATAGAGACCGACCTCGCTCAAGGACGACAGCTTGGTGAGCATCAATATGCCGCACCAGTTGCACAAGGCATAGGAGATCTCCTGAAGGGCGATCGGAAACGAGAATCTGAGCAGCGATCCGACGCTGTCCTCGCAATAGCAATATATCGGCAGCCGGCGGCTCTCGCCGCAGATATACCAATAGTTTACGGCGGCATTGACCAGCTGCGACACGGCCAGGGAGAACAGCGCTCCGTACAAACCCGCGAAATAGGTCAGCGGCACGCACAAGGCGAACATGAGAGCTCCCGAAACGACATTGCTTTTCGCAATGAGGGAGAATTTTCCCAGGCCCGCGAGAATGCCGTTTCCGGTGCTTGCCAGCGCCTTGAACACGATGATGACCGACAGCATGCGGAAAACGGGCGCAATGCCGGGCGTTTCCAGAAACGTCTCGATACGAGGGGCTGCCAACGACAGCGCGATGGCGATCAGGGTGCTGAATGCGAAGGTGATTCGGGTCGCATTTCTGATGACACCGGGAATGCGGGTCTTGTCCGAGGCGAGGTATGTGGCAATGTAGCGTGTCGACGAATAGACCAGTCCGAACGTGGAGAGCCCCGCCATGTAGAACATGTTGGTTTTCACCACGCCGTACTCCCCGTAAAGATCCTTTCCCAGCAGGCGCGCGATCCATATTCCGGCGAAAAGCAGCAGGGCGTTTCCGAATCCGTTGCCGCAAACCGCCCAAAGGGAGTCCCTGAAAAGCGTACTGCGCTTCAGACGATCGGTTATCTCTCGAATCCTCATCTGCATCCAGTTGTTTTCCCGGTCAATCCCGCCGAAAGATATCCCGCGTGTAGACTTTGTCGGCCACATCGTCGAGGCACGGGTCGTAGCGGTTGGCCACGATGGCCTGCGAGATCTTCTTGAACTCGGCGAGGTCGTTCACCACCCGGCTGCCGAAGAAAGTGGAGCCGTCCGGAAGCGCAGGCTCGTAGATCACCACCGCAGCCCCTTTCGCCTTGACCCGCTTCATGACCCCCTGAATGGAGCTCTGACGGAAATTGTCCGAATTGGACTTCATCGTCAGCCGGTAGACGCCGATGGTGCAGGTCCTCTCTTCGGCGGCCCGGAAGTCGTTTCTATCGCCGTAAGCGTAATAGCCGGCCTTGCGCAGCACCTGGTCGGCGATGAAGTCCTTCCGGGTGCGGTTGCTCTCCACGATGGCCGACATCATGTTCTGGGGCACGTCCGAGTAGTTGGCCAGCAGCTGTTTGGTATCTTTGGGCAGACAATACCCCCCGTAGCCGAACGAGGGGTTGTTGTAGTGGGTTCCGATACGGGGATCGAGGCACACGCCGTCGATGATGGCCTGCGTATCGAGTCCCTTCATCTCGGCATAGGTGTCCAGCTCGTTGAAGTAGCTGACCCGCAGGGCCAGATAGGTATTGGCGAAGAGCTTCACCGCCTCCGCCTCGGTCGTCCCCATGAAAAGCGTCTCGACGGACTCCTTCAGGGCCCCCTGCCGCAGCAGCGCCGCAAAGGCATGCGCCGCCCGGTCCAGCCGTTCGTCCCCTTCGGGCCGGCCGACGATGATGCGGCTGGGATAGAGGTTGTCGTAGAGCGCCTTGCTCTCGCGCAGGAACTCGGGCGAGAAGAGGATGTTGCCGGAGCCGAACATCCGGCGGACGCTCTCCGTATAGCCGACCGGAACGGTCGACTTGATGACCATAACGGCGTCGGGATTGCTCGCCATGACGAGCCGGATCACCGCCTCGACAGCCGAAGTGTCGAAAAAGTTCTTCCGGCTGTCGTAGTTGGTCGGAGCGGCGATCACCACGAAGTCGGCATCGGCATAGGCTGCCGCACCGTCGAGCGTAGCCGTCAGGTTCAACGGCTTTTCGGCCAGGTATTTCTCGATATATTCGTCCTGAATGGGCGATTGGCGGCGGTTGAGCATGTCGACCTTCTCGGGCACGATATCCACCGCCGTCACCCGGTTGTGCTGCGCCAGCAGCACGGCGATGCTCAGTCCGACGTAGCCGGTACCGGCCACGGCTATCTTCATCTCCCGATCGAATGGATCCGTATTCATAACTTCATCTGATTTTTATCTTACGGTTTCGTTCTCGGCATCGAACTCTTCGAAACGGGAGTTCTTCGACCGGAACTCGGGAACGGTGCGCTTCATGAGCCGCACCATCTCGGGGATCTCGACGATGCGGGAAAGTTTGTCGAGTTCGTCCACCACCTCGCAGGCGTGTTCGTAATCGTACTCGCGAACCTTTGCGATACGAATGCGGTCGTGCGAAGTGGGCAGCGTATTTTCCGTATTGGAGAGCACCTCCTCGAACAGCTTTTCGCCGGGCCGCAGACCGGTGTAGGCGATCCGGATATCCTTTTCGGGCTCCAGCCCCGCCAGTTCGATCATCCGGCGGGCCAGGTTGGCGATTTTGACGCTCTCGCCCATGTCGAACACGAAAATCTGATTGCCGGAGGAGATCGTCGCCGCCTCCATCACGAGCCGGCACGCTTCGGGAATGGTCATGAAGAAGCGCGTGATTTCAGGATGGGTCACCGTCACCGGGCCGCCTTTGGCGATCTGCTCGCGGAAGCGCGGGATCACCGATCCGTTGGAGCCCAGCACGTTTCCGAAACGGGTGGTGACGAAACGGGTTTTGCCCTTCGCCCTGCCCTGCTCGATCGCCAGGCCCAGCGACTGCACGTAGATCTCGGCCAGCCGCTTCGTGCAGCCCATGATATTGGTGGGATTGACCGCCTTGTCGGTCGAGATCATCACCATCTTCTCCACGTCCCAGACCAGACACCGGTCCGCCACGTTCCGCGTACCGGCCACGTTGGTCAGCACCGCCTCGCACGGGTTCTCCTCCATCAGGGGCACGTGCTTGTAGGCGGCGGCGTGGAACACGATCTGGGGGCGGTACTTCCTGAACACGAAATCCAGCCGGGCCGGAATGCGGACATCGCCGATCACCGGCACGAAGCGCAGCGCCGGATAGCGCTCCTCCAGCTCCAGACGGATATTGTGCATGGGCGTTTCGGCATTGTCGAACAGGATCAGCTGCTCCACCCCGAAATTCGCCAGCTGACGGCACAGCTCCGCACCGATCGATCCGGCGGCACCGGTCACCAGCACCGTCTTGCCCCGGAAGTTGGAGACGATTTCGTCCATCGAGATCTTGATCTCGGGCCGGCCCAGCAGATCCTCGATCTTAATCTCGCGCACGGACTGTTTCATCAGCTTTCCGTCTATGATTTCGTCGAGGGGGGGGGTGATGAGGATCCTCAGGTCGCCCTCCGTCGCATATTTCAACAGCCGCTCCTGCTCGGCCCGAGCCTCCTCCTCGGAGGAGAACAGCACGGCATCGATATCGTGACGGTCGCACAGCGTCTCCACATCCTGCCGGGTTTCGAACCCGTAGACCGGATATTCGAGAATTCGGCGCCGTTTCCGGCCGGCGGTGCAGGTCAGAAAGCCGACGACCCTGTAGTGCGGCGAATTGCGGAGCCGCGTAACGGCGGCCACGGACTTGTAACCCGTGCCATAGACCAGGATTCGCTGACACTGCCAGCGATATTTGTAGCGGTTTTTCAGGATATCGTAGACGACCACCATGCCGATCCGGAACACGACCAGCAGGCAGAGCGTGAGCAGCGCATCCAGCAGCAGCAACCCCACGACGCAGGGGTCGGAGAGGAGAAAGCCGGGAACCAGCGCCACGGTTACGGTCAGCAGAAGCGCCTTCCCGAGAGCGGCGGCCACGAACCGGCCCATTTCGTGCAGCGTGGAGTGCCGGATCACCGAATGGTAGGTCTTCAGCAGATAGAACAGCAGAAACGAGCAGACTGCTCCGGCCGTCAGCCAAAGAACCGGGAACCAGGCGACCGTCGACAGATGCGGAAAGCAGAGACGGATCATCGAGAGCGAGCAGAGCGAGGCGAGAAACGAGATTCCCATGTCGATTCCCAGAATCAACGAGGTGCTCAGATAACGATCCAGATAAAATCGTTCGATAAGACGATGCATGTTATAGCGAGTTTACGATTGTACGAAAATACGGTCAGTCGATCCGTTGCAGGAAGCGGAGCGGGATGTAGGAGGTGGCGACGGCGACCACGCCTTCGATCGACACCACCAGGCGGCGGTCCTTTCCGATTCGGCGGACGTACCCTTCGGCCCCCTTGAACACGCCGTCGGTCACCCGCACGCGGTCCCCGCGCCGGCAATCGGCTCCGAAGGCATCGACGGGCTCCAGCCCGCGGTCGCGGATGGAGGTCACCAGCATGAAGATCTCCATCTCGGTGTCGGGAATCGGCGCCGGCTCCCGCCCCCCGCTCCGCCGGTAGAGCATAACCTTGCCGGTCAGCCGGCGTTCGAGGTCGACGACATAGCGCTCCTCGGCCCTCACGAACATCAGCGAGCCGACCAGCGGCTCCTCCCGGGAGACGGTCCGTCCGCCCACCGCCCTCTCCACGCGGTGCATGGGCACGTAGCTCCGCCGGCCGTCGGCGGCAATGCGCTCGCCGACCGGTGAGGTCCGGTTGTAAAACACCTTGAGGGCGTACCAGCGTTCGGGCGCATCGACCGTCAGGGACTCTTGCATGATTTCTGAAAAGGGTATACTTTCTATTCCCTCGCGACAACTGAAAACAGTCGCCGCGAAGCACTTCGGGACTCGTTCGCTCTACGGATCGCTCCGCATGCCGAACTTCGGTTCGCGCCTGACCGCAGGCGCCGGTCCGCAGCCCCGGGAAACTCGGAATTTCCGACTTTTTCCGAGAACAAAGTTACGCAAAACCCTTCTGATTACCAAATATTTTCCGCTTTTTTTGGCATTAAAAAATACCCCCCCCCTACCACTAATCACTATAAATCAACAACTTACAAAATAAATCATCATAAAGTGACTCCCGAAACAGCGATAAATCAACCGTTTCGGCTTCATCTGCGGCCGGCGGGACCGCCCCGGCCGGAGAGCCGCGAAAAGAAATTCGGCCGGAAATGCTCCCGTGTGAAAAAAAAACGTATCTTTGTATGACTTAACTACGACAACATGCAGATCATATTATTATCCGGAGGCAGCGGAAAGCGGCTTTGGCCCTTGTCGAACGGCGTGCGCTCGAAGCAGTTCCTGCGCCTGCTGCCCGGCCCCGACGGCACGCCCGAGTCGATGACGCAGCGGGTCGTCCGTCAGATCGCCGAATCCGGCATGCTGGAGAACGCCACCCAACCGAGCGGCTCCGGAATCGTCGTCGCGACGAGCGCTTCTCAGCGCGACGCATTGATGAACCAGCTGGGCGACCGGGTGGAGATCGTCACCGAACCCGAACGGCGGGACACTTTTCCGGCCATCGCCCTCTCGACGACCTGGCTGCACTCCGTGAAGGGGTGTTCGCGCGACGAAACGGTCGTCGTCATGCCCTGCGACCCCTATACCGAGGCAGGCTATTTCCGCACCGTGAAGCGGATGGCCGAGGCCGTGGAGCGACAGGCAGCCGACCTGGTGCTGATGGGCATCCGCCCCACCTGCCCCTCGACGAAATTCGGCTACATCGTTCCGGCACCCGGCGCGCAAACGGACATCCTGCCCGTGGCCCGCTTCACGGAGAAGCCCGACGCCGCCCGGGCCGCCCGCCTGCTCGAAGAGGGCGCCCTGTGGAACGGAGGAGTCTTCGCCTTCCGGCTGGGCTACCTGCTCGACGCCCTGAAGAGCTATCTGCCCGATGCCGCCGGCTTCGAACAGGTACACGCCCGCTACGGCGAGCTGCCGAAGATCAGTTTCGACTACGAGATCGTGGAGAAGGCCCGGTCGGTCGCGGCCGTCCCCTTCTCCGGAGAGTGGAAAGACCTGGGTACCTGGAACGCCCTGACCGAGGAGCTCGTGTCGGAGAGCACGGGAAACGTCATTCTGGGCCGCCACACGGAGAACACGCACGTCGTCAACGAACTGGACCTGCTCGTACTCTGCGAGGGGGTGAAGGACCTGATCGTGGCCGCCAACTCGGACGGCATTCTGGTCTGCGGCAAGGAGCACAGCGAGGGGATCAAGGAGTACGTGGACAGGCTGAACGTCCGCCCCATGTACGAAGAGCGCCGCTGGGGATATTATAAGGTATTGGGGCAAACCGACTACGAGGACGGGCACCGCTCCCTTACCAAACTGCTCCACCTGAACGCCGGCTGTTCGATCAGCTACCAGACCCACGCCCGCCGCGAGGAGGTATGGACCTTCGTCGACGGCGAGGGGCTGCTGGCGCTCGACGGCCGGATCACGAAAGTCGGACGCGGCGACGTGGCCCACATCCGCCGCGGAGAGCTCCATGCCGTAAAGGCGCTGACCGATCTGGAGATCATCGAAGTCCAATCCGGTGACGAGCTGGTCGAGGAGGATATCTGCCGCTTCGACTGGAACTGGCCGGAAATGTAGCTGCCGTGAATCCCTCCGCCGACACCGAACTGCTCTTTCTGCTGCTGCGCTCCGGACTGCACACCGAAACACCGGACGACACGGAGCGGCTCCGCACGCTTTGCGCGGAGCACGGGCCCGACTGGCCGCTCCTCTACAGGCTCTCCGCCCGTCAGGGCATGCTGGCCATCGCGTGGGACGGAGTGGAGCGGCTCGTCCGGGAAGAGGCCATCCCCCCCGAACACCAGCCTTCGCGCACGCAGAAGATCCGGTGGGCGGTCAACGTGGAGCGGATCGAGCAGACCTATGCCAGACAGTGGGCCGCCGCCTGCGAGCTGGCGGAGCGGTACGCCGCCGCCGGCATCCGGACGGTCGTCCTGAAGGGTTTCGCCGCCGCCGTCCGCTACCCCGTTCCGGAGCACCGACCCTGCGGCGATCTGGACTGCTTCCTGCCGGGCGCCTACGAGGCGGGCAACCGGCTCGCCGAACAATTCGGCGCCCGCGTGGAACGGGATTTCTACAAACATTCGCACATCGTCTACAAGGGTCTGATGGTCGAAAACCACCACTTCTGCACGGCCATCCGCGGAAGCCGCAAGGCCAAACGGCTGGAACGGGCCCTGCAGGAGAACCTTGCGCAGATGCCGCCGACACCCCTGAACGGCTCGCACCTCGAGCTCCCCTCCCCGCTTTTCAACGCCCTGTTTCTGACCGTCCACGGCTGGGGGCACTTTCTGAACGAGGGGATCACCCTGCGGCAGCTGTGCGACTGGGCCATGCTCCTGCGCACCGACGGAGAAGCCATCGACTGGGCGCGGTTCCGGGAGCTGATCTCCGGACGCGACCGGGGGATGTACGCCTTCGCCGAGAGCACCCTGCGGCTGGCGCATGCGATCTTCGGCACGCCGATTCCCGACGGAACCGCCCCCGGAAAGGGCCTTCGAGAGGCCGACAGACGTCTGCTGCGGGACACCCTCTTCGACCGGAATCCGGTCTACAATACAGAGGGCTCGGACTGGCAGAAACGCTTCAAGATGGTCCGAAACATGCTGAACGACCGCTGGAAATACCGCTGCTTCAGCGAAACCTCATCGCTCGGCCAGTTGCTGCGCACGGGGCTCGCCTATCTGCTCGAACGGAACCCCCACCTCTGAAAGCCGCTTCGAGAGCCCTTTTTCCGGGTTTCTCAAAAAACATTTGGCGTTTATTAAAAATTTGTCTACTTTTGTAGACGATTAAAATTGGTCCGCCAATTCCGCCGAAAGTCAAACCAAAAGAACAGAAAACCGATAAATTATGAAAACCAATTACGAGATCCGCTATGCGGCGCATCCCGAAGATGCGAAAAACTACGACACCAAGCGCATCCGCCGCGACTTTCTGATCGAGAAGGTATTCGCAGCCGATGAGGTGAACATGGTCTACTCGATGTACGACCGCATGGTCGTAGGAGGTGCCATGCCGGTCGGCGAGGTCCTCAAGCTGGAGGCCATCGACCCACTGAAGGCCCCCTACTTCCTGACCCGTCGCGAAATGGGCATCTTCAACGTCGGCGGCAAGGGCATCGTCAAGGTCGGCGGCGAGAGCTTCGAACTCGACTATAAGGAGGCCCTCTACCTGGGTTCGGGCGACCGCGAAGTGACCTTCGAGAGCGTCGACGCCGCAAAGCCCGCGAAGTTCTACTTCAACTCCACGACGGCTCACCGCAACTATCCCGACAAGAAGGTGACGAAGGCCGACGCCGTAGTCGCCCACATGGGTTCGCTGGAGGGATCGAACGAGCGCAACATCAACAAGATGATCGTAAACCAGGTGCTCCCCACCTGCCAGTTGCAGATGGGCATGACCGAGCTGATGCCGGGCAGCGTATGGAACACCATGCCGGCCCACGTACACTCGCGCCGCATGGAGGCCTACTTCTACTTCGAGGTGCCCGAGGATCAGGCCGTCTGCCACTTCATGGGCGAGGTCGACGAGACCCGTCACCTCTGGATGAAGGGCGACCAGGCCGTGCTGTCGCCCGAGTGGTCGATCCACAGCGCCGCCGCCACGCACAACTACACATTCATCTGGGGCATGGGCGGCGAAAACCTCGACTACGGAGACCAGGATTTTTCGCTCATTACGGACCTGAAATAAGGCACCGCGACGGCAAATCAACAAGGAGATACAATAACCTAATATAACAGAAAAAAGATGGTGAATTTTTCTTTGGAAGGTAAGGTGGCGTTCGTAACGGGCGCATCTTACGGCATCGGATTCGCTCTGGCAACGGCATTTGCCGAGGCAGGCGCCAGGATCGTCTTCAACGACATCAAGCAGGAACTGGTCGACAAGGGTCTGGCCGCCTATAAGGAGAAGGGCATCGACGCCAAAGGTTACGTCTGCGACGTGACGAACGAGGAGCAGGTACAGGCTACCGTCGCCCAGATCGAGAAAGAGGTGGGCGTGATCGACATTCTGGTCAACAACGCCGGTATCATCAAGCGCATCCCGATGCACGAGATGACCGCCGCCGAGTTCCGCCAGGTGATCGACATCGACCTCAACGGCCCCTTCATCGTATCGAAGGCCGTGATCCCCTCCATGATCAAGAAGGGCCACGGCAAGATCATCAACATCTGCTCGATGATGTCGGAGCTGGGTCGCGAGACCGTATCGGCATACGCAGCCGCCAAGGGCGGTCTGAAGATGCTGACCCGCAACATCTGCTCGGAGTACGGCGAGTACAACATCCAGTGCAACGGCATCGGCCCGGGCTACATCGCAACGCCGCAGACCGCTCCCCTGCGCGAGCGTCAGGCCGACGGTTCGCGCCACCCGTTCGACTCTTTCATCGTAGCCAAGACGCCCGCTGCCCGCTGGGGAACGCCCGAGGATCTGATGGGTCCCGCCGTGTTCCTGGCATCGGACGCCTCGAACTTCGTGAACGGCCACGTGCTCTACGTCGACGGCGGTATTCTGGCCTACATCGGCAAGCAGCCGCAGTAGCCGACTGCCGACTGCCATGCAAACGCGAGGGATCATCCCTCGCGTTTTTCGTTTCGTCCGATAACAAAAAAGGACCGCAGATGTACTTGTAGTTTCAAAAACTATTCGTATTTTTACTATCCGCCGGCTCGAAACTTTCCGAGCCGAAACGACGAAGATTGATTTTTTCACCCCATGTGTCTGAACCCGAAAATAACCCCCGAATTGAAAACGGTGCTGGATCAACGTCTTTCGGAGATCAATCCGAATCTGGAAAAGAAACGCTCCAGGAAAACCTGCCTATCCGAAACAGCCTACAAACGGTGGTGGAACCGCTATGTTCAGGTCTTCACCGAGCTCGATACGGAGGACATTCACTATGAATATTATCAGGGACACGCCTGCCTGCATCTGGAAGGCCGATACGCTTCGAACGCATTTTCCCGTCAGGCACGCGAGCTGAAGCGAGCCTCGAAAGCATTCGAGGGAGAGATCAAATGGTTGGCTCCGGAACAGAATTGCATCAGCTGCATCGTGGCCGATCCGGTTAACGGAACGGAGGACCTGATCCGAAAACTGCACCGGCTCCACGAGATCTTCGAGGAGCAGCTGAAACGAATCTATCATGCGAAGAGCAGTTTTCGCCCGCTCACCGGTACATACACCCCGCCGCAGTCTCCGGCTTCCCGGCTCGATACAGGGACAGACACCGTATCGCTACGAAACTGCAAGATCGAAGAGCTGATGAATCTTCCGCTGGCAATTCCGGATTATCAGCGGATCTATTGCTGGGACCAGAAAGAGATCGTCGCATTGTGGGAGGATCTGAACGGAATAATCGCCGACCGCCCCTATCACCTCGGAACGATCATCCTGCAACACCGCGAGAACCGATACGAAGTAGTAGACGGCCAGCAGCGGCTCGTCACGCTCACCCTGCTGCTCTGGGGGCTGGGCTATACCGGCAGCCTTCCGCTTTTGGCGCAGCGGTTCCAAGATACGGATGCCATCCGTCACGTCGCCAATGCCAAAGCAGTCATCCGCTCCCTGATCCAGCCCCTGCCCGACAACGAGTTGCAGGATAGAATCATCGGCTGCGTCACTTTTTCGGTTCTTGTCGTCGAAGGCGAAAACCTGGATCTGGCCTGCACCTTTTTCTCCAATCAGAACTCGAAAGGGGTCAAACTAACGGATTTCGACCTGCTGAAAGCCCACCACCTGCGATACATATCGGCCGAACGGCAGGCGATCCACGTCGCCTCGAAATGGACGGAACTGACGGCCGGCAGGGAAAACGACGGACCGCAGATCGAAAAGTCGCTCGGGCAGCACATCTATCGGATGCGCAAACTGATCCGAAAGCAGAATTTCAACGAATTCGGCCACTACATCCGCGACGAGTTCCGTGCTGCCCCGCTAATGGATGACATCCCGCCTTTCGGCGAGCGACTCGACTATTACGAACCGATTCAGGGCGGCGCACACTTTTTCGCCTTCGCAGAACATTTCAACAACCGATATGCCCAATATATAGAGACGAAGCAGGTCGAGACGCTCCGACGGCATTTCGGCGGTCGCCACAAAGTTTATTCGGAGATCGCCGAAAGCCTGCTGTTCGCCTATTACCTGAAATTCGGCACTCCCTATCTGTCCGAAGCGCTGTTCTGCATCCTGCTGACTCTGTCGGAGCACCGGTATCAGAAAGCCCGCGCCCTGCCGGACATGGTGCAGCGCTACGCCCTGGACAGCAACCTGATTCAGATGCTCGAGTTCTCCTCGTCGCCTACCTTCTTTTTTGCCGAATCCTTGCGGGCCGTCGGAACGGGCGCGGGCGACTACGACCTGACCGGCGTCCGCTGGAACTTCTACAAACAGCTCTGCGAACTTTTCGCCGAACTGAAAGACTTCAGCGACTCCACCATAATCAAACGTATCGAAGATGAATTCTAACCGATATACACCCGCAAATATCGCAGACGGAAAAATCCGATTCTTCATCCCGCTGTACCAACGACTTTTCGCCTGGAGCGCAAACGATGTCGACCGCCTGCTGAAGGATCTGGAACACCATTTCTCCGGCACGGAAAAAGACACTCCCTATTACCTGGGCATTATCACGACCGTGACCGACAAGACGACCGATAAAAAGATTCTTGTGGACGGACAGCAGCGGCTGACCGTTTTGATGCTGTTCGCTGTCGTATTCATGAAATATTCGGAGAACTGGCGAGCTTTTTTCGACGGAGGAGAACGCATCGAACTATTCGCCAGAAAAGAGGACAGCACGTATCTCCGACAACTGGCCGAAGGCATAACGGACGGCACGTATGTAAACGAACGGATGAAGCAGGCCTATGACGTCATCAAGAGATTCGTCGACCGGTTAGAGGACAACGCCCGTCATGCCTTCATCGACAGCACTTTTTACCAGACTATGCTCTTCAATTCCGCCCTTCCGGATTCGTATCTCCGGAATCCGGAGTCCTTGAACCGGTATTTCGAAGTGATGAACTCCGCCGGTGTCAGCCTCGAGCCGCACGAAGTACTGAAAGTCAAGCTTCTCAAGGAGCAGCCCGACCAGCAGCTCCTGCTGAAGATCTGGAATCTGTGTTCGGACTTCTCGCGGCCTCTTATTCGGAAACAAGAGAATGTGTCGCTGGAAGATTATCGGGAATCCTATCGGAACCTTTTCTATACGCTTAGCAAAAAAGAGCCGGTCTTCCGCATTGTCGACCGCCTGAAGGAGATCCCTGCGAACATAAATGCGGAAAGCGAAAAATCGATACCCGCCATTGCGGAGATCCCGACCGAACAGCACCGATTCGACAACCGATTCGAATTCAAGGAGGAGCGAAGCGTCCTCTCCTTCCCGGAATTTCTGCTGCTGGCACTCGATATCTTCAAAAAACAGAGTGGAGAATGGGCCTTTCATAGGGTCGACAAACTGAACGAGCGTTTCACGGAGTTGCTGCGGCCGGAAGAGGTTCCTGCGTTCTACACCGAGATGCTGAAACTGCGTATCGTACTCGACTATTTCGTGATCCGCCGAACCGTGAACGGTACGGACAGCGACTATTCGCTGCTCTTCGCGGACACAGACCACGGCGAACGGCTGATGCAGTATGAGGCCATGCTCCATGTTTCCACACCCGCCTACGAATGGATAAAACCGCTGTACGAATACGTACTGTCCACCAGTCGTCCGGATGCCGCCTCCCTGCTGGTCCGGCTGAAAAAGTGGGACGACAAAAAACATAAAAACAAAGTTCCCGACCTCCAGGCCTTGCGCTATGCCACCGTGGACCGTTATTGGTTCTGGCGGCTGGACTATTACCTCTGGGAAACTTACACCGATCCGGAAAGAGCCGACAGCGACCGGGAACCGTTGATGGAAGGCGCTGCGCTGGATGCTCTCAAATCATACAGATTCAAGACGAATCGCTCCATCGAGCACCTTCATCCGCAGAATCAGCGCAAAAACGACACATGGCCGGATACGAATATCGACTCCTTCGGAAACCTGGCGATGATATCACAAAGCTTCAACTCCCGGCAAAGCAATGACGAAGTGCATGTAAAATTTTCCCGTCTCGAAACACAGATCCGGAACCGAGCTCTTCAAAGCCTGAAGCTGCTGTTTATGTACCTCGACGCGAAGAGGCACCCCGACGAGTGGTCTCCCGAGAGCTGCGCCGCCCACGAACACAAGATGATCGCCATCCTGAATGAGTCGTTCGCACCGCCCTGCGATAGCTAAAAAATTCGTGCTCATTTTTCGGTAGATAACGAATTTTTCCTATCTTTGTAAAACGATCTGCGGATATGGTGTAATTGGTAGCCACGTCAGACTTAGGATCTGATGCCTCACGGCGTGGGGGTTCGAGTCCCTTTATCCGCACAAAAGAGACCTTTCAGGTCTCTTTTTTTGTTGCCTATCCTCGGCAACATAAAGCGAATATGCTAAAAATCAATATCTTATATCTTTTCCCAAATTTCGCATCGACGCAATTGAAAGCATCAAAAAGCATCTTGTCGGGTGACGAAAAGGGAGCAGAGCCTTCGGTAAAAAAGTTGCCCCCGAATTAGTATTTAACAATCTGTATATCACAATGTTAATACATACTAATTCGGTTAAACGGATAAAGATAACGATAAAATAATTTGAACAATGAAAAACCAGAGTTTCAACATCTTATTCATCATGCGGAGCACCCGCATAAAAAAGAATGGACTTGCATCAATTTATCCACGCATTACAACAGGAGGCATGCGCCTATCTGAAAGCGTGGCTCGAACAGCTCAAAGAGGAGCCGGCATATCTGTTCGACATCCTCGTCGACGTCAACAAGGCCGCACGGATGATTCTCGACCGCATCCAGCCGGGAACCGATCGGGAACCCTGCACCGTGGCAGCGTAGCTGTCGGCCCGGAGGCCGCTGAAGCGTATCGTATGTCCGGGGCGGAAACAAAAAACAATTCGGATAATATTCTTTCTAAAATACATATCATCATGAAAATCATGTGTCAGGAACACTACGACAAGGTAGTGCATTATGCCGACCAGATCGGGGACAAATCCCTGCAACAGTGTCTGGATAAGCTGAAAGCGTGGGAGCTGCACTCACGCCGTCCCTGCGTAATCGAACTGTACCGGGATTGCGCGCCCTATTCGTTCCTTTTCAAACAGCGTTATGACGACGGCAGCTTAGGAATCGTCGGAGGACTCGTATACCACGGATCGCCGGACCGCTCCGGATGCTACACCATGAACCGGAACGATCGCTGGCAAACGCATACGTAGGTCTCTCTCTCGGCAACAGATATTCCTGAATACTTTCAAGATCCCGAAACTTAAATACCGGGTAAAGCCGGTGCTATTGCAATCAATATTCGATCTTGAAATAGTCGAGTACGGCCTTGTAGTTGTCTTGCGCTGTCAGGCAAGTATCCGTCAGATACTCCCGGATCTCGGGCCAGCGTTGTAGACCGCGGTAGTAAAACATCTTCAAGTCGTCTGTGATGATGAACGGCACGATGCCGTGTGCCAGACATTCCTTATACATCACGAGCCGACCGACACGCCCGTTGCCGTCCTGAAACGGATGAATGGACTCGAAGCGCTGATGGAATTCGAGGATGTCCGCGAAGGATTTCTGCCGATTCATATTGTACTCGCCAAGCAGAGCCTTCATCTCACGACGTACGTTTTCGGGTGCAGTCGTTTCGTTGCCGCCGACCTCGTTGGGCAACCGTTTGTAGGCACCGACGGCAAACCACTCCTTGCGGCTGTCGGAGGTGCCCGATTTGAGTAGGGCGTGCAGCTCCTTGATAAGCGACTCGGTCGGTCGCTCCTCGGCACGGTCGATAACGAGGTCGATACAACGGAAGTGGTTCGTCGTTTCGATAATGTCGTCTACGCGAACGCTCTCACCCTCGATGCAGACGGTGTTCGTCTCGAAGATGTAGCGCGTCTGGTCGTGCGTCAAACGACTGCCCTCGATATGATTGGAGTTATAGGTCAGATCGATCTGCGTATAGTGGTAGATGCCGCCTTTGAGCTGCATAGCCTTTTGCTCGCGCAGGGCGATGAGCAGTGGAAACTGCTTCGAGCGGCGACGTTTGCGCGTGGGCAAAGCGGCATCGGCGGGAATGTTCCATGTTTTTCCCGTGAGGAACGTACCCTCGATCTTACCTGCGGCGCAATAGTTTCGTGCCGTGCGCTCCGAAATGCCGTACTTCTCGGCGAAGGCAACTACTGAAATATATTTCATAATATCCATCTATCGGCAAGTATGATTCCGATTTCGATGCCAAAGATATAATTATTTGCCGATACCGGCAAATAACATAAAAAATGAATTAACTATAAACTTATGTATTTTGGGGGAATAACTCTGCATCAAAAAATTAGATCTCAATTATTACTAATTAAAAATCAGTATATATGGTATGAACATGTTCTGTATTCGTAATTAAGCATATTCTTAACTTTTCACTTTGAAATTAGCATATAATAAAAGCAACGAGCGGGGGATGCGTCCTCCGACTGTTTCATAATGTTCATTTCAATCGATTACAGATATGGCACGATACGAATTTTATCAGGACGACAAATGTACCCTCTGGCACCGTACGTACTACACGGTAGAAGCGCCATCGCAGAAGGAGGCATACGCATTAGCCGCAACGATCACAATAACAGAGAAGACGTGGGACGATGACATACAGGTCGAGGGAAGCGAATTCCTGTTCGATACGTTGGAGCCGATGACGCCGGACGAAAATGACCGGCAACCGACAGCAGAACTATATACCGTCGAAGAACGCCTGATTGCCGACGTTCTCCGCGGGCCCGTATGGGAGGCTTGGTGGAACGAACGTACAGGGACAGAGAAACTGCATATTGCGCCTTGCGGACGACACGGAAGAGCGGACGACGTAGAGGCCTGCAACGAATGGTGGCAGGCGCTGTCCGGAGCCGAAAAGATCGAACGATGGAGCGCAGAAACGATACAGGAATAGCCATCCTCGCAATGCCTGAGAGCCTATCGCGGCCCCCCTGCGCAGAAATAACACGGGCAGGCACGTGCGCGTACTCTTGTTTTACGATGTGAGCGTGATCATATTTGCCGAAACAAAACGGCAAACGCATGTACGAAAAACACCCATCGGAAAACGAATTGTTCGAAGCCATAGAGCGGCGGATGGAACACATTCAGCAGACGCTCGACGCCATGGCTAAGACCCGCGGAACATTCGACGGAGATACCCTGCTCGACAATCATGACTTATGCATGATGCTGAACGTCACAAAGCGCACATTGGCAAGGTATAGGCAAAAGAGACTGATCCCATTCTACAAGATCGACAGAAGGGTATTTTATCGTGCCGCCGAAATACGGGAGTTCATGAAAAAGTCCAATCGAAGAGAATGCGCCACATCCAAATAATTAGAATGCAAACAACCGAATAACATTGGCAGGCCATTCGAAAATGTATGAACCGAAATACATGCAGGTTAGGATTTCATCTACTTTGCCATACTGAACATAACAAAGTTTTATTAAATAATTCACAAATTTGTGAATTATAGAAGAAAATGTATTATATTTGCAGAAAAAGATAGCGCCATGCACATAGAGTTTGAGCAACCTTACTTAAAAGAGTTGTATGAGACCGGCAAATGCAAGAATAAGAAGCACCGGTTTCAACCGGAAATAGTAAAGAGATATATATCGTGTGTGCAACGGTTGCATGTTGTCGCTCGGGTGGAGGATCTGTTTGCTTTCACGGCATTGCATTATGAGGTATTGCAAGGAGATAAAAAGGGAATAGAATCCATTCGCATAAACAAACAGTACAGATTGGAGTTCAAAACTCGTAGCGATGGGGATCAAGAGCCGATCGTGACAATATGCAAGATTTTGGAAATAACGAACCATTACCAGTAGCGAAATGGAGCAAAGCAGACGTATAATAATAACTGGAAAGTCGAAACGGAATGTGTTCGATTCTCCGAACATGTATATAGATGACCTTAAAAACGTTGTTATCGACATCACGAATTCAATATCGCAATTAAAGGAAAACTTACTCGAAAACATTATTGAGTTCCAAACCGAGCATATGATCGAACGATTGGCTGATAAACTCCAAGATTCACTGGTCGATATTAACCTGCAATCATTTATAACATCGCAAATCAAAAACGATTTAGCGAATCTTATCACGAAGTTTTATCGTCCGATTACATATAAAAGCGAGAATGTCGATATTCGTTTCGACACGACTGTACATATATCCGACAGTTTTGCCGATGATACTTTGCATGATCGTAAAGAGCAGGATAAAATAATCGATATGAATTTCAATATCGACAGGACAGGAAATATTTTGTCAAGAATCCCAAATATTATTTTTCGATTCTATCGTCATTTAACCGATAGGACAAATGAATTATTACATGCCTGCATAACCTGCATAAGATGTAATAGACTTATGTATTATCCTGCACCTCCGGGTTCCGATCCGACAAAGCAATATTATTATAAGAAAAAAATCGAAGGCTTTTCCATGTTAACATAGCGGAATAGAGTTCCAAAGCAGAAAAGTCGAACATTAAAAAATGAATATGATGATTACAAATGATATTACACCGGCAATAGCAATCCATCCGGGATTTATTCTTAAAGAAGAATTGGAGGAAAGAGGTATTTCTCAAAAGAAATTTGCAAAGATCGTGGACATGCCATACACGCAGCTTAACGAAATATTGAATGAGAAACGCCCCGTGTCTGCCGATTTGGCATTGGCCATAGAAGTGGCCTTAGGCATAAAAGCGTATATATGGGTCAAGTTGCAAGCTGAGTATAATCTGCAAATAGCACGTGAAGATACTAAAATCAAGATCAGATTAGACAACATTCGTAAAATGTGTGCATCGTTATTATGACAGATATCAAGAGATGTCTAACAAGACCTAAATCAGATATCACCCTCGCCAAAATGAATTCTGGCGAGGGTGATATCGTTAAATAAATCATGTCGGCTTAATATCGCGACCGTAGCAGGATCCGAATCTCTATGTGCCGACAATTCATGATGCACGGGATCTGGACAGATCAAAAAGAGCGTTCTTTCGGTCAATTTGCTATTTATTTGCATATAATCAGTTGGAAACGCCCGATTACTCTTGTTTTTCGGGTAGAATAATTGTATATTTGTACAATTCAGCAAACACCTATCAACATTCAGCTTATGAAACACATAACCGACCGACGGCAGGATCGCGAAGCATAACCGACCTTGCAGGCATGATGACACGACATGTCTCATGCCCTTCTCAATCTTGACAGCCCGAAATAAAAGTTCCGTCAGGGCTGTACGATCTTTTTCTCTATTCCCTCCCGGCTGCGTCATCGCGCTCTTCCCGTAGCCGTCCATATATGGATTACATAAACCTAATTTTTATCAGACAATGCGTCCTCGTACTATCTATTCAATCATTATCGTTTTATTTGCTCAGGTATTCTTCGCCTGCAGCTCCGACCCCAAGGTCGACCCGGTCGATCCCCGCCAGCCTCGGCTGACGATCACGTGGAGCCCGCCGACATTGCTGCCGGCAGCCGGCAGCACACAGCTCCGCTTCTCGACCGACGAAGCCTGGCATATCGAGACCGCGGCCGGGGAAAATGCCGATCCCTGGTTCGAGATCGACCCCATGCAGGGAGGGCCGGGCGAGGATATATCCGTCTCGGTGCGCGTGAATGAGAATACCGCATACCTCGGACGCAGCTTTACGTTAACGATTCGAACGGCCTCTCTGGAAAAGTCCGTAGAGATAACCCAGCTCAAGCGCAACGCCATCATAGCCGGCGAGAACCGCTACGAACTCTCGGCGGAGGAGCAAACCCTAACGGTGGAGATTCTGTCCAATGTCGAATACGAAGTGGAGATCACGGAGGGAAGAGAGTGGCTCGCCGCAGACGACGCCACACGCTCGGAGCCGGGGTTGTCGACCTCGGAGCACCGCTTCACGGTCGGGGCCAACAGCGAGCTGCTGGAGCGCTCGGCAACCGTCGTATTCAAGGATCTCGCGAGCGACTTGCAGGACGAGGTGACGGTCGTGCAGGCCGCGATGGCCGACCCCGATCCCGAGCGAACGGCACTGCGGGCCATTTACCGCGAAGCAAACGGCGACGACTGGACGAACAGCGACAACTGGTGCACCGAAAAGCCCTTGGGAGAGTGGTACGGCGTAGCGACCGATGACGAGGGGCATGTCGTCGAGCTGAGGCTGCCGCAGAACAACCTCCGCGGCGCGATCGCACACGAGATAGCGAATCTCGGCCATCTGCGCAT
>CAJTLJ010000008.1 GCA_910577475.1 uncultured Alistipes sp.
AAGTAATCTTATTCGGTGGAGATTTACGCTCCACCTCTTTTGCTCCACCTTTTGGAACACCAATAACGGTAATATTCTGCCGTTTTTTGCGTCCTCTCGGAAAACAAAAAATCCCGATTTCGTTTGGAAATCAGGATTTTACTGTCTTTTGCTTTTCTTCTAAGTGGTGCCACCAGGAATCGAACCGGGGACACAAGGATTTTCAGTCCTTTGCTCTACCAACTGAGCTATGGCACCAGCCTGTTGCTCTCTTACTGAAAGCGATTGCAAAGATAGAACGTATTTTTCAAAAAAACAAATCTTCGGCGAAAAAAAATCGGTCGAAACGATAACGAGGATGATCCGATCGGTCAGATCATCCTCGTTATCAAACTATTCTGCCCTTTTAATAGCGATAGTGCTCCGCCTTGTAGGGACCTTCGACCGCGACGCCGATATAGTCGGCCTGCTTCGGGGTGAGGTGCGTGAGCTCCACGCCCAGGTTGTCCAGGTGCAGGCGCGCCACCTCCTCGTCCAGATGCTTAGGCAGGCGGTAGACTCCTACCTCCAGCTCCTTCTGCCACAGCTCGATCTGCGCCAGACACTGGTTCGTGAAGGAGTTGGACATGACGAACGACGGATGCCCCGTGGCGCATCCCAGATTGACCAGACGCCCCTCGGCCAGCACGAAAATCGAATGACCGTCGGGGAAGGTGTACTTGTCGACCTGCGGTTTGATGACCGTCTTCACGGCATCCGAAGCGTCGAGGCGGGCCATCTGAATCTCGTTGTCGAAGTGGCCGATGTTGCAGACGATAGCCTGGTCGCGCATCCGCTGCATGTGCTCCAGCGTGATGATATCGCAGTTGCCGGTGCAGGTCACGTAGATATTGCCCTCGTCGAGAGCACTCTCCACGCTCTTGACCTCGAATCCCTCCATCGCGGCCTGCAGGGCACAGATGGGATCGATCTCCGTCACGATGACCCGTGCGCCGTAGGAGCGCATGGAGCGGGCGCAACCCTTGCCCACGTCGCCGTAGCCGCACACCACGACCACCTTGCCGGCGATCATCACGTCGGTGGCGCGCTTGATGCCGTCGGCCAGCGACTCGCGGCAGCCGTAGAGGTTGTCGAACTTCGACTTGGTGCAGGAGTCGTTGACATTGATGGCCGGCACGAGCAGTGTTCCGGCCGCCTGCATCTGGTAGAGCCGGTGCACGCCGGTCGTGGTCTCCTCGCTCACGCCCTTCCACTCCTCGACCGTGCGGTGCCACTTCTCGGGATCCTCGGCAAGCAGGCTGCGCAGCGTGTCGAGAATGACGCTCTCCTCATAGGAGGAGGGCTCGACATCGAGCGTCGCGGCGTCGTTCTCGGCCGCATAACCCTTGTGGATCAGCAGCGTGGCATCGCCGCCGTCGTCGACGATCAGGTTGGGTCCCTTTCCTCCGGGGAAACTCAGGGCCATGGCGGTGCACCACCAATACTCGGGCAGCGTCTCGCCCTTCCAGGCAAAGACGGGAATGCCGGCAGCGGCGATGGCCGCGGCTGCGTGATCCTGCGTCGAGAAGATGTTGCACGAGCACCAGCGCACTTCGGCGCCCAGCTCGACGAGGGTTTCGATCAGCACGGCGGTCTGAATCGTCATGTGGAGCGACCCCATCACGCGCACCCCTTTCAGAGGCTTCTCGGGACCGTATTTCCGGCGCACGGCCATCAGACCCGGCATCTCGTGCTCGGAAACCTCGATCTCTTTTCTACCCCACTCGGCCAGCGACATGTCGGCCACCTTGTAGGGAATGGACAAATCCAAAAACATAGTAAAGCTATTTTAAGTTCGTTAGTTACTCCTATCTCAACAGCTCCCCGGCAGCGAACGACGCCCGCACCGACCGGCAGTCGGCCTCGATCTGACGCCGCAGCTCCTCCAGCGACCCGAACCGCCGCTCATCGCGGATCTTCCGCAGCAACTCCACCCGAATCCGCCGGCCGTAAAGCTCGCCGCGGAAATCGAGCAGATGGGTTTCGAGACGCGGAGA
Organism: uncultured Alistipes sp.; assembly: GCA_910577475.1. GTDB lineage: Bacteria > Bacteroidota > Bacteroidia > Bacteroidales > Rikenellaceae > Alistipes. Next base: position 2,016 of record CAJTLJ010000008.1, read on the forward strand.
GCAGCCGCCCACCGAGGGGTTGGTCCCCCAGTTCGAGACGGCGGCGTAGCGCCGCCCGTCGATCTCCACCGCAGCGGCATAGACCCCCGCCTCGGGCAGCTCCTGACCCGGACCGGGTTCGATATTGGCGGTCGGAAAGCCCAGACGGCGCCCCAACTGCCGACCCTCTGTCACTGTGCCTTCGACGATCATCGGATCAGATCTTTTGCGTCAGCTTCTGCACCAGCGAGAATTGCGAGAAGAACTCCTTCGCAAAGACGCGCAGCACGGTATAGGAGGGGATTGCCAGCAGCATGCCGACGATTCCGGCGAGCGACCCGGCAATCAGGATAACCAGAAATATCTCCAGCGGATGCGCCTTCACCCGCTCGGAATAGAGCGTGGGTTGCAGGATGAAATCGTCCATGCCCTTCAGAATCAGGAGCGAGCCGACGATAACGGTCACCGTATGGCCCGCCGTCATCCCCTCGATGGGCGTCACCACCCCCAGGAAAACCGAGGTCAGACCGCCGATCAGCGGACCGGCGTAGGGCACGACGTTCATCACCCCCATGATGAGACCGATGAAGCAGGCGTCCTGGGCCCGCATCCCGAAGAGCATCATCACCAGCGACACGGCCGTGAAGAGGATTAGGCTCTCGGCCAAGATACCCGTGAAGTAGCGGGCCAGCAGCAGGCTGACCGAATCGAGCGAGCGGGTCACCTTCTCCTGATAGCGCTCGGGGAACATCGCCTTGACCATCGCATAGAACAGACCGTCCTCCTTGAGGAAGAAGAAAGTGATGAACGAAATGGAGAAAAAGGCGACCAGGAACGAAAGGACTATGCCGACGATCGACGAGAAAGCCGCATTGATGGTGCTCAGGTCGACCACCGACTTCAAGGTCTCGACCAGCGTCTCGGTCAGCGAGAATTCCCCCTCGGACTGCGGGAAAAGACGGTACAGATAGTCCTGCGCCCGGCGGATCGGCTCCTCGACCGTACCCAGCACGGCGCTGAAGTCGATCTGCGATAATTGACCCACCTTATTGGATATCAGAGGGATCAGCGCCGAACAGAGCGACGCGAAGAGGATCCAGATCGTGAAGAGGGTCAGCAGGGCCGCCAGCCAGCGGGGAATCAGCCGGCCGCGCACCCGCACCCGGGTCAGGCGGCAGACCAGCGGCCGGCACATGATAGCCAGCACGGCCGAAATCAGCACATAGATAACCACCGACGAAAAATACCACACCAGAAAGCAGACCGCAGCGGCGACGGCCGCTCCGATCAGAAACCGGAAAAGACTTTGAGGTGTCGTATTCATAGGCAGACTTTTAATTATCGCAACGTTTCAGGCGGGCGATCGGCGTCTGCGAGCCCACAGTGGGGTCGCCGATCTCGACCAGCAGTTCGCTCTCCTTCGGGACCAGCACGTCGATGCGCGAACCGAACTTGATGAATCCGCACACCGAATTCTGCTCCACCGTATGTCCCACCTTCATGTAGGAGACGATGCGGCGGGCGATCAGTCCGGCCACCTGACGGAACAATACCTCGCAGCCCGAAGGGGTCTTCACGACCGTGGTCGTCCGCTCGTTCTCGGTAGAGGACTTGGGATGCCAGGCCACCAGGAACCGCCCGGGATGATATTTATAATAGGTAACCTCTCCGCCCACGGGAACCCAGTTCATGTGGACATTGGTGATGGACATGAAAATCGAGATCTGCAACATCTCGCGCTTGAGATACTCGTCCTCGGTCACCACCTCCGTCACGACCACCCGGCCGTCGCAGGGGGCGAAGACCAGATCGGCGTCGTGGATGCGGACCCGGCGGGGCTCGCGGAAGAAGGCGACGATGAAGAACCAAAAGAGTACGAGCAACAGCGTACTCACGCCCAACAGCGAAATGCTGTCGCGCGAATCGATCAGGTAGTAGATCAAGAGCCAGAGCAGCAGACAGACGGCACCCGAGCAGAGGATGATCCGATAGCCTTCCTTGTTAATTTTCATGGCTTATGAGGTTTTTAGATTAGAATTCGGAATATCACCAGGTAGATGCAGACGAAAGGCGTCGCCAGCAGCAGGGCGTCGAAACGGTCGAGCACGCCGCCATGTCCGGGAATTACGTTTCCGGAGTCCTTCACTCCGGCCTTTCGCTTGAACATCGACTCCACCAGATCGCCCGCAACGCCCGTCACCGAAGCGACGATGGCCAGTCCGATCCACAGCACCGGATTCATGTCGAGGTGGCAGGCTGCGGCCACACTCATCGCCACGGCACCGATCACCCCGCCGACGAACCCTTCCCAGCTCTTTTTGGGCGAGATCCGTTCGCACAGTTTGTGACGTCCGCAGGTCGAGCCGACCAGATAGGCGAACACGTCGTTCGACCAGATCAGGAAGATGAACCAGATCACCGTCCAGGGCTCCCAGCCCTTCATAGCCAGCACCGACACGAAGGGCAGCAGCGTCAGCGGCAGCGCCACGTAGAGCACGCCGGCCACCGTAGCGCCGATATCGGCCAGCGGATTCCGACCGCCCCGGAACAGTTCGCAGACAAAACCCGCGAAGAGAACGGCCGTGAGAAAAAGCGCGCCGAAAAGCAGAAGCGTTCCGGCGTCGGGCCACACACCCGTCAATCCCGAAAAGGCGGCGAAACCCGTCACGTACAAGGCCGATCCGGCCGCAATACCGACAATCCGCTGCGGTTCCGCACCGCACCGCGATGCCAATCCGTAAAATTCGATCATTCCGCCGACCAGCACGGCCAGCAGCAGCGCCCCGAAACTCCAGGGCGAACCGAGCACACAGCCCAGCAGAACCCCCAGCATGACGACGCCGCTCAGGGTTCTGACGATCAGGTTCTTCAATTTATCGTTCATCATCTCTCACAATTAGCCGGGGTCAGTCAACCGGCTCGGCAATCGGCTCGGCGTCCTGCGCCTTTTCGGCCTCCTGCCGCTCCTTCAAAATATCTTTCCTGCGCTTGCCGAAGATACGCTCCACGTCCTCCGTGAAGACCACCTCCTTCTCCAGCAGGCGCTCGGCCAGCTCCTTCAGCCCGTCGGCATGGTCGCGCAGCACCTGCTCGGCCATGCGATAGGCCTCGTCGATCAGGCGGCGCGCCTCGGCATCGATCTGCTGGGCCGTCTTTTCGGAGTAGGGTTTCGTCAGCGCCATATCGCTCTGGCCCGTCGAGTCGTAGTAACTCAACGTCCCCACCTCGGGGCTCATGCCGTAGTAGGCCACCATGGCGTAGGCCTGCTTGGTCACCCGCTCCAGGTCGTTCAGCGCCCCGGTCGAGACGCGGCCGAAGGTGAGCTGTTCGGAGACGCGACCGCCCAGCGTAGCGGCCAGCTCGTCCATCAGCTGTTCGCGCGTGGTGATCTGACGCTCCTCGGGAAGGTACCACGCCGCACCCAGCGCCTTGCCGCGCGGGATGATGGTGACCTTTATCAGCGGACTGGCATTCTCCAGAATCCACGACACCGTGGCATGACCCGCCTCATGATAGGCGATCGTGCGCTTCTCCTCGTCGGTGATGATCTTGTTCTTGCGCTCCAGACCGCCGATGATGCGGTCGATGGCCGACAGGAAATCCTCCTTCGAGACGAAAGGCTTGTTATGCCGGGCGGCGATCAGGGCCGCCTCGTTGCAGACATTGGCGATGTCGGCTCCCGAGAAACCGGGTGTCTGACGGGCCAGGAAGGCCCGGTCGAGCTGAGGATCGAGCTTCAGCGGACGGAGGTGGACATCGAAGATCTCCTCGCGCTCCTTCACGTCGGGCAGCCCCACCTCGATCTGGCGGTCGAAACGTCCGGCGCGCATCAGCGCCTTGTCCAGAATGTCGGCCCGGTTGGTCGCTGCCAGCACGATCACGCCGGCGTTGGTCTGAAATCCGTCCATCTCCGTCAGCAGCTGGTTCAGCGTATTTTCGCGTTCATCATTGCCCGAGAATCCGGCGTTCTTGCCGCGGGCGCGGCCGATGGCGTCGATCTCGTCGATGAAGAGGATGCAGGGGGCCTTCTGCTTGGCCTGCTCGAAGAGGTCGCGGACACGCGATGCGCCCACGCCGACGAACATCTCCACGAAATCGGAGCCCGAAATCGAGAGGAAGGGGACGTTGGCCTCGCCCGCCACGGCTTTGGCGAGCAGGGTCTTGCCCGTTCCCGGAGGTCCTACCAGCAGGGCTCCCTTCGGGATCTTGGCACCCAGTTCGCGGTACTTGTCGGCCTTCTTGAGGAAGTCGACGATCTCCATGATCTCGACCTTCGCCTCCTCCAGACCGGCCACGTCCTTGAAGGTGACCTGCTTCTGATTATCCTTGTCGAAGACCTGAGCCTTCGCCTTTCCCACGTTCATGATGCCGCCGCCGGCGCCGCCCGCACCGCGGCTCATCGACCGCATCATAAAGAACCAAAAACCGATAATGAAAAGCCACGGCAGCAGCGAGCCCAGCAGGTTCGTCCACGAATGGTCCTCGCGTTCGTATTCGAGAATCACCTCCTCGCCGCCGTTCTCGGCCTGCGCGGTCTTCAGATTCTCGGCGAAGGTGTCGCCGGGACCGATATTGAAGTAGAACTGCACGCCCTTTTCGGGGATCGACTTGTACTCCTCCTGCTCGCGGTAGCGCCCGGCGGCCTCCTCGGTCAGGGTCACTTTAGCCAGTTCGCCGTTCACCACGACGATCTTCTCCACCTCGCCGCGGCGGACCATCTGCTCCACGGTGTTCCAGTTGCTCTTGACCGGCTCGTTGTTCGGAGACATCCAAAGCGACGAGCCGATGATCAGAATCACCAGCGCCCCCCAGAACCAGGTCATGGAGGGACGCGGCACGCCGAATCCGTTGCGACGTTGTCCGTCGTTATTCCGTTTTACCATAAATTCCTACTCTTCGTATTCGTAACGGGTCGTCGGCGCATCGGCCCACAACTCCTCCAGCCTGTAGTAGTCGCGCAGCTCCGTCTGGAAGATATGCACCACCACATCCACGTAGTCCATCGCGACCCACAGACCGGTCTGTTTCCCCTCCACGCGCCAGACGTTCTCGCCCAGCACCTCGTGCACCTTCTCCTCGATTCCGTCGGCAATGGCGGCCACCTGGGTGGTGGAGTCGGCATTGCAGACCACGAAGTGCGAGCAGACGGCACCGTCGAAACCGCTCAGGTCGAGCGATACAATATTCTTACCTTTTTTATCTTCAATCGCAGAGACGATCGTTCGGATCAGCTTTTCCATAAATCAAAACATTGCACGATAACCGGACAAAGATACGAATAAGTCGCGAGCAAAAGCAAATTTTATTTGCATTTTACCGAAACGAAGTATCTAAGACGGAGCCAAAGTTACGAAAAACTTTTCACAATCGCTGCAAAAGGCCCCGATATCTCCCGCCGGAAAGGCACGAAGGGACGCCACGAACGCCCGTTCGACCTATCGGACCGGGTGGGCATAGGTGCGGATCGAATCCATGAGCGCCCGCACGATGGCCGTTTTAACATAGGTGCGGCGCACCGCCACGGCGATCTTGCGGTAGGAGGTGCCCTTTTGCAGACTCTTGAGCTGGTTCCGCCGCTCCTCGGGGATGAACTCCACGGCCATCTCGGGGATGATCGTCAGACAGCGGGTGCAGTCCACGATGCGCATCAGCGTGTCCAGCGAACCCGATTCGAAGCTGTAGTGCGAGGGTACGGCGCGCTTGGCCTGGCACAGCTCGATCACCTGGTCGCGCAGGCAGTTGCCGCTGCTGAGCAGGATCAGGTCCTTCATGTCGATGTCCTCGATGCGGATGTTCGTGCGGTCGATGAGCGGATTCTGCGGCGAGACGTAGACGAAGAAGCGGTCGCCGAACAGCTCGTGCTCGGTGATGCCGTCGCCGCAGGTGCCGCCTGCCACGATGGCTGCGTCGAGCCGGTCGCGCTTGAGGGCCTCGACGATATCGGGCGTCTTCATCTCGCTGATCTCCAGCTCCACCTTCGGGTAGTCGCGGACGAAGGCGGGGATGAACTTGTGCAGCAGATAGGGGGCTATCGTCGGTATGACCCCCAGGCGCAGCGTGCCGGCCGTCTCGCCCTTGAGCTCGGCCACCGACTCCTTGATGTTGTTGTAGGACTTCAGCGCCTCGCGCACCTTCTCCAGCACCACCTCACCCGCCTGGGTCGGGATCACCGGTTTTTTGGAACGGTCGAGCAGCACGACGCCCAGCTCCTCCTCCAGCGACTTGATCTGCATGCTCAACGAGGGCTGCGTCACGAAACAGTGCTCTGCGGCCAGCGAAAAACTGCCGCAGTTAGCCACCGCCAACAGATATTCGAGTTGAATGATCGTCATGGTTTTTCCGATTAGAACATACAAAGTTATAAAAAAAAACAATATCGGGAGCACGATAGGGAGGATTCCGGCTCTTTTTTCTATTTTTGTAAGTTGGATTGTAATAACAAAGACTCTTATGGGAAAAATCATACTCACGGGCGACCGCCCGACCGGAAAGCTCCACCTGGGGCACTACGTAGGATCGCTGCGCCGCCGTGTGGAGCTTCAGAACTCGGGGCAGTTCGAGAAGATCTTCGTCATGATCGCCGACGCCCAGGCGCTCACCGACAACGCCGACAACCCGGAGAAGGTGCGGCAGAACATCGTCGAGGTGGCGCTGGACTACCTCTCGGCCGGCCTCGACCCCGCGCGTTCGACCCTCTTCATCCAGTCGCAGGTGCCGGAGCTCTGCGAGCTGGCCTTCTACTACATGAATCTGGTAACCGTCCAGCGGTTGCAGCGCAACCCGACCGTGAAGGCTGAGATCCAGCTGCGCGGTTTCGCCGAAAACAATGCCGAAGAGGAGGAGACAGCCGCCCAGCAGCGGCCGGGCACCCCGGTGGGCTTCTTCACCTACCCCATCAGCCAGGCCTCGGACATCACCGCCTTCCGCGCCACGACGGTTCCCGCCGGCGAGGATCAGGAGCCGATGATCGAGCAGACGCGCGAGATCGTCCACAAGTTCAACTCGGTCTACGGCGAGACGCTCGTCGAGCCCGAGATCCTGCTGCCCGACAACGCCGCCTGCCTGCGTCTGCCCGGCACCGACGGCAAGGCCAAGATGTCCAAGTCACTGGGCAACTGCATCTACCTTTCGGACTCGGCCGACGAGGTGAAGAAGAAGGTGATGACGATGTTCACGGACCCCGACCACCTGCGCGTGGAAGACCCCGGCAAGGTGGAGGGCAACACCGTATTCACCTACCTGGACGCCTTCTCGCGCCCCGAACACTTCCCGAAATACCTGCCCGACTACGCCTCGCTCGACGAGCTGAAGGCGCACTACCGCCGGGGCGGTCTGGGCGACGTGAAGGTGAAGCGGTTCCTGATCGCCGTGCTGAACGAGACGCTGGAGCCCATCCGCGAACGCCGCCGCTATTTCGAGCAGCGCATCGAGGAGGTCTACGCCGTGCTGAGAACCGGCTCGGAGCAAGCCCGCCGCGAAGCGGCACAAACTTTGAACGACGTCCGCCGGGCCATGCGGATCGACTACTTCGAGGACGGGGAGCTGATCGCCTCGCAAGCCGAAGCCTACAAGAACAAAGCCTGACACACGAGCCATGGGCCTGCACACCGAACACATATACAGCTGGTTCCTGCGAATCACCAAGCGGTTGAGCAACCGCCAGATCATGATGCTGCTGGCCGTCGTGGTCGGCGTGGCCGCCGGCCTGGGCACCTATCTGTTCGAGATGATGCTCTACGGCATCAAGAGCGCACTCGTCAACTGGTTTCCCGTCGAGAAGGCCCATTTCCTTTACCTGATCTACCCGGTTATGGGTATCATCCTGGCGACGCTGTTCGTCCGCTACATCGTGCGCGACAACATCTCCGAGGGTGTCACGCGGGTACTCTACGCCATGTCGAGCAAGAACTCCCAGATCGCCCGCCACAACTGCTGGACGTCGCTCGTGGGCGGCGCCACGACCATCGGATTCGGCGGTTCGGTCGGTCCCGAGGCCCCGATCGTCCTGACGGGAGCCGCCATCGGCTCGAATCTGGGCAAGCTGGCGCGGCTGAACTACCGCAACACCACCCTGCTGCTCTGCTGCGGGGCTGGCGCGGCCCTGGCCTCGATCTTCAAGGCCCCCATCACGGGGGTGGTCTTCGTGCTCGAGATCCTGATGCTCGACATCACGGCCAGCTCGGTCATTCCGCTGCTCATCGCCTCGATCACCGCCACCACGATGGCCTTCATGCTCCGCGGCTTCGACCCCATTCTGGCCGTGACGCTGACCTCGGCCGACCATTTCGAGCTCTATCAGATTCCGCTCTTCATCCTGCTGGGAATCCTGTGCGGGGTGATGTCCTACTACTTCACCTCGATCAACTCCCGCATCGGCGCCGTCTTCAAGCGGATCGACAAGCAGTACAAGAAGTGGATACTGGGCGGTGCCGTGCTGGGTATCCTGATCTTCGTCTTCCCGCCCCTCTACGGCGAGGGCTACGAGGGCATCACGGCCCTCATGCACGGGCAGGCCGAATCGCTCTTCGACAACTCGCTCTTCTACCGTTTCCGCACCATCGACTGGGTGGTGATCCTCTTCGTCATCGCCACCATGTTCTTCAAGGTGGTAGCCATGGCCTCGACCAATGCGGCGGGCGGCGTGGGCGGAACCTTCGCCCCCTCGCTCTTCGTGGGGGCCTTTCTGGGGGCCATCGTGGCCCTGATCTACAACGCCACCTTCGTCCGATGGCTGGGCTGGGAGAACATCTCGCTGATATCGTTCACGCTGGTAGGCATGGCAGGCGTCATGTCGGGGGTGATGAACGCCCCGCTCACCTCGATCTTCCTGATCGCCGAGCTGTCGAACGGCTACGAACTCTTCATCCCGCTGATGATCACGGCCTGCATCTCGTTCGCGGTGGACTACTACTTCAACCCCGATTCGATCTACACCAAGCAGCTGCGCGAGAAGGGCGAGCTGCTGACCCACGACAAGGATCAGTCGGTCTTCGTCTTCCTGAAGCTGGACGACCTGATGGAGACCGATTTCCTGCGGATCAAGGAGCGGCACACGCTGGGGGACATCGTGCACATCATCGCCACGGCCCGCCGCAACATCTTCCCCGTGATCGACAACTTCGGCCGGCTGCTGGGCATCGTGCAGCTGGACGACCTGCGCGAGGACATGTTCAAACCCGAGAAGTACGGCACGCCGATCATGCACTACATGATCCAGCCGCCCGACAAGATTCTGCTCCACGAACAGTTGCAGAGCGTCCTTTCGCGCTTCGAGGAGAATCACACCTGGATGCTCCCGGTCGTGGACAAGGAGAACCGCTACCAGGGATTCATTTCGAAATCGCGTATTCTGAACGCCTACCGCGAACAACTGGTCAAGATCTCTCAGTAAAATCGTAACTATAGACGACTTTCATTCTCTCCCGTTTTCCGCCCCGGTTCTTGCTGCTGTCGGTTGTGGAGCCCGCGGCAAAGCCGCGTTAATAAGTCTGACCCACCCCCAACCCCCGCCTCGGCGGGGGCTTTCCATATTACAACCCGCAAGGTTGTGGGGAGGACACCGGTGCAAACTAATTGTAAACCGTGAATTGTTCTGTCATGTTGAGCGGAGCACCGTAGGTGCGCAGTCGAAACATCTCTACTTTGCGAAACATTCACCATTGGGAAGCCCCACCCGCAGTCAGCAGTCGGCAAAGGACGAAACGATTAAGTGCAGACCTTCGCCCGGGGTGGCTCAGACTGCCGGCGCTTTGCGCCGACACGATTCGCAAGGGTCCCCGCTCATCCGACCGTAGAGATCCTTCTATTCCGCTGCACTCCACACAGGATGACAGACGGATGGCTCATTGCTCTTTCTCTCCACCGCAAAAAGCCGTCCTTTCCGAAAGGGCGGCTGGCCGATTTCCGAACGGCGTGATGGATTCAGCATCCTTTGTGGGTCATGATGTTCAGGATCAGGCTGTCGGTCTCGTTCATGCCGTCGCGGCCGATGCGGGTGAGGTTACGGATCGAACGGTCCACGTCATCGTCGATGATCCCCTCCACCGAGCTCACGCAGCGGTGCTCCATAGCCAGCATGGCCGACAGCACCGCCGTCGAGACCCCGCTGGCGAGCTTCAGCGCGCAGCTGGGCTTCGCACCGTCGCAGATCATTCCCGTCAGGTTGGCGATCATGTTCTTCACGGCGTAGGCCACCTCGTCGTATCCGCCGCCCATGAGCCAGGTCATGCCGCAACTCGAACCGGTGGCCGCCACGACGCACCCGCAGAGGGCCGAAAGACGTCCGAGGCTCTGTTTGATATAGATCACCGTGAGATGGCTCAGGATCAGCGCCCGTATGGTCTGCTCCTCCGTGGCGCCGCACTCCTCGGCGTAGACCACCACGGGCAGCGTGGCCGTGATTCCCTGGTTGCCGCTGCCGGAGTTGCTCATCACGGGGATCATCGCACCGGCCATGCGGGCGTCGCAGGCCGCCGCCGTATAGGAGAGTATCCGCGAATAGGGGGCGTCGCCCAGCATGCGGCGCTCCTTCTCCCGGCACAGGGTCTTGCCCAGGCTGTGGCCGTAGTCGCCCCGAAAGGCGCATTCGGCCGCCTCCTTGTTAAGCCGCCGGGCCTCGAGAATGAACCGGATCTCGTCGAGAGGGGCCGTGACGGCGAAATCGTAAACGCGGCGCAGGGTCAGGGGCACCTCCTCGTCGGCCGTCTCTTCGGCACCGGCTTTCCGGCAGTCGAGCCGCACCTCTCCGTTGCGCTCCTCGTAGACGAAATCGGTATGTCCGCCGGCGATGACGGCCCGCGCGGAGCGCTCCCCGGCCTCCATCTCCACCTCGATATAGAGCTTTTCGGCGATGTTCTCCTTCAGGCGGATCTCGATCCGGTCTTCGGCGATGAACCGCTTGCCCCGCTCCACCGCCTCGGGGGTGGCGTCGCGCAGCACCTCCAGCTTGTAAGCCGACCTGCCGACCAGCGCACCCAGCGCCACGGCGATCGGCAGGCCGATCATGCCGCCCGTGCCGGGGATTCCCACGCCCATGGCGTTCTTGAGGATGTTGGCGCTCAACAGCACCCGGATTCGTTGCGGTTCCGCATCCAGCAGTTCGCGGGTGCGGGCCGTGCAGAGGGCTACGGCAATGGGTTCGGTGCAGCCGATGGCCGGCACCACTTCGCGGTGAATCAGATCGATGATCGTTCGGCGTTCGTTTGCGGAGAGCATGACTGTCTGTCGTTTGAATAGGTTTTAACAAAGATAGCGAATTTTTCCTTTTCCGCAAAAAATACGGGGAAAGAGTTCCCGGACTCTCTCCCCGCAGTATTCAGACCGAAAAGGCCGCTACTCCTCCAGCCCCATGCGGTCGATCAGGGCGCGGGTTTGGGGCTCGTGGCCGCGGAACTTGACGTAGAGCACCATCGGGTCGTCGGTCGAACCCTTCGAAAGGACGTTCTCGCGGAACGACGACGCCACCTCCCGGTTGAAGATCCCCTTCTCCTTGAAGAGCGAGAAGGCGTCGGCATCCAGCACCTCGGCCCACTTGTAGCCGTAGTATCCCGAAGCGTAGCCGCCCGCGAAGATATGGCTGAACGACGGGGTCATGGCCGTACCCTCCACCACGGGCAGCACCTGAGCGGGCTTCACGGCCTGCTTCTCGAAGGCGATGGCATCGCCCTCGAAGGGTTCGGTCAGGCTGTGCCAGGCCATGTCGAGCATGGCGAAGGAGAGCTGGCGCACGTTCATGTAGGCCGCCTGGAAATTGCCGGCATCGACGATGCGGTCAATCAGTTCGGAAGGCATCTTCTCCCCGGTCTGGTAATGCACGGCCCAGAGATCGAGATACTCCTTCTCGGTCGCCCAGTTCTCCATGATCTGCGAGGGGAGCTCCACGAAGTCGTGGCGGACCGAGGTTCCGGTCTGCGAGCCGTAGACCCCCTCGGCCAGCATGCCGTGCAGCGAGTGTCCGAACTCGTGGAGGAAGGTCTCCACCTCGTCGAAGGTGAGCAGCGAGGGGGTCGCCTCGGTCGGCTTGGTGAAGTTCATCACCAGCGACACCAGCGGACGGGTCTCCACGCCGTCGACCGTTTTCATACCGCGGTACTCGGTCATCCACGCACCCGCACGCTTCGAGGCGCGGGGGAAGAAGTCGAGATAGAGCACCGCCATCATGCGGCCCTTTTCGTCGGTCACATCATAGGCCGTCACGTCGGGATGGTAGACCGGGATGGCGGGATTGGGCGTAAAGTTCAGTCCGTAGAGCTTGTTCGCCAGCAGGAAAACACCCTTCTTGACACTCTCCAGCTCGAAATAGGGCTTCACCATCTCGTCCGTGAGCGAATAAGTCGCATTCTTGTACTGCTCCGAGTAGTAGGTCATGTCCCAGGGCATCAGCTCGCCCTCGAAACCCTTCGAAGCGGCGAAGTCGCGGATGGTCTGCACGTCGCGGTCGGCGAAGCGCTTCGTCGCGTCGAGCAGCTCCTGCAGGAAAGCGTTCACCGTCGCGGGATTCTTCGCCATGCGCTCCTCCAGCACATAGGCCGAGTAGGTGTCGTAACCCAGCAGACGGGCCACCTTCAGCCGCAGGTCGACGATCCGGCGCACCACCGGCATGTTGTCCCACTCGCCGCCCAGCGCGATCTGCGACCGGGCCGTCCAGAGTTTCTCCTTCAGCTCACGGTTCGTGGAATAGGTCATGAAGGGGAGATAGCTGGGGTATTGCAGCGTCACGGTCCACCCCTTCTGGCCGCGGGACTTCGCCTCGGCCGCCATTCCCTCCTTCACGAAGCCGGGCAATTCGGCCACCACTGCGGGATCGGTGATGTTGAGCGTGAAGGCGTTGGTCGAAGCCAGCACGTTCTGTCCGAACTGCAGGGTGGACTGCGAAAGCTCGGTCGTGTACTGCCGATAGAGCTCCTTGTCGGCATCGGAGAGAGCGGCACCGCCCCGCACGAACCCCTTGTAGGTATCCTCCAGCAGGATCTTGTCCTCCTTCGTGAGCCCCCATCCGGGGTGCTCGTAGACCGCCTTCACCCGCTCGAAGAGCACGGGATTAAGCCGGACGTCGTTCGACAGTTCGACCAGCTTGGGCTGTACGCGTCGGGCTATCTCCTGCAGCTCGTCCGAGGTCTCGGCCGAAAGCAGGTTGAAAAAGACCCCTTCGATCCGCTCCAGCAGAGCGCCCTGGCGCTCCAGCGCCACAATCGTGTTGTAGAAGGTCGGCTTCGCGGGGTTGTCGACGATGGCCGCCAGTTCGGCGCGCGACACGGCGATGGCCGCATCGAAGGCCGGTTCGTAGTCGGAAATCGCGATCCGGTCGAAGGGAGGGGTGGCATAGGGGTCGGTCCACTCGCCCAGGAGCGGATTCGACGTATCGATCTCGGGGAGATCGGCCACGGGCATCGTGCGGTCGACGCAGCCGGCCGCAGAGAGAATTGTCGCCATAAACAAAAGTACTTTTTTCATATACGTAACATTACAGGGTTTCTTCATCCAACATCTAAAAGTCATCCGGATCGGGCATCTCGATCTCCTCCTCCGGCTCGGGTTCGGGTTCGGTCCACAGGCCGCGGCTGCGGAGCATGGGGATCTTCGAGGGCTCCCCGCCGCGGAAATTGCGATAGAGGGTCATGCCGTCGGCCTCGCCGCCCCGCTCCAGCACCTCGCGGCGGAACCGGTCGGCGATGGTCCGGTCGAAGAGGTCGCGGCTCTGACGGAAACAGTCGAAAGCGTCCTGATCGAGCAGTTCGGCCCAGAGATAGAAATAGTAGCCGGCCGAGTAGCCGCCGTCGAAGATGTGGCGGAAATAGGTGTAACGGTAGCGGGGCTCGATCTGCGGGATCAGTCCGCGCCGCTCGGCCAGCACCCGGTGCTCGAAGGCGTTCACGTCGAGCCCTTCGGCCGACGTCAGCGAGTGGATATCCAGATCGGAAAGGGCCGCCGCAACCAGTTCGGTCGTCGCGAAGCCCTGGTTGAAGAGGGCGCTGCGGCGGAGTTTGCGCACCAGATCGGCCGGAATGGGGTCGTTGGTGCGGTAGTGCGTGGCATACTGCTCCAGCATCTCGGGTTCGAATGCCCAGTTCTCCATGATCTGCGAGGGGAGCTCCACGAAGTCGCCCTCGACATCGGCCAGCGAGCGGTACTTCACGTCGTGGAAAAGGAAATGGAGCGCATGTCCGAACTCGTGGAAAAGGGTCTCCACGTCATCCGCAGTCAGCAGCGAGGGGGCCGAGCCCGCCAGCCGCGGGAAGTTGCAGACGATTCCCACCACCGGATCGACCCGCTCGCCGTCGCGGTAGCTCTGCGCCCGGAAATAGCCGCACCAGGCCCCGCTCCCCTTGCCCGCACGGGGAAAAAGGTCGAAATAGAGCACGCCCAGATGGGAGGAGTCGGCATCCAGCACCTCGAAGGCCGAGCACTCCTCGTTGTAGAGGGGCACGTTGACCGGACGGAACGTAATGCCGTAGAGGCGGTTCGCGAGGAAGAAGATGCCGCTGCGCACGTTCTCCAGCGAGAAATAGGGACGCAGCATCTCCTGGTCGAGCGCATAGTTCTTCTTGCGGAGCTTCTCGGCGTAGTACCACCAGTCCCACGACTCGAAGGTCGCGCCGGGGATATCGGCCTCCAGCAGGGGCTGCATCTCGGCGAGCTCCTGCCCGGCCCGTTCGAGGGCCGGCGTCCAGATCTCGTCGAGCAGTTCGTAGGCGGCGCGGGGCGTGCGGGCCATCTGTTCGGCCAGCACATAGTCGGCATAGGATTCGAAGCCCAGCAGGCGGGCCTTCTCGCTGCGCAGACGGATGAAGTCGGCGATCAGCCGCTTGTTGTCCAGGTCATCGTCCTGGTTGCCGCGCCGAAGGTAGGCCTTGTAGATCTGCTCGCGCAGGTCGCGGCGCGAGGAGTAGGTCAGCAGGGGGATCATGCTGGGCTGGGAGAGCGTAAAGAGGTACTTTCCCTCCTCGCCGATCTCGCGGGCCGCCTGCATCGCCGTCTCCCGGACTCCGGTCGGCAGCCCCTCCAGCTCGTCGGAGCCGAGCAGCAGCCGGTAGCGGTCGTTCTCGGCCAGCAGGTGACGGCCGAACTCAACCGAGGCGAGCGAAAGGGCCTCGTTGATCTCCTGCAGGCGGGCCTTGTCGGCATCGCCGAGCAGCGCTCCCGAGCGGACGAACTCCGTGTAGATCTTCTCCACCAGCCGCAGCTGGTCGGGCTCGAGCGAGAGGCTCAGCCGCTGGTCGTAGACCGACTTCACCTTTTCGAAGAGCTTCGCATTCATCCCGATCCGGTCGGAGTGGGCGGCCAGACGGGGCATCACGTTCTCCTGCACGGCCATCAGCTGATCGGTCATGTCGGCCGAGGAGACCATCTCGAAGATCAGGGCCACCTCCTCCAGCATGCGACCCGCGTCGTCGTAGGCCTCGATCACGTTCCGGAAATCGGGCGCGTCGTTATTGGTGACGATCGCGTCGATCTCGGCGTCGTGAATCGCCATGGCCCGCTCGAAGGCGGGCAGATAGTGTTCTGGACGGATCCGGTCGAAGGGCGGCACCCGATAGGGGGTCTCCCAGGCTTCGATGTCGAGGAGCGGATTCTCCTCCTTTTTCTCTCCGGATCGACAGCTTACCGTGCTCATAAACAACATACCGAATAAAAATAATTCGCTAAAACGTCTCATCGTTTCCCTATATTTAGTTACCTTTGCCGCGTGAAATTCAGCCCCGAAGGAGCTCCGCCGCAAGCGGAATCCGCCATCCCGGCCCTCGGCTCCTTCCGGGCAAAGATAACGATTAAATCAAAGGTATGCAACTATTTTACGCCCCCGATTTCACCCCGCCCCGCTACACGCTCAGCGAAGAGGAGTCCAAACACTGCATCCGCGTCCTGCGCCTGGGCGAAGGGGACTCCCTCCATATAACCGACGGACGGGGCGATTTATTTCATTGCCGCATCACCGATGCCCACCCCAAGCGCTGCGAAGTGGAGGTCGTCGGCTGCACGCACGGGTACGGCAAGCGCCCCTGCCGCCTGACGATGGCCGTGGCCCCCACCAAGCACATCGACCGCTTCGAGTGGTTTCTGGAGAAGGCCACCGAGATCGGAATCGAGGAGATCATCCCCCTCGAATGCGCCCGCAGCGAACGCCGCGCATTGAAGCTCGAACGGAGCGAAAAGGTCGTCACGGCCGCCGTGAAGCAATCGCTGAAGGCATACCACCCCGTTCTGCACGAGCTCACCCCCTTCGAAAAGGCGGTCGGTAGCCCCTTCGAGGGCCGGAAGTTCATCGCCCACTGCGACCCGGCCCGAAGCGCCGGAGGGAAGCAGTACCTGCCGCGAATTCTTAAAAAAAATGAAAATATCCTCATTTTGATCGGTCCCGAGGGCGATTTTTCGCCGGAAGAGATTACCTTTGCGCTCGCAAACGGCTTCGAGGAGATCACGCTGGGCAGCCAGCGCCTGCGGACGGAGACGGCCGCCGTGGTCGCCGCGACGGCGGTCGCCATCGTCAACGAAGCGGAATAAAGACCCGAAAAAGAACGGATTACAAGGATCAAATTCTCAACTATGTTTCTATTTACCCTACTCGCTTTGGCACTCGCGTCGGCGGCGATTTTCCTTGCCCCGCAGCGTGCCAAAACCGGTTTGACCTGCGGCATCATCGCAACGGGGTGCCTGGCCGCCGCCGCAAAGGCGGTCGGCGTGCTCTTCAACCCGCGGGCGAACACCCGTCTCTGGCAGAGCGACGGAGTGCTGTTCGGACCCGAAAGCGGCTCGATGGATGCCCTCTCCGCCCTCTTCGTCCTGCTGATCGCCTTCGGCGGCATCGCCGCGGGGCTCTACGCCTGCGGCTATCTGAAACACTACCTCGACCGCAAGTCGTCGGCCCACGTCTCGCTGCACTGCCTCTCGCTGACGGTGCTCGTCTTCTCGATGATGGGCGTGGTCTGCGCCGACGGCGGCTACACCTTCCTCTTCTTCTGGGAGCTGATGACCATCGCCTCGTTCCTGCTGATCCTCTTCGACGCCGAACGGAAAGAGGTGGTCCGCGCCGCCCTCTCCTACCTGGTGATGATGCACATCGGATTCCTCTTTCTGGTTGCGGGCTTCGTCACCCTCTGGCAGCAGACCGGATCGGCCGACTTCCAGTCGCTCGCGCTCTACTACGGCGACCGGGCGCCCCTGCCGCTCTTCCTGCTCTTTCTGCTGGGCTTCGGCATGAAGGCGGGCCTGTTCCCCATGCACGTCTGGCTGCCCGAGGCCCATCCGGCCGCGCCGTCGCACGTCTCGGCCGTCATGTCGGGCGTGATGATCAAGACCGGCATCTACGGCATCCTGCGCGTCGCGGCTCCGCTCGGCGGCGAAGCCCTCTACGCCGCCGGCCTCATCCTGCTCTGCGCCGGCATCGTCACGGGGCTGTGGGGCGTCATTCTGGCCGCCGCGCAGAACGATGTCAAGCGGCTGCTGGCCTACTCGAGCATCGAGAACATCGGCGTCATCCTGATCGGCACGGGCATCGCCGCGCTGGGCAAGAGCTCGGGCAACGACGCCGTGGCCCTGTGCGGGCTGTGCGGCGCCCTGCTCCACACGCTGAACCACTCGTTTTTCAAGAGCCTGCTCTTCTTCGGCGCCGGAAACATCCTCTCCGAAACCCATACCACCTCCATCGACCGGCTGGGCGGTCTGGCTAAAAGCATGCCCCTCACGGCCCTGCTCTTCCTCTGCGCCGCGGCCGCCATCAGCGCCCTGCCGCCGCTCAACGGCTTCGTCTCGGAGTGGCTGATCTACGTCGGCATGTTCGACAACGTGGCGGGCGGCCAGCAGGTGGTCGCCTCGGCCTTCGGCATCCTGGGGCTCGCACTGATCGGGGGCATCGTCGTGCTGGCCTTCACCAAGCTCTACGGCATGGTCTTTCTCGGCTCGCCCCGCTCGCACGCCGTCGCCGAAGCCGCGGAGGCGGACAACCTCCGCATAGCCGCCATGGCCCTCCCGCTGGCGGGCATACTCGCCGTCGGGCTCTTTCCGCAGGGGGCGGTCGCCCTCGTATCCCGCGCAGCGGCCCCTCTGATGAATCTCTCCGAACGGTCCACGGCCGCGCTGGCCGCCGAGCTCTTTCCCGAAAGCCTGCGAATGATCTCGCTCACGGCCTGGCTGCTGATCGGCGTCATCGCCCTCCTCTACCTGCTCAAGAGCCGGCTGCTGAAGAACCGCACCGTGACCGAGGGTCCCACCTGGGGCTGCGGATTCACCTCTCCGAACATCCGGATGCAGTACACGGGCGAATCCTACTCCGAGGGGCTGCAATCCATCGCCGACACCCTCACCAAGGAGACAGGCGAGGGCAGTGCCGTACCGCCTCAGGAGATCTTCCCCTCGGCCCACGCCTTCAACATCGGCCACAAGGACCGGATCGACACCCTCTTCGCCGCCTGGTGGGTGGAGCTGCTGCACCGCATCAACATCCACGTCATGCGCTTCCGAACGGGCAAGATCAATCACTACGTCCTCTTCGCGCTGGCCTTTCTGGTTCTCGTTTTCCTGCTCTCGCTCCTAAATCTGATCTGACATGACCGCACTGTTCGACATACTGCTTCTGCTGGCTATCGCCGTTGCGATTCCCGGCGTCATCAACCGCACCCGGGCCCGGCTGGCCGGGCGCAAGGGCATCCGCTTCACCCAGCACCTCTCGAATGCGGCGCTGCTGCTGAAGAAGGGGGCCGTCTACTCACCCACCACCGGCCCGCTGTTCCGCGCAGCACCGGCCTTCTACCTGGGGTCGGCACTGGTCGCCCTCCTCTTCATCCCCGTCGGAGAGCTCCCCGCTCCGCTGTCGTTCCCGGGCGACGCGATCTGCTTCGCCTACACGCTGGCGCTGGGGCGCTTCTTCCTGATTCTGGCCGCCCTCGACACGGGCAGCTCGTTCGAAGGCATGGGAGCCAGCCGCGAGGCGCTCTACGGGGCTCTGGTCGAACCGGCCCTGATGCTCACGCTGGCTACGCTGGCGATGATCTTCGGCTACACCTCGTTCGAGGCCGTCTTCGCCGCGGCCCGCACCTTCGACGTGCAGCTGACGATCGTCCTCCTGCTGACGGCCTATCTGCTCGTCAAGCTGCTCTTCGTCGAGTCGGGCCGCATCCCGGTCGACGATCCCCGCACCCACCTCGAGCTGACGATGATCCACGAGGTGATGTGTCTGGACTACTGCGGCGTCGACCTCGCCATGATCCAGACGGCCGGGTGGCTCAAGAGCGCGGCACTGGCTACGCTGGCGGCCAACACCGTGGCTGCCGTCTGCTCGTTCCACTGGTGGGTGGCCGCTCCGCTGGCCGTTCTGCTGGCGGGCGTGCCCGTCGGCGTGGTGGAGTCGACCCAGGCCCGCAACAAGCTCTCCCGCAACACCACTTTCCTGCTCACCATCGCCGCCATGGCGGCCATCGTCCTCTTCATGGGCTACCTCGTCCAGCAAAACATCGAAATCCAATGATACTCTCCCTCACGATTCTCTACGTCCTGACGCTGATCTACCTCTCCATCACCGAGCGGTTCCGCAACTACGCCTCGATCATCGCCCTGCAAGGGTGGATCCTGCTGGCCGTCGCCCTGCTGCGTCTGCATGCGCTGAACTGGGCCGAGCTGGGCTTCATCCTGGCCGAGACCCTGCTCTTCAAGGGCATCATCGTCCCGAAAATCCTCTTCGCAGTCATCCGCCGCACGAAGATCAACCGCGTCCGCACCTCCGGCTCGTCGCAGGCCCACTCGCTGCTGCTCTCGCTGGCGGCCCTCGCGGCCAGCGCCTCGGTCTCGTACTACGTAGCCGACCCGTCGGTCAACATGGTCTTCTTCGGCGTGGCTCTCTACTCGCTGCTGAGCGGCCTGATCCTGATCGTCCTGCGCTCGCGGATCTTCTCCCACATGGTCGGATTTCTGGTGATCGAAAACGGAGTGTTCCTCTTCTCCACGGCTATCGGCGTCGAGATGCCCCTGCTCATCAACACGGCCATCCTGCTCGACATCCTGATCTCGGTACTCATGCTGGGCATGTTCCTGACGAAGATCGACCATGAGATCCACGTCGACGATGCCGATGCCCTCACGAACGTAAAAGACTGATAACGATGATTATCTACTTCCTGCTCTCGCTGGCGGGGGCCGCACTGGCTCTCGCGGCACGCTCCAAACGGTTCATCGCCCTGGCCGGGCTGTTCTTCTTCGCCGTGCAGTTCGGTCTGGCCGGACTGCTCCTCGGCGGCGGACGGACGGGCGAGACATCCGCCCTCTTTTTCCGCTTCGACGAATCGGGGCTGCTCTTCTACTGCCTGCTCTGCGTGGTCGGAGCCTTCGTCTTCGTCCACTCGAAAGCCTACCTCAAGGAGAACCCCCTGAAGGAGTACCGCCTCTACTTCTGCCTGCTGATGCTGCTCCAGACGGCCATCGCCGGGGTCTACTTCTCGGACAACATCGCCGTGACCTGGATCTTCCTGGAGGCCACCACGCTCTGCGCCGCCGGCATCATCTACCACCGGCGCACCGCCCAGACCCTCGAGGCCACTTGGAAATACATCTTCGTCTGCTCGACCGGCATCGCCATGGCCTATCTGGGCATCCTGCTGCTCTGCTCGGTCGCCGAAGGGGGATCGCTGAGCTACGGAGCCCTCGCCGAACGGCTCCGGACCGGCAATCCGCTCTACCTGAAGATCGCCTTTCTGCTCATCCTGAGCGGCTACAGCTGCAAGATGGAGATCTTCCCGCTCTACACGATCGGCGTCGACGCCAATTTCGCCGCCCCGTCGCCCGCCTCGGCCCTGATCTCCACCGGTCTGGTGAACGCCGGATTCCTCGCCATCTTCCGCGTCTACCGCCTGATGGCCGAAACCGACATCTTCGGATGGGTCCGCTCCGTGCTGCTGATCGTCGGCCTGCTCTCACTGGCTATCGGCGCACTGTTCCTGCGCCGCACGAACAACTACAAACGGTTCCTCTCCTACTCCACGGTCGAGAACATGGGCATCGTAGCCATCGGACTGGGCATCGGCGGCATCGGCGTCTGGGCCGCCCTTTTCCACGCGGTGTGCCACACGCTCGTCAAGAGTTCGCTCTTTTTGCAGATGGCGGTCGTACGTCAGGTCTACGACGGCTACCGCATCAACCGGCTGGGCGACTACCTCTCGATCAACAAGGTGGGGGCCGTGGGGCTGCTGCTGGGCACGGTCGTCGTGCTGGCCTTCCCCCCTTCGCCGCTCTTTCTGTCGGAGCTGATGGTCTTCCGCGGCATCTTCGCCGCCGGCAAGTGGTGGCTGGCCCTGGTCATGCTGCTGCTGCTCTGCATCGTGGTCTACTCCATCTGCGCACGCATCATCAAGCTCTGCTACCAGCCCAATCAGGACGAACTGCACCCCTCGCGGGCCGACCGGGCGCTCTCGTGGTCGGCACTCGCCCTGCTGATCGCCGCCATGGTGCTGGGACTGTGGCAGCCCGCCCCGTTCCGCGAACTGATTACCGTAATCGCAACCCTCTAAAGGCATGAAATACTTTACGACCAACAATACGGCACCGGCCGTCCCCCTGGAAGAGATTCCGGTGGTGGACTACGCCGAGTTCTTCGCCGATCTGGACCGAAAACTCGGCCAGGAGCGCTACCACATCGGCCACTACTTCGCCCTGCCCGAGCGGGACGAACGGCTGCGGATGTTCTGCCTGCTGCTCGACGACCGGACCTCCGAAGTTCTGCTCACCTCCTACTGCGTGGAGTACTACGACGAAACGCCGCTCCCCTCGCTGACGGCCCGCCACGCGCAGGTGCACCCCTTCGAACGGGAGATCACCGAGCGCTACGGCATCCGCTTCGACGGCATGCCCTGGGAGAAGCCCCTGCGCTTTCCTTTCGACCGTTTCGACCCCAAGAGCACGATGGACAACTACCCCTTCTACACGATGGAGGGGGCCTCGCTCCACGAGGTGAACGTGGGACCCATCCATGCGGGCATCATCGAACCGGGCGCCTTCCGCTTCATCTGCAACGGCGAGCGCGTACTGCATCTCGAGATCGCGCTGGGCTACCAGCATCGCGGCGTGGAGCACGCCTTCGCGGCAACGGACAACCGGCTGCGCCAGGTGCTGCTCGCCGAGAGCATCGCGGGCGACAGCGCCGTGGCCCACTCCACGGCCTTCGTCGAGACACTGGAGAAGCTGGCCGTGCAGCCCCGGAGCCGCAGCTACGCGCTGGAGTGCGAACGGGCCGTGGCACTGGAATTGGAGCGGATGGCCGTGCAGATCGCTGACACGGGCGCCCTCTGCATGGATATCGGCTATCAACTGGGGCAGGTGGCCTGCGAGGCGCTCCGCACCGTAACCATCAACACCACGCAGGCGTGGTGCGGCAACCGCTTCGGCAAGGGGCTGATCCGGCCGCAGGGGACGAACCATCCGCTGACGGCCGAGAAAATCGACCTCGTGCGCCGGAACGTGGCCGACGTGCGGCGGCGCTACGACGAAGTACGCGAAGACATCAAGTCGTCGCCCACCGTGCTGGCCCGGCTGGAGCAGTGCGGCATCGTGTCGCGCGAGGAGATGGTCCGCATCGGCGGCGTCGGGCAGGCGGCCCGGGCCAGCGGCCTGCTCCGCGACCTGCGCACGACCCACCCCTGGGGCCTCTATGCCCGGGAGCTTCATCACGAAAGCGTGGTGAAGCGTTACGGAGACGTCATGGCCCGCCTGACGGTGCGCTGCCGCGAGGTGCTGCAATCGGCCAACTGCATCGAGCACCTGCTCGCCGGCCTCGTTCCTGCGGCGGAAGCCTCGCGGCCCGACTACGAATTCCCGTTGCGGGGCGAATCGCTCGCCTTCGGGCTGATCGAGGGGTGGCGCGGCGAGATCTGCCATGTCACGGTGACCGACGCCGACGGCCACATCGCCGCCTGCAAGATCAAGGACCCCAGCCTGCACAACTGGCTGGCCCTGGCTCTGGCCGTGCGCGGCGAGGGCATTTCGGATTTCCCCATCTGCAACAAGAGCTTCAATCTCTCCTACTGCGGCAACGACTTGTAAAAAAAGACAGCTATGATTCTTCCGAAAATAAAGGTACTGCGCAGCCACGGGCGGCAGTACATCCCCGATCTGAACGCCGTGGAGCTCACCGAAGAGTTTCGCGGACGTCCCGTCCTGACCGCCGGCGGACCGGCCGAAGAGCTGCGAAAGGCCGCGGCGCTCTGCCCCACGGGAGCCATCGCGACCGCCCCCCTCTCGCTCGACCTGGGGCGCTGCCTCTTCTGCGGCGAGTGCGCCCGCACCGCCCCCGGCTCGATCCGCTTCACGAACGACTACCGCATGGGCAGCGCCACGCGCGAAGGGCTCGTCGTCCGCCCCGGAGATACGTTCGTCCGCTTCGACGCCGACCGGGTGCGCCGCGAGATCGTGAGCTTTTTCGGCCATACGCTCAAGCTGCGCGAGGTATGCGCCGGAGGCGACGGCTCGGTGGAGATGGAGCTCAACGCCACGGGCAACGTCAACTTCGACTTCGGCCGCTACGGCGTGGAGTTCACCGCCTCGCCCCGTCATGCGGACGGCGTGGTGCTATCGGGTCCCGTCACCCGCAACATGGCCGAGGCGCTGGAGATCTGCTACCAGGCCATCGCCGAGCCCAAGCTGCTGATCGTCTGCGGCTCGGAAGCCTGCTCGGGCGGGCTCTTCGCCGAGAGCCGCGCCGTCGACCGCTCGTTTCTCGAGCGGCATCGGGTCGATCTGTGGCTGCCCGGCACGCCGACCCACCCGATGGTCTTCATCGACGGCATCCTGACCCTGCTGGGCAAAAAACAACGGAAATAAGCGACCTCATGACCGGCCTTTTCGAATTGTTCGGATCGTTTCTGAAGATCGGTGCATTCACCTTCGGAGGGGGCTATGCGATGATCCCGCTCATCGAACGGGAGGTGATCGACCGCAGGCGGTGGATCGAGCGGCAGGAGTTTCTGGACCTGCTGACCATCGCCCAGTCGGCCCCGGGCCCCATCTCGCTCAACACCTCCGTCTTCGTCGGCTACAAGCTGCGCGGCTATGCGGGGGCCATCGCCTCGATTCTGGGCGTGGTGCTCCCCTCGTACACGATCATTCTGGCCGTAGCGCTCTTCTTCGCCGGCATCCGCGACAACGCCGCGGTCGACGCCGCCTTCAAGGGGATGCGGCCCGCCGTGGTGGCCCTCATCATCGGCCCCGTGATCTCGCTGACCCGCGGGATGCACCGGGCCCTCTACCTGGTTATCGCCGCCTCGGCGCTGGCGATCTGGCACCTGGGCTGGTCGCCCGTCTATATCCTCTTCGCCGCCGCCCTCGCGGGGATCGGCTGGGAGCTCGTCACCCTCAAACGCCGCACGAAATGATTCTCTGGCAGCTCTTCATCAGTTATCTCAAGATCGGATTCTTCGGATTCGGCGGCGGCTATGCCATGCTGTCGCTCATCCAGAACGAGGTGGTGGTCCGTCACCAGTGGATGAGCAACGCCGAGTTCGCCGACATCGTAGCCGTGTCGCAGATCACCCCCGGGCCCATCGCCATCAACTCCGCCACCTACGTGGGCTACACGGTCGGCGAGCAGCAGGGAGGAGTCTGGTTCGGCATACTGGGCTCGCTGGTGGCGACCTTCGCCGTCTGCCTGCCGGCCCTGACGCTGATGATTCTGGTGACGCGGTTCTTTCTGAAGCTGAAGCACAACCGATACGTGGAAGGGGCCATGCTGGGCATGCGTCCCGTGGTGATCGGCATGATTGCGGCGGCGGCCCTGCTGTTGATCTTTCCGCACACCACCGACCCCGCGGATGCCAACTTCATCGACGGCTGGAGCTGGGTGCTCTTCGCCGGCGTCTTCATCGGCTCGCTGCGAAAGGTCAACCCGATTCTGCTGATCCTCCTCTCGGCCGCGGCCGGAGTGGCGATCTACTACCCCTGGTGAGCCTAAAGAAACATTGCGGCGAGCATCCCGAGGCCCAGCATCACCAGAAAGCCCAGCAGAAGCATCCCGAACAGCGAGAGACAGCCGCCGAAGCATCCCATGCGGGGCTCCTCGCCCGCAGGCAGCGGGTCGGAGAGCAGCACGAAGATCAGGCCGACGAGCGGCGTGAAAAACAGACTGACGACGAACGCCCAGCCGAATCCGATCCGCCGGCGGCTGCCCGCATAGCCGACCAGCGCCGGGAACAGACATCCGAACATCAGGGCTCCGAGGAGGAGTAAAAGTACGCTCATAATTCTTTTATTTTAGGTTTATCCGGTCGTCCGCAAGGCGCAGACCCGCCGCCGAAGCGGCAAAAACCTTTCCGCACGAACCCCCGGAGAGGTTATCGCGTCATCCGGTAGTAGGTACCCAGCGGGAGCTCCTTGCCGAACGAATCCTCGAAATAGAGTTCGCCGGCCTGCTCCTGCGCGGGACGTCCGAAGGCCTGACGCACGGCCGTCCGGGCCAGCATGGCGGAGAGCCCCATCGAATAGAGGTTGAGCACCAGAAAGGCGTTGCGCTCCCCGAGCAGGGCGGCGCAGCAGGCCAGCATCTCGCCGATATGGCTCTCCAGCACCCACTTCTCCCCCTCGGGACCGCGTCCGTAGGCCGGAGGGTCGAGGATGATGCCGTCGTAGCGGTTTCCTCGGCGCACCTCGCGGCGCACGAACTTGAGTGCATCCTCCACGATCCAGCGCACCCCCTCCAGTCGGCTCGCCTCCATATTCTCGCGCGCCCAGGTCACCACCTGCTTCACCGAATCGACGTGCGTCGTCTCGGCACCCGCAGCCCGGGCCGCCAGCGTGGCTCCGCCCGTGTAGGCGAAGAGGTTCAGCACCCGCGGCCGGCGGCCCAGCGCGGCGGCCAGCTCTTCGCAGCGGTCGTAGATGAAGTTCCAGTTTTCGGCCTGCTCGGGAAATATTCCCACAT
This sequence comes from uncultured Alistipes sp., assembly GCA_910577475.1. GTDB lineage: Bacteria > Bacteroidota > Bacteroidia > Bacteroidales > Rikenellaceae > Alistipes. The sequence continues at coordinate 27,883 of CAJTLJ010000008.1, forward strand.
GCTTGAACGAGGTGAGCCCCAGCCGCATGGAGAGATCCATGCCCCGGTATCGGTAACCGACCGTCCAGCGCGACGGCATGCCGGGCTTCAGCTGCCACTGTCCGCGCTCCTCGCTCTTGGCGTCGCGCAGAAAGGCGGCGTCGGCCCGCCGGCGCCACTCCTCCTCCCCGAGGCTCCGCGGCCAGATGGCCTGCGGCTCGGGACGCCGCGTCACGTAACGGCCGAACCGTTCCAGCTTTTCGAAATCGCCCGAATCGATCAGCTCGTAATCGGCGAATGCGGTTTTCAACTCTTGCAACATATTCCGTATCTACTCTTTGCTCTCGTCGATCAGGCTCATCTCGCAGCGGGCGCAGTCGAACGCCAGCCGATAGCGAAAGGCCCCGTGCACCAGAAAGAGGGCGCCTCCCGACGAGGGATTCTTTTTCAAACATTGTCCGATCTCGCGCCGGATGCAGTAGCCCGACCGCAATACGCGACGACCGACCGTCGACCGCTCCAGATCCAGCCCGCGCTCGATCCGCTCCACGCCGTGACGGCGATAGAAGCGCTCGGCCAGCCGGTTGGTTACGTTCTCCTCGGCCGTCAGCTCCCGCCTCGGGAAGCGGGCCCGTCCGTCGTCGGAGAGGATGCGGTGCCCGCGCGGCATCTCCCGCCGCACCCGTGCCAGCCGCTCCAGCCCCTCGCGCCGCATCTCGGCCAGCAGCGAGACGGGCACGAAACGCACCTCGCCCGACGCCGTCACCTCCTCCACCGCGAAATCGGTGTCGCCGCTCCGGCTCAGCTGCGAGCGGCAGGTCTCTATCATCCGCTGGGGCTGCAGCGCCGGCTCGAAACAGCCGCTGCGGACCGCCGCGGCCTCGGCACCCTCGCAATCGACGAACCGCACAGCGACCTCCCCGGCCGAAAAGGCGACCTCCGCCCGCACGGGAATCACGCGCCGCATGCGGCTCCGCTCCAGCGAGCGGACGAAGAGCCGGTCGAAGTTGCGCGAAACCATCGTCCCGGGGCGTATCCCCTCCATGCGGTCGGGAACGACCCGACGCCCCTCCACCCGATTCACGGAGGTACCTGAGGCGCCGAAGCAGATGCCGTCGCCGGCCGTCAGCGTATGGTCGCGGTCGAGCACGAACCCCGTGCGGTCGACCCGCACCACGCGTCCTATCGGCTCGCCGACCGCCTTCGGGGTGTCGAACGAGGCGAGCCCCGCCCTGCGGCCGTCGAAGAGAAACTCCGACTCGCCCCGCGTGAAGCTCTTCGACGGGTCAGGGACGAAATCGGGCACGGAGCGCCCCGCCGAGGCTCGCCGCAGATGGGGGCGCAGCGCCAACTCCCGATCGAGAGCCTCCCGATACCAGGCCACCACGTTGCGGACATAGTTGACGTCCTTGAGCCGCCCCTCGATCTTGAAGGAGCAGACCCCGGCATCGAGCAGGTCGCCCAACCGGTGCGTCAGGTTCAGGTCGCGGACCGAAAGGAGATGTTTCCCCGTCAAGACCGGCCGTCCCGCCCCGTCGACCAGATCGTAGGTCAGGCGGCAGGGCTGGCTGCATGCCCCCCGGTTGCCGCTGCGGTCCGGAGTCATCGAGCGCGAGAGAAAGCAGCGGCCGCTATGCCCCACGCAGATCGCTCCGTGCACGAAGCACTCCAGGTCGACCGTCGTGGCGGCGCGGATGGCGCGAATCTCCTCCAGCGAGAGGCCCCGCTCCAGAATCACCCGCGCGAAACCGCACTCCTCCAGAAAGCGCACCCCCTCGGGGGTCATGTTGCAGGTCTGGGTCGATGCGTGGAGTTCGGCCGGAAGGTCCATCTCCCGCAGAGCCATGTCCTGCACGATGAGGGCATCGGCCCCGGCCGCCCAGACCGCACGGGCCTGCCGCTCGGCCTCGGCCAGTTCGTCGTCGTAAAGCAGCGTGTTGATCGTCACGTGAATCCGTGCGCCGAAACGGTGGGCATACTCCGCCGCGCGGCGAATATCATCGACCGTGTTTCCGGCCGCGACGCGGGCACCGAAACGGGCACCGCCCATATAGACGGCATCCGCCCCGGCGTCGATGGCCGCCACGGCCGTCTCGTAGTCCCTCGCGGGAGCCAGCAGTTCGATGGTTTGCATGCGGACAAAGATACGAAGAAAATCCGAGAGCAGTGCAACGGCAGGTCAAATAATGTTAAAGTGTTGTAGATCAGAATTTGACAGCTTCGTTCGGTCGTAGGCTTCGCAATGGGTAAAAACCCGAAAAAAAGGCCGGAATCCGAACATGGAACGCCTGAGTGCTACTTATCCGTTGCCCTTTTCAAGGTTTGGATAATACCCGTTTCACCGACAGTCGGCCGCCCAATTCGATCGCTGTCTCGCTGCGCCTTCGATTCTCCTCGCATCCAGATTACAAAAGTAGTTATAATTTCGGTTCGGGATTAAAAAGACAGGGCGAAGCACCGGATGAGGGTTTTGTTCGTATATTTGATACATTCTGATGTTATTTATTTGACTGTAAACAGATTAAAAAGAGTCCGCGTGAAGTGTGGGCAATGGATAAGAAATTAGTAAGCCTCTGTGGAACACCATGTTTCTCACGGTTTTAAATAACTCTCTTACTGGGTACAAAGGTAACATTTATTCCGGAAAAAGCAGTCTGTTTCAGTCGGAAATCCGTCTAAAATCTTATTATTTCATGTTCTGTGGAGTAGAATACGGCTACTCGCCATAGAAAGACCGTAGTTTCCATAGCCACAGGCAAAGGTAGTCCGTGTTCTTGTCGGACATTGCAAGGTCAAGCCCTTCGGGTTTCGGGGAAAATCATCCTCGCCCGGAGGGCTTGCGGTATTTTCCCTCGAAAACCTTGCATGTCCTGAACACGACCTTTTAAGCCTGTAGTTATGGGAACTCCGGCCCCATAAGCCGGAATAACAAAAAAATAAGATGGTATGTCAGAAGCAACAAAGGACAAGTACACCCTTGAGATCCTATTGGTATTGCAGCTCAGCCACAGAGACCAACCAATACGGGAATTTCTGGCAACGAACCCGCCGGAGTGGTACCCCGTTCTGATCGAGGGGATATACGAGTGTTTGAAGCGCCGCAAGCCTCTGACTTGGCAGAACGTTTATCAGACAACGAGAGAGATCGACGCGAAGCGGAATCCGAAAGGCTGGTAGCCCTTGCCAAAGAGAACGGGTTATATATTCCGGAAACGGACTACGGCAAGTTCGGGATTCGCAACACGGATCGTACTGGAGAAAGCGTTGTTTACAAGAATGATGCGGAGAATCGCCATTACAAAGTAAAGGACCCTTACGCGAAGGCGCCGATCAAAGGCAATGCGCCGGAAGATGCCATATATGAACATCTGGTGCATAACCGGTTGTTCCCGGAGGACAAGTATCGTTTCGAGGGAATCGGCAACAACTATCTGGAAGATGTTCGTATCATTTTGTCGCAACCTTCCGTGTTGTCGGCAGGACAGCCGACAAAGGCGCAGATCGATGCCGCATTGGCTGCCCGGGGATTGTACCCGGAGGACAAGTACACTTACGGGAACGAGTGGGTTTCCGTTACGGATATCGAAGGTGACAATGTCCTGGTAGATAAAGACGGCCTGCTTCATTTCATCGATCCGATCATCAAGTTCAAGCGGCCTGCCCGGCAGATTCTCGAACAATACGATGGTTCGGAATCGGGCCGGAACCTCAAAGCGGCAGCGATCAGAAACCCGCGCCCGTTTCCGAGGAGTCGAAGCAGATCATCGATAAGGTAAATCGTAAGAATGCGGCCCGCAAGGACGTAATCTGCAAGGACAACACCAGCCCTTTATCCCTGCTTTTCTACCATGACTACCGCAAAAAATCGGTTGGCTTGGGCATGTCAGTATCCCGTGAATACCGGAATACTGAGACCCAAAAGATAACGGATAACTGCCCCGACAAGGACGCTGTTCAATTTCAGACAACTACTAATAATCGCTTCAAAGGTTCTTAATTGTTGCTGCGGGGGCAAATTGCAAACTTGCTTGCTTTTGTGCTTGCTTATTTATATCTTTGCTTCGATTTAACCTAAACGCAGTTCGTACATGCTGTTCAATTCTATCGAGTTCGCGATATTCCTGCCTATCGTATTCCTGCTCTACTGGTTCGTCTTCAACCGACAAGAGCGCATCCGCAACCTCTTCATCATCGTAGTCAGCTACATCTTCTACGGGTGGTGGGACTGGCGGTTTCTGCTGCTGATCGCCTTCACCTCGCTTTGCAGCTACCTGAGCGGCGTGGGCATCGAGAGCGTGCGAAGAAACGAGCGGGGGGGGGAACGCCGGGCCCGCTGGATCAGCGGCGCGAATATCGTCCTCAACCTGGGTATTCTGGGTATCTTCAAGTATTATAACTTCTTCGTCTCGGAGTTTGCCGCCCGCTTTCTGGACGGAGACACCTCGGGGCTGCTGGTTCGTCTGATCCTGCCCGTCGGCATCTCGTTCTACACGTTCCAGGCCCTCAGCTACTCGATAGACGTCTACCGCCGCAAGCTCGACGCCACGCACGACATCACCGCCTTCTTCGCCTACATCTCCTTCTTTCCACAGCTGGTGGCAGGCCCCATCGAACGGGCGACCAACCTGCTACCCCAGTTCTACAGGCTCCAGCGCTTCGACTATGCGGCGGCCGTCGACGGCGGCCGCCGCATTCTGTGGGGATTGTTCAAAAAGATCGTCGTGGCCGACAGCTGCGCGGGGATGGTGAACCGCATCTTCGCCGACTATCAGGAGCTGCCCGGCAGCACGCTCCTGATCGGCGCCCTGCTCTTCGCATTCCAGATCTACGGCGACTTCTCGGGATACTCCGACATCGCCATCGGCACGGCCCGCCTCTTCGGATTCCGGCTGATGCAGAATTTCCGAGTCCCCTACTTCTCGCGCGACATCGCCGAGTTCTGGCGGCGCTGGCATATCTCACTCAACACCTGGTTCCGCGACTACATCTACATCCCGCTGGGCGGCAGCCGCGTGTCGAAAGCCAAAGTCATCCGCAACACCTTCATCATCTTTCTGGTGAGCGGATTCTGGCACGGCGCCAACTGGACCTTTCTGGCCTGGGGAGCCTATCACGCCCTGCTCTTCATGCCGCTGATCCTGATGAACCGCAACCGGCACAACACCGACACCGCCGCCGAGGGACGCATGCTCCCGTCGCTGCGCGAGGCCGCCTCGATGACGGTCACCTTCGCGCTGGTCGTCGTCGGCTGGATTCTGTTCCGCGCCGAGACCATCGGCGACGCCTGGCACTACCTTCAGGGAATCTGCTCCCGCTCGCTGCTGGCAAAGCCGGTCGGATACGGCGAGGAGCACATGCTGTGGCAGACTTTCGCCTTCATCCTCGTGCTGCTGATTGTGGAGTGGATCCAGCGCAACCGCGAGCACGGGCTGGCGCTCGACCGGGTTCGGTCGGCCCCCCTGCGGTGGATCATCTACTATGCCGTCATCATCAGTCTCTTCTTCGGCGAAGGGGTGGAGACCTTCATCTATTTCCAGTTCTGACATGAAACGATTCCTCGTCCGTACATTCATCGGAGCCATTCCGCTGCTGCTGCTCGTGCTCGGCTCCCTCTACTACTATTTCCGGATCCGACCCGAACTGACCGGCGACCTCGGACAGCTGGGAAAGATCGCATTCGGCACCGAATACGACGCCCGGATCGGCAAGCCCCTGCTCGCCGACCGGATGGTCCGCCCTTACGAACCCGGCGCACCGGTCGGTCGGATCGTAACCATCGGCGACTCCTTCAGCCAGCAGGAAGAGAAGGGTTATCAGAATTTTCTGGCTCACCGGCTCGGCGAACCCGTAACCAATATCCGGCTGATTCAGGGCGAGGCTCCGGAGCAGGCCGCCCTCGACCTGCTGCGCGACGGATTCTTCGACACGCTGCCCGAGGTGAAATGGGTGATCGTCGAATCGGTCGAACGGGCCCTGGTCGACCGCTGTCTGAAGCTGGCACCCGACCGCACCCCCGAAGCATCGCCCCTGCTGCGCGACGGGGACGGCCCGACGGGACCCGAGAGCAGCAACGGCCTGCTGGGCCGTGCCTTCCGCCAGAGCAAGGACTGGATGCTCCTCCGTACCGGTTTGGCCGCCAATCCCGTCTGCTCCGCAGCGCTTTCCCGACCCTGCTTCACCCTTCCCGGACGGGAAAGCACGCTCTATTTCTACCGGGACGACCTCGACCGGCTCTCCGTCTCCGACGACGAGTTAGCCGCCATGCGCGAATCGCTCCGCACCCTACACGACCGGTTTCGAGAGCGCGGGATCGAACTGTTCTACCTGATGGCCGTCGACAAATACGAGCTCTATCAGCACCTCATCGCCGAAAATCCCTACCCGCAGCGCCTGCTGGGCACCCGGCTGCGGGAGCTGGATTCGCTGGAGTTCTTCATCGATCCTCTGCCCCGGCTGCGCGAGCGGCTGGATGCGGGCGAAACGGACCTCTATCTCGGTCACGACACGCACTGGTCGCAGAAGGGAGCCGCACTGGCCGCCGACCTGCTTTGCGAGAAGATCCTCGACCGCGAAACGGAACATGCGACGACCGACGACGAAAATCGTCCGAATTTCGACTAAAACGCATTCGATTAGTTATCACGTAATTAACAATTTGTTGAAAATTATTTTATAAAATTCTTCCGAAATAATTTGCACGGATCGGTTTTTTACCCTATATTTGCACTCGCAATTCGGCACCGTAGCTTAATTGAATAGAGCATCTGACTACGGATCAGAAGGTTACAGGTTTGAGTCCTGTCGGTGTCACACTGAAAACCAACCACTTACAGCAATGTAGGTGGTTTTTTCGTGTCTTGTTTTCAGCCCGTTTTCCTTCGGTTTACGCAGTTTGTGTAAACCGATGGTCCTGATGAACAGACGAACAAGCGGATAAATCGTTATCTTAATTGCGAACATCTCTGCCATTATGCGACACACATTCGCTGACGTGCTGAAGAGATCAGGCGTATCCAGATCCACCATTAGCGAATCAAAGGAGCACAGTTCGGAAAAGATTACACGGATCCGCCTCGATTCGTTCGAGAATTCTCAGGTAGACGCGGCGATACAAAATTCATTGCGAGCACCCAAAAGACAAACATCGTTAAAGTAGTTTTTAGCCCCTTTACGATGTTTATCCTTATCGATGTATGTTCATCGTCAAGAGGTCAGCATCCGATGCTCTATAGATGACAAAAAATTCCTCGAAATATGGAATATATAATTCGTCTAAGTTTTTTCTCTTGCTATGCCAGCAAGAGAAACCAGCAATTCAACCCAGTATCTTATAATTTGAACAACGTATAATTGTCTATATTTCGCGACGACCTCACTTTTCCCTGCCCGAAAACTCGCATCTTCAATAGAATTGATTTCCGCTCTGTCTTCCCCCGTATGCCTAACCATCATGAAAGAACCGCTCAATCGGTCTATAATCCGTGCATTTCTTCTTATTTTTTCTTTCTGCCTTTCGGACACCCTCAAATCATATAAAGGCTCATCCACTTTATGATGCTACTCCGATATAGGATCACGCCCATAAGATTCTTCCATCAATTTATTCAGGTTTGCATACCGATCACCCCGTGCAAAGCCAGTTAAGAGTTTCATTATTTCCATATGAATATCCGAATCGGGATAACCGTGTTTAAAAGTAACGTCATTCCGCTTCGCTATATTATGGGACATTTCATATAATTTCCCCAAATCATGTCCAAACTTGCGCACATATTCTTCTTTAGGAAAACTGCCATCGCTACTAATATAATAATCGAGAAGAATACATAATTTCCCCCAATCGCTCAATGCCCAGGGAAATCGAGGAGAAAGAAGAGAAATAAAGACCTCGCATGGCATAGTTCGCTTTAGCAAGTTGCGTCACACCTTCGCCTAATATTTTACTTTTAAATGCAGCTTCTTCTGCAAGTGCTGTAAATACTTTATTTCCCATTGGTTCACAGTTTATTGCTCGAAGATAAGATGAAGTCTGTCGAAATCAAAATTAAATCAAGGAATTATCCGCATCGTTTTCCTCTGTCGTCTGTTGCTGCAGAAAACGGTATTTTGTAAATTCGTCTTTGTATAAGATACAGCAACCCATTCGCAAAAACGAGGGGATTCCGCTCAATGAAAACGGAAACCCCTCGGCAAACGGCATGAGGCGTCAGTTTGCCACGGTTTTCAGGTTGAACAGATAGCGGTCCGCCGTTGAGCCGGGTTCGTCGAAGATCGCCACGATCTTCAGGACGCCTCAGGCATGGTCGCCGCGTCCGAGCAGAATCACGTCGTCTATCGCCAGAGCATCCACGAACTCGTCGCAGCGGGAGTTCTCGTAGAGCGAAGCGACGGCCGACCGGGTAGCACCCGCGTAGTCGAAGGCATTCACCTTCGCGAACCTTACTCCGGTTTCCGACCTCCACATTCGATCCACATAGCCGTTTATCGTCCGGGCTTCGATGTCGAAGTAGAGCTTTTCGCCGCCGGTCAGGTTCGTCGCCGGCTGCATGACGAAGAGGAGCACCTCCGACGCGCAGCCGCCGCAGAGCGCCAGCAGCCCCGTCGAATAGATAATCAGTCTTTTCATCGGTAGAAAGAGGTTACGGACATCCGTCGCAGAAACGACCGGCGGATGCCCGAAGGGTTACTTGAAGGCGTAGTCCCGGACTTTGGCGGTCCCGGTCACCTCGGCCCCCAGGAACAGACGAGTCTTGTGTTTGCTCTGGTTCACGACCACGAAGTAATCCGCCTCGGGATACTTCTCCAACACCTTGAAAGCCGCCCGATCCAGCCTGCCGTAGAGACCGCCGGTCAACGCACCGGTTACTTTTCGTGCAGAGCGGTGCAGTGATAAACGTTTGGTTTACATATATGTATTATTTCATTTTTATTTCACAGGCAATCGGTTTGGGTCCACCTCGTCCACAAATATAAAAAAGAGCCCTCCTATTTTCCAAATCGGCCGCACTACAGCCGGTCCAGGCAGTCGAGAATCAGGGCTGCGCTGCCGCGTATCTCCTCGTCGGAGATCGTGAGCGGCGGCGAGATCCGGAAGGCCGTATCGCAATAGAGGAACCAGTCGCTCAGGATGCCGACCTCCCGGAAGAGCTCCATGATGCGGTAGAGCTTGTCGCTGCTGCCCAGCTCCACGGCCAGCAGCAGACCGCAGCGGCGAATCTCCCGCACGGCCGAATGGCCCCCGAGCAGCTCTTCGTAAAGGGCTCCCTTGCGCTCCGCCTGTTCCACCACGGCGTGCTCCTTCAGATAGCGGAACGCCGCCAGTCCGGCCGCACAGCAGACCGGATGACCGCCGAACGTGGTGATATGGCCCAGCACCGGGTTCTCCTGCAAGGTGTCCATAATAGCATGACTCGCTGCGAAAGCCCCCAGCGGCATGCCACCGCCGAATGCCTTGGCAAGGCAGACGATGTCGGGCACCACGCCGTAGCGCTGCATGGCGAACATCGCTCCGGTGCGGCCCATCCCGGTCTGTATCTCGTCGAATATCAACAGCGCCCCCACCTCGTCGCAGCGTCTCCTCAACGCCTCCAGATAGCCCTCCTTCGGCGGACGCACGCCCGCTTCGCCCTGCACGGGCTCCGCAAGCACGCAGGCCGTTCGGCGGGTGATGCGCTGCAAGTGGTCGAAGTCGTTGAATTCGATGGCCTGCACGTCGGGCAGCAGCGGCCGGAACGCGGCTTTCCACTCCTCTCCCTCGGGCGTGCCCATCATCGACATCGAGCCATGGGTCGAGCCGTGATAGGCCCGGCGCATGGAGATCAGCTCCGTGCGTCCCGTATAGCGCTTGGCAAGCTTCAGCGCCCCCTCGACCGCCTCGGCGCCCGAGTTGACGAAATAGACGCTCTCGAGCGGCGCAGGCAGTGCGGCCGCGATCTCCGCCGCATAGGTCACCTGGGGTGCCTCGACCAGCTCGCCGTAAACCATGACGTGCATGTAGCGAGCGGCCTGCTCCTGCACGGCCTTCACGACCGCCGGGTTGCAATGGCCCACATTCGAGACCGAAACCCCCGCCACCAGGTCGTAGTACCGTTCGCCCTCGGGCGTGTAGAAAAACGAACCCTCGGCGCGCTCCACCTCCACCAGCATCGGCGAGGGCGACGTCTGGCCCACGTGTTTCAAAAACTGCTTTCTCAATATCTGCATACCGTTCTAATTTTTCTCGTTCGAATCCCGCTCGATCAGCGCCAGCAGCCGGTCGAGCGCCTCCTCCTGGGGGATGTTGCGCTCCACGACGGTCCGCCCCCGGTAGAGGGTGATGCGTCCGGGCGCCGCGCCGACATAGCCATAGTCGGCATCGGCCATCTCGCCGGGGCCGTTCACGATGCACCCCATCACGCCGATCTTCAGGTTCCTGAAGTGCGACGTGCGGGCCTTGATGGTCTCCAGCGTCCGCTCCAGATCGTAGAGCGTCCGTCCGCAGCCCGGGCAGGCGATGTACTCCGTATGCGAAAACCGCACTCGGGCCGCCTGAAGGATCATCAGCTCGATCTCGCGCACCGTGCCGGCATCCAGTTGCGGCGCGTCGATCCAGATGCCGTCGGCCAGTCCGTCCAGAAAGAGCAGGCCGAGATCGGCCGCCGCCTTCACGGCCACCGTCTCCGCATCCTCGTCCCCGTAGCGGCGCTTCACCATCACGGGCCGGCGGTCGTCGCGATTCAGTATCGCCGCCCGGAACTCCGCCGTGGGATTTTGCGACAGCGCCTCGACGACCTCGAAACCCTGCGCGGGCTCGTCGTGGGTAATCGGCACCGCGACGTCGCTCCGACGGCGGAATACCGTAGGCGAATACCGTTCGGGATGCAGCACCTCGAACCGTCCCTCGCGCCGCACGAAGTGGTCCGCGAGCAGCTGCGCCACCGGAATCTCGTGCTCCGGGGCCTCTGTCAGCGACACGCGGATCGTATCGCCGATGCCGTCGGCCAGCAGGGCACCTATGCCGACAGCGCTCTTGATCCGCCCCTCCAGCCCGTTGCCGGCCTCGGTCACCCCGAGGTGGATCGGAAAGGTCATCCCCTCGCGCTCCATCGCTTCGACCAACAGCCGGTAGGCGGCCACCATCACGCGCGTATTGCTCGACTTCATGGAGACGACCGCCTGATCGAACTCCCGCGCCTTGCAGATGCGCAGGAACTCCATCGCGGCGGCCACCATCCCCTCGGGGGTGTCGCCCCACTCGTCGAAGATCCTCCGGGCCAGCGACCCGTGGTTCACCCCGATCCGGAGCGCCACGCCCCGCTCGCGGCACTGCTCGATCAGCCGCTCCAGGTCGCCCCGGTCCAGCCGGTAGTTGCCCGGGTTGATCCGCACCTTGTCGACATATTTCGCCGCCACGGCCGCCACCTCGGGCAGGAAGTGGATATCGGCCACGACAGCCGTCCGATAGCCGTCACCGCGCAGCCTCCCGACGATGTTTTTCAGGTTCTCGCCCTCGCGCACCCCCTGGGCCGTCAGGCGCACGATCCTGCCGCCCGCCCGGTCGATCCGCTCGATCTGGGCCACGCTGGCCTCCGTATCCTTCGTGTCGGTGTTGGTCATCGACTGCACGGCCACGGGCTCCCCGCCGCCGATCACGACCTCTCCGATCCGTACCCGGTGACTCTCCCGCCGCCGGTATTGCGTCAAATCCATTGCAAAAAGTTTTTCCGTTCAGACAAAAGTAGGAAAAATTTTACAACCCCGAACCGAAATCCACCCTCCGGGGATGCAAATTGCCGGTAAACTTGTTTTTGCCCTCGCTTATTCGTATCTTTGACACCGATTCAGACCTTCGAACCGATGACGCCTTTTACCGTTCTTCTGACCGTCGCCTTGTATGTCGCCCTGCTCTTCACCGTCGCCTGGCGCGCCGGAAGGCGGGCGGACAACGCCGCCTTCTTCACCGGAGGCCGCCGGATCCGGTGGTACTGGGTCGCGCTGGCGATGATCGGCGCCCCGATGTCGGGAGTCACCTTCGTCTCGGTGCCGGGATCGGTCGCCGCCGACGGCTTCACCTACATGCAGATGGTGGCGGGGTTCACCATCGGGCAGCTGATCGTAGCCTACGTACTGGTGCCGACCTTCTACCGCCTGAAGGTCGTTTCGCTCTACGAATACCTCGACCGACGTTTCGGAATCCGGACTCACCGCACGGGGGCCGCCTTTTTCCTGCTCTCGAAAACCGTCCTCTCGGCCCTGAAGCTCTACGTGGTCTGCATCGTCCTGCAGCAGCTGGTGTGCACGCCGCTGGGAATCCCCTTCGCGGCCAACGCGGTGCTCACCGTCCTCTTCGTCTGGGGATATACGCGCCGGGGCGGCGTGCGTTCGGTCGTCTGGACCGACGTGCTGCAAACCCTCTGCCTGCTGGCCGCACTCGTTTCGGCCCTCGTCGCCATCCCCCGGGCGCTCGACACCTCGCTGCCGGCCTTGTTGGGCGATGTCGTGCGGAGTCCCTACGCCCGCATCCTCGTCCTCGACGATCCTCTCTCCGTCCGTTCGTTCGGCAAGATGTTCGTCGCCGGCATCTTCATTCTGGTGGCGATGACCGGCCTCGACCAGGATATGATGCAGCGCAACCTGAGCTGTCCCACGGCACGCGATTCGCAACGCAACATCCTGCTCACGGCGCTCTGCCAGGCCGTCGTAATCCAACTGCTGCTGATGCTGGGAGCCATGCTCTACCTCTATGCCGATGCCGCCGGCCTGACGCTGCCGGACAAGGGCGACGGCGTGTTCGCCGCCGTCGCCGTCCACGGAGGACTGCCCCTGATCGTGGGGATCCTCTTCGTGCTGGGCCTGGTGTCGAGCACCTACTCCACGGCCGGATCGGCCCTCACGGCCCTCACGACCTCCTCGATCTACGACTTCGCGCACGACGTTCGCCGGCGGGACGAAAAGTCGCTGCGGCAGCTGCGGCACCGCGTCCATGCACTGCTGGCCGTCGCCATCGCGGCCCTGATCTTTCTGTTCGAATACGGTGCGGGCGACAGCGTGATCAATCTGGTCTACCGCGTCGTCGGCTTCACCTACGGCCCCATCCTCGGTCTCTTCGCCTTCGGCATGGCGACCCGCATCCCCATCCGCGAACGCTGGGTGCCGGCAGTCTGCCTGCTCGCCCCGGCGGCGAGTGCCCTATTGCAGGAGGTCCTGCTCCGATGGACCGGATACGCCATCGGATTCGAACTGATCCTCTACAACGCCCTGTTCACGATCATCGGACTTTTAATCATCCAAAAGAGAAATGAGAAATAAACTCCTTCATACGCTTCTGTTCTTTCTGTTCGCCCTCCACGCAGAAGCGGCGGACAAGGGGCTGAACACAGCCGAGCGGAACCGCATTTCGCAGGCCCTGACCCGGATCGTCGAACGCGAGGTGAGCGGCGGAACGGCCAAGGTGCAGAGCTGCCAGATCAAGGGGCGGCGCCTGCGGCTGAACGTGTCGACCGGACTCTCCTACTACCCGTTCCGCGAGGAGAGCGTGCAGGCGATCTACGACACGGTGCGGACGCTGCTGCCCAAGTCGCTCGCCAAGCACCGGCTGGAGATCTGCACGGACAAACGACCCATCGAGGAGCTCATCCCGCTCGCCTGCCGAAGCTCGTTCGACCGGCGGAAGATCCGCACCTTCACCAACCGGAGCCCCCGGCCGCTGGTCCGCAGGCTCTCGTCGCCCGTCGAACCGACCCGCGGTCTCCAGCAGCGCCACATCGCCCTCTGGCAGAGCCACGGCCGCTACTTCGAACAGAAGGAGAACCGCTGGCGCTGGCAGCGGGTGTCGCAATGGATGACTCGGGAAGATCTCTTCACGCAGAGTTTCGTGCTTCCCTATCTCGTGCCGATGCTCGAAAGGGCCGGGGCGAACGTGTTGCTGCCCCGGGAGCGGGACATCCAGCGAACGGAAATCATCGTCGACCGGGAGAGCATCGACCCCGCCGGACGCTACACCGAGTTGACCGGAAAGACCTCCTGGCGAGACGGCGGGACGGGATTCGGCATGATCCGCCCCAGCTACGGGCCGGGGCAGAACCCTTTCCGCGAAGGCGGATGCCGCATTGCCGAGACGACGACCGACGAGCAGGGGCCCTGCAAGGCGATCTGGACCGCCGACATCCCCCACCCGGGCGACTACGCGGTCTACGTCAGCTACCGTACCTTTCCGCAAAGCACCTCCGAAGCCCGCTATACGGTGCATCATGCCGGCGGCGAGAGCCGGTTCGCCGTGAACCAGCAGATGGGCGGCGGCACCTGGATCTATCTGGGCACGTTCCGCCTCGAGGCGGGCGACGGACAGTCCGTCGTTACCCTGACGAACCGCTCCGACGAGAACGGACGGATCGTAGCGGCCGACGCCGTGAAGATCGGCGGCGGCTACGGAAACATCGCCCGGACCGTCTGCGATTCGCTCCGCACACCGGAACAGGAATACCTCGAAGAGGTCAGCGGATTCCCCCGCTATTGCGAGGGGGCGCGCTACTGGCTGCAGTGGGCCGGGTTCGACGAATCGGTATACGCCCCCAAAAACGGCGGCGACGACTACAAGGAGGACTACATGTCGCGGGCCCACTGGGTCAACGCCCTGATGGGCGGCTCGGAGCGCCTGCCCGGGCAGCCCGGACTCAATATTCCCGTCGATCTGGCGCTGGCGTTCCACACCGATGCCGGAGCCCGCGAAACCGACGAGATCGTCGGTACGCTGGGGATCTGCTGCACGCGCGACAACGAGGGCCTTTTCGAGGGCGGCGCCTCGCGATACCGCTCCCGCGACCTGACCGATCTGGTCATGACCCAGATCGTGCAGGACATCCGCGCCACGTGGGAGCCCGAGTGGCAGCGCCGCGGCCTCTGGAACCGCTCCTACTATGAAGCGCGCGTGCCGTCGGCCCCTACCATGCTGCTGGAGCTGCTTTCGCACCAGAATTTCGCCGACATGCGCTACGGTCACGATCCGCGGTTCAAGTTTCTGGTGGCGCGGGCCGTCTACAAGGGCATCCTGCAGCACATAGCCGCACAATACGACTACTCCTACATGGTCCAGCCGCTTCCCGTCGCCGATTTCAGCGTGGAGCTCGACGGAGCGGGAACCGCCCGCCTGCGCTGGCGCCCGGTGGAGGACCGGCTGGAGATCACGGCCCACCCGACCGGCTACATCGTCTACACGGCGATCGACAACGGCGATTTCGACAACGGCACCCGCGTCCGGGAACCGGAGTGGAGCTGCGAGCAGGAGCCCGGGCGTCTCTACCGCTACCGCGTGAGCGCCTGCAACGAGGGCGGCGAAAGTTTCCCCTGCGAGACACTGGCCGCCTGCTCGGTCCCCGATGCGAAAGGAACCGTGCTGATCGTCAACGGCTTCACCCGCATCAGCGCCATCCCGAGCTACTCGACCGAAACGGAGGCGGGATTCCCCGACTGCGACGGCGGAGTGCCCGACCGTTGCGACATCTCCTACATCGGCCGTCAGCGGAATTTCAACCGCGCCTACTACGCCGACGAACATCAGGAAACGGCGCTGGGCGGCTGCGACACCGACTGCGAATCGGAGATCGTAGCCGGCAACACATTCGACTACCCCGCCCTGCACGGACGCTCGGTCGTCCGCTCCGGCTACTCCTTCTGCTCGACGAGTCTCGGCGCCCTGCTCGACGGTTCGTGCGACCCGGAGCGATACGCGGTGATGGACCTGATCCTGGGCAAGCAGCGCTCCACGCTGATGGGCCGCGGAGTGCAGGGCTACGAATTCGAAGCCTTCCCGGTCCGGCTGCAACAGGTCCTGCGCGACTACACGGCTGCCGGAGGGTCTCTGCTCGTTTCGGGAAGCCACGTCGCCTCCGATCTGTGGGAGAGCGAGAACAGCTGCGACGCCGACCGCCGCTTCGCACGCGAGGTGCTGCACTACGAATATGCGGCCGGTCAGGCAGCCCGGACCGGTAAGGTCCGCAGCGTCTCGGCCCAGCTTCCGTTCGGGGAGTGCCGGTTCCGCCAGGAGCCCGGCCCCGAGGGGTATGCGGCAGGTGCGCCCGACGCCCTGAACGCCGTCGGCACGGGGGCTTTCCCTGCGGTCCGCTATGCGGAAAACGACCGGACGGCGGGCATCGCCTTCGACGGAGAGGGGTATCGGACCGTAGTGTTGGGATTCCCCTTCGAGACGATTCCCTCCGAGGCGGAACGCGACCGCATGATGAACCGCACGCTCCGCTTTTTAACGCAAACCAGATAAGAGCAACAACTTCAAATAAATTTCACAATGAGCTTGGAACAAACCATTTCGAAAGGCATCATGGAGGCCATGAAGGCCAAGGATACGGTGCGGCTGACTACCCTGCGGAACATCAAGAAGTACATTCTGGAGGCCAGGACCGCCGCCGCGGGGGTCGAACTCACGGATGCCGACGTAGTCAGGATCATCTCGAAACTGGCGAAGCAGGGCAGCGACTCGGCCGCCGTCTACACGCAGCAGAACCGCCCCGATCTCGCCGAAGAGGAGCTGGCGCAGGTGCGGGTCATGCAGGAGTTTCTGCCCCGCCAGCTCTCCGCCGGGGAGCTCACGGAAGCCGTCAAGGCCATTATCGCCGAGTTAGGGGCCACCTCCATGAAGGAGATGGGCAAGGTGATGGGCGCAGCGTCGAAGCGCCTCTCCGGTCAGGCCGACGGAAAGGAGATCTCGGCGAAGGTCAGGGAGTTGCTCTCGTAGTCCGGTCCGAAAAATCCGATGACATGCAGCTGCTCGAAGATATTCACCGCAACCTGAAAACCATCGCCATGCCGAGCGGCATGCTGGTCGGCGCCCTGCTGTGCCGCCCCATCGCCGCGCTGGAGCAGGCCTCGCACCAGATGATCACCCCCGCGCTGATCTTTCTGATGCTCTTCATCACCTTCTGCCGGGTCAAGGTCGGCGACATGCGCTGGAGCGGCATCCACCTCCGGCTGTTGCTGTTCCAGCTGGTCGTCAGCATCTCGGTCTACCTGCTTCTGCTGCCGCTGAACGGCATTCTGGCCCAGGGCGCCATGATCTGCGTGCTGGCTCCGGTCGCCATGGCTGCCGTCGTGATCGGCGGCATGCTGGGTGCCGACATCACGACGATGGCCGCCTACAGCCTGCTGTGCAACATGGCCATTGCCCTCGTCGCGCCGGTCGTCCTCTCCCTCGTCGGCAACGGAGCCTGCACCTTCTGGGGCATTCTGGCCCGCGTGGCGCCGCTGCTGATCCTCCCCTTCTTCACAGCCCAGCTCTGCCGCTGGCTCCTGCCCCGCGCAAGCCGGTGGATCGCCGACCACAGCCAGATCTCGTTCTACCTGTGGCTCCTCTCGCTGACGATCATCATCGGACGCACGACCAGCTACATCCTCGACCTGGGGAGCGAGCACCTCCTGCTCGAGAGCGGCCTCGCCCTGGTCGCCCTGGCCGTCTGCCTGCTTCAGTTCAAGGTGGGCCGCATGGTGGGCCGCCGCTACGGCGACCCCGCAGCCGGCGGCCAGTCGCTCGGCCAGAAGAATACGGTGCTGGCCGTCTGGATGGCCCAGTCGTTCCTCGACCCCATCTCCTCCATCGCCCCCACCGCCTACATCGTGTGGCAGAACTTCGTGAACAGCTATCAAATCTACAAAAAGGATAGAGAAACGATGAAAAATCAAATATAAATCATTAAAATATAGCAGTTTATATTTAATTTCTTAATTTTCGGTTATTGTTGCGATTTTCCCGACAAAGCCCATAATTACCCGATATTTGTTACTATTTTGTAAACTAAAGATATCTGTAAAAGAAGATTGAAATATTATATGTTATGACAAATAAAGAAAAAGCGATATCATTCCTCTGGCAACATCTCCTGCTCCTGATTTCATTGTATCTGATGACATTGGGAGTTGTTCTATGTGTGAAATCCTCGTTGGGCAGCAGCGTAATCTCCTCGCTGCCGTTCGTCTTTTCGCTGGCGGGACCGATAAGCTGTGTCCCTGAATGGACAATCGGCGGGTACACGATTGCTATGAACTTTATCCTGGTATTTTGCCAGATACTCATCCTGCGCCGCAATTTCGATCCCATGCAGCTCTTCCAGCTCGTCATCGGATTCGCATTCGGATGGCTCATAGACCTTAACATGGCATTGACAGCCGGTCTGGAATGCACGACCCTGCCTTCGCAAATATTCGCCCAATTCGCCGGATGTACCATCATGGGCATCGGCATCGCCTTCGAGGTGCGGTGCGGCTCGGTAACCATGCCGGGCGAGGGCATTTCCATTACCGTCAGTCAGGTGACGAAACGTCCTTTCGCCAAAGTAAAGATATGGGTGGATACGACCCTCGTACTGCTCGCCGTTGCCGGATGTTATCTCTTTTTCGGGAGCTGGCAATGGAATGTTATCGGTATCGGAACGCTCTTCGCCATGATTTATGTCGGACTGGTGGTGAAATTCATCGCTCCGCATCTGGGTTGGTTCGACCGCCTGCTGGCCTATCGCCCGGGCTTCCGGCGTTACCTGTTCGGGCTGGCCAGGTTCCTATATCGTCGCAGCGGAGCGAAAGAATAAAAACAGCCGTTCATCGCAATGATGAACGGCTGTTTTCATAACTCTGCTCTTTACATCGAAGGGCAACGGTCGAATGTCATTTACTTCTGCTCCCCGGCAGGCAGCACCTCACCCTTCTCGTTGAAGAGCACGTCCGAAGTCTTCCCTTCGGCATCGGCAAGTGTCACTTTGTAGGTCTTGACATCCTCCTCGGTCTTCACATAGGCGGCCTTGATGGTCTGTCCCTCGTAGCTCTTGGCTACGGCATCCTTGACAGCCTGCGGAAGCTGGTCGGTTTCGATAGCCTCGAATTCATTTTCGGCGGTTACCGAAATCTGAGCCTTCGGGGCGATTGCAGTGCTGGCATACGCGGCATTGAAGCCGAGGGCTGCGAAAAGAGCAGCGGCGATAAATACTTTTTTCATTTTCGTAATGTGTTTAATTAAACTTAAAATCTCCTTTTTTTCAAGGTTGCTGATACAAATTTATCGACATCCCGAGCACAATCCAAGCAAGTGATTATGAACGGCATTTTTCCGATGACGGATGTTTCCCGGGTTCTATTTCGTCCCGCCTCCGAGGGCATGGTAAAGCGTGATGACGCCCTGTATCTCGTCGTAGCGGTCTTCCGATTCCGCCAGTTCGGCCTGCAAAAGTTTCTGCTGGGCGGTGAGCACTTCCAAATAGTGGGTTCGCCCGTACTTCATCAGCAACTTGGTATTCCATACGGCGGCTTTCAGATTCAGAATCTGCTTGCGGTCTATACCCAGCCGCTTGCGGGCCGTCTGCCAGAGGATAAGTGCATTGTTCACCTCGTTGCCGGCATCGAGCAGACTTTGGCGGAATTGCAGCAATGCCTCCTGCTGCCGTGCGCGGGCTATTTTCAGCCGGGCGACGTTCTCGCCTTTATGGAAAAGAGGTTGCACCAGCGAACCGACCGCATTGAAAAGCCACGTTCCCGGATTGGATATGGTCCCCGCATGATTGGTCCATCCGATGGTACCGGAAAGCGTGATACGCGGATAAAAAGCCGAACGGGCTTCGCCGGTGGCATAGAACGACTGCATCAGGGCAAACTCCGCTTCCCGCACATCCGGACGGTTGCCGACCAGCGACAGAGGAAGCCCGGCGGACAAGCTGTCTGGAAAGTGCTGGTCGGCAAGCACGCCGCGTTCCAGCTTTACAGGAGCAATTCCCAGCAATGCACAGACCGTATTCTCCAGCTCTCCGATGCGCTTTTCCAACGTGAGGATGGAACCTTCCACCTCCAACTTGTTGGCACGTGCCTGCAACACGGCAGCTTCCGTAGTTTTCCCTGCCCGTTTGAGCGCGGAAAGCGTGCGGATATTCTCCTGCCATGTCGTCAGCGTGCGGCGGCTGATCTGCAACTGCTCGTCGAGCATCAGCAGCGTATAGTAACTGTCGGCAACGGTGGCGACCAGACGTGTCTGCATCGCCTGCTCGTATGCCCGGCTTTGCCCGAGAGCCGCCTTGGCTCCGGCTTTCGCATTGCGCTGCCGGCCGAGGATGTCCAATTCCCACTCTGCCGAAGGGCCGACCGAATAGGTTCGTTGCGCAGGACGTCCGTCGGAATGACTTACTTGCCCTGCCCGCCGAGAGAGACGAACGGAAGAAATGCCAAACGGGAGGATTGCAGGACGGCTTCCGCCTCCATGACCTCGTTGCGGGCGGTCTGCAAGTCGAACTCCGAAACCACCTCTTCTTCCAGAAGCCCCTTGTTGCTCTCCAGAACCAGCCGGGCGGTGGAGAGCACCGCTTCGGCACTTTTTACATTGGCGACGGCGATGTCGTGCGCAGCCTTGTAAGGCACCTGGTCGATGACGATAATACACTATCCTTACGTACCGCATCGCCCTCCTTCATTCGGATGTCCGTAATCTGACCGCTTACCTGCGGACGAATCTCCACGGTCTGATACCCCCGTATGGTAGCCGTATAACCGCTGCGGAGCGTGCGGCTGCTCAACGTTACCGTATCCGTATGGAAGTCGAAGAGGGCGTGCTCCGTTTCACGACGCAAAACCACATCATGAAAAAGCGGCACGAAAAGGAGCCTGCCGTCGGCATCGAAAACTGCCGCGCACGGTTGGAACTGCTCTATCCCGGGCGTTTCACGCTGACCGCCCGGGAAGAAAACTCCGAGTATGAACTGAATCTGACCATACGCCTCAAATGAAAAAGATAAATTGCATCGCCATAGACGACGAACCCATAGCACTGTCCGTCATATCCCAATTCTGCTTGCGGACGGGCGGTCTCGACCTGCTTACCTACAGCAAACCGCAGGAAGGATTGCAAGCCGTCATCGACAGGCAACCCGACATCGTTTTCCTCGACATAGAGATGGATTGCCTGAACGGTCTCGACATCGCACGCAAACTGCCGGCATCGACCTGCTTCATCTTCACCACAGCCTACATCCGCTACGCCCTCGACGGATTCGACCTCGATGCTGCCGATTTCCCGCTTGCATTCTCCCGGGAACATGAAAGGACTCAACAGGGCAGAATAGTACATATAAATGAACAAGAAAGAACTGATACGCACCATCTCCCGCGAGCTCGACTCACCCATGTCGCAAGATAAAATCGCATTCGTGCCCGAGCTGAAATACCTGCTCGACATGTGCAAGAAACACACCCTCGAACTGGAGAGCATATTCCCCTGCAACACGAAAGAGGAGGAGCACGCTTTCGAACTGCTGTGCAGAGCCTATGTCGAGGCCCGCTATAACGACCGCTTCGCCGTCGGGAAAGAGGTGATCGACATCCTCGTCCCGAGAATCGAACTCCTGATCCGGACCGTCGAAAAAGTCGGCCGCGACCGCATCGCCTTCTACGACAGCAAATCGAGAGATAGCCGTAGCCCCGAGAGCGAGACCGACCGCGTGTCGGGACGCCGTCAGAAGCGGAAAACTGCGCCGACCGCATGCACGGTGAAGATTTTCGCCGCATGATCCGCACGATTTTATGAATTGTTTTGTACTTTTGCGGTTCGAAACATTCGACATTCAAAAACGAAAACCAATATGCTTACACTGAAGCAACTGCGTGACGACCGCGAGGCAGCCATCCGCAAACTGGCCAAGAAGGGTGTGGACGCCGCACCCGTGCTGGACCGTATCGAAATGCTGGACGACCGGCGCAAGGCCCTCCAGACCGAGCTGGACAACTGTCTGGCCGAGCAGAACAAGGCCGCCAAGCAGATCGGAGCCCTGATGGGTCAGGGCAAGCGCGACGAGGCCGAAGAGATGAAACGGTTCGTCGCGGACCTGAAGGAGAAGTCGGCCTCGCTGTCGGCCGAGCAGAAGAGCGTGGCCGACGAATTGCAGGCGGCCATCGTGACGCTGCCCAACTTCCCGGCAGAGATCGTGCCCGAGGGCAGAACCGCCGAGGACAATCTGGTCGTGAAGCTCGTGGAGAGCTACACCCCCCTGCCCGAGAACGCCCTACCCCACTGGGAGCTGGCGAAGAAATACGACATCATCGACTTCGATCTGGGCGTGAAGCTCACCGGCGCCGGCTTCCCCGTCTACAAGGGCAAGGGCGCCCGCCTGCAGCGCGCCCTGATAAACTACTTCCTCGACTGCAACACGAAGGCCGGCTATTTGGAGGTGGAGCCTCCCGTGATGGTGAACGAGGCATCGGGATTCGGCACCGGACAGCTGCCCGACAAGGAGGGGCAGATGTATCACGCCACGGCCGACAACTTCTATCTGGTCCCCACGGCCGAGGTTCCCGTGACGAACATCTACCGCGACGTCATTCTCGACGAGAAGGATTTCCCGGTCCGGATGACCGCCTACACCCCCTGCTTCCGCCGCGAGGCGGGCTCCTACGGCAAGGACGTGCGCGGCCTGAACCGACTGCACCAGTTCGACAAGGTCGAGATCGTGCAGCTGTCGCTGCCCGAAAAGAGCTACGAGGCACTGGACGGCATGGTCGCCCACGTGGAGTCGATCGTCAAGTCGCTGGGGCTGCCCTACCGCATTCTGCGGCTGTGCGGCGGCGACATGTCCTTCACCTCGGCACTGACCTACGATTTCGAGGTCTACTCCGAAGCCCAGAAGCGCTGGCTGGAGGTGTCGTCGGTGTCGAACTTCGAGTCGTTCCAGGCAAACCGCCTGAAACTCCGCTACAAGGATGCCGACAAGAAGACCCGACTGGCCCACACGCTCAACGGTTCGTCGCTGGCCCTGCCCCGCATCGTCGCCGCCCTGCTGGAGAACAACCAGACCCCCGAGGGAATCCGCATTCCCGAGGTGCTGATTCCCTACACGGGTTTTGATATTATCGAATAATTGCCTATATTTGCATCACATACTTTACAAACTTAAAAATTAAAACTATGGCTTACAAAATTTCTGACGCTTGTGTTGCCTGCGGTACCTGCATCGGCGAGTGCCCGGTAGAGGCTATCTCGGCTGGCGACATCTATGTTATCGACGCTGACAAGTGCATCGACTGCGGCACCTGCGCAGGCGTTTGCCCCAGCGAGGCGATCTCTCCCGCAGAGTAATCGTCGGACGATGATAGTGCACGGGCGGTTGTCTTCGGACAGCCGCCCGTTCGCTTTTCCGCCGGACCATTTTCCTGCGGTTCGCACCGGTTCACGCCGATCCGACCGTCGAGACCCCTCGGCTTCGCTCGGGGTGACAGAGCAATTCACAATGCACAATTCACGATGCACGATTGTTCTGTGTCTGTCATGTTGAGCGAAGGGGCGACCAGCCCCGAAGTCGAAACATCTCGACTTGACGGAGCATTCACCATTGCGACCCGCACGAGTTCATGCCCGTACGACCGTCGAGCCCCCTCGGCAGGCTCGGGGTGACATGCGGGTACGCCCGTATCGCCCGGAGTTACAAAAAAAGGGCCGTCCCGAAGGACAGCCCTCATTTTCGTTGCCTGAATTCGGTTTAGCGTACCTTGCCGAAAGCGGGAGCCAGCACGGCATTGCACGAAGCGGCGGCACCCAGCACGGCGGGAACCTGGAACGGACGCTCGACATAGTTGCGACGCACCGAGCGGACAGCCTTCACCGAAGCGGCAGCCGTTCCGGTCGTCGTGAAGTAGGCCTTCGCGATATCGCCGTCCAGCGTCTCCTCAGCATTCATGTAGTAGGCATAGGCGCAGTAGCGGGTACCGGGTTCCAGTTCGCCGTAAGACCCCTTGACCGAACCGGTATAGAGCAGATCATTCTGATCGAAGAGCTGGTAAACCGTCATTCCGGTAATATTCTGAGAGGACATGTAGTCATAGTAGAAAGCCAGATCCTCGGAGAAGAGTTGGGCATCCGAAGCGAACTGATCGACATAGTCGGCATACTCCACCATGATCGTGTAGGGCTTCGTCGCATCGGCGGGAACGATCTCCATATCGACCGACGAATTCGTCGGGTTGCTGAGCGTAATGGTACCGAAAGCGTAGTTGCCAGGATTGACGGGCGTATCACCGCCGGCAGGCGTAGTAAAGGTCTGGGTCTGGGTAGCCGAAACTACCTCGAGTTTCTCCTTGTCGAATCCGAACAGAACAAACGTGAAGCTCGTCGATGCCGACAAACCGCTGAAGGAGATGCGGCCCGTATCCTGATCCTCCGGAAGGGTATATACGCTTTTCAGCATATTTTCGCCGAAGGTGGAGATGATGACATCGGCCAGATCATTCTTGTCGATCGACGAGATGGCCTCGGTGGTGAACAAACCGATATAGAACGACGATCCGGGAGTGCCGGTCACGGAGACCTCCGCAGTCGTCGAGGTAACCTGACCCAAAGAGAGCACGAAGTCGGACTCGGCCAGCGGCAGCAGCTGGACGGTCTCGACGACCACGTCCGTCAGGATCTCGCCCGAAGCGGAGAGGCCGAAGACGACGACAGCGACCTCGGAGCCGGCCGAGAACATCCACAGACTACGCAGGCTGGGAATCGTGGCGGCACCCTTATAGATATACTCGTTGTCGACGGCACCCAGATCGATACCATCGCTGAGATCCTGCTCGACCAGCGCCTTGGCGATCTCGCTGCCCGTAAGCTCGGCGGTTACGGCGGCGGGAACGATACCCACATAGTAGTTGCCAGTGTAGCTGTTCGGCTTCACCGACAGCGCGAAATCGGTAGCGGTAATGTTCGAAGCGGTAACCGTGAAAGCCTCATTCTCCGGACCCGGTTCAGGGTTTACGGGAACCTCCTGGTGGGGGGGGTAGGCTCGTCATTGGAACTGCACGAAGGCAGAGCGGCAGCGATCAATGCGAATGCGGCGAAGGCCATCCAAAATCTTTTCATTTTCTCAACTTTTTTAATAAGACACTCTTTCTTCCTCATCGGATCCCTGTCGCAAGGCCAACCTCACCCGATTCGATAAGTTTCATTTCACAAATTTATAATATTATTTTTATTTTACCTCGCTTTCTCCCGATTCTTTTCGATTCCACCACCCTCCTTATGAAGAAAAAACGACGATTTGCAGCGCCGATCCGCCCTTTCCGCTTTCAATCCGAAACCGAAACCGGGCATTCGCATACGAATCGCAACCGGAATTTTTCCACAAAAAAATTCCGGGGTCCGGCTGTTTGACGGCCGGACC
Source organism: uncultured Alistipes sp. (assembly GCA_910577475.1). GTDB lineage: Bacteria > Bacteroidota > Bacteroidia > Bacteroidales > Rikenellaceae > Alistipes. The sequence continues at coordinate 53,013 of CAJTLJ010000008.1, forward strand.
CCGAAACGTAACAGGATTTCTACGTACCTATCGACGAGCTCTTTCCGTAAGATCGGCGATACGGCGCGGGGACTTGAGCGTCTTCGCCCGGAAATCCGACGGGACGGGAGAAGCCCCCTCCTTCGTCAGATCGACCACTTCGCGCAGAATCGGTCCGTAATTGCCTGCAGCGTCCTGCGCCACACCGCAAATCGTATTCTCGCCCCAGTAGCAGATGATCAGCATCTCGGTCTGATCCTTCGACGAGTCACCCATTCCCACCAGATTGTTGATGACGTTGCGGTCGCTGCTGCCGGTCAAATCACCCAGGAACGAGTAGAGATACCAGTGTGCGGCATCGGCCGTCGGCTCCGCCAGCACGGCCAGCACGGCATAGCCGCGGGCCGAAGCGAAGGTCTCGGGTTCGGCCTCGTAGAGGGCGTCGCCATCGTACCAATGATACTCCTTCAGGGCGATTCCGGCCGTCGAGGGCTCCTGCTTGAGCGAGCGGAAAGGCTCGCCCACCGCAAAGGGCGCGGCCGCCTGACCGTACTGATCGACACAGACCGCCCACATCCGATACTCGGTATCGGGCGTGAGATTCATGTCGAAATTCGTCTCTCCGACCTGTGCGATAGCCTCCACGGTCTCGACACGCGAGTGGAAATCTTCCGCATAAAAGTCGACCATGCTCTTCAACACGGCATTCATCACCTGCTCCCGGTCACCGCCGTAAAAGTCCAGATAATGCTGGTAGAGGCTCTCCTCGATCACGTCGGAGACATAGACGGCCAGCGGCTCGGAAGGAGTCGTGACGAAATTGGAGTAGGTGTAGGCTGCCAGCGTATAGTCGAACGCAAAGCTGCAGGAGGCAGGGTCGCCGCCGGAGAGCGTCTCCATCGGCACGCGCGTCACGTCCGTCGTAATCATGCCGTCCTGATATCCGAAGGCGATCACCTCGTATTTCCAGCCGGGCTTCAGCTCCGCGTCCATCTCCGTATTGGAAATGGTCTTGTCGCCCGCATGGCAGCGCTCGGGAAGGCCGCCCCACGAGGTGTAGAGGTCGATCAGATAACGGGCGTACTCTGCGTCGGTCAACCCCTCGTCGATGCCCACGGGACGAATGTCCAGAAAATAGGGGTCAGCGTTCGCAGTCTCCACGGCGATGCGGGCGCTGGTGTGACCCACGTCCGACACCTCGATGCTGAAGGTGTTGTCCGAAGAGACGGGTGCCAGCGTGGTGAACTCTTTCGAGACCACCTCGGTCGTGGCGTATGCCTCGGAGTTGATGCCTACGGCGATCACGTGATACTTCGTTCCAGGCTCCAGTCCGGACATCTCGTAATCCTCGTCGCCGGACGAAGTCATCATCTTGACCGCTTCGGTGAAGGAGTAGCCGAACTCACCCATCAGGCGCTCCTCGAGGAACCACTGGAGATAGTCGTTCACTCCGTTGCGCTCCATGACACTGAAGTCGTTGTCATCGAGCACATCCCAATAGTAGGTCGACTGCTTGTCCGCCGGCGAGATGCCGATGGTTACACCCACAGCCGAGATGTCGGATACCGAGATTTCGAAAAGAGACGGACCGACCGGATCAACCGGATCGACCGGCGGCATTACGGGTTCGTCGTTGCTGCTGCAAGCGACCGAAGCGAAACCGGCGAGCAAAGCGACGATCCGCAGAAGAAAAAATTGTCGTTTCATCGTTCGTAATTTTTTAAATAAACGGATGCCTCACGGCATCCGGAGCAAAGGTAGCAATTATTTCCGATTTTCTGTCCTTACGGTCGAGAATCGTCACTCGTCGTAGAGCAGGTAGGGGCGGCGGCGCTCGCGGAACCGCGCCGCATCGTCGCGCCAGCGAGCCTCGATCTCCTCTGCAGAGGCCCCTTCAAGAATCATGCACCGCACGTATCCGACCCCGATCAGCTTCTCGAACATCGGCGTGAAGAAGGCTTCGCCCCGGTCCATCTCCCGGAAAGCCTCCACGAGCCACCTCAACGAAAGGCCGCGCGGCGCCGTACCCGCCCCGCGCAGGTCAAGCCCGCCGCACAGCTCCCCCTCCAGCAGGGGCGACCGGGCTCCGGCCGTCGCACGGGGCGTGAAGCGGTGATCGTAACCGGGCCGGTTCAGCAGATCGGGATGGCCGAAGCACTCGAAGGGGCGGTCCGTACCGCGGCCGACGCTCAGCACCGTCCCCTCGAAGAGGCAGAGCGAGGGATAAAGCTCGACCGAGCGGTCGGTCGGCAGGTTGGGCGACGGCGGAACCGGAAGCCGGTACGGAGTCGCATGCGTATAGTTCCGGCAGGGCACCACCGTCAGCCGGCAGGGTTTCGCCCACCCTTCGCCGACCGACATGCGGGCGATCTCGCCCATCGTCAGGCCGTGCAGCACGGGAATCGGCAGTGCCCCGACCCCCGACTTGTATTTCAGATCCAGCAGCGGACCGTCCACCTCGTCCCCGTGCGGATTGGGCCGGTCGAGCACCACGACCGTACGATCGAAATCGGCGCAGGCATCCATCATCCGCAGCATGGATATATAATAGGTGTAGAAACGCACCCCCACATCCTGCATGTCGACCACCAGCACGTCGAACGAACGCATCGCCTCATCCGACGGGCGCAGCGTCCGCCCGTCGTAGAGCGAACGGATCGGAATCCCGGTCCGCTCGTCGGTCGAACTGCGGACCCGCTCGCCCGCATCGGCCGTACCGCGGAATCCGTGCTCGGGCGAGAAGATCCCCGTGACCCGGAAACCCCGGCCGTACAACCGGTCCACCAGATGCTCTCCGTCCACCACGGGCGTATGGTTAGCCAGCAGGGCGACCCGACGCCCCTCCAGCAGCGGATAGTAGGCGGCCGTATCGGCTGCCCCCACCCGAATCTCCGCCGACTCAGGCCGCTGTCCCCGGCAGTCCGTCACCGCCGTCAGAAAACTCAATACGAAAAAAATCAGTCGTCCCATAAGGCAAATATATGTAAAATCCGTGCATTCCCGAAAGAATGCACGCTCCACTCCCTATAATGCGGATTTAAGTCACGTTACTCCCCGCCGCCGGTCTCCATCAGGTAGGCCTTGATGAAGAGGTCGATATCGCCGTCCATCACCGACTCGACGGCCGAGGTCTGCACATTGGTGCGGTGGTCCTTCACGCGGCGGTCGTCGAAGACGTAGGAGCGGATCTGCGAGCCCCACTCGATGCGCTTCTTCGTAGCTTCCAGCGCCTGCTGGGTCGCCATGCGCTTATCCAGCTCGCGCTGATAGAGCTTCGACTTGAGGATGCGCATGGCATTCTCCCGGTTCATCAGCTGCGAACGGGTCTCCATGTTCTCGATCAGGTACTCCACCGGCTCGCCCGTGTCGGCATCCTTGCCGTGGTAGCGCAGGCGGACGGCCGTCTCGACCTTGTTGACGTTCTGACCGCCGGCGCCCGACGAGCGGAACGTATCCCATTCGATGTCCGAGGGGTTCACCGTGATCTCGATCGTGTCGTCGATGGCGGGCGATACGAAGACCGACGCGAAGGTGGTCTGCCGCTTGTTGTTGGCGTTGAACGGCGAGAGACGCACCATGCGGTGCACGCCGTTCTCGCTCTTGAGATAACCGTAGGCGTACTCGCCCTCGATCTCGAGGGTGCAGGACTTGACCCCCACCTCGTCGCCGGCCTGATAGTCGAGCGTCTTGACCCGGTAGCCGTGCGCCTCGGCCCAGCGGGTGTACATGCGCAGCAGCATGGAGGCCCAGTCCAGCGCCTCGGTGCCTCCTGCTCCGGCGTTGATGTCGAGAATGGCGCCCAGCTTGTCCTCGTCGCGGCGCAGCATGTTGCGAAGCTCCAGCTGCTCGATGTGCTCCATCGCCGCGGCATAGAGTTCGTCGAGCTCCGCCTCGGTCGAAACCCCCTCCTTCACGAAGTCGGGCATCAGCTCCAGATCCTCCACCTCCTTGGCGATCCGCTCGTAATCCTCGATCCACACCTTGATGCCCGAAACCTTCTGCAACTGGACGCGGGCCCGTTCGGGGTCCTCCCAGAAGTCGGGCTCCTGGGTCTTCTCCTCCTCGTTGCGCAGATCGATGCGCTTCTGTTCGATATTCAGACATCGGGCCAGCTCGCGGCAGCGTGCCGCAGCCTCCTTGATCTGTTCTGCAAGTACCATAGATTCCAGCGAATTGCGCGTCCTACTCCAGTTCCCAGTCGTATCCGTCCTTGCGGTCCTTGACACGAATGCCGATGGCCGTCAGTTCGTCGCGGATGCGATCCGACGTGGCCCAGTCGCGGTCGGCCTTCGCCTTCATGCGCTGGTCGAGCAGCAGATTGACCAGCGGGGTCACCAGATCCCGGCCGCCCTGCGCTCCGGCCGCCTTCTCGTCCTTGAGCCCCAGCACGTCGAAGACGTAACGGTGCACCGTAGCCCGCAGGCGCTCCAGATCGTCGGCCGCGAGGGTCTGCTGCCCGTCGGCCAGCTGGTTGATGATGCGCACCCAGTCGAAGAGGGCGGAGATCACCATCGGCGAGTTCAGGTCGTCGGCCATAGCGGCGGCGCAGCGACGCTCCAGCTCCGCGGGATCGACCGTCGAGGCGGCCGCGGATCCGATCTTCGCCAGCGTCTCGACCCCCTTCATCAGACGGTCGAGCCCCTTTTCGGCGGCCTGCAGCGCCTCGTTCGAGAAGTCGAGCGTCGAGCGGTAGTGGGCCTGCAGCACGAAGAAACGGATCGTCATGGGCGAGTAGGCCTGCGCCAACAGCTTGTGCGAACCAGTGAAGAGCTCCTCCAGGGTGATGAAGTTGCCCAGCGACTTGCCCATCTTCTGGCCGTTGATCGTAATCATGTTGTTGTGCACCCAGTACTTGGCCGAGTCGTGGCCCAGCGCGGCGGTCGACTGCGCGATCTCGCACTCATGGTGGGGGAACATCAGGTCCATGCCGCCGCCATGGATGTCGAAGCGCTCGCCCAGATACTTGGTGCTCATGGCCGAGCACTCCATGTGCCAGCCGGGGAATCCGTCGCTCCAGGGCGAGGGCCAGCGCATGATATGCTCGGGCGACGCCTTCTTCCAGAGGGCGAAGTCGAACGAGCGGCGCTTGTCGCTCTGGCCGTCCAGCTCGCGGGTATTGGTGAGGATGTCGTCCAGGTTGCGGCCCGAAAGACGTCCGTAGTCGTGTTTGCGGTTATAGGCCTCGACGTCGAAATAGATCGAGCCGTTCGATTCGTAGGCGAAGCCGGCATCGAGAATCCGTTTCACGAACTCGATCTGCTCGATGATATGGCCCGAGGCGTGGGGCTCGATCGAGGGGGAGAGGACGTTGAGCTCATCCATCGCCCGGTGATAGCGCTCCGTGTAGTAGTGGGCCACCTCCATCGGCTCCAGCTGCTCCAGCCGCGCCTTCTTGGCGATCTTGTCCTCGCCCTGATCGGCATCGTGCTCCAGATGACCCACGTCGGTGATGTTGCGCACGTAGCGCACCTTGTAGCCCAGCGAACGCAGATAGCGGAACAGCAGGTCGAAGGTCACGGCCGGGCGGGCGTGTCCCAGGTGGGGGTCGCCGTAGACCGTGGGTCCGCAGACATACATGCCGACCCGGCCGGGGGTCAGGGGTTCGAACTCCTCCTTGCGGCGGGTGAGCGTATTGTAAAGGGATATTTTCGTCGTCTCCATAATGGCTGTAATTTTCGGCAAAATTAACAAAAGATTCTCAAAAATCAAAGCAGCGGCCGGGAGCGGTCGATCCACTGCGGAGCGGGCAGCGGGAGCCGGTCGGACGGCTGCGGACGGAGCACCCGCGTAGCGGCCCGGCGGCGGTTCGGAGCGTCGAAAGCCGCGAAAGTCTCGTAGTCGAACACCCACCCCTCGCCATAGGCGAGCTTGTGGATGCGGCGGTAGATCGCCTCGCGGCTGACGGGGTTGAACCCGCCCGCGTCGTATTGCCGCATCAGGCTCCGATGCGAGGAGCGCCACACCCCGTAGGGATAACCGTCGCCCCCTTCGTAGTAGCCCAGGTCGGACTCCGCGTAGCGCGGATCGTCCAGATAGCGCGACCAGGCGCACTGCGTCCGGTCGCCCCGGTAATCGACGTTGCGACTGTAACCGTATTGCTGACGCCTGATCTGCGTCGTGCGCCTGTCATCGGGGATCGCCGTCGTATATCCGGGCTCGATATACTCGTCCGCCAGTTTGGCGAACCCGTGCCCCGCCGCTTCGTGGATTACCACGTAAATCCAATCCTCCACGTCGGCATAGGCACAGTATGCGATGGAGAATCCGCGGCCGTAGTCCCCTTCGAGCGGCGACGACGCGTCGGACAACGCCTTGGGCCCCCACATGTGGCAGGTACCCGCCCAGCGGACTTGGTTGACGATCACCACGACCAGCAGCTCATCCAGCCGGCCGGTGCTGTTGCGCAGCGAGGGCACCCGCCGGGCATAGTCGAGCACGACGCCCACATTTCCCCGGATGTCCCTCCCCTCGCCGAACGACACCCCGAGCGCCGTACTGTGCCTCTCCGACACCGCCTCGTGCCGCGACACGGCCTTTACGGCGAAGACGTTGAACAGGTGACGGAATGACCGGTAGGGCTCCTCGGAGAAGAAGGCGTCCGCCGCCTGCCGCATCTTTTGCATGTAGACCCCGTTCGCCACCAGGCGGTCGCTGAAGGCGTCGCCCATCAGCACGATATCGATGCCGCGCCCCTCGGTCGCCCGCTGGAGAAGGACCGCCTTGCCGTCCTCCGAAAAGTCGGAGGACTCGTAATCGGGATCGAACGTCGTGTCGGGTATCGTGTCGGGATCGGGTTCGGGCTCCGGATCGGGGAATTCCACCGGCCTGACGGGAGCGGGCGCGGGAAGTTCGTCCTGCGAACAGCCCGTCGGCAGGACGAAAAGCGCAAGCGCCGCCGTCAGCGTTAACCATGTTCTTTTCATAAGGCATTAGATTTGAGCGGTCAATATACGTTTTTCCGGACAAAAATCCAAAGATCGGCGCAGAAAAGGAGCGCTTTTCGCCAAAAACGGCTCTCTTTCCGAAATAGGCGTTGCCGTTTGTCGTTATTTTGTTACTTTTGCAGGTCAATCGGAAACAAACGAAACGCAAATATGGATTTCAAGAAATGGAACAACCGGGTCGGTTGGGCGGTGTTCGCCCTCTCGGCCGCAGTCTATCTGGCGACGATGGAGCCCTCGTCGAGTCTCTGGGACTGCTCCGAATTCATCGCCACCTCCTACAAGCTGGAGGTGGGACACCCGCCCGGGGCGCCGCTCTTCATGCTGCTCTCGCGCCTGGCTACCATCCTGGCCCCCTCGACCCACTACGTGCCCCATGCGGTCAACGCCCTGAACTGTCTGGCCTCGGCCTTCTGCATCCTGTTCCTCTTCTGGACGATCACCCACATGGGCCGCCGGCTCTACACCCGCGGCGAGCGCCAGCTCACCGTACCCGAGACATGGGCCGTGCTGGGTGCCGGCATCGTAGGGGCGCTGGCCTACACCTTCACTGACACCTTCTGGTTCTCGGCTGTCGAAGGCGAGGTCTACGCCCAGTCGTCGATGTTCACCGCTCTGGTCGTATGGCTCATGCTGAAGTGGGAGGAGCAGGCCGACGAACCCCACTCCCTGCGCTGGATCGTGCTGATCGCCTATCTGATGGGGCTGTCGATCGGCATCCATATCCTCAACCTGCTTACCATCCCGGCCCTGGTGTTCATCTACTACTTCCGCCGCACGAAGCGGATCACCTGGCGGGGCATCTTCTACGCCTCGCTCGCATCGGGAGCCATCCTGCTCTTCATCAACGGATTCATCATCCCCTACACGGTCTACTTCGGCGCGATGGTCGACCTTTTCTTCGTCAACGTGCTGGGGCTGCCCGTCAACCTGGGCATGGTGCTCTTCTGCCTGGCTCTGTTCGGGGCGCTGGGCTGGAGCGTGTGGTACACCCACCGGCGCGGACTGGCGACCGCCAACATCCTGCTGCTCTGCACGACGCTGATTCTGGTCGGCTACTCCTCCTACGCATCGGTGACTATCCGGGCCGCCGCGAACCCGCCCATGAACAGCAACAACCCGAGCAATCCGCACGCCCTGCTGAGCCTGCTCAACCGCGACCAGTACGGCCAGCGTCCGCTGCTCTACGGCGCCTATTACTCGGCACCCGCCACCGACTACAACACCAAGACGGTCTACTATCTGGACGAGGACGGCAAGTACAAGCCGGCCGAGGTCATCACCTCGACGCTCCACGACCCGCAGTTCATGCACCTCTTCCCCCGCATGTGGGACAGCCGCTATTCGGACCGCGACTACAAGCCCTGGGCGGCCTACCGCGTCAAGGAGCAGCCGGTACGCAACGAGCAGGGCGAGGTCGAGCGCGACGCGCAGGGACGCCCCCGCTACGAGACCGTGCTCGACTACGGCCGCACGGTGCGCTACAACGACGGCGAGCAGAACCGCAGCGTCACCGAGCCCACGTTCCTGGAGAACCTGAACTTTTTCCTCAACTACCAGCTCAACTACATGTACTGGCGCTACTTCCTGTGGAATTTCGTAGGCCGCCAGAGCGACATACAGGCCCTGCACGAGACCATTCTCGACGGTAACTGGCGCTCGGGATTCGACAAGCTCGACGCCCTCTACATCGGCCCGCAGAGCGAGGAGGTGCTGCCCCGCGAGATCGCCGAAAACCGGGGCCGGAACGCCTACTACTTCCTCCCCTTCCTGCTGGGGCTGATCGGCCTGATCTATCAGCTGAACCGCGACCAGCGCAACTTCGCCGTCACGATGTGGCTCTTCGTCATGATGGGCATCGCGCTGGTGGTCTATTTCAACACCTCGCCCAACGAACCCCGCGAGCGCGACTACGTATACGCCGGATCGTTCTACGCCTTCTCGATCTGGATCGGTCTGGGCACGATGGCCCTGCGCGACGCACTGGCCCGGCTCGCCCGCCGCGACAACCGCACCGTGGCGCTGGCCGCCACCCTCGTCTCCCTCAGCGTTCCGGCCATTCTCTGCGCCGAGAACTGGGACGACCACGACCGCTCGGGCCGCACGATGGCCCGCGATATCGGCTGGAACTACCTCCAGTCCACGCTGCCGAACTCCATCATCCTGAACTACGGCGACAACGACACCTTCCCTCTCTGGTTCAATCAGGAGGTGGACGGCGTACGTCCCGACGTGCGGATCATGAACACCAGCTATCTGGGCGGCGAGTGGTACATCGACGAGATGAAGCTCAAGGCCAACGACGCCGACGGCGTGCCCTTCTCGCTGCCGCGCCGCAAGTACACCTATGCCAACGACATCGTGCTGGTCGACCCGCTGATCGACCGTCCGCTGGAGCTCAAGGAGGCCATGCGCTTCATCCTCAACGACGATCCCCGCACGCAGGTGCCCCTGATCGACGGCACCTCGACCGATTTCCTCCCGGCCAAGCTCTTCGCCCTGCCGGTCGACAAGGAGAACGCCCTGAAGTCGGGCATCGTGAAGCCCGAAGATGCCGACCTAATGGTCGACACGGTCTATTTCCAGATCAACAAACGGTCGATCAACAAGAGCGAGCTGATGCTGCTCGACCTGCTGGCCCACTTCGACTGGAAACGACCGATCTACTTCACCCAGCCCTACATCCTGCAGGGACTGAGCTCGAAACAGCGCGCGGCCGACGGCTCCTCGACCCCCTCGCTGATGGACTACCTCCAGTTCGACGGCTACGGCTACCGCTTCGTGCCGATCCTGACCCCGTATGAAAGCGCATGGGAGATCGGCCGCATAGACCCCGACTACGTATATCCGCTTCTCATGGATACCTTCCGCTACGGCAATCTGTCCGACCCGAAGGTCTACGTGGACAACTTCATCCAGTACAACCTCTCCGCATCGCGCACCCGCGAAAGTTTCGCCCGCGCGGCGAAGGCGTTCCTGCTGCGCAACGACAAGGAGAAGGCGCTCGAACTGCTGGACGAGGGGTTGAAGCGTCTGCCCACCTCGAAGATCCGCTTCACGGAGGCCAACACCTACCCCTTCATCGAGGCCTACTACGCCATGGGCGAAAACGAAAAGGGCGACGCCCTCACGCGCGAATACGCCCAGAACCTGATGGAGTACATCGACTACTACCTGGGCTTCGAAGGGGTGCAGGGCAAGCTGGTCGAAAACGTGCTGATCGAGAAGCTGGAGTCGCTGGAGATGATCTACAAGCTGGTGGCCTATGCCGACCGCCGGGAGCTGGGCCGCGACCTGAACGAGTACTACCGCTCGCTGGGCTACTACGACGAGGAGCTCTACGACTTCGGCGACAAGGGCGATTCGCTCCTGCTGCCCGACACCGCTTCGGTCGAATAGCCTTTCTCCCCGATACCGAAGCCCCGGAATGTATGAAACATTCCGGGGCTTCGATCTATTCGTCACCTTGAGCGGAGGGGTTTTGCCACGAAGTCGAAAGGTCTCTACTTACCGGGGCATTCACCCTTGCTGGTCGTACGGGTTCATGCTGATACGACCGTCGAGATTCTTCGATTTCGGCTCAGCTCGGAATGACAAGATGAATAGGGAAGGAGATTGTCAATCCTCCAGCCAGCGGCGCAGGGTTTCGACGGCATCGTCGCGCAGCGAGTCGGGGAGCGTGGCGATTCGGGTGCGGTGGCTGCCGCCAGGCTGCACGTAGACCTTCATGTTCTCCTTTTTCAGATCGGCCACCCACCCCGCACCGGGAGCGGTCCAGGGATCGGTGCCTCCGTAGACGAGCAGCATCTTCGGATCGTTGCGACGGAGATATTTCGTCATCTTGCGGCAGAGCGTCCTGTCGAACTTCACCCGGCGCAACTCCTCGGGAATGAAGATGCGGCGCAGGTAGTCGCGGGTCGTCTTCAGAGTCAGCAGCCCCCGGAAAGGCTTCGGATCATAGGGATAGTAGCCGAGCTCTTTGGCCGCCTGCACGAAGAACGAGGCGTTGGCGCCCTCCTCGGCGAAGTAGTCGGGACCCGCGCAGGAGAACCAGTAGTCCATCACGTCGCCGGCCGGCGCATCGGAGGCGGGGATGGTCTCGATGCCCGGTCCCCACTGCCAGAAGGCGAACGAGAACTCCAGCACGCAATAGTCGTAAATCTCCTCTATCGGCAGGCGGAACTTCAGGTTCTGCTCGCGGCAGAAGGCCTCGAAGAGGGGTGCCAGCTCCGCACGGCGTTCGAGCAGCGTCCGCTGGAAAGCCTCTACGGCCGCCCGGTCTTCGGGCGTGGAGATCCGGGCGAAGAAGGGGGCGAAGCGCTTGTCCTCGCGCGAGGTGCAGACCGGACCGACATAGGGGACGTAAATATCCACATCGCCGGGATAGAAGGTGGCGTAGAGCATGGTCGTCGTGCCACCCTTGCTGATGCCCGAGGCGAGCCACTTGCCGGGATAGAGCGAATCGAAGAGGCGGCGGATGGCATGCAGGTCGTCGGCCGAGTTGCGGGCCGTGAGATACTGCCAGTCGCAGGGCTCGGGCATCGACCTATCGAAATAGCGGTGCTCGACGAAGACCATGTTCATGTCGAACAGCCGCGAGATCTCCTCGCGGTAGTTCTCGCGCAGGGCGAACCCGGCGCCGTAGCCCTGCGTGATGAGCATCGTGGGACGGTCGCAGCCCGCGTGCATCACAATCACCCGCTGTAGGAACGAACCCGCTCCGGGATCGCGCAAGTCGAGCGGCTGCCGCAGCATCACCTCGTACTTGGCCTCGAACTCGCCGGACGGGAGCGGCTTCACCTCCTCGACCCCGGCCAGCGCGGTCAGACGCTCTTCGACGGATTGCGCCGATACGCCCGACACGACGAGCGCCAGCATCCACAACAGTAAAAATCCTCTTTTCATACGTTCGGTATTGGTAATTTGCCATAAAGATAGAAAATTCTTGCGGGATATCCTACCTCCGGGGGCTTTTTCCGGCGGTTTCGGGCTGTCGATTTTCTTTTCTCGATATATATATGTATCTTTGTAGGAATATTTTCATTACGAAACATGCGAAAATTCTTCACTCTGATTCTGGCCGGCATCGCGGCCGTCGCCTGCGGCAACCGGACGCAGCGCCCAGCAGCCGCCCAGCCGACAATCGTCGAACCCCGCTACTACGGCTACACGGTCCGGCAAAGCTATCCCCACTCGACGGAGAGCTACACCCAGGGGTTGCAGTTCGTCGACGGCAAACTGCTCGAAGGAACCGGGCAGAACGGCAAGTCGGTGCTGCAGGAGACCGACCTCGCCACGGGCCGCACCCGCATCATCGCCCGGCTGAAGCCGAGCGAGTTCGGCGAGGGGATCACCCGGCTGAACGGGGAGATCTTCCAGCTCACCTGGACCTCGAACACCGTCCACATCTACGACGCCGCCACGGGCCGCGAGACCCGTTCGGCCCGCTACGCCGGCGAAGGCTGGGGACTGACCACCGACGGCGAAAAGCTCTACATGAGCAACGGATCGGCCACGATCTACCGGATCGACCCCGCCACCTTCCGCCGCGAGGGGAGCGTGACGGTGACCTGCAAGGGCGAACCCCTGGAGTTGCTGAACGAGTTGGAGTGGATCGACGGAAAGATCTGGGCCAACATCTACACGACCGACTGGATCGCCGTCATCGACCCTGCGACCGGCGTGGTGGAGGGGCTCGTCGACCTGCGCGGCCTGCTGCCCGAAGAGGAGCGCACGCCCGAGACCGACGTACTGAACGGCATCGCCTGGGACGCCGCTACGGGGCGGATCTTCGTGACGGGCAAGAACTGGAGCCGAATTTTCGAAATAGAGATCAACGAAAGATAAGTGGAAACGAAAAACATCTACAAGGAGCTGGAGCAGCGCATCCTGCTGCTGGACGGCGGCCTGGGCACCATGATTCAACGATACGGCCTCGGGGAGGAGGACTACCGCGGCGAGCGGTTCGCCGGATGGGCGGGCCGCCTGAAGGGGTGCAACGACCTGCTGGCCCTGACCCGTCCGGAGGTGATCCGCGAGATTCACGAAAAATACCTCACGGCCGGAGCCGATATCGTGACGACCGATTCGTTCAACGCCAACGCCGTGTCGCTTAAGGATTACGGACTGGAGGAGTACGCCCGCGAAATGTCGTGCGCCGCCGCCCGCATCGCCCGCGAGGCGGCCGACCGGTTCACGGCGCGCAATCCGCAGAAGCCTCGCTTCGTGGCCGGATCGATGGGCCCCACGAACCGCACGGCCTCGATGTCGGCCGACGTATCGAACCCCGCGGCCCGCGAGGTGACCTTCGAAGAGCTGGTCGAGGCCTACGACGCCCAGGCCCGCGGCCTGCTGGAGGGCGGAGCCGACCTGCTGCTCGTGGAGACCGTCTTCGACACGCTCAACGCCAAAGCCGCTCTCTACGCCATCGACCGGCTGGCCGAAGAGCGGGGACACCGGATCCCGACGATGCTCTCGGGGACGCTGGCCGACGCCGGCCGCACCCTCTCGGGGCAGACCGTGGAGGCCTTCTACACCTCCGTATCGCATGCCGACCTGCTTTCGGTCGGCTTCAACTGCGCATTCGGCGCCAAACAGCTCCTGCCCCATCTGGAGCGGCTGGCCTCGATCGCCGACACGCGCATCTCGGCCCACCCCAACGCCGGTCTGCCCAACGTGATGGGCGGATACGACGAGACCCCGCAGATGTTCGCCGACGACGTGGAGGAGTATCTGCGCCGGGGTCTGCTGAATATCGTGGGCGGATGCTGCGGCACCACCCCCGAACACATTTTCGAACTGGGAAAGATCGTCGGGCGCTACGCCCCGCGCCCGCTGCCTGAACGGCACCGGGCGACGATGCTGAGCGGACTGGAGCCGCTGGCGGTCGTTCCCGAAGCCAACTTCGTGAACGTGGGCGAGCGGACCAACGTGGCCGGCTCGGCCAAGTTCGCCCGCCTGATCCGCGAGGAGCGCTACGAAGAGGCGTTGTCGGTGGCCCGCGCCCAGGTGGAGGCCGGAGCCCAGATCATCGACGTCTGCATGGACGACGGACTGATCGACGGGCCCCGCGCGATGCGGCAGTTTCTGAACCTGCTCGCCTCCGAACCCGAAATCGCCCGGGTGCCGGTGATGATCGACTCCTCGAAGTGGGAGGTGCTGGCCGAAGGGCTGCGGGCCGTGCAGGGCAAGAGCGTGGTGAACTCCCTTTCGCTCAAGGAGGGCGAGGAGAAGTTCCTGGCCCGCATCCGCGAGGTGCACCGCTGCGGGGCCGCCGTCGTGGTGATGCTCTTCGACGAGCAGGGGCAGGCCGACACCTACGCCCGCAAGATCGCCGTCGCGGAGCGTGCCTACCGGCTGCTGACCGAGAACGGATTTCCGGCCGAGGACATCGTATTCGATCCCAACGTGCTGGCCGTCGCCACGGGCATCGAGGCGCACGACCGCTACGCACTGGACTTCATCGAGGCGACCCGCTGGATCAAGGAGCACTGCCCGGGCGCGAAGGTCTCGGGCGGCGTGAGCAACCTCTCGTTCGCCTTCCGGGGCAACAACGCCGTGCGCGAGGCGATGCACTCGGCCTTCCTCTATCACGCCGTCGCGGCCGGGATGGACATGGGCATCGTCAATCCGCAACTGCTGCAGATCTACGACACCATCGAACCCGGCCTGCTGGAACGGGTGGAGGATGTCATTCTGTGCCGCCGGCCCGACGCTGCGGAACGCCTTTCGGAGTATGCCCAGCAGATCCGCGAAACGGCCGGCGAACGGCCCGCCGCGGTGACGGAGAGCTGGCGCGAAGGGACGCCCGAGGAGCGGATCGGCCACGCGATGGTGAAGGGCATTTCGGACTACATCGAGGAGGACGCTCTGGAGGCTTATCGCGAAACGGGGTCGCCGATGGCGGTGATCGACCGGATGCTGATGCCCGCCATGGAGCGCGTGGGCGAGCTGTTCGGGGCCGGAAAGATGTTCCTGCCCCAGGTAGTCAAGACCGCCCGCGTGATGAAACGCGCCGTCGCGGCGCTGACCCCCTACATCGGGCAGGAGACCCGGCAGGAGAAGAGCTCCGCCGGAAAGGTGCTGCTGGCTACCGTGAAGGGCGACGTGCACGATATCGGCAAGAATATCGTCGGGGTGGTGATGGCCTGCAACGGCTACCGGATCGAAGACCTCGGCGTAATGGTCGACCCGCAGCGCATCGCGGACGAAGCGATCGAAAAGCGGGTGGACGCCATCGGATTGAGCGGCCTGATCACCCCCTCGCTCGAGGAGATGATCCACGTCTGCGAGGAGCTGGAGCGGCGCGGCGCACGGATTCCCGTGGTGATCGGCGGCGCCACCACCTCGGAGCTGCATACGGCCGTAAAGATCGCCCCGGTCTACTCGGGGCCCGTCGTCCACGCCGCCAATGCCGGCGACAACTGCAGGATCCTGGCCGGACTGCTGGGCCCGAACAGCGAGAGCTACGTCCGCACGCTGCGCGAGCGGCAGGAGGAGCTGCGCCGCGAATACGAACGGCAGACGCAGCAGCGCAGTCTGGTGCCGATCGTCGAGGCCCGCAAGGAGCGTCGGGCCAAGCCGGCGAGCGAGATCGCCGTTCCGCTCCACACGGGACGGGTCGTCTTCTCGGAGTTCGAAATCGCGGCCGTCGAACCGCTGATCGACTGGAACTTCTTCTTCCCGGCCTGGGGCATCAAGGGGCGCTATCCCGAAGTACTGGACCACCCCGAACGCGGCGGAGAGGCCCGCAAGCTCTTCGACGACGCCCGATCGCTGCTCGAACGGATCCGCGAGGAGAAACTGCTGACCCTGCAAGGCGTGGCGGGCATTTTCCCCGCCGTGAGCCACAAGGACGACCTGATCGTAACCGACCCGAAGGGAAAAGAACACCTGCTGCCCATGCTACGCAACCAGACTGCGGGCGAGGAGCACCTCTGCCTCTCGGACTTCATCGCCGACCGGAAAGAGGGGGTCACCGACTACGTGGGCTGCTTCGCCCTGACGGCCGGCGTGGGTCTCGACGAACTCGTCGAGCGCTTCAAGGCCGACGGCGACGACTACAACGCCATCATGGCGAAGCTGCTGGCCGACCGGCTGACCGAGGCCTTCGCCGAGACGGTGCACCGCTTCGTGCGGCACGAGATGTGGGGATACGCCCCCGACGAAAAGCTCACGCCGCAGGAGATCATCCGGGGCGGCTACCGGGGGCTGCGGATGGCGTTCGGCTACCCCGCCACGCCCGACCATGCCCTCAAGCGCGACCTCTTCGATCTGCTGCACGTCGAGCAGTTCACCCGGATGCGGCTGACCGACAACAACATGATATCGCCCGGAGAGGCGCTGTGCGGACTGATGCTCTCCGACGGCAACTACTTCTCGGTGGGCCGCATCGACACGAAACAGCTGCTGGACTACGCCGCACGGCGCCGCACGACGCCCGACGAGATCCGCCGCCTGCTGCCCAACAACGCATAGCGCCATGAACGTACTCGATCTGATCAACAGCGCACGGGTTTCGGGCCGCACCCGATTCGCCTTCGAACTGCTGCCGCCGCTGAAGGGCGACAGCAAACAGAGCGTCTTCCAGGCCATCGAGCCCCTGATGGAGTTCGATCCGGCCTACATCAACGTCACCTGCCACCGCGAGGGGATCAAGCAGACCCGGCGGCCCGACGGCTCGACGGAGTGGCACGTCGTCCGGCGCCGCCCGGGCACGGTGGGCATCTCGGCCGCCATCCGCGATCGCTACAAGGTGGAGGTGGTGCCCCACCTGATCTGCGGCGGCCAGTCGAAATACGACATCGAGGACGCCCTGATCGACATGGACTTCCTCGACCTGCACAACGTGCTGGCCCTGCGAGGCGACCGGTCGCAGAACGAACGGGTATTCATGCCCCATCCGCAGGGACACGCCCACGCCGAGGGGCTGGTGCGGCAGATCGCGGCGATGAACCGGGGCGAATTCGTCGACGGCGAGGTGGAGGAGTGCCACCACTCCCGCTTCTCGATCGGGGTGGCCGGCTACCCCGAGACCCATGCCGAGGCGGCGTCGCCCGAGACCGACATCGCCGCCCTGAAGGCGAAGATCGACGCCGGCGCGGAGTACATCGTCACGCAGCTCTTCTACGACAACGGCCGCTTCTTCGACTTCGTGAAGCGCTGTCGGGAGGCGGGTATCGGGGTGCCCATCATCCCGGGCATCAAACCCCTCTCGACGGTCCGGCACCTGCGCATCCTGCCCGAGACGTTCGGGTGCCGCCTGCCAGCGGAGCTGGTCGCGGAGGTGGAGCGCCACGCCGACGATCCGAAAGCCGTGCGGGAGATCGGCACCGAGTGGGCCATCGCCCAGAGCCGCGAGCTGATGCGGGCCGGCGTACCCGTACTGCACTACTACCCCATGGGCAAGGCGGACAACATCATCCGAATCGCCCGCGAACTCTTCTGACAACCAAAGAAAACGCAGAGATGACACCCGTTGAACTCCGCCGCGAACTGCACCGCCGACCCGAACTCTCGTTCGAGGAGCGCCGCACGGCCGATACCATCGGCCGCGCACTGACCGAAGCCGGCATCGCCTGGCACCCGATAGCCGGCACCGGCATCCTGGCCCGCATCGAAGGGCGGGGCGACCGGACCCGGGCCGTCGTCCTGCGCGCCGACATCGACGCGCTGCCCGTCGAGGAGCGCACGGGACTGCCGTGGAGCTCCGAAAACCCGGGCGTGATGCACGCCTGCGGCCACGACCTGCACGCCGCCGTGCTCTACGGCGTGTTGTGCGCCCTGCGCGAGGGGGATTTCGAAGGCACGTTGTTCGGGCTTTTCCAACCCGGCGAGGAGTGCAACCCGGGCGGGGCCTCGCTCGTGCTGGCCGAGGATCCGTTCCGCGGCTATCGGGTGCAGGCCGTCGTCGGGGAGCACGTGGAGCCCGATCTTCCCGTGGGCACCTTCGGATTCCGCCCCGGAAAATACATGGCCGCCAACGACGAACTCCGCTTCACGCTCTGCGGACGGGGCGGACATGCCGCCCTGCGCCGGCAGACGCAGGACACCGTGCGGGCGGCCGCGCGGCTCATCCTGCGGCTCACACGGCTGAACGGCGCCGAACGGATCGTGTCGGTGGGCCGGGTAGAGGCCGAAGGCGCCACGAACGTCATTCCCGACCGGGTGCGGCTGGAGGGGACGATGCGTTGCTTCGACGAACGGGTCCGCCGCACGCTGAAGGAGCGGATCGGGCGCCTCTGCGACGAGCTGTCCCGGAGCGAGGAGATAGAGATCGTCCCCGACATCCGCGCCGGCTACCCCTGCGTGGTGAACGACCGCAGGCTGACCCTACAGGCCGCGGCGCTGGCCGAACGGCTCGGCTACGGAACCGAAGCGCTCGCCCTGCGTCCCACCTCCGAGGATTTCGGATGGTACGCGACCCGCTACCCCGCGCTCTTCTACCGGCTGGGGGTGGGCCCCGGCGCCGGACGCACCCATACCGCCTCATTCTCCCCCCGGGAGGGGGCCATACACACAGGCATCGACTTCATGAAGCGACTGGCCTTAAATTTTCTGAAACAATGACAAAAAGACAAAAACAACCCCGCCGGACGAACGACCGTCAGGCCGTGATCCTGAATCTGCTGCGGGAATTTCCGAATAACAAGTTCTCCCTCAAGCACCTCGCCTCCGCCTCGGGCGGCAACACGCGCGAAGGCCGCCGCGAAACGGCCGATATCCTGCAACGGCTGCTCGAAGAGGGGGCCGTGGAGGAGTGCGCCCGCTTCAAATACCGCCTGAGCGGACAGATGCGCCCCCGCCTGACGGGCATTGCGCAGATGACCTCCGGCGGCTCGGTCTACGTGAAGGTCGAGGGACAGGAGCAGGAGATCTTCATCCACCAGCGCAATGCGGCCAATGCCCTGGACGGCGACAAGGTGGAGGTGGTCGTGATGCACGTCTCGAAAAACGGCACGCAGGAGGGCGAGATCGTCTCCATCGTCGAGCGTTCGCGCCGCAACTACGTCGGCACGGCCGTGGCGGACAGCCACTCGATCTTCGTAAGGGTTGACTCGCGCCGCATCGCCGTGGACATCTACCTGCCGAGAAAGCTCTATCCCGACGTACACGACGGGGACAAGCTGGTCGTGCGGATCGAGGATTGGCCCGAGGGGTCGCGCTCTCCCGTGGGCGAGCTGATCGACAACCTGGGCCCGAGCGGCGAGAACGACACGGAGATGCACGCCATTCTGGCCGAATACGACCTGCCCTACCGCTTCGAGAAGGAGGTGGAGGAGGCCGCCGCAGCCATTCCTGGCCGGCTCACCGAGAAGGACTACGCCGAGCGGCGCGACTTCCGTCCGGTGACGACCTTCACGATCGACCCCGCGGACGCCAAGGATTTCGACGACGCCCTGTCGGTGCGCAAGCTCCGCGAAGGGGTGTGGGAAATCGGCGTACACATCGCCGACGTGACCCACTACGTCACCCCCCGCTCGGTCGTCGACTGCGAGGCGGAGGAGCGCGGCACATCGGTCTACCTGGTCGACCGCACCGTACCGATGCTGCCCGAACGGCTCTGCAACGAACTCTGCTCGCTGCGGCCGCACGAGGAGAAGTGCTGCTTCTCGGCCGTCTTCACGATGAACGAGAACCTCGAGATACTGGAGGAGTGGTTCGGCCGCACGGTCGTCTACTCCGACCACCGCTTCACCTACGAAGAGGCCCAGCAGGTCATCGAGAGCGGACAGGGACCCTATGCCGAGGAGATGCTGACCCTCCACCGGCTGGCCCAGGGGATGCGCGCGGCACGCTTCAAGCACGGCGCCGTAGCCTTCGACCGCGAGGAGATGAAGTTCCGGCTGGACGAGAAGGGCAAGCCCGTGGGGGTCTACTTCAAGGTACAGAAAGAGGCCAATCAGCTGGTCGAGGAGTTCATGCTGCTGGCTAACCGCCGCGTGGCGGAGTACTGCGCCCATCGGATTCAGAACGGTCGCAAGGTTCCCCGCACGATGGTCTTCCGCGTGCACGACGCCCCCAACGAGGAGAAGCTGGACCGTTTCCGCACCTTCATCCTCCGCTTCGGCCGCATTTTCCGCGCCTCGAAGGGCCGCGCCGTCGCGAAGGAGATCAACAAACTGCTCAAGGCCGTGAAGGGCACGCCCGAGGAGAATGCCGTCTCGACGATGGCCGTACGGTCCATGTCCAAGGCCTACTACACCACGGACAACATCGGCCACTACGGGTTGGCATTCCCCTGCTACACCCACTTCACCTCGCCCATCCGCCGCTACCCCGACATGATGGTGCACCGGCTGCTGGCCCGCTACCTCGACGGCGGCAAGTCGGCCGACCGGAAGGCCTACGAAGCCCTCTGCGAGCACGCCTCGGAACGCGAGATCGTGGCCGCAGAAGCCGAACGCGCCTCGATCAAATACAAGGCCGTGGAGTTCATGAGCGACAAGATCGGTCAGGAGTTCCCGGGCCACATCTCGGGGCTGACCGAGTGGGGCATCTACGTGGAGCTCGAAGAGACCCATATCGAAGGCATGATCTTTCTGCGCGACATGTCGGGCGACTTCTACCAGTTCGACGAGGGACGCTACGAGATCTGCGGCCATCGCACGGGACGTCGCTTCACGCTGGGCGACCCGCTCGTCATCCGGGTGAAACACACCGATCTGCGCAAGCGCACGCTCGACTTCGAGTTGGTCGACAAACGGGAAAAACGCCGATGAAGCTCCGCGAACTCTATCGCAAGGCGCTCGACCGCACCCCCCTGACGGCCGACGAGGCGTGGCGGCTCTACGACGAAGCGCCGCTCTTCGAGCTGGCTGCCACGGCCGACCGGCTGCGGCGCGAAACGGTTCCCGACCCACAGGTCGTCACCTGGCAGATCGACCGCAACGTCAACGTCACGAACGTCTGCATTTCGGGCTGCCGCTTCTGCAACTTCCACTGCAAGCCTCACCAGACGGAGAAGCACTTCATCACTCCCCGCGAGGAGTACTACCGCAAGATCGAGGAGACTTTCCGGCTGGGCGGCGACCAGCTGCTGTTGCAGGGCGGGCTGCACCCCGATCTGAAGATCGACTTCTACGAAGCCCTGTTCCGCGACCTGAAGAGCCGCTATCCGGCGCTGCGGCTCAATGCGCTGGGGGCTCCCGAGGTGAGCCATATCGCCCGCATCAGCTCGCTGACTACGCTGGAGACGCTCCGACGGCTGCGCGCCGCCGGGCTGGACACCCTGCCCGGAGCCGGTGCGGAGATTCTGGCGCCGGAGGTGCGCAAACGGCTCTCGCCCGCCAAGCCCTCGGTCGGGGAGTGGCTCCGGGTGATGCACGAAGCCCATCTGCTGGACATTCCCTCGACGGCCACGATGATGTACGGCCATATCGAGACGCCCCGCCAGCGTGTGGAGCACCTGCTGACGCTGCGCGACCTGCAGGCCCGACGACCCGCCGGCCATCGGGGATTCACCGCCTTCATTCCGTGGATTTTCCGCTCGACGGGCACCGAGCTCGAGCGGCAGGGGGTCGAGACCCGATTCTCCGCTTCGGAGTACCTGCGCCTGATCGCCCTGAGCCGGATCGTCCTGCACAACATCCCCAACATCCAGGCCTCCTGGCTCACCGTGGGCAAACAGACGGCGCAGGTCGCCCTGCACGGCGGAGCGAACGACATGGGGTCGATCATGATCGAGGAGCACGTCGTCTCGTCGGCCGGCGCCTCTAACCGCTTCGACGCGGAGGGCATCCGGACCGCCATCCGCGAGGCGGGCTTCACCCCCCGCCTGCGCGACCAGCTCTACCGCTACCGGGACTGAATCGTCGGGTCGCGAGACCCGAAGCCGAAAATCCGATCGTTCCTTACCCATCGAAAAAAGGCCGTCTGCTTATGCAGACGGCCTTTTTCATCCCCGTGCGGGGGCGTATTAGCGTACGATACCTGCGATGAGGAACGTAGCGGCTACGGTCAGAATGGCGTAGAGCTCGGGGAAAGCGGCCAGAATCAGGGTCTTACCCATCACGTCGTGACCGTTGCCGATAGCGGCGATACCGTTGGCGCAGACCTTTGCCTGATAAACGGCGGCAGCCAGGTTCACGATACCTACGAGGATACCGGCACCCAGAACAGCGGCACCCTGAACCATCGTGGGGCTGGCGAGGAAGCCCTGAACCATGAAGAAGCAGACGAAACCGTAGAGACCCTGCGAACCGGGAAGAGCCGAGAGGATCATGTAGCTACCGAAAGCCGAACCGTTCTTTTTCATGGCACCCACGGCGGCCTGACCCGCGATCGAAGTACCGATGGCCGATGCGATACCGGCCAGACCTACCATCAAAGCGACGCCGACGTAGGCCATTACCAATGCTGTTGTTTCCATAATTAAGATGTGTTTTTGTTGTTATTATTTGTTTGTTTGATTCATCTTGCGAAGCGGTTCGAACGAGCGCGAGGCCATTTCGAAACCGGCATTCTTATAAAACTCCACGAAGGTCAGACGCATGGGGTGTACGAACGACGAGATGGTGGACATGAAGAGGTTGATGCCGTGGCCGATCAGCAGGATGGGCAGCATGATGAGGATGCGCGTCACCAGTCCCGCCCCCTCGGGCACGAAGCCGTCGGCCAGCGAGTTGAAGACCAGTGCCAGCACACCGCCCGACAGGCCGATGGCGAACAGACGGATGTAGGAGAGCACGTCGCTCAACAGACCCGTGATGTTGTTGTAGAGGTTCCACAATCCCGAGCCTACGTTGACCAGCGGATTGAGGAACTTGCCCGGCGTGTTGAGCAGCAACATCATCGCCATGCCCAGACCGATTACGGCGTAGAAGGCGGGCGACGAGGCGGTGAAGCCCGGGATCACCCAATCCGGATTCAGCATCGGCAGACCGGCGGCGATGGAGCCCGCCAGCAGCACGATCAGCCAGCCCAGCGCGCCGAAGGCGTACTTGAAGCCGAAGGCGCGGGTGATGCCCCACACGTTGATAGCCATACCGAAGAGGATCTGCACCATACCGATCGCCAGCGCGATGGAGAAGAACTTGCCCTGGAAATCGAAGAAGGGAACCGAGGGGAAGTACTCGGCGAGGTTCATTCCGAAGAACGAGCCGCAGAATCCGCCGAAGAGGATCGTGGCCGAGGCACACAGCGTGGCGAACCAGGCGGCCCGGCGCATCATGCCCGGCTCGCGGTTTTTCCACAGCAGGTAGAGACCCATCGCCAGAAGCACCAGGCCGTAACCGGCATCGTTGAGACAGATGCCGAAGAAGAGCATGTAGAAGGGCGCGAAGAAGGGGGTGAGATCGATGGTGCCGTACTTCGGACGGGCATACATGTCTCCCACCATCTCGAACACGCGGGCGAACCAGCCGTTCTTCAGCTTCACGGGAGTATCGTCCTCGGGCGTAGGGTCGCTCTTGAGGTAGATCACGTTGGGATATTCCTCCAGCAGGGCATCGACCCGGGCCGATGTCTCGGTCTCGGCCCAGCCCTCGAGGATCAGCAGCGAGCCGTCGGCCGCAGCGGTAGCGGTCGAGGTCACCTGCATCTCCTGCAGGCGCTCCTTCAGCTCGCCCTGACGCTGCACCAGCAGATCGGCGGATGCGGCGGCGCGGGCGAATTCGGCGTCGAGCGCCGCCAGCTCGCCTTCGCAAGCCTCGATCCGACGCTCGGCCTCGCGGATATCCATCGTGGGAAACTTCATCTCCTGGGCGTCGACCGAAAGGTCCCTGCCGCCCGTCATGACGAAGTAGGTATAACCGTTCAACTCCCTAATGGGGGTCAGCACGGCCTCTTCGAGCCCCTCGGCGGCGAGCGCTTCGAAATCGCTCGTCGGAGCGGAGAAGAAGCGCAGCACCACGCCGCTCTCGGCCAGCGCCCGCATCTGATCGACCGGAAACGGCCCCCAGGGGCGCAGTTCGTCGGCCGTCTTCTCCAGACGACCCAGCTCCGCACGCAGTGCGGCAGCCTGCTGTTGAGCGGCCGAATAGGCGGTGTAAGCCTCCTCTCCCGAGGCGTAGGGCTCGCCCTTGCGGGCGGCATGTTCGGGCTGCTCGCTCCACGTCTTCAGGAAATCGACGGCCTTGCCGTAACCCTCGACGTCGAGCAGCACCTGCCGCTCCTCCTCCGAAGGCTCCCAGCCCGTCGTAGTCACGTCGACCAGTCCCAGACCGCGCAAGCGTTCGATGAAGTCCGCACTCTGTGCCGCATAGAGCACAAAGTCGTATTTCGACATTCTGGCTATCATAACATGGCGCCCTCCCCGGCTTGCTGTTGTTTGGTTTTCACGATCTTCTGGGCCGACTTGGAGAGGTTCTCCTCGTCCTCCATGAAGCGTTTGATCTTACGTATGGCATCCTCGTACCCGGGTATCTGCACCTTTTCGTAGAGGTTCACCTTCTGAGTGGTTTTGCGTCGCGCATAGTCCAACAACTCCATTTTTCGGTTGTAGACCTCGAACTCGATGCCCAGCTGGGCCAGGCGCTTGAGGATCTCGATCCCCTCGGCGTACCAGACGGGCGAGGAGAAGAGGTCGTAAGCGCGCTCTTCGAATTCGACATCCCGAAGGACAGGCGTGCGCACGCCTGCGATTTTCTGCACGTCCAGCCGGACGTCCTTCACTCGCAGCAGATCACAATCAAACTCTCCCCACAGCGCCGTCATATAGTCGTAGGAGCTCTTCAGACGCTCCAGCTGCCCGCGGTAGTCTGCGGCGGAGTCCTTCGCCCGCTTTACCTCGGAGCGCAGGGCCGACTCCTTACTCTTGATGGTAGGGAGCGCCTTCTGCCGCATCTTGAGCTGCTTGCCGAGTTCGCCGAGCGAGGTCTTGTTATATTGAAATTTGATTGCCATAAATTCGCCTTATGCTTTCCAGTATTTAGCGATCAGTTCGGCCTTGATGGCTACCTCCTCCTTCGAGAAGTAGTCGGCGAAGAGCTTCCAGGCCGTGTCGAGCATCTCGTCGATCTCGATGTTCACGTCGATCGAAAGCAGCTTCTCCGAGTAGTCGTGGGCGAACTTGAGCGAACGCTCGTCGTAGTCCGACAGGTCGAAACCGTTCTCCAGCTTGGTCTTGGCGTTGGCGGCATCGGCGAACAGACGCACGCAGGCGTTCATCACCTGGGGGTGATCCTCGCGGGTCTTCTTGCCGATCACCAGCTGCTTCAGACGCGAAAGCGAGCGGAACGGGTCGACGATCACCTTACCCGTGTCGCTGTCGTTGCGCAGGAACAGCTGACCCTCGGTGATGTAACCCGTGTTGTCGGGGATGGCATGGGTGATGTCGCCGCCCGAAAGAGTCGTCACGGCGATGATGGTGATCGATCCGCCATTGGGCAGCTGCACGGCCTTCTCGTAGATCTTCGCCAGGTCCGAGTAGAGCGAACCGGGCATCGAGTCCTTCGAGGGGATCTGGTCCATACGGTTCGACACGATAGCCAGAGCGTCGGCGTAGAGGGTCATGTCGGTCAGCAGCACCAGCACCTTCTCGCCCTTGTCCACGGCGAAGTATTCGGCGGCCGTCAGCGCCATGTCGGGCACCAGCAGACGCTCCACGGGGGGATTCTCGGTCGTATTGACGAACGAGACGATACGGTCCAGCGCACCGGCGTTCTCGAACACCGACTTGAAGTAGAGGAAGTCGTCGTTCGTAAGACCCATACCGCCCAGAATGATCTTGTCGGCCTTGGCGCGCAGGGCCACGTTCGCCATCACGGCGTTATAGGGCTGGTCGGGATCGGCGAAGAACGGAATCTTCTGGCCCGACACGATGGTATTGTTCAGGTCGATGCCGGCGATACCGGTAGCGATGAGCTCCGAAGGCTGGATGCGGCGGAACGGGTTCACCGTGGGGCCGCCGATCTCGCGGGCCTCGCCCTCGATCGCCTCGCCGCCCTCCAGCGGTTCGCCGTAGGCGTTGAAGAAGCGTCCGGCCAGGTTGTCCGAGACCTTGAGCTTGGGGGGCTCGCCGTGGAAGATCACCTCCGAGTCGGTAGCCAGGCCCTCCGTACCGGCGAATACCTGCAGGGTGACGTTCTCGCCCATGATTTTCACCACCTGGGCCAGTTTGCCGCCTACGGTAGCCAGTTCGTCATTACCCACGCCGGTCGCCTTCAGCGTTACCGTGGCCTTGGTAATGTTATCGATTTTCGTATAGATTTTCTGAAATGCACGTGTTGTCATATCCCTGCTTATTTAACGCGGTTAGTAACATACTCCCCGATCTGACGGCGGTAGTCCTCGAACTTCTCGGACTTCCACTCCGAGTAGTTCATCTGACGGAAGAGGTTGATCAGACCCTTGAAGAACTGCGAGCAGGCCTCGAAGTCGGCGAAACCGAAGTTGCGGCCGCAGATGTCGAGCACCATTTCATACATCATCTTCTGACGCTCCACGGGGCAGTTGGCGTCGATATCGTCGAAGGCGTCCTGCTGCAGGATCACAAAGTCGATGAGCTCCGATTTCCAGAAGCGCTCGTGATACTCCACCGGCACGCCGTCGTCGCCCAGAATGTTGATCTGGTCGTTGGCCTCCTTGCCGCGCTGCACGATGGTCTTGCCGGCATATACCTTCTCGACCCAACCCTTCTCGATATGCTCGTCCAGGTACTCGCTCACCTCGGGATACTCCAGGTATTTCGAGTAGGACTCCAGCGGGTCGATGGCCGGGTAGCGCTTCGAGTCGGCACGGCCCTGCGAGAGGGCGTAGAAGCAGCGGGCGGCCTTCTTGGTCGACTCCGTTACGGGCTCCTTGAGGTTACCGCCGGCGGGCGATACCGTACCGAGGAAGGTGACCGAACCCGTCCCGCCGTTAGTCAGCTTCACCAGGCCGGCGCGGGCGTAGAAGTTCGAGATGATGGCCGAGAGGTCCATCGGGAAGGCGTCCTGACCGGGCAGCTCCTCCAGGCGGTTCGACATCTCGCGCAGAGCCTGGGCCCAGCGCGACGTCGAGTCGGCCATGACGAGCACCTTCAGACCCATCGCGCGGTAGTACTCACCGATAGTCATACCGGTGTAGACCGAAGCCTCGCGCGCGGCCACGGGCATGTTCGAGGTGTTGCAGATGATGATGGTACGTTCCATGAGTTTGTGGCCCGTGCGGGGATCCACCAGCTCGGGGAACTCCTTGAAGATCTCCACCACCTCGTTGGCGCGCTCGCCGCAGGCCACGATGATGATGACATCGGCCTCGGCCTGCTTCGAAATGGCGTGCTGAAGCACCGTCTTGCCGGCACCGAACGGACCGGGAATGAAGCCCGTACCGCCCTCGGCCAGCGGGTTGAAGGTGTCGATGGCGCGCACGCCGGTCTCCATCACGCGCGAGGGGCGCGGCTTCTCGGTATAGCAGCGGATGGCCTGCTTCACGGGCCACTTCTGCACCATCGTAATAGGATGGTCCTCGCCGGCGGCATCGGTCACGACGGCCACCGTGTCGGTCACCTTGTACTCGCCCTCCGGCACGACGCTCTTGACCGTATAGTTATCGGTCATCGTGAAGGGAACCATGATCTTGTGGGCTACCCACTGCTCCTTCACCTCGCCCAGCCACGATGCGGCCGACACCTTGTCGCCCGCCTTCGCGAGCGGCTTGAAGGCCCACTTGCGCTCGAAGTCGATGGGCTCGGTGATCGAACCGCGCGCGATGAACAGACCGTCCATCTTCTCCAGGTCGTTCTGCAGACCGTCGTAGTTGCGCGAAAGCAGACCGGGGGCCAGCGTGGCCTCCAGCATGTGGTTTTCGAACTCCACCTTGTCGCCGATCTTCAGTCCGCGGGTGCTGTCGAAAACCTGGACGTAGGCGTTGTCGCCCACGACCTTGATGACCTCGGCCATCATTCGGGTCTCACCGCAATACACGAAGCAGATCTCGTTCTGTGCGACCGCTCCGTCGACCTTTACGATCACGATATTGGAGATGATACCGTTTACTCGTCCTAAAGTTTTCATATCGTATTATTGTTTATTTATCTTCTCTTTGGCATCGAGCGAGCGGAGAAGCTCCTCGAAAAGTTCGCGTCCGCGCTCCCGGTCGAGCAGGGTCCAGCGGGCCACGATATTCACCCGCACCAGATAGGCCAGCACGGCATCGATGTCGAAATAGTTCTGCACGGTCAGCTCCAGCGACTCGTTCCAGCGGATCAGATCGATCTTGTGCTCCTTCTCGAGCAGGTTGGGTTCGTCGTTGACGGCGGCGATCACGGCATCCACGTAGGGCAGCTCGCCGCGCAGGCCGAAATCGGAAGCCGACGAGCGGCGCAGCTGCTCCGTCACGTCGTCCTCGCCCACGGTCACCCGCTCCACGTCGCGGCCGGCGGCACGGGCGGCCACGGCGGCGGCGATGTTGCGCAGCGTGCGGTCGAAGGTCGACCACTCGCGCAGGAAACGGCTCTTCGCACGCGCACAGGTACGATAGTAGGCCTCCAGCAGGTTGCTCTCGAAGCTGCGGGTCATGTCCAGCTCCTCCGCCTCCTCGGATTCGGAGCTGCGGTAGGCGCGAACCACCCGGGCCATCTCCGCGGGGAGACGGTCGGGGCTCTGCAAGGCCTCCCCCACCTCGTCGGCCGTGAGGCTGCCCAGCGGATTATAGGCCGAGCGGCCGCCGAACCGGGCGATCAGGTTCTCGCAGTCGTAGTAGCCGTACAGAAGCCGCACTTCGCGGGCGTCGGCCTCCGTAAGCTCCTCGAGAATCTCCTCGCGAATCGCCCGGGCGTCGAAACCCTTGACCTCGGCATCCAGCGCATACTCGCGCAGGCCGGCTACCAAACAATAGTAATTCTTCTCGAACATAGGGACGAAGGGTTAGGCTTCGTACAACAGATGAGCCACCTTCTCGCGCAGATACTCCTTCATCAGGGCGTCGAAATCGGCATCGGAGAACGAGATGTAGTAGCCGCCGTCCTTGGCGCCCACCTTGAAGCCCGTGCGAACCTCTTTCGAATAGCCCACCTCGATACCGGCGGCCAGCAGCTCCTTGGCGCTCGCGGCGAAAGCCTCGTCCAGCTTCGCGCGCTCTGCCTCGGGCAGAAGAGCCTGCAGCTCGACCTTCGACGAATCGGCGCCGTTCCAGTTCTTGGCTACGGCCAGCAGCATCTCCTTGATGAAGCCGGCATCCATCACGGCGGCCTTCACGCCGTCGCCGGTCGACTTGGCGATGATGAGCGAGGCGATCTCGGCCTTGATCTTCGCCACGGCCTGCTTGCCGGCCAGCGCGATTTCGGTCAGGGAGTTCTTCTCCACGTCCTTCGCCTTCGTCTCAGCGCTCTTCACGATCGCAGCGGCCTCGGCCTGAGCCTCGGACACGATTTTAGCAGCTTCGGCCTTCGCTTCGGCAACCAGGCGGTCCGCCTCCGAACGCCCCTTCTCCAGACCCTCGGCGTAGAGCGTCCGGGTCAGCTGTTCCAGTTTATTCTCCATAAGTGTTATTGTGTATTTAATTGAATTTTCGGTCGAGTCTCCGCATTACGCGCACAAAGATAGAAAAAATACCGCAACGAACAACAGAAAAGAGGAGGTTTTATTCTCCTTTTCGGGCACGCTCGGAAGATTCGGCCAGCCGGAGGTCCGAAATCGATTTGCGGACAAAAAACCGGAGGAGCTCCCGCCACCGGCAGGAACTCCCCCCGTTCGATTTCAGAAAGCGGCCCCGACGAACGTAACGCGCAATCCGCCCGCCGGACAGCCTCAACCCTGATGTTGGGGCCGCAGCAGATCCTGCACGACCTTCACGGGCGAGAAGGTGGAGATGGGCACATCCACGAAGACCGTGTTCCACTTCGCCATCGCTCCGTTCCACAGTCCGGGCAGCTCCTGGGCGCGCAGCTCGCGGCCGCCCGACGACTTCGAGGAGATGAATCCCGTCTCGGGGTCGGTGTATCGGCGCAGGTCGAACTTTCCGCCGCGGGCGTTCTTCACGCCGCAGACCAGATCGACCGGGTTGAAATGGGTCGCCGACTTCATCAGCGGCAGGTCGTCGGGCGAGATCTGGCTCGACTCGGCGATCTGGAGCGACTGCGTACCGTCGGGATTGGCCACCCAGAAGGGGCCGCCGCCGGGCTCGCCCTCGTTGCGGACCATGCCGCAGAGGCGGATGGGCCGGTCGAGGATAGCAGCCAGCAGCGCCGCATCATAGCGTTCGGGCAGTTTCGTGCAGAGCTCCTTTTCGATGAAGGCGGCCGCCTCTGCCGGATCGGCCGTCCCGGCCTCGAGCCCCCGCAGGTAGCCGAACGCCCGCTCCTGCAAATCGACGAGCATGCCGGCCAGCGCTTTCTTGTAGGTCACCGTGTCGCCTTTGAGGGCATCGGTAGTCACGTTGTCGATATTCTTGATGAAGATGATGTCGGCATCGATCTCGTCCAGGTTTTCGATCAGCGCACCGTGGCCCGCCGGACGGAAGAGCAGCTTCCCTTCATCGGTCCGGAAAAGGGTGTTGTCGGGGTTGACGGCGACCGTGTCGGTCGAGGGTTTCTGGACCGAGAACGAGATCTCGTAAGTCACGCCGAAGCGCTTCCCGTAAAGGGGCACCTTTTCGTCGAGCAGCGCCCGGAAACCCTCCATGTGTTCCGGGGAGACGGTGAAGTGGATGCGGACCACCCCGTCGGCGGCGGCATACATGGCCCCTTCGGCCAGATGCTCCTCAACGGCCTTGCGGCTCCCCTCGGGATAGCTGTGAAAGGTCACGAGCCCTTTGGGCCGCGATCCGTAGTTAAGCCCCCGGTTCACGATGGCGCTCACCACCGTCCGGTCATCGGCGCCGGCGGGCAGCAGGGCCTTCAGCTCGGGCCAGAAGGCGAATTTCCCGATGTTGTCGAGCAGCCTGTCGATCCCGGGGCCGCGCTTGCCTTCGTTCACGAACTCGAAAAGCTCCTTGAACATGCGGGTGGCGGCACCCGACGCGGGCACGAACTTCACGACCCGGCGGCCGGACAGCGACCGGTCGTAACGCTCCACGGCGGCGGCGATCCGTTCGGGCGAGGCGACGACGATGCCGTCCCCGGGCGAAGCGGCCTTCACCACCTTCAGGTAGGGGAATCCACGTTTGAAATTTTCGATCTGAAGCTCCACGGCTTCGGGCGTAAGTCCATGCTCCCGAATCTGAAGCAGATCCTGTTCAGCGAATTGAGACATAGTTTAGGATGTATTAAGTTGTTTTTAGGTTCGGTTCACCAAATTTTACTCAAAAATAGTAAAATTATTTCTAACTTTGCAAGTATGAAACGAGAATTTCAGCGGATCGATCTTCGGGATCGCAACAGCTTTCACGTCGTGCAGCTGGCCGACCGGCTCGTGGAGTTCGATTCGGCGGAGGAGCTCCGGGAGCTCTTCGCCCGCGAACGCCCCGAAAAGTGGATGGTGCTGAGCGGCGGAAACAACATCCTCTTCACCCGGGATTACGACGGGCTGATCGTCACCCCCGTCGCCGACAGGATCGCCATCCTGGACGAGCGGGACGACCGGGTGCGCGTGCGCGCCGAAGCGGGCGCCGAGTGGGACGATCTGGTCGCCTGGACTGTCGACCGCGGGCTCTGGGGGTTGGAAAACCTTTCGCTCATCCCGGGCAAGGCGGGAGCCGCCCCCGTGCAGAACATCGGAGCCTACGGCGCCGAGGCGAAAGATTGTCTCGAGAGCGTGGAGTGCCTCTTCACGGAGACGGGCGCCGTCGAGACCCTCGCGGCCGACCGCTGCGCCTTCGGCTATCGGGACAGCATCTTCAAGCGGGAGCTGAAGGGCCGCGCCGTGATACTCTCCGCAACCTTCGTCCTGAGCCGCACGCCCCGTCCCAGGCTGGGCTACGGCGACGTCATCCGCGAGGTGGAGGCGCTGGGAGGCGCGACGCTGCACAACATCCGCGAGGCCATCTGCAGGATCCGCCGCTCGAAGCTGCCCGACACCGCCGAGTTGGGCAACGCCGGCAGCTTCTTCAAGAATCCGGTCGTGGAGCGCACCTTCGCCGAGAAACTGAAGGCGGAGTGGCCCGACATGCCCCTCTACTCCTCGGCCGAAGGCGGAGAACGGGTGAAGCTGGCCGCCGGCTGGCTGATCGACCGCTGTGGACTGAAAGGATACCGCCGGGGGGCCGTCGGCGTGCACGAAAAGCAGGCGCTGGTACTGGTCAACCACGGCGGCGCCACGGGCGGCGAGGTGATCGAACTGGCCCGGCTGGTTCAGCGGACCGTCCGCGAACGGTTCGGCGTGGAGATCGACACCGAGGTTAATATCGTATAGCAAGATGCTGGCAGACAACTTTCAACGCTATGTCGAGGAGCACGAGCTGGTCTCGCACGACCAGCGCATTCTGCTGACCGTATCGGGAGGCGTGGACTCGATGGTGATGTTCTCGCTCTTTCTCAAGTGCGGCTACCGCGTGGGCATCGCCCACTGCAATTTCCAGCTGCGGGGCGAGGAGAGCGAGGAGGACGAGGCGATGGTGGCCCGCGAGGCGGAGCGCTTCGGCGTGCCGTGCTACAACAGGCGGTTCGACACGATCGGCGAGATGGAGCGCACGGGCGAATCCATGGAGATGGCCGCCCGGCGGTTGCGCTACGCCTGGTTCGACGAGCTGCGCCGCGGGGAGGGCTACGACGTCATCGCCGTGGCGCACCACGCCGACGACTCGATCGAAACCTTTTTCATCAACCTGCTGCGGGGCACGGGGCTGCGCGGCCTGACCGGCATCCACACCCGGACGGGCCATCTGATCCGCCCGCTGAACTTCGCCTCGCGCAAGGAGATCCTGGAATACGCCGTCGCGAACCGCATACCCTACCGCGAGGATTCGTCGAACCGCTCGACGAAGTACCTGCGCAACAAGATCCGTCTGGGGCTGATCCCGCGCATCCGCGAGATCAACGCCCGGTTCACCGATCTGATGAGCCGCAACATCGGCCGGCTGGTCGACACGCAGCGCTTCGTGGACCATGCCGTCGAGCTGATCCGCCGCGAGGCGGTCTCCTCCGAGAACGGCATCGACACGATCCGCATGGACCGCATCGACCCCGGATTTCCGCGGGAGTTCGTGGTCTACGAGCTGTTGAGCTCGGGCTACGGATTCAAGGGCGACGTGATCGACGCCCTCTGCCGGGCGCTGAAGCAGGGCACCACGGGGCGCCGCTTCTACGCCCGCGAATACGTGGGCTACGTCGACCGGGGGGCCATCCGGATCACCCGCATCCCCTCGGACGACCCCTGCGAGACCACCGTGGAGGAGGGCACGCCCCGCAGCTACTGCGGCAATGCGGTGCTCATCTACGAGCGGTGCGACATTGACTCGATCAAAACCTTCGGCGTGCCGGAGAACCAGGCGCAGCTCGATCTGGACAAGCTCCGTTTTCCGCTCACGCTGCGCCGCTGGCGCGAGGGCGACTGGTTTGTCCCCTTCGGCATGACGGGCCGCCGCAAGGTGAGCGACTTCCTGATCGACCGCAAGGTCCCGATGGCCGAAAAGGAGCGGCAGTTCGTACTCCTCTCGGGCGACGACATCGTCTGGCTGGTGGGCCGGCGCATCGACGACCGCTACCGCCTGACGCGGGAGAGCGAGAACGTCCTGCGCATAACCAAAGAGATTCTGTAAAGGCATGGCGAAGAGCACGGTAAAATTCAAGGAGACGGTGGCCGAATACGAGCGGCTGGCGGGCGAGGTGCGGGCGCGGAGGTTCGCACCGGTCTATCTGCTCATGGGCGAGGAGAGCTACTTCATCGACGCTCTGTGCGACCTGCTGGCCGGCACCGTGCTGCAGGAGAGCGAGCGGGCCTTCAGCCAGTACACGGTCTACGGACGCGACGTCGAGGCGGGGCAGGTGGTGAACCTCTGCCGCCAGCTGCCGATGATGGGCGAACGGCAGGTGGTGATTCTCAAGGAGGCGCAGCAGATGCGCCAGATCGAGAAGCTCGCCTACTACACCGACAAGCCCTCGCCGACCACCGTGCTGGTGATCTGCCACAAGGAGAAGAGCGTCGACAAGCGCTCGACCCTCTACAAGGGGATTCTGAAGCAGGGGGCCGTGCTCGAATCGGTCCGCCCGCGCGACTACGAGATAGCCGGCTGGCTCACGCAGTTCATCGCCGCCCGCGGCTGCGCCATCGACCCGAAGGCCCTCACCATGCTGACCGACCACCTGGGCACCGACATCGCGAAGATCTCCAACGAGCTGCAGAAGCTGCTGCTTTCGCTCCCCGAGGGGACGAAGCGCATCACCGACCAGCACATCGAGGAGAACATCGGCATCTCGAAGGATTTCAACAACTTCGAACTCTGCAAGGCGGTGCTGACGAAGCAATCCGAACGGGCGCTCCGCATCGCCGACCACTTCGCCCGCAACCCCAAGGACAACCCGCTGCTGCTGACCGTCATGGCGCTGTTCAACCAGTTCCGGCAGCTCTTTCTGATAAACTACCTGCGCTGGCAGGTCAAATACCGAGGCACGGCCTTTCCCTCCGATGCCGAGCTGATGCGTATCCTGAAGGTGGGCAACATCTTCGCCATCGGCGAACTGAAGCAGGCCGCCCCGCTCTGGCCCAACCGCAAGGTGTTCAACATCCTGGGGCTGTTGCGCGAATACGACGCCAAAAGCAAGGGACTCGGTGCGGGCGGCGCCTCGGACGGAGAGCTGCTGCGCGAACTGCTGCTTAAAATCTTCCTGCTGTGACCGAGCCCTACCTCGTCCAGACCGTGCATGTCCGGGGCCGTCGGCCGCGGCTGCTGCGCGAGCACCTCGACCGTCTGGAGCGAAGCCATGCGGAGCTGTTCGGAGAACGGCCGCACTTCGACGCGGAGGAGGTCCGGGGGCGGATCGTGCGGCTGCTCGACGCCGAACGCTACCCCGCCGGATTGTCGGCCGGCGTCCGGCTGGAACTGCGGAACGGGGAGCTCGACCTGCGTCCCGAGCCCGTCTCGCCCTATCGCGGCTACGTACTTCGGGCCCTGCGCCCCGCGGCCTGCTCGCTCCGCTTCGACATCCCCTTCCTGCCCCACCCCACCTCGGCCGGAGAGGCCGTCTGGGCGACAGCCGGCGAGATAGCCGCCGCACGCGGATTCCGCACGGCGGTCCGCATCGACGGCGACGGACTGCGCGCCGGGGCCGACGGCGCCCCCCTCTTCACCGTCCGGGACCGGACGATCTGCATCGCCTCCACCCCCGCCGACGTCACCGGCCGGCTGGCCGTCGAGACGATTCGCCGGGCCGGCTATCCGCTCCGCATCGAGACGACCCCGGCGGATCAGCTCCCCTTTCCGGACGAGCTCTTCTACGTCGACCACCGCGGCGTCACGGCGCTGGAGCGCTGCGACGGCCGACTGCTGATGGCGGTCATCGCCGAGCGCGTGGCCCGGGAGATGGAGCGGATCTGGGAAAAACCGTAGAAACACGCCCTGCCGCCTGCCGCTACCTTTGCGGAAAAACCTCCGCAAATCATGAAAAAAGCGCTGTTCACCCTCCTGCTCCTGCTCATCGCGGGGACATCCATCCGTTCCGCCCTCCGGGCCCGCCGCGAAGCCGACCGGCTGCGCGCGAATCTCTATGCACTCAACGACACGCTGTGCCGCTGCCGCACCCGGCTGGGCGAGGAGACGGTTTCGGTCGAAGCGCTCCGGCTCCGGTGCTCCGAATTCGAACGGCTGCGGGCCGCCGATGCGGCGGAGATCCGCCGGCTGGGCATCCGGCTCCGCCGGGCCGAGGAGATCGCCCGCACGGTCGCCGCCACGACCATCGAGGTGCCGGTGCCGGTCCGCGACACCGTGATCCTGCGCGACACCCTGCGGCTCTTCCGCTGGCGGGACGCCTGGGTCGAAGTCGAGGGGCTGGTGGGGCGCGACACGGCGGAGTGCCGCGTGGAGAGCCGCGACACCCTGATTCAGGTCCTCCACCGCGTGCCGCGCCGCTTTCTCTTCATCCGCTGGGGCACGAAGGCCGTCCGGCAGGAGATCGTGTCGCGCAACCCGCACACGAAGATCGTCTATGCGGAGTACGTGAAAATCGAGCGATAGAAAAGGGGCCGTCGGAATATCCGACGGCCCCTTTTTTCACGATCCTGCGGTTACAATCCGAAGGCGGGCTTCGCCACGCCGAACAGCAGCCAGGCGGCCAGGAACGTCACGACGGCATTGAAGCACTGCGCCCCCAGAAAAGCGTACATCGTGGTGCGGTTCTCCTTCGAGACGATATCCTTGAGCCGGGTGTCGAGGCCGATGCAGACGAAGGCCAGCGAGAAGAAAAGCGACGAGAAAGTCTTGGCCAGCCCCGTCTCGACGAGCTTCGTCGAGGCGTGGTCGGGGAACACCTCGAACGATTGGCAGAGGCTGAAGAGGAGCGACGCCGCCACGAAGCCCAGGATGAACTTGGGGAACTTCTCCCAGACGATCCCCAGCGAGGGCTGCCGCGAACGTCCGCCCTCGCCCCGGGTCGAGAGGTAGAGCGCGATGAAGAAGGCGACCACGCCGATCAGGACATTCTGCGTCGCCTTCACGATGATGGCCGTGCTGTTGGCCAGTTCGCCGGCCATGGCCGACGAAGCCGCAACGCCGCTGGTCGTGTCGATCGTGCCGCCGATCCAGGCGCCGGCGATCTCCTGCTGCACGGCGGGATCCGACGCAACCAGCGGAACGACCTTCGCCGCCAGCCAGGGCATGAGGTAGATCATCGGCACCACGACGATCAGCACGAGCGAAACCACGTAGGAGAGTTTCCGGTCGTCGGTGCCTGCCACGCCGGCGGCCGTGATGCAGGCCGACACGCCGCAGATCGAGACACCGCTCGAGAGGGTCATCGCCGTGGCGCGGTCGACCTTCAGACGGCGGGCCAGCGCATAGGCGAAGAGCCAGACGACGGCCACCACCAGGCAGGCCTGCACCAACCCCATCGAACCGGACTTCATCACGTCGCGGAAGAGAATGGTGGCACCCAGACAGACCACGCCGATCTTGATGAAGAACTCGCCCTGAACGGCGGGTTTCAGCCAGTCGGGAATACGGAAACAGTTGCGGATCACAAGGCCGAAAATCACCGAAAAGAAGACCGACTCGAAACCCAGATAGGCGACCGAGGGGATTTTAGCCACCCAGAGGGCGAGCGCCGCCACGGCGAAGACCACGACAAACGAGGCCAGCAGTCCGCGCAGCGGGCGACCCAGCAGCTTGTTGCCGGCGAAGAGGACGGCCAGCGCCAGCGCGAAGAGCACGGCAATATTGCGCCACGCCTCGACGGTCTGCAAATCGGTCGGGATGGAGATTTTGGGCAGCGCATGCGCGAAGGCCGCCAGCAGGAGCAGAGGGAGGGAGATCAGCACGACCACCCAGTCCTCGACCAGAAATTGTTTGAAAAATCGTTTCATGACTGAAAATAATCTCGTTTGAACTTCGGCATCAGAAAGAGCCCGTCACCAGGACCTGCACCAGCGAGAGATCGTTGCGGCCGTTCTGCGAGACGGCATAGTGCTGCAGGGTGTAGTTGAGTTGGAGACGCAGGTGGCTCCAGACAGGCAGGTCGAGCCCCACCAGCCAGTTCGTGCGCTGCGAATCGGCATCGTCGCTGTCGGGACGAAAGACATCGCAGCGGACCAGCGGGGTCAGGTAACGGGTGGCGCGCCAGCCTGCCACCGCATAGTAACCGTTGCTCCGCAGCGCTCCGGTCTTGCCTCCCAGATATTCGGCACGGGCGAACCAGCGCGCACCGTCGTAGGCGATGCCGGCGGCGAAGCGTTTGCGGTCAGTGTATCCGGCACCCCACTCGCCCCGGTAGTAGGAGCCCGAAAGGGTCAGCTCCGGCAGAGGCATCACGTTCAGACGCAGGGCGATGTCCTTGGACTTGTTGTTGTCCCGGCAGTTGATGCCCGCGCCGTTGAACACGCCGACCTGATAATGGAGGATCGAGCGGTCGCCGTGCTTCCAGAGGCCGCCGTAGAAGGTGATGCCGATGTCGCGTCCCGTAGAGGCGAGTTTCTCTCCGCCGATCCGCTCGTCGAGCCCCATCAGGGCCTGCAGGGCCATCGGATAGTCGATCGCCTCCAGCCGCAGGGGACCGTAGTCGACGTTCTCGATCGAGAAGGGAACTTTGTACTGCCCCAGCTGGACGCCGAACTGCCGCCAGGGGGCGACGCGCACATAGGCGTCGACGACCCGGGGTGCCGCCAGCTCCATCTGGATCCGGTAGTCGGCGATCCGGCGGTAGAGGGCTCCGCCCAGGGTCAGGCGGACCCGCTTGATGTAGAACGTCGACTCGTCGCTTCCGGAGGCCAGCTCGCCCCACTGATAGCCCAGCTGGGCGTAGCCCGAAACCTTCGGGAGTTTTTCGACCGCCCGGCTCCACTTCTCGGAGCGGACCGTCTGCCGCTCAAGCAGCTGTTCCAGCGAGTCGAGACGCTCGTTCAGCCGGTCGGTCTCCGTCTGTCCGGCCGCCCGGTCGCACCGTCCGAGCAGCGCACCGGCGAGCAGAAGGGGAAAAAGTAATCTCTTCATTCCGTTTGCATTTATTAAGGTTGCAAAGATGGCCGATTTTTCCTTGCCGGGCAAGGGTATAAATACCTAAAAACAGACCTCATCGCCCCCTTTCGGAGAGAAAAGGCGGAATTATCGGAAAATGTGCTTATATTTGCGAGTTACAAACTACCTCGTCATGGAGCAGAGAACAGCCCTATTTCCGGGATCGTTCGATCCTTTCACCCGCGGCCATCAAGCACTGGTCGCCCGGGCATTGAAACTCTTCGACCGCGTGGTCGTCGGCATCGGCGACAACCCCGCCAAGCGGGGAATGCTCCCGGCCGGAAAGCGGCAGGCGCTGATCGAGGATCTCTATCGCGGCGATCCGCGCGTGGAGGCACAGGTCTACACCGGTCTGACGGGCGATTTCGCCACCGCCATAGGGGCCGTGGCAATCATCCGCGGCGTGCGCAACACCACCGACTTCGAGTACGAGCGGACGATGGAGGCGGCCAACCTGCGGCTCTACCCCCACCTAACTACCGTGATGCTCTTCACGCCGCCGGACGTGGCGGACATCTCCTCCTCCACGGTCCGCGAGGTGCACGCCTTCGGCCGCTCGGTGCGGGAGTTCCTGCCCGAAGGGGTCGAACTGGAGAACTATTTACCGTAAACCCGAACAAACATCCATAACATGAATTTTACCGCAGAACAAATCGCCGGACTGATCTCGGGAGAGGTCGTGGGCGACAAGCTGACCGAGGTGCATACCGTCTCCTCCATCGAGGAGGGCAAGGCCGGTTCGATGGCCTACCTCGCCAACCCCAAATACGAACCCTGCCTCTACACGACCGAAGCCTCCATCGTGCTGGTGAACCGCTCGTTCGAGCCCTCGCAGCCGGTGAAGGCCACCCTGATCAAGGTGGACGACGTGGGCGCCACGGTGGTGCAGCTGCTGGAGATGTACAACGCCATGCGCCCGCAGAAGTCGGGCATCTCGAAGATCTGCTCCATTTCGGAGCGGGCCGAGGTGGCCGCCGACTGCTACGTCGGGGAGTTCGCCGTCATCGAGGCGGGTGCCCGGGTGGGCGCCGGCTGCCGCATCTACCCCCAGGTCTACATCGGCGACAACGTGGTGATCGGCGAGAGGACGACCCTCTATCCGGGGGTGAAGATCTACGAGGGCTGCCGCATCGGAAGCCGCTGCATCCTCCACGCCGGAGCCGTGATCGGAGCCGACGGCTTCGGCTTCATGCCCAAACCCGACGGCACCTTCGCCAAGATCCCGCAGCTGGGCAATGTCATCATCGAGGACGACGTGGAGATCGGAGCGAACACCTGCATCGACCGCGCCAAGACCGACTCGACGATCATCCGCCGGGGCGTGAAGCTCGACAACCTGATCCAGGTGGGCCACAACGTCCAGATCGGCGAGAACACGGTGTCGTCGGCCCAGATGGGCGTCGCCGGATCGTCGAAGATCGGCAGCAACTGTTTCCTGGGCGGCCAGGTGGGCATCGCCGACCATATCACGGTCGGCAACCGCGTGATGATCGGCTCCCAGAGCGGCATCGACAAGAACGTCGCCGACGGCGAGGTTCGGCTTGGCACCCCCGCCCTGCCCGGCATCAAGTTCCACCGCGCCCACTCCGTGTTCCGCGAGTTGCCCGAACTGCGCCAGCAGCTGATGCGGATGGAGAAGGAGCTGCAGGCGCTCAAAAAGAACGAATAGCCCCGATGGCCGCACCCGACCGCTACCGCATCATGGGCATCGACCCCGGCACCAACTACATGGGTTACGGCGTGCTGGAGGTCGAGGGCCGTCGGCTGCACTCGGTCGTGCTGGGCGACATCGACCTGCACAAGCTGCCCGACCCCTACGCCAAGCTGCGCTACATCTTCGAACGGGTGGGTGCGCTGATCGACCAGTACGGACCGCAGGAGGTGGCGCTGGAGTCGCCCTTCTTCGGCGAGAACGTACAGTCGATGCTCAAGTTGGGCCGTGCCCAGGGGGTCGCGATGGCGGCCGCGCTGAGCCGTTCGCTGCCCGTCTTCGAGTACGCACCCAGCCGGATCAAGCGCTCCATCGCCGGCTCGGGCTTGGCGGGCAAGGAGCAGGTGGCGGGCATCGTGCGGAATCTGCTCAAGATCGAGCAGGCGCCGCGGCGGCTCGACGCCACCGACGGCATGGCCGTCGCCCTCTGCCACTACTATATGGACCACAACGTGCTCAACGAGGCCCTGGGCCACGAACGCATGAAGGGGCTGGGCGGCGGTCCGAAAGCGATCTCCAGACGGGGCAGCACGAGTTGGGAGCAGTTTTTGAAGCAACATCCCGACCGGGAGATCAAATAAGGAAAACGAAAAAACACAACTTAACGAATAGACGATGAAAAAGATTCTTTTCAGCCTGCTCTGCGCCGCTGCGCTTTGCAGCTGCGGTAGCAAAGGCTACCATTTCACGGGAACGCTGGCCGAGGCCGGCGACTCGGTTTACCTGCTCACGGCCGACCGGAGCCAGGAGGTCATCACCGCCGCCGCGGTCGACCAGTCGGGCAATTTCAGCTTCAAGGGCGCTTGCGAAACGCCCTCCATGGCCGTGCTGACTACGTCGGACTACCGTCCCGTCGCGCTGGTCTTTCTGGAGCGGGGCAACCTCGCGCTCGTGCAGAACGCCGAAGGCCGCTACGAGGTGACCGGCTCGCCCGCCAACGAGGCGCTGACCGATTTCCAGCAGAAGATGGCCGCCCTTCAGACCGAATATTTCTCGCTCGACGAGACCTCAGCCTCGCCCGAGACCGTCGAGGCGCTGCAAAACCGGAGCGACTCGCTGACGAAGGCCGCCATGAAGGCCAACCTCTCGAACCTCTTCGGCGCCTACGTGCTGGTTAACAGCCACTATGACATGGAGGGCGACGAGGTGCGCGGTTACATCGAGCAGCTCTCTCCCGAGGTGCGGCGCGCCGAAATCGTGGCCGAGCTGGAGCAGACCCTCGCCGCCCAGGCCAACGTCGAGGTCGGCAAACCCTACACCGAACTCACCTTCGACGACGCTGCCGGAAAACCGGTCGCCCTCTCCACGCTCATCGGCCCCGGCAAGTGGGTGCTGATCGACTTCTGGGCCACGTGGTGCGGCCCCTGCAAGCGGGAGATTCCCCATCTGGCCGAGGCCTACGAGGAGTTCCGCGACAAGGGCTTCGAAATCTACGGCGTGTCGCTCGACAGCGACGCCGAGGCGTGGAAGGGCTACGTGGCCGACCACGGGATGAACTGGGTAAACGTGCTGGGCACAGGAAGCGACGAGGCCCGCGCGCAGATCGACCTCTACGCCGTTCAGTCGATCCCCTCGAATTTCCTCATCTCGCCCGACGGCATCATCGTCGCCAAGAACCTTCGCGGCGCGGCCGTGCGCGAGAAGCTGGCCGAGATGCTCGAATAACCCTCACCCGTCAATACACGAATCGGGCTGCCTGCGGGAAGCAGGCAGCCCGATTCGCATCGTATCATCTCGAGCGGAAGAACGCCAGCCCCGCAGTCGACTCATTCCTACATAACGGAACATTCGCCCTTACATTCCGCCCCTGCGACCGTCGTCCCCCGACCATAAGGAAACGGTGCAGCTAATACTCGGAACATGATCATCGCAATACATTTGGTTTCATAGAGACTAACCTCCACTCCCGCTCTTCCGAATAACAGGTGTTTTTGATATGCTGATATTTGTCGTGCAGAAACTCGTAGTCCAGATTTTTTACAGAACAGTCCCTACCGTCCTCATTGATTTCAATAGCATCATACGCCCGTTGCAGATCCTCGCTTGTGAATGTATCGATATATTTATTTTCTGTTTTATAGCTAATCTTCAGAAAATTGCCATGTTCATACCTTGATATAAAATCGACAGGGAATGCAATTGCCGCCGGTGAGGACAATACAAGAGATTTGCGGGGAAGATCACCCCAATTTACTACTGACAAAGTTTCGATTCCATGCTCCCCGCTATTGGATAGAAACTTTGTTTTTAAGAACTTTGCAGCAAAATTTAACGGCAACAGCACCCGAAAGGGCAAGTTATTTTGCAATTTCCGCTGAATATGCTACTTTTGCAGTAACATATTAATACACGGAAAGTGTAAGATATAATATAATAAATCGCAACTATTTATATATCTGCGTCTTATCTCTTAACAATCTGTATATCGTAACACATTCGTAACAAAAAGTAATTTTATTCGAGATTGCATAAATTTTTGTTACTCCTTACTTTCATCGACTTCATTTATTAGTATTTCTGTTGGGATATTCTTTTTTGGGGCTATCCTCTCATATAGGTTCTGTCGGCGATAAGAATTTTTGCAGCCAAAAGAAAAATATTGTCTGTCGACAATTAGCATCACATCCCTGCGAATCCATCCTCATATACGCAGGCAATAATATACCTGCATATATACTTTACTTTAGATTAGCATATATATAGGCTAATATAGTAAAGTAAAGTGATTTTACATCCCCCAATAATACGACCTACCAAAAGAAAAGATATACCGACTCGTGTATTTTTCTTTTGGCTGCGAGAATCTATCTGTTGGTATAGCTTACGGCATGTCCACGTCCTGAGTTGAGTAATACAATATCCTAATTATCTATAAAATAAGCATTGCGCCGTCAAATAAACCAGACAAAATGTAAATTGTAAAAGAAAAAACACTACTTTTGCGACAGTTGAGTTTCCGTAGGCGTACTGCCGACCGGAATTAAAAGGGAATACCGGTGAGAATCCGGAGCTGTACTCGCAGCTGTAAGTCCCATTGGTGTCTATCGCACTCTTTGCCACTGGTTGTAAAACTGGGAAGGCGCGACGGACGGGACAAGCCAGAAGACCTGCTTGACGAAATGTGATTTGGCAACCACGGGATAATTGGTGCTCAATCAAAGCGAAGTAAGGCTCGTCCGACAGATACGTCTTATATTCTTTTTGATAACCTGCTTATACTCCGTTCGTTGCCGATGCATCGCAGTGAACGGAGTATATTGTTTAACTCAAATATTTAATGCAGGTTATGAAAAAAATCTTTACCACACTGCTGCTCGCCGCATGTTTTGCCGCGATGCTTGGGAGTTGTTCGGGCGACAAGTACGACGACTCGGAACTCCGTCAGGAGATTGAAAACATCAAGTCGGAGATTGCTTCGATAAAATCGGAAATATCCTCGCTCAAAGCCTTGGTCGAAGCGCTGGAACAGCACAAGTTCATCACCGACTGCTCGCAGGGCAGCGACGGAAGCTACACTATCAAATTCAGCGACGGAATGTGGATCACGATTCGCGACGGAAAGGACGGAGAGCCGGGCAAGAATGCTCCGACAATAGGTATTGCACTGAACGACAATGGCGTTTACTGCTGGACACTGGACGGAACATTTCTTCTCGACGATAAAGGCGCAACCATTCCCGTTGCCGGCAAAGACGGAGAGACCGGCAAAGACGGTCTGACACCCACAATCAACACCGACGGCTATTGGGAAATCGACGGCA
Organism: uncultured Alistipes sp.; assembly: GCA_910577475.1. Lineage (GTDB taxonomy): Bacteria > Bacteroidota > Bacteroidia > Bacteroidales > Rikenellaceae > Alistipes. Next base: position 96,863 of record CAJTLJ010000008.1, read on the forward strand.
ATCCGATTCTGGATGCAAACGGCAATCCGATTAAAGCTGTGGGACAAAACGGAAACAACGGCAAAGACGGAGATTCTTTCTTCAAAGAGGTCGAGCAGAACGATAATGAGGTGATATTCACGCTCGCCAACGGCGAAACAATCGTGATTCCGAAGGCACAGGAAGTCAATTTCTTTTTCGATCACACATCGCTGACTCTCAAATACGGAGCGACCGTGCATGTCGCCGTCACGCAGAAGGGCGTCGAGTCGTTCGCCATAACCAAACCCGACGGCTGGCGTGTGTCGCTCGCCGAAGATAAACTGACCGTTACGGCTCCTGCAAAGGAGAATATCTATGCCGAGCGAAACGGTGAAATATCGGTGGTAGCCATAGGAGCTACGACGACGATTGTCGCCAAACTCGCCGTGACGGCTACCGACGAAATCCTCGACGGCGCAGGCGCTGGTTCGAGCCAGTGGGAAGAGTGGAACTAATCATTAACGACAGACTGAAATCATGAAGAAGTACCTATATATAATATTGTGCGCCGGCCTGCTTGCGTTGACAGGCTGTGTCAAAGATGCAGATATTGAACCTTACCGTCCAATCACCGGGACGGACGGCCGAATCATACTGACCGGTTATGCCGATGCTGCGACCCGAACCGGATTCGGACAGGCCTCTGCCGAGGCAATTCCGTTGGAGTGGAGTGCCGGCGATTATATTTGGGCCGATGGCAGCCGAAGTGAAAACCTTACGGCTGGCGGGGCGAAAGCTGCGTTCATCTTCAATGCGTTGCAGACCGCTGCGACCTATGATATCTTCTATAACATGACCGGTTCGGATGCCGGAACGGCCTTGATTCCCGCACGGCAGACCCAGCATGCGGCATACGCTCCCGAACTGGGCGCGAACGGCGACTTCGGATTCGCCACGACGGGGGCCGACGGTGTTTTCACCCTCTCGCACGCCACCTCCTACGTCTGGTTCGACCTATGGACAAAAGATATAGACTGCAACCTGGCGTCTATTTTATTGAGCGTCTCGGGCGGCCATACGATTGCCGGCGAAGCTGTTTTTGCCGACGAGGCACTGGGCGCATGCACCGGCTCGTCATCCGTCACGCTGTCGTTCGGCGAAAAGGGCGTCGCACTGCCGGCAGAGAGCAATGAAAGCGAAGTTTTTGCGGCTATGGTGCTCTATCCGGCCGATCTGGCGGAGGCAACCGTTTCGATCGTCTGCACCTTCACCGACGGTTCGGTCTGCCTGCAAACCAAGGCCGGCAAAACGCTCGTTCCGGGCGGTACGCTACGCATTTCGTCCCAGCTGGCCGATGCCGACCGCAAGAACTCGGGTATCTTCTACATGACCAATGAAGGTGTGTCGCAGGAACTTCCGGACGAATCAATTTCTTACCTGAAAGCCGTAACTCTTGGCGATGCTGCACTGAGCGCGGAGACGCTTACGACTATTGCCGGAAAATTGTCGGCCGGTGCTGTGCTCGACTTCGGCGATGCCGACTATGCTACCACCGAATTCCCCAATGTGTTCATGAACAGGACCAACCTGCGGGAGATCGTCATGCCGCGCAACATCGAGACCTTCGCGGCTGCGTCGAACTTCACCGGCGCCTTCTACCGCTGCACCAACCTGCAGAGGGCAGTGTTCCCCGAAGGTGTGAAACTCGTTCCGCAGAACTGCTTCCGGGAGTGCTCGTCGCTCGAAGCGGTCGAGATTCCCGCATCGGTGGCCGAGTTGGGCGAAATGGCTTTCTATAACTGCAAGAAACTCGTGTCGATAGCCATTCCGGACGGGATCTCGGTATTGCCTCGCTCTTTGTTCGAATACTGTTCGTCGCTCGCAAGCGTGAAAATCCCCGATTCGCTGACCGAACTTAAAAGCGATGTTTTCAACGGTTGCACGGCTATGGCCGAAATCGTACTTCCGGAGAGTATCACCACAATGGACAGCAGCATTTTCGAAGGGTGTACCTCATTAAAAAGCGCACGTATTCCGGACGGGATTATCACTCTGCCCAAAAGGATGTTCCGAAATTGCTCGGCACTTGTCGATGTCAATATGCCGAGCCGTCTGGAAAGCGTCGGCGAAGAGGCATTCTATCACTGCGGAATGTTGGCGGATGTCACGTTCCCGGAGACGCTGCAATCCGTCGGCGAACGTTCGTTCGGCGGTTGCAATGCCTTCACACGCGTTGTCCTCGATATTCCGGAGGTTGCCAACTACTCGTTCTGGAGCTGTGCCAATGTCTCGGCGATAGATTTGGGCGAGCGTGTAACCTCGATAGGACACAACTCGTTCATTACGGCGGGCAACCTGCAAACAATCATCTGCCGTGCCGCTGTGCCGCCCGTGCTCGGCATGACGTCGTTCGGCAGTGCGGGCAGCAAGGTAGAAGGCAAGAAATATCTTTGCGTTCCTGCTGCGTCGTATGATGCCTACGAAAAAGAGTGGGCGGATATTATCGCTATGGGCTACATCCTCGAAGACATCAACACGCAGGATCTGACCGACGGCATCTATTACCGCACCTCGCGCGAGGCGAATTGGACATCGGCCATGCCGTCGGGAACCTTCACCGAATTTTATGTCAAGACCGTCGGCGATTCTACGATTTCGGAAGAGACGCTGCGTAATATAGCCTCGAAGATTGCCGCGCAGCAGAGTGCCGTTGCCATTGATTTGCATTCGGCAAAATATACGACGAATACGTTCCCGCCGGCTTTTGCAGGCAATGCCAAACTCGGCGGCGTGCAGTGCTTCGAAAATACGACCGCATTCGAAAACGGAGTGTTTACAGGCTGTACTGCGCTGGCCAAAGCAACTGTTCCGAGCGGAGTCGCCACCGTACCCGAGAGCGCATTCGAGGGATGTGCGGCTTTAAGTTCTGTAAGTGTACCGTCAAGCGTTAAGGCGGTAGACAACAAGGCGTTCAAGGGATGTGCCGCATTAACGGACATAACGCTATCGTCGGTTGCGTCAATCGGCGAGGAGGCGTTTGCCGGTTGCGGTCTTACCACGGCGACAATTTCGGCTGCGACGCTCGGAGATAAGTGTTTCAACAGCTGCGAAGCTCTCGCTTCGGTCAAGTTAAACGGTATGACGTCGATTCCTGCCGGCATGTTCGGCGAATGCACCGCACTGAAAGATGTGACGCTGCCGAATACCGTCAAGACAGTAGGCAACAGCGCATTCGAAGGATGCGGTCAGCTGGCTGCGCTCACTCTGGGAACAGGTGTCGCGACACTCGGCGACCGAGCATTTGCCGATTGCGGTCTGACGGCTCTCGTATTGCCGGACAATGTAACGGAACTCGGAAAAGAGGTATTCAAAAACAATCCTGCTATTGCATCGATAACATTCGGTGCAGGCATAACCGCCATAAGCGACGGGGCATTTGCTGTCAATAACACTATTGAGCGGCTCACTATTCCGAAAACCGTTGCGACAATCGGGGCCAACGCCTTCGCCGACTGGTCACGGCTCACGACGCTGACCGTTTCGGGCAATACGCTCACCGCAATAGGCAGCAAAGCTTTCGCGAATGCCGTTCTGCTTGCCGATGCCTACATCGAGCCTGCCGCTGCTCCGACGGTTGCCGACGACAGTTTTGCCGGTGCAGGCACATCGGTTTCGGGAGCCAAGACTTTCCATGTATCATCGGCGGATGCCTATACTTCGTGGACGACTGCCGCAGCCGGCTACACGATAGAGTCCCTCGCCCCGGACTATTTGAGCGAAGGTCTCTACTACCGCACTTCGGCCGATGCCAAATGGAGCGACGAGCTGCCCGAAACGTTCACGACGCTCTTCGTCAAGACCGCCGGCGACAACACGGTCATGACCGCCGCACAGATAACAACGCTTGCCGCAGCCGTCAAGGCGCTGCCAGCACCCGCAGTTCTCGATTTCAGCGAGACGACCTATGCTACCACGACATTCCCGGCATCGTTCAGGTCGAACGCCAATCTGGCCGCCATCGTATTGCCGCAGAACGTGACGGCGACAGCCTCCGGAGCCTTCTCGGCAACGGGTATGACTTCGGTTACGGTGCGTGCCGACATCACCTACGCTTCGCAGGCGTTCGCCAACTGCGCCTCGCTGACGACGGCCGTCGTCGAGGAGGGTGTGACGAAGATTGCCGACAATATGTTCCAGAACACCGGCCTCACCTCGATCAAGTTGCCCGACAGCGTGGAGACGATAGGCAGCAACGCATTCAACGGCTGCGCGGCACTCGCTTCGATAGACTTGGGCAAGGGCGTGGTAACCGTCTCGAATTACGCATTCCAGAAGTGTGCCGCGCTGACCGAAATCTATTTCCCCGATGCGACGCAGACTATCGGTCAGAATGCCTTCGCGGGATGTATCCGACTCGCCAAAGTCTCTTTCGGCCGCAACATGACGACCATCAACGCTTACAGCTTCACGGGTACGAGCTACATGGGTGGCGCATGTCCGCTGCTGGCAGACATCACCTGCCGCTCGACTACGCCTCCGACGCTGAAAGACGATTATGGAACAGGTCCGTTCGGCGGCAGCTGGTACGACCATGCCGGCAAGGATGTTCCCGCAGAGAACCGACTGATTCACCTGCCGAAATCGGCCGACCCGAACGGAGGTACGGGTGCATACGCCGACTCCTCGTGGGCTGAATTGGCCACCTCGTCCTACGGTTATACATTCGTGTATGATGTAGCAGAATAGGCGAACGGATTTATATGCAACAAGCGGTGAAAATGTCGGTGACTCCTGCGGGGCAAGCCGGCATTTTCATCCGCGTTTTAAGAAACGGATTATGAAAAAAACGCTATTTGTTTCGTTAGCACTCATGCTGGCGGCCTGTACGACCGACCCGGCGGACCTTGCCGCCGATATGCCCCGCGAGACCGGAGGGCCGGTGACGCTGACCGGGTTTTCAGGTTCGGCAACCCGCACGCAGTTCGCACCGGACGACGGAGGCGGAATTCTCTTCGCATGGAGTGCCGCCGACCGTATCTGGGTGGACGACATGCAGAGCACCGAGGCCGGTATCGACGGCGCATCGGCCGCTTTCGGTTTCGAAAGTCTGACGGGCGAAGCCCCTTACCGTGTTTTCTACAACATGACTGGACACGGCAGTGAAGCCTGCATACCGACGATTCAGCACCAAGACGTTCCATACGAACTGCAACTCGGGCCGAACGGCGATTTCGGTTATGCAGTTACAGATGACGACGGGCGATTCACGCTCTCGCATGCCACGTCGTGCATTTGGTTCAACCCGTGGTCGCAGGATGTCGATGCGAAACTCGCCTCCATATCGCTTGTCGTCGGCGAACCGGCCACCGCGCTCACGGGCCGCAGCCGCTTCGGGAACGGCCTGTTCGGCGACGTGTCCGACGCCTCGAACCGTATCACGCTGTCGCTGGGCGGTGATGGCGTCGCTCTGCCCCGTGCGGGCAGCGACAGCGATGTGTTTGCCGCCGCTGTCGTTTACCCTATCGATTGCTCGCAACAGGAGATTTACATTACCTACACTTTCGCCGACGGAAGCGTCTATACCGAAACCCGCACCGGGCGCAATTTCGAATCGGGCCGCATCTACCGTCTGACAACCGAAATCACGGCCCGTGACGGCGGCAAATTCGCCATCGAACGCGACGAAGCTCCCGACGAGGCTGTCTGCCTGAAGTATGGCGCCGCCGAGGAGTGGTCACTTACGGCCGAAAGGTGGATTCCGGCCGTGAACATAGCCTCCGTGCCTGCCGGCTGGAATGTCGATCTGGATATTGCCGGCCGTGGTCTGCGAATCGCACCGCCTGCCGAATACATGCAGGGAATGGATTTGGAAAACATGCTGACGATATGCTCCGCCGACAAGGTGATTCTGTCGCAGGAGTATTATGTGCTCGACTTCACCCACCCCGAAGGTACGTTCGTGCTCATGGAGGGCAACATGACCTCCGAAAACGGTTCGGTCGTCTATTTCGACCAGCACGGCCGCTACCACGAACGGGTGTACGAGGAGGTCAACGACAACGAAATAGGCAACGTGTTGCAGGATATGTACATGGCCAACGGCCGCATCTATTTCATCACCCAGAACGGCCGCACCAGCAGCGCGGGAACCTCGTTCAACGGCGACGGCCGCTATGTGGTGTGCGACGCCCACACGATGAAGCGTCTGGTCGCCCGCAACATGAATTTCTACGCCGAGGTCGACACCTCGACCGGAGCCACGCAATCCTCCAAGTCGTATCTGTGCTGGCCCCAGCATATCGTTGTCGTGAGTCCGGAGAAGGGTTATATCCAATATTCGGTCTCGATGGAGAGCCATTCCGGCATCCGCGTCATCGACCTTACAACGAATATCATCGACACCCGGGATATTCCCGGCACGTTCGGTGAGTTCACCGTCTCGGGCGCAACCAAGGCCCGCATGGTCTTTTCGCGCGGCAAGGTCTTCGCCGGGCGGGGCAATTCGGTGATCGTCATAAACCCTGCCTCCGATAAGGTCGTCAAGACCCACACGTTCGAAAACCGCCAGATAAAAGATATCGCCAAAGGTGCCGACGGACGAATCTATGCTCTGTTCACGGGCGAGTTCGAGACCGACGGTCTGGGCTACTACGGCAACGTGGTGTGGAAATCGCCCGCGAAATTCGTCATCCTCGATGCGCAGGGCGACATCGTGGAGGAGCAGACGCTGCCCGAATCGGTGCACCTGCGCACGGGTACGGCATCGCCGTCCGTTCAGATGTGCGCCAGCTTCCGCAAACCCTACCTCTACTTTATCGGCAATTCCGATTTCAGTGCCAACGAGGCGGTCCGCTACAACTATGCTACCGGGAAACTCGATGAAAGCTATATTACTGCCGAGTTGGATGCAAATCATAAAGGCGGAGACATCATCTACGGTTATATGGGCATTCACCCCACGACCGAACAGTTGTGGGTCGGCAAATCGAGTTATATCGACAGCCGCATCGAGGTCTACGACGTTTCGCGAAGCGACGCAGTGGAGTTCGGGAGTTTTTACCAGAAGAAAGCGAGCCCGGCGGGTGTGGATTTCGCCTACCGGTTCACGCAGGAGTGGATTGACAAATAGCGGAGCGCATGAAAGGATATTCGGAATTGAAAAGATGGATAACACCGCTCTTTTGTGCGGTATGCGCCGTGTCGTGCATGGACTACGGGCCGATGGATACCGAAGATTTTCAAATCGACGGATCGGGTGTGCATGGTCTATTCATCACCAACGAGGGGAATTTCATGTATGGCAACGCCTCGCTGTCGTACTACGACCCTGCGACCAAGCGTGTCGAGAACGAGGTTTTCGCACGCGCCAACGGCTTCAAACTGGGCGATGTGGCGCAGTCGATGGTCATCCGCAACGGCATCGGCTGGGTGGTGGTGAACAATTCGGGGGTGATTTTCGCCATAGACATCAATACATTCAAGGAGGTGGGGCGCATTACGGGTTTCACCTCTCCCCGCTACATTCACTTCCTGAGCGATGAAAAGGCTTACGTCACACAGATCTGGGATCCGCGCATCTATATCGTCAACCCCAAAACCTATGAGATTACAGGTTATGTCGAAACCGACATGGACTACGAATCGGGATCCACGGAGCAGATGGTGCAATATGGCAAGTATGTATTCACGAACTGCTGGTCGTACCAGAACCGAATATTGAAGATAGACACCGAACGGGACGAAGTCGTGGACGAACTCGTCGTGGGCATTCAGCCGACGTCGCTTGTTATGGACTGCAACGACAAAATGTGGACCGTTACCGACGGCGGTTACGAAGGCTCGCCTTACGGGCACGAAGCTCCGTCACTGTACTGTATTGATGCAAAGACCTTCACCGTGGAGAAACAATTCAAATTCCAGTTCGGCGACTGGCCCTCGGAGGTGCAGCTCAACGGCACGCGCGACACGCTCTATTTCATCAACAAATCCATCTGGAAACTGTCTGTCGAGGCCGACAATTTTCCGGTCAAGCCGTTCATCCCCTATCAGAATACGCTCTATTACGGGCTGACCGTCGACCCTGTTACGTCGGAGGTTTACGTTGCCGACGCGATAGACTACGTGCAGAGCGGCGTGGTGCTGCGCTACTCGCCCGAAGGCGAGCTGCTCGACCAATTCAACGTGGGAATCATTCCCGGCGCATTCTGCTGGCGATAATTAAAGAGTAAATATGAATCTATACAAGCTATTTTTCACACTCCTGCTCGCCGCGATTGCAGGATGCAGCAGGGATGAGCTGATTACACAGGAGATCGAAATGACACCCGTCATAACGTTCGATGTTAATCCGGCTATCTACACGGCAAAGGTCGGACGCGAATTTACAATCTCGCCTACTTACCGCTATGCCGAGCGGGCCGTTTACGCATGGAAACTCGAATCGACCGGCAAAATCATATCGACCGATCCGCAACTGGTTTACCGGTTCGACCGGACACAGAAAACGGAGGATGGGAAACAGGGATACTACATGAGTCTTAACGTTACTACGCCCGAAGGCTCGGCTACCGAACAGCTTTTCGTGGAGGTTCTCGAACAGATGCCGCCCGTAATCACATTCCCCGGCGGGCAGAGCATGGAAATCACCCGAGGCCGTCGGTGTACCATATCGCCCGACGTGCGGGGCAGCCAGACGGCGACATACCGCTGGACATTGCTCCGTCCGGGAGCGACCGTTCCCGAACCGGTTGGCAACGGGGCGACCTGCGAGTTCTGCGGACAGGAGGTCGGGCTGTATCATCTTCGTCTGCAAACCGAGAACGAGGATGGCTGCGATGACAAGACCCTCGAAATAAACGTCGTCAAGGCCGTTCCGATCACCGTTACCGTAGCTCCCATAGGCCGCAAATACGACGGACTGACGCGCAATGTGGCTCTCGGCCGCTCGACCACCCTGCGGCCGTATGTATGGAATGCAAATGACCCGGCATATTGCTGGACAATCGACGGACAGGTGGTTTCGACCGATGCTGCGTTCACCTTCACGCCGACCGCGAAGGGCAGCACGAAAGTGCTCTTCACCGTGACCGACACGACGGCCGAGGGAGAGGAAATGACATCGGCGGAACTCGAATTCACGGTCGTATGCTGCGATGCGGAGGGCACGCATCGGCGCAGTGCTTCGTCGGCAGGAAGTGCTGAGTGGACCACGGTGTATGAATACACTCCCGCACCGGGTCAGTTCATCAACGAACTTGTTTCGGGCGGCTTCGTCGGCAACGAAACCACACCCGAAGCCGCCGTCGCCTACGCCGAAGACAGATTGCGCAAGAGAACATGGGTTTCGCTCGGCGGCTGGGGAGGATATATCGTCGTTGGGTTCGACCACAGTATTGACAACTCGGCAGGCTATCGCGACGGATACAACTTCTCGATTACGGGAAATGCTTTCGAAGGGTCATCCGAGCCGGGTATCGTATGGGTGATGCAGGACACCGACGGCAACGGCTTCCCCGACGACGAGTGGTTCCAGCTCCGAGGTTCGGAGTACGGCAAGCCGGAAACCATTGAGGATTATGCGGTAACCTATTATCGCCCCACCTATTCGGGCGCAGACGTCCAGTGGAAGGACAACCGCGGTGCAGTCGGCAAAATCGACTACCTGAAACAGTATCACGACCAGTCGAGTTACTATCCTGCATGGATTGGCGCGGACAGCTATACCCTCTACGGCACATGTCTCAAACACCGCACCTACGACCGTTCCGGCAACGGGACATATTGGGTGAACGGCGAGTACGACTGGGGCTATGCCGACAATCTGGGCGAAGACCGTCTTTCGGATGATGACAATGCCGCCGCCGGAGCGATGAAAATATACTTCAAGATTTCGAATGCGGTGGATGCTGCCGGCAATCCTGCAGGATTGAAATACATCGACTTCATAAAGGTGCAGACCGGAGTCAACATGAAGGCCGGATGGCTGGGCGAAAATTCCACGGAAGTATTCGGATTCACGGACGAAAATCTCAATCAGGGACAATAACACGTGGCGTATGAAGAAACTGTTTTGTATTATCGGTTGTCTGGCGTTAGCCGGTTGCAACAGCGGGAGCGAGGAAGGTCCGTTGAGTGCCGAAAACCGTATCATCTCATTCTCGATAACGAGTGGGGATATGGTTTATGACGCGACTGTCACGGATAACGGGATCACCGTGAGTGTGCCGTACAATATTTCACTGGCGAATGCCTCGGCACGCGTGGCACTCAGCGATGCCGCGGCAATCCGCCCCGACCTTGCGACCATCTCCGACTGGAATCAGGAGTGGCAGTTCCTTGTTACTTCGGCAGACGGGGTGCACGACCGCAGCTACCGGTATTCGGTGGAGCGCACGGATATAGTTTCGACCGGCAGTATGACGCTGCGCACACAAAAAGATGTCGATGCTTTCGCTGCAAATGCCTACAATGTGATCGAAGGGGATCTCATTATCGGTAGCGAAACCGAAACGGACGACCCGATCGAGAATCTCGACGGACTTGCGGCGTTGAACTCCGTTCGCGGGGCGCTGGTCGTTACCGATGCCTGCCATGTAAAGGATTTGGGCGGTCTGTCGAGCCTCGCATTCTGCGGTTCGCTTGCAATAGGCTTCGCCGATGCGCCCCACACCTCGCTGCAAGCACTCAATCTTCCGGCACTTGAAGAGGTTGCAGGAGATTTACAGATATTCGGCACTTCACTGCGAACGGTATATATCAATGCCCTGCAACGAGTTGCGGGGAGCCTGCATATCGGGGCAAAACAGCTCGTCGAGTTTATGACCGACGAACTGACGGAGGTCGAGGAAAATCTGACATTGTGCGGGGCACTTTCCGACAAAACGGAGGGTACCTCTCCATGCAATCAACTATTTCTGCCAAAACTCGCTCGTGTCGGCGGCACAGTCACGCTCTCGCATTTCGGCAGTCTGTCGGGATTGGCGACCTCGTTCGGAGCACTGACCTCGGCCGGAGGCGTGTGCTACGAACAGCTTGCCATGGCCAATACCTTCGAATTTCCGCAACTCGAAAAATCCGGAGCGATTCGGCTCGACGGCTGCCCGCTGCTGCGAAGCATCGTGTTGCCGAAACTCACCGCCGCGGCATCGTTCTCGGTCGAGGAGTGTCCTGCCGTCGTTGAAACGAATTTCGCCACGTTGGAGCGCGTCGACGGCGACATCTGCCTGCGGACGTTGCCCATGGTCACGGATTTAGGAGCGCTCTTTCCCCGCCTCACGGCCGTCGGGGGCGATTTGACCATCGACGATCTGCCGTCGCTGTCAGGCGCAGTCGATTTTTCGCATTGCTCGTTCGCTCCGGGCAGTACGGTTTCGCTGCGATTCGTCTCTGTGCCGAAAATCACAGAAATACGTGGCGATTCGTTCGGCGGGTCACTGATGCTCGATGCCTCGGCACTCGCGCAGCAGCCCGCGGCGATGCCCTTCGACATCATCGGATTCCGCGAGGTCGGGACTCTGCGCATTGTCGGCTTTACGGCTGTTTCGTCCATTGTTCTGCCGACCGCCGCATGCGAGAATCTTTATGTCGAGAATTGCGGTTCGCAATCACCGTTCACTCTTTCTCTTCCGAATCTCACGGAGGTGCGGGGGACTCTCCTGCTGCGCAACTGCGGAAAATCCGGAGCGGAAAACCGCGCGTCGTTTCCGAAGCTGAAAAATGTCGGCAGGCAGCTTGCCATGTATGTGCGCGGTTCGGCATTCTCCTCGTTCGAACTGCCCCAGCTCGAAACGGTCGGCAACGGCGAACGGATTTCGGACGATTCATCGGACGACTACGCCTTCTACACGATGCCTTCGGGGTGCGCCGGAGCATTTATCCTGCCGAAACTACGACGTGTCGACGGCAACATGCTTGTGTCGACATGGAGCAGCACAACAGACCGGACGACCTCGTTCGAGTTTCCCGCACTCGAAACCGTAACCGGCAGACTGTTCATCGGCCATGACCGATATCCGAACCGCTCGGTGCGCTCGCTCGACTTCCCGTCGCTCGTCGAAGCCGACGCAGTATATATCGGCAATCTTAAATCGGTTGCAGACTTTTCGACGTTCCGCCAAGTGTTGCCACGACTCTCGGCAGAAACGTGGACGGTTGAAAATTGCGGAGCAAACCCCTCTTACGAACAGATGACAAATGCCTCTGCCGGCGAATAGAATGATGATGTTATGAAATATATTTTGATATTCTGGCTCTCCATTACTGCGTTCGACGCTTACGGGCAGGAGAAAGAACCGGTAAAAAAAAGCGACTGGTGGAATCGGAATCCCTCCTATGTCGTCCCAATCGACGAGGTTTTTGTCTCTGCACGACGACCGATGAAGGAAATCGGCATCCAGCAGACGAAACTCGATTCGACCGTATTGAAAGAGAACATCGCTCTGTCGATGGCCGATGTGCTGACTTTCAATTCGTCGATTTTCGTCAAACAATACGGTCGCGCGACGCTCTCGACGGTGGCATTCCGCGGTACGTCGCCCTCACACACGCAGGTGACGTGGAACGGCATGCGTATCAACTCGCCGATGCTGGGCATGACCGACTTTTCGATGATTCCGGCCTACTTCATCGACGACGCCTCGCTACTGCACGGAACATCGTCAGTCAACGAAACGGGCGGCGGATTAGGCGGTGCGGTGAAACTCTCCACACGACCTGCCGACGCCGACGGCTTCGGATTGCAATACGTGCAGGGGGTCGGATCGTTCAAGACCTTCGACGAGTTTCTGCGCCTGACCTACGGCGACAAACACTGGCAAGTGTCGACCCGCGCGGTCTGCTCCTCGTCGGACAACGACTTCAAGTATCGCAATTACAACAAGAAGATGAACGTTTACGATGACGAGCACAACATAGTGGACAGCTACTATCCCGTCGAACGCAACAAATGCGGCGCTTTCCGTGATTTTCACCTTTTGCAGGAGGTTTACTACAATACGGGCCGCGGCGACCGTTTAGGATTGCAGGCATGGTATCTCGATTCGCGCCGCGGCGTGCCGATGCTCTCGGTCGACCACCGTTCCGACAGCGAATATGTCAACGAACAGCGGGAGCGGACATTCCGCGGCATCCTTTCGTGGAGTCATCTGCGCAAAAACTGGAAAGTCGGAGCGCATGCAGGCTACATCCACACATGGCAGGGTTACGACTTTTCGCAGGACAAAGGCAACGGCGTGATGGCCGAGATGATTCGCTCGCGCAGCTGGATAGATACCTTTTACGGGCAGGCCGAGGGTGAATATTATCTCGGCCGCAAATGGCTGTTTACCGCAAATGTCTCCGTACATCAGCACTTCGTCCGCAGCAAAGACAAAAACGTGCTGGAACTAAACTCGCAGACGCTGGCACAGGGCAACAAGAAAAAAGTTGTCGTGGGCTACGACAAGGGACGTGCCGAGGTGTCGGCCTACGCTTCGGCCAAATGGATGCCTACCGACCGATTGGGGCTGTCGGTAGCGCTGCGCGAGGAGATGTACGGCGGGGAGTGGTCGCCCGTCATTCCGGCGTTCTTTGCCGATTACCTGCTCTCGAAGCACGGCAACGTCACGGCCAAGGCTTCCGTATCGCGCAACTACCGCTTCCCGACCCTGAACGACCTCTACTTCCTGCCGGGCGGCAATCCCGACCTGAAAAAAGAGCACGGAGTGACCTACGATACCGGCGTTTCGTTTGCCATAGGCAAAGCGGGGAAATACACGCTTTCGGGATCGGCGACGTGGTTCGATTCCTACATCGACGACTGGATTGTGTGGCTGCCGACGTTCAAGGGATTCTGGACGCCGAAGAACGTCAAAGAGGTGCATGCCTACGGGGTCGAACTGAAGGCCGACGCCACGGTGCAATTATCCAATGATTGGCAGCTGGGCGGCGACGCCTCTTTCTCGTGGACGCCGTCCATCAACAACGGCGATCCGGTGGACTGGGCTGACAAGGCGATCGGCAAACAGTTGGTCTATGTCCCCGAATACTCTGCTTCAGCGACGGGGCGGCTCTCCTATAAGTCGTGGCGGTTTATCTACAAGTGGTGCTATTACAGCGAACGCTTCACCACCTCGGACAACGACATGAAAAGTAAAATCTCGCGCGTGAAACCCTATTACATGAGCGACGTGTCCCTCGAAAAGTTGTTTTCGCCGCACTGGGCTGAACTTTCGGTCAAAGCGGCGGTGAAAAATCTCTTCAACGAAGAGTACGAATCGGTGCTGTCGCGCCCCATGCCACGCATGAACTTCGAGGTGTTTCTCGATATACGTCCCAAATGGGGAAAGAAAATGAGATGACATACGGCGGCGGTCTTTTCATCACGGAAACCTTTGCAACCTTTTTCTGTAATTAAATCCGCCACCGCTTTTTGAACAGATGGAAACAGAACGGCTAATAAAGATTAGTGACTGAGTATTATTTGCCAAAACACTTGTTCGGCTTCCGTTTTTAATACCGAAGAGAACGGGTGTTTCCCGTTGTAGTGGTCATTCAGAGTTCATGAACAGCCACTTATGCTTTCACAATATATTCATGTGAACTCACATAAATATATTGTGAGTCTCCGTAGCACTCAGCCATCGTGCTGCCGATTGAAGTACTTACACAGGCTTGCCTGATGCCAGTTATAGCCCCTTCGGGGGAGCCTAATCCCCCGAAGGTCTCACGACCTCGGGAACGATGCCACTCAATCTGCAAGCAGAGTAGGCTGTAATGTACAATATAGCGGTTTTGAATTAGTGGCAAATGCACGGTAAAATTTGTTACTTAATTGTCGCCCGATAATGCGCTATAATATGGCGAATGACTGACAATATAAGGGAAGCGAAAGAGAAAAATGGGGTGTGCGTTTTCCGGTGAAAGCGCGTCTTTGGCGTTCCAAATATGATAACTGCGACCGCAGGTAATCCTGTTATAGTCATTGCATCGCCGACATTTGCCCGCACCAATGCCACGCTTATAGTCGGTTTCGTAGTTGCCATTTATAGGCAAAGCGGATATACAGGTCATTGCAAAGAAGATGATACAACTGCATCTTTCCCGAAGGTGCGATATCCACGTATACAACCAGTGTGCTTGCCGATTCTATATCACGTTTCGGCAGCAATTACTCTTTCACAAAAAACCGTTTAATTTAATTTGCGACTATATATACCCACCATAGTAAAGTAAAGCGTTTCCCGAAGTGATTTTGATTCCATATCAGCCGAACACCGAGTTTACCAGATTAACCGCATCATTCTTCTTCTGATTGACTATTTTTGCATATACCTGCGTTACCTTGACATCCGAATGGCCGAGCAGCTTGCTCACGGTGTAGAGGTCTGCACCCAGCGTCAGCATCATCGTTGCAAAGGTATGGCGGGCCGTGTGAAATGTTACATGCTTCTTTAATCCGGCTTGTTCCGCCCACTTCGCCAGTCCGGGATTGACATACTCGACACGTGGTATGACGAAAACCTTATCCTCCGCAGCTTTGTCGCCACGTTCCGGCATCCATTTCATCGCCTGTTCCGACAACGGAACATATATCGGGTCTTTCGTCTTTTGCATAACTATCTCCAAGCTATATGCACCTCTGTCGCAGACGACGTTCTTCCACTGCAACGCCATAATGTCGCTGATACGAAGACCGCAAAAGCAGGAGAACAGATACGCATTCTTGATGTCTGTTAGACTCTCTTTCGGATAGGGCGTATTCATCAGTTGCTTTACCTCGCCTATGGTCAGATACTCACGCTTGCTCTCCGGCTCTTTTATCTTGTCACGCTTGTCAATCTTGTTGAACGGGTTTTCGCGCAACAAGTCTTCTCGAACAGCAGCGTTCAGGGCACAGTTCAGCATACTGTAATAGTTCCGCAGCGTAAAGTTCGACGGCTTGCGTCCCTGAGGATTGTAATCGGTTTGCAGGAACCGCAGATAACCGAGGCAGAAATCTTTGTCGACATTGCTTAACAGCATACGCTCGCCGGCATACATTTTCAGTATCTTGATAGTCGTCATAATAAGCCGACCGTCTTTCTTGCCTCGCTTTGCCTGTGCCTCCATATAGGTCTTCATCCAGTCGAGCAGATAGACTTTCTTGTAGGTATTCTTAATTCCGACCTCGCCCGTTGTAAGCTCGATGATGCGCTGCGACTTTACCTTGTTGGCGGCAAGCATAGTCGTTGCGTTCTGCTTGCGGTCGGCAGCACTTCTTTCGGGGATGAGATACAGTTTAAGTGGCTCGTATGTCCGTTTGCCGTGACGATAGATATCCAAATAGAGCGACTTGCTGCCGTCAGCAAGTGTTCTCATTCGTATCTTTACGGGCTCTTTTACTTTTGCCGGTTTCTTGATTCTTGCCATTCTGTATTGAGTCTCAATGTCATTGTATCGGCAAAGGTAAGTAAAATAATCCGAAATTACGTAACAAATACGTAACAAAATAGATACTAAAAAGTGCCATAAATATGAAAACGATGAAAGCAAGTGAAAAATGCTATATAGTTATAAATAGTTGATATAACGTAGATTAATTTCATATAGTTGGCAGATGTTAACATTCTTATTCGAATATATTGAAATGTGGAAGTTTATTCTCGTTAGACGAACTTAGGAAATTCATCAAGCAAGAGAATGAGCTGACAACTTGCCATGTCTTATCCTTATTGGGATAGGCGTGGGGCTGTTGCTTATTTTATTGCTTAAGGTATCCTAAGACCTGTCTAACTAAAATGAGTTTTCAGCACCACGCTTTCTGTTTCTTAAAATCAAACTTTAATCGTCGCGTTGGTGCTGGGGCGACAACCTAAACTTATTACAACTATGAAAAAGTTGTTTCTTATTGTAGCATGTGCTACGATGGTAATGGGCTTAAACGCTCAAACACTTACATTGCCGAACGGGAAAAGCGTTCCGATTCGACTTACTTCTGAAATTCAAAGCAATTTGCTGGCAAAGTTACTACAAAAAAGTGGAATAAGGAAGAATGAAGTAATAGAATTGATTTACAGAGGTTTCATTTAAGCTGCCGATTCTCTCTAACGCCACCACAATCCTTGCAAAAGCCAAATCAAGACGTCGCTACGTTACTTGTTCGTAACCACACCATATAAGTAACGAAATGGGTAAGAATGGCAAAACAAGGCATTGTGATATAGTGAGTTACTGACAACTCACGCAACAAATCCGGTTACGGAAAAAGATTGCGCCGTTCCTCCGTGTTTTGCGTACTGACGAAGGATTCTTCACCGACTAATTTTGAACCTAAAAAAATTAAGGACGATGAAGAGTACATTTTCAGTTATCTACTACCTCAAACGTCAGGTAGTGAAAAAGGACGGGACAGTACCCGTCATGGGACGTATCACGGTGGACGGCAACCAGACACAATTCAGTTGCAAGCTGAGTGTCGATCCGAAGCTGTGGGACACCAAA
>CAJTLJ010000009.1 GCA_910577475.1 uncultured Alistipes sp.
CCTGAGGTATGCAATCGACTCGTCCAAACTCCAGAAGGAGCTCGGATGGGAGCCAAGCCTACAGTTCGAGGAGGGTATCGAGAAGACCGTAAGGTGGTATCTCGATAACCAGCCTTGGCTCGACAATATCACTTCCGGAGAGTATGAAAGGTATTACGAGGAGATGTATAAAATAAGATAATTCTCTAATCCGAACAACTTATTTGCATAAATGGCGAATGAATCAAGGGTAAAGAAGAGTTTTCTGAATGCACGAGTGAATTTTTTGTGCTATTTGGTAGTTCTCTTTATTTCTTTTTATACACGTAAAATATTTTTAGAAAAACTGGGGACCGATTTTATCGGTCTTACCGGTACATTATCCTCTCTTTTGGGGTTCCTGAATTTAGCTGAATTGGGTGTCGGCTCGGCTATCGGATATGTATTATATAAGCCGATTTCTGATGGCGATCGAGTTAAAATCAATGAAGTTATCTCTGTATTTGGCTATCTTTACCGATGGATAGGTTTTTTTATTCTCGGAGCAGGTATTGTCCTGTCGGTGTTTATTCCTCTGATTTTCCCGGATACAATTTTCCAATTTGGGGTTATCTATATGGGGTATTATGCCTATTTAGCCAGTTCCATGATAGGATATTTCGTCAATTATCGTTCCGTATTGCTCGGAGCAGACCAACGGAATTATATCGTAACAGGATATTTTCAGCTAACAAACATCATTAGGGTATTAATTCAAATGGTATTGGCCATTTATATACAGAATTTTTATCTCTATTTTGCTCTCGAACTAATTTTTGGGATTATCAATTCCATAATATTAAATTGGAAAATCAATATCATATACCCATGGTTAAAGAGCGAGATTTGTTTGGGACGACAACTCTTTAAGAAATACCCTGAGATAGGCAAATATGTGAAACAATTGTTCTTGCATAAAATCGGTGCGTTCGTCTATGGTCAGATTACCCCATTTTTGATTTACGCCTACGTTGCTCTTCCGGTAGTAGCATTGTATGGGAACTATACCACTATCACACAAAAGGTGCAAGGTTTAGTTTTGGGAGTGCTTGACAGTACGGGAGCCGGAGTCGGCAATCTCATATCTGAAGGGGATAATCAGAAATCATACAAAATTTATCAAGAGTTGTTTTCGGTGCGGTTTTGGATCTCAGCCATACTTACATTTTGTTTTTTCCGACTTTCCAATCCTTTCATCCTGCTTTGGTTGGGAGAAGAATATCTAATGTCTTCACTTATTATTGCGTTGATTTCTGCGCAATTTTTCCTGTCGTTTCTGCGAGGAATAACAGATCAGTTTCTATTTGGATACGGATTGTTTTACGATGTATGGGCACCGGTCGTGGAATCCATCCTGTTTGTCGCAGTCGCCACGATTGCAGGTACGGTATGGGGACTCTCGGGTGTGTTATGCGGACCTATAGTATCCACGATCATCGTAATTTATATTTGGAAGCCCTATTTTCTATTCACCAAGGGTTTCAAGAAATCATATCTGACGTTTGCTCTGTTCTTTATCGTACATTCGATTCCCATGTTGCTGGCATACTCTGGAACAGATTATGTTGTCGATCGGTTTTTTTCAGATAAGATTTCAACCTATTCGTGGATAAATTGGATAATAGAATCTGCGATGTTCACAACGATAATCTCTGTTTCGTCATTTGTGTTATTATATCCTATATCATCGGGTTTACGTTCGTTTGTTCACAGATTTATTCATATAAGAAGATAATGAGAGTAGAACCTATTATCAGTGTCATAGTTCCCGTATACCGTGCAGAGGCCTATATACGCCGGTGCTTGGATTCTCTTGTAGCGCAAACATTTGATAATTTTGAAGTGATTCTTGTCGATGACGGAAGTCCGGACAAATGCGGGGAAATTTGTGATGAATATGCGGCACGAGACAATCGCTTTCGGGTTATCCATCAAAACAATTGTGGAGTAAGTGTCGCGCGTCAGACAGGTATTGATAATGCACATGGAGAGTATACTATCCATGTGGATCCGGACGATTGGGTTGAGCATGATATGTTGACTTCGCTTTATGAAAAAGCAAAGAAAACTAACGCAGATATGGTCGTTTGTGATTTTTGGGTAAATAAAAAGTATTGTAGCCAATTCTTTTATCCCGAAACAGCGGCTGTTTTGACAGAAGGTTTATTGCAACATCTTCATGGAAGCTGCTGGAATAAACTTGTAAGAAGATCTTGTTATATTAAACCTAATATAAGATTTTCCCCTGCACATATCTGTATCGCTGAAGATTTATTGTTTAATTTACGTATTCTTCATCAAAATATTACAGTCTGCCATCTGCCAAAAGCTTTTTACCATTATAATCATACAAGCGCAAATTCATTGACAAAAAGTGTGTCAATGAAATATATTCAATCATATATGGATATGGTGGCAGAGGTTGAGAAGAGTGGTATTTTTGATAAAACGATCGATAAGGGGTTCGGATTAAAAAAGTATTTGATATTTGAAGTATTGAAGTCTAAGCGTTTTTCCATGCTTCAAACATTATATCCAGAAATCCACGATGTGATAAAGAGAGAAGTGCATAAATATAACATATTTTCGCCGGTAGCAGGCTGTCTTGCTATCGCTTTAAATGGCAAACCTCGACTGGCTCTTTGGATTTATCGTGTTAACATGTTTTTTATTAACACAAAGGAATATTTCCAACATCACTTTAGAAGACAAGTATGAATATCTTGATTTTAGGATTACGAGAAAATAATCCTAATATCGGCGGGATTGAGAATGTTTCATGGCAATTGGCTAAGGAATGGAAAGATATGGGATGTCAGGTCTTTTCCTTATCGTTCTTGAAAAGTCTTGTTCCATCTGATTGCCAATCGGTCTTTGAAGAGTCTTATTATTTCCCGAATACTGATTATGGAACCGTTGTCGAAGAAAACAAAGAATACCTCTTGGCCTTAATCAGTAAACATGATATACAAATAATACTTAATCAGATCTCAAACCTCCCGTCGGTTCTTTCATTATGTGATAAAGTCAAACGACAGGTAACAACTCCTCTACAATGGATAACGACTGTCCATTACGATATAAATTTTCAACTTAAGGCAAGGCGCAACAATTTTTTTATTAAAGAATTGTTAGGCACGAAACTTAAACTATGGATTAAGGATATTGCATCGTTTGTATATTTCCGATTTTTTCAAAAGTATAAAATAGCTCGAGAAGAGAGAGAACTGTATCTGGACATGGTTCGTGTATCGGATAAGACTGTTCTTCTTTCAGAAGCATCTCTTATTAGACTTGCAGGTATGTTACCGAGTTCGGAGCACGGGAAATTATATTCAATACCTAATCCGATTAAGCTGAAGCCTCTCTGTTCGTTGCCTAAAAAGAAACAACTTCTGTATGTGGGCCGGTTGGAATTGGGGTTAAAGCGAGTAGACAGACTTATTAAAATATGGAGTGTTTTGGAACCTGAATTTCCCGATTGGGAGTTTGTGATTGTCGGAGATGGAGATTATCGCTATTTTTATGAAGCTATGTGTCGGAACTTAGGCTTGAAAAATATTCGGTTTACAGGCTACACAAATCCTGCTACATATTATAGTGAAAGTTCGATTCTTTGTCTTTCATCCTCTTCCGAAGGATTCGGAATGGTTTTAATAGAAGCCCAGATGCATGGATGTATACCTGTTGCTTATGATAGTTTTGATACATTGCATGAGATTATCGAACACGGGAAAACAGGTTTTGCGGTCAAGTCTTTTAACAAGCATGAGTATATTTCTTGTTTACGTCGATTAATGACTGATGAGCCATTGCGTTCAACCATGTCGGAAGAGTGCAAAAGGAGCGTAGCAAGATTTGATTCGAAACAAATAGCTTCTCGTTGGATTAAATTATTCGAAGATAAAAAATAACCCCTTTCTTTCGTAAAAATTATTCATCATATTCGGGAAATGCGCTATTAGTCATTTGTGAGGTATAACATTGGTATTCTCGATTGTTGCAACAAAAATATCAGGAAGTATGGGGTTGCTGGAGTTGGGGGGGCTTTGTTTCAAGCGATAACCAACTTGTTGGATTCACTTGCCTATTAGCTGATTACAAACGTCTTGATTTAGGTCATGTATCTGTTTGGAGAATGAAAACTTGTTGAAACAACTTTATGAATTAATTTCCAAATGATAATTTATAATTCCAAAATATCCAAATTAATGTTTTGGATTGCATTTCCTCTCTTGTTTCTGCGGTATGCATTACATCTATTCTATTATTTTAGAAGTCCACAGAAAGAGACAATTAAGCAGGAAGTCGCCCATATTCTTGGTTGTTATAAAGTGAATCTTTCGCCTATTATCGGTTTAGTCTGGGCTATACATAGAAATCCTTATTTTCTTACATTATTCTACTCCCGCATAGGCCAATCCAGGGCATATCTATGTTCTTTCTTAAAGAAAGAGATTTCGACCCTGGAAATCTGTTGCGAACAAATGGGGACGACAAAGATGTTCCATCCGTTTTCCTCCATTATTAATGCAAAAAGAATTGGTAATAATTTTGAATTTCGCAATAATACGACGATTGGCAACAAAAACGACGATTATAGTCTTAGACCGGAAATAGGCAATAACGTCACGCTCGGAGCTAATGTTGTGATTTTTGGCGACATCACTATAGGCGACAATGTCGTTGTCGGTGCCGGTACTGTAATTAACAAAGATATTCCAGCCAATTGTGTTGTTGTTGGTAATCCTTTTCGAATTATAAAAAGCACAGCGATATCAAATGAAAAGACTATCTAACTTTGAGTTGCTCAGAGTTGTTGCCATGTGTTTTATTGTCATAGGACATATTTTTATGCATGGCTTGCGAGGAGAGGTCGAATATTATGACTGGATTAGAATCTGGACAATTAGTGGCGTGAATCTTTTTGTCCTTATAAGCGGTTGGTTCAATATCCATCTTACTTGGAAAAGTTTATTGAGGTTCTTGGGGATGGTTGTATTTTATCAAATACTATCCTATATAACTGTTTATATTGTAACGGACAGCATCCCGGCATTAAATGTTTTCAATGTCCCTAATCCATCACACAATCCTTTATATGTATTGATATCAGTTATTTTCCCCATAAGTAGCGGGGGGGGTATTGGTTCGTAACAAGCTATTTCGTATTGATGCTGTTAAGCCCATTTATCAATATTGTATTGAATAAAAAATCAAAAAGCGTCCTATTGCTATTGGTTGTATTGCTTTATTTGAGTATCGTTTCAGGTTGGGTTTTCAATAACGGCATAAATAGAGATGGTTACAATGCTTTTCATTTGATAACGATTTATGTATTGGGTGATTGTTTGAGACGCTTTCATATAGCAGAAAGGCGGTCGTATATATTTTGGGCGACTGTATTTGTCATATCGACGATCATTTCTCTTCCTCTGCTTGCATCGCATGAATCCAAACTATTCAGGTATAATAACCCTTTGGTTATATTGGCTTCCATCTCCTTATTTTGTTGTTTTGTAAAAATGAATTTCTCAAGTGGATGGATTAATAAGTTAAGTCGTTCGATGTTTCCTTGTTATCTGATTCAGGACGGTGTATTTGGAATCTATTTATATGGGGTATTATATCAATATAATAAGTTCGTATGGTGGATAGTGCCTGTTTATTTTATAAGCATAATGTGGGCAGCTTACCTGATTGAGAGTTTGCGTCAGAAGCTGATGACGGTCCCAATAAACTCACTTGCATCATTTTTAGAGAAATCTGTATCCATGCATAGTAATACGGTTAACAAATGAAGATTCTGCAAATTAACTTTTATGACTTGTTCAGCACCGGTAATATCATGTTGAATATTGCCAGGGTAGCAAGAGAGCGTGGCCATGACGTTAGGACCGCATCCAAATATATGCGGATGAGTGTTATTCGTAAAAGTAACAACCCGCATCATTTCTATATAGGCAATAGAGTCACCAATACTATTCATCGCTACTTTTCGTGGATAACCGATCTGCAGGATTGCGCTTCCATATTTCCTACTTTAAGGCTGATATATAAAATCGGACGAATCAAACCTGATATCATTCACCTGCATGATATTGTTGGTTGGTATCTGAATATCGGTGTGCTGTTCCATTATTTGAAGAAAAAAAATATTTCAATCGTTTGGACATTTCACGATTGTTGGGCTATAACTGGAAGATGTGTATATTTTGACGCAGCAAATTGCAGCCTTTGGAAAACAGGCTGTGGAAATTGTCCTCAAAAAGAATATATGCCTGGCACATGGTTTTTTGACATGTCTGCCTGGAATTATCGCAGAAAGAAACGGTTGTTTACAGGGATCCGGAATATGACCATAGTAACACCATCTATATGGTTGAAAGAATTGGTATCGGAAAGTTTTTTGCAGATGTATCCAACTATAGTCATCAATAACGGTATTGATCTTAGGTTATTCAAACCAACAGAGGGTGAAACTTACTGTCGTATTAAGGCCCTTAACAAACATATCGTATTGGGCGTAGCCGGCACCTGGTCTACTCGTAAAGGGCTAAACGACTTCTTGTACATGAGTGGCAAATTCCCGGCCGATTACACCATTGTGCTCGTGGGGCTTGCTCAAGAAGAGTTACCTGTTGATACACGGGTCGTAGCAATTAGCCGCACGCACAATCAAGTTGAATTAGCGGAAATTTATACTGCAGCTACCGTTTTTGCCAACCCGACGATAGAAGACAACTTCCCGACTGTCAATATAGAGGCATTAGCTTGTGGCACACCCATCGTTACATATCGCACCGGCGGCTCGCCTGAAAGCGTCGATGAGACTACGGGGGTCGTGGTTGAACAAAATGATATCGAAGGCATGATACAGGCAATAATGCAGATTGCAAATCGAGGCAAAAATAGTTATCGAACAGCTTGTCTGCAAAAATCTGCGAACTACGATATGTCTGCCCGCTTCAATGATTATGTGGATCTGTACGAACAAATTGTAGACAATAGAAAGGCATGAAAATAGGAGTAGTATTACTGAACTACAATTCATATGCAGACACCATCCATTTAGTGGAAGAGTTGCAGAAGCAGAGTGTAGCAGATAGGTTAAGAATCGTAGTGGTGGACAACCATTCGCCAGACGATTCATACCGGCAATTGCTCCCTTTACAGAGGACCTATCCTCACGTTACGGTATTGCGAACCGAACGTAACGAAGGCTACGCACGTGGTAATAACGTTGGGCTCAATTTTTTGCGGCAACAGGGCGAAGTGGATTATGTGGCAGTTATGAACAGTGATATTGTTCTCCTTTCCGATTGTTTGGAGAGGCTGGTAGAGGAGTATAATCTATTACCCGATGCTTGTCTTATTGCTCCATTGCAAGTAATGCTTGACGGGAGAGTCTATCTGGGCAACTCCCTCCCTCGTTTTCGCGATGACTTGAAGAATCTTTTTTACCTTTATCGCTATTGGGAAAAACGGGAGAGCATAAAACGCACGGCGACCGAAGTTTCTGATATTATGCCCAAGATAATCCCGGTAGATATAGTTCCGGGCAGTCTGATGTTTGCTTCGATGGAACGCTTCAGTAAAATCGGTTTTTTCTACCCAGGTACTTTCCTTTTTGTCGAGGAACGATTTGTGGCACATGCTGCACGCAGTCATGGCTACCGGAATTATATCCTTACGGATCGAACTTATCTCCATGCACATTCGCAGACAATCAATAAAGCGTGTTCGTCTTTCGCAAAATATCGCTATCAATATCAAGGTTGGCTTTTATATACTCGTCATTGTCGTCGTTTCGGTTGCATCAAAGCCGCATTTCTATGGTTAGGCATTCAATACTCCTTGCTGGAGATTAAGGCAATGGATATGATAAAAAAAGCAAAAAAGACAATAGGAAACAAGTGGTGATTGGGCATTTTAGACGACTTCTTAAGAATCCACATCTCGGCCAAGGTTGTCAAGGAGTATAGAATATCTATGATTATTGGAAGCACTGATATGTTGTCGGCTATAATCCAATATTGTGTAATCAGCAGTTATTCAAATGTGAAGGAGTAAAAACAGACGGTGTCAAAGCAATTATTTATAAGTACATCTAATATATAAAAAATTGATGAAAAAGAAAATCCTGTTTATTATGGGTTCTTTAGGAGGGGGCGGAGCAGAAAAAGTGCTGATAACGCTTCTGCATTTCTTTGATTATACTCGCTACGATGTGGACTTGTGCTTGCTGAATCGTGTGGGAGTGTACCTCAAAGATATCCCCACTCCGGTAAAGGTTATCTCTCTGTATGAGTCGCCGCATCTTTTACGAGCAAAGATCGACCATAACTGCTATTCGCGGTTAGGTGTAGAGTTTTTTGAGCGAATGCGTATTCGAAATAAAGTGGAGTCCAGTTACGATGCCATCGTTTCTTTTTGCGAAGGGAGAGCCCTGAAGTTTCATAGCTATATTACCGACCATAGCCGCCATAACATTACCTGGGTACACACCGATATGGAAAAACAGGACTATACTTCGGGGCAAGGTTTTCGGGCAAAGCACGAGAAGCGTGCTTACGCAGCGATGGAGACTATCGTGTTTGTGTCGGAGGATGCGAAGAGGGCATTCGGTCGCTATGCTATCCGTTGGGGGGGGGTACCTCAAGCGTATCAGACTGTGGTATTTAATCCCATCAATAAGTCGTTTATAGGTCAGTTCAAAAAAGACAGAATAAGCGAGAATCATCCCTCGCAAATTGTCATGGTAGGTGGCCTGCGACCTCAAAAAGGATTCGATAAAGCCGTTCGTTTGGCTTATCGTCTGAAAAAAGAGAGTATCGACTTTTGCATACGTATAGTAGGAGAAGGGGATTGTCGCAGAGAATTGGAGCAACAGATAGCAGATCTCGATGTTGCGGATCGTGTAAAGTTAGTGGGCTTTCGCAACCCGCCTTATGCTGAAATGGCAAGCGCCGATTTTTTTCTCAGCACGTCTTTGACCGAAGGAATGCCTTTGGTACAACTCGAGGCTATGTGCCTTGGATTGCCGGTCGTTGCGACCCGTTGTACGGGACCAGCCGAGTTGTTGGGCGAGAGTAAGTATGGTTTGCTGGTGGAGCAAGACGACGAATCTATCTATCATGGCGTAGTCCGCATGCTATCAGACTCTACACTTCGCAAGCACTATGCACAAGCGGGCGAGGAGCGACTACGTGACTTTGATACCGAACGCATTATTTACCAAATATACGACTTGCTGAATAAAGATTAATAGTGCTCGATATTTATGAAACGTTGGTTTACGGATTGCAATATCACAGTTTTTACGCTGGTATTTATGAGCGTACAATTTCTCGCATGGGAAGGGGGGACGATCAGTTTGCCTAAGGTAGCATTTATGTGTCTAACGCCTTTTCTGATAGTGATGCGTGCCCCAGTTCTGAGCAAAGCCATTTTGTTCAGCGTGGTCTACTGGGTAGTTACCGTTGCGGTCCGTTTTCTGTATGTTAGCAGTCCGAGAATGTCAACGTTCTATTACGCCCTGATGTTTCTATCCACTTTCTGTTTCTATTACAATATGGTGTATATCAGGCGGGTATTTGTGTTGGAGGATTTTTTGAAAGTAGTGAAGCTGGTTATTTATGCTTATGCTGGTTGTCTTGTTTTACAACAGGCCTGTATGCTGGTTGGCATTCGTATGTTTCCGCTGCTCAATCTGATGAATATGAAGTACTACAGTCTTTTCCGACTCAACTCACTTGCCATAGAGCCTTCGCATGCGGCGCGTCTTCTTACAGTCTATTTCTATGCATTCATCAAACTTCTGGAATTCAAGGATGGCATTGCTCCAAGTATCAAGAAGTTGTGGGGCGAGCATCGGCGGGTCATAATTGCGTTCTTATATGCGATGGTGGCAATGGGAAGCGGTACTGCATTTGTAGGTCTCGCCATCTTATCGCTTTATTTCATCAAGCGTCAATATGCGGTCTATGTGGTGGTGTTTGCTTCGGTGTTTTATATAGTAGTACCGTTTGTCAACTATGAGCCACTCAATAGAGCCATTAACGTATTTGATGTGGCGATAAAGGGCGATACCGAGCTGGTTGCCAAGACTGATCATAGTGCATCTACACGCGTAAATATCATGATCGATACGATAACGCAACTTGACCTGTCCGAGAGTAGTACTTGGCTGGGGCGTAACGATGATAATGAAATGAACTACATGCAGGGATATTCTATTGTATATGCTATTTCGGAGTATGGGCTTATTTCTTATATGTGCAAACTGTTGCTCTTCTTCGCATGCTGTTTCTCTGGTGTATTGGAGCTACTAATATTCGTACTGTTGCTCTCATTCGACGTGGGTAACATTGCCTACGGCTGGGCTATCCTGATGGTTTTCTCAACAATAAAATATTTCAAAAACAACTTACATTCCTAAAAATAAGAGAAGAATCCGAATTATGGAATTGACCTTGTTATTCCATATTTGGGTCATCTGCCGGAAACGGTTTTGTTGTGGGCAGAGAGTTGCGGATATAATCCCCAATTAGGTATTATTCTTATAGCGGGCTGTCCCTTCATCTTCAATATGAAGTTAATCGAGCATTTGTTAGTTTGCCTGATAATATTGGAGTCATCCAGACGACTTTTGATACATTGCCTGAGCAGATCCAACAATTGTTTGCTCCCTTATCTTAAACCGGCCATATATAAGCCTATGCCTATGACGGGATTTTCCAAACGGAATAGGTCTATTGACCTTTAACATCTCCGCGAGAATCATGTTGCGCCTAATTTTTAGGCGAGTACTACGAATTAGAAATAATATATATTATCGAAAGAAAATGAAAACTGAACCGCTGATCTCCATTATTTCCATATTCTATAATTCTGCCGAATATGTCCGCAAGAACGTTGATTCGATAAGAAGTCAGAAGAATGTCAATTTGGAAATCATACTTGTGGACGATTGTAGTTCCGACAATACACGGAGTATTCTTAAGGAATATGCTTCAATCGATTCGCGGATAAAGCTGATTTTCCATGACGAGAATAAAGGGATTTCCGAGGCTCGCAATTCAGGTATTAAAGCAGCCACGGGTGATTGCTTCTATTTTATCGATGGGGATGATTTTCTGACACACTCCCGCTCGTTGGCTACGTTGGCCCGCCATTGGACGGTGGATATGGATTGGGTTGCGGGCAGTTATGAGGTCGTAGACGAGAACGGCCGTATTGTGAGGAAAATATTGCTTCACGAAGGTTGCTATAGATCGAAAGAGGCTATCCGCAAACATTTCGGCGATTTGGACTTCATCTATATCCACAATCGGCTTATCAACGCACGCTTTAAGGATGTGCTCTTTCCTGCCCGGACTATTCACGAAGATCGGTTCTGGAATGTAGCGGCTTATCCCCGTTTGTCCTCCGTCCTGCAACTCAAGGATGTAACCTATTCCTATTTTGCCCGCACTTCGTCGTTTTCCTCAACAACCCGTTTTAACGAAAAGTTCATAGACGATGCTCAGCGACTGTTGGAACAGATGACGCAGCTGGATGCGTATTGGATGGAGACCGCCCGAGGCTTTACTGTTTCACTGATCAAAGCTCTTTACCTCGGAAATAGTCCCGTCGAGCGACGATCGGCTTTTCTTGCTTTCGTGAGAGATCACAATCTGTATTATGCCGGTAAAAATGTGCGGGGGGGGGTACCCCGTATTACCAAAACTATATATTGGATGACGGCACATGGGGTGCCGGACAGCATAATCAAAAGCATAGCCTGGCTTTATAAGTGGGGTTCTTCTAAAATCAACAGACCGATATGACAACAAAACTCCTTATTTGTATTTCCGACTTTCGGCAGGGCGGTATTCCACGATGTTTACAGTCGTTGCTGACGCATATCGACACAGAACGGGTCGCTGTAGATGTAGTATGCCTTTCGCATGAGGGGCCCTATTCGGAACAGATGCCTCGATGCCACGTGATAGCGGAAGATTGGCAAGTAGCCAAATGGATGGTGTTTACAAAGAAGATCACTGTTGGCAATCTGATACAGAATCTGCCTGCCCTGTGCTTGAAAGTGTACCGCAAATTAATATGGCGGATGCTACATCGCGACGTGCTTACAGAACGGTTGCAGCGTATCGGGCAGGGATTACGAGGCTATGATGTTGCCATTGCCTATGCCGAAGGGTATCCTGCACAGGTGGTGGAGGCAATGCCCTGTCAACGCAAATTGCTTTGGATTCACAACGATTATGCTTTTGGAGGAGCGAGGGGTGGCGCGGTGTTGACTAATTATGCAGCATTTAACCGCATTGTTTGTGTATCGCGGGCCACAGAGGAATCGTTTCGTCAGTATCTTCCTCAGTATGCGGCTCAAACCTGCACGCTCCACAACATCACCAACGAGGAGTTTATCCGCAAACAGGCAGTCCAGCCTCTCGCTGATTCCGCATTCCATACGGATCGGTTCACTATCCTTTCCATAGGACGAATCTGTACTCAAAAGCAATTTACAGCTATACCGCCTATCGCGAAGGCTTTGAAAGAACGAGGAGCACCGTTTAGGTGGTATATATTAGGAGACGGCCCCGAGATGGAGGTAAAGACATTGCGGCAAGCCATTAGTGCGTGCGGCGTGGAACAGGAAGTAATACTGCTCGGACGAAGGGATAACCCTTATCAATATCTTCGCCAAGCCGATCTCTTCGCACTTACTTCGCTATACGAGAGTTATCCTACTGTCATCAACGAGGCTCGTTGTCTTGGCATACCCATCATAGCAAATGCCATACCGCCATCATATGAAATGTTAGAAGAGAATGAGGGGATAATAGTACCCAATAACCAAATGGCGGAGGTCATTTCGATCTTGATGAATGATGAAAATGTGAATGGCGTATCCCTTAATTCCATGAAACGACAATCGTTTCACAATAATAATGAAAAGATAATGGAAGCCTTTTATAAGTTGCTAAACGAATAATAGGTTACAAATATTAGGAGGTACTATTTCCGGCAATTGGTTAAATCGAATGAGGCCGGCAAATATTTTTTATTTACGACATTCGGATTGTAAAAAAGGTCTACCAAAGCAACATGACATATCCGCAGGAACCAGGATATTAACGTTGCTCATAAAAGATGAAAATTCGAGGACTTTATTCAGAATGAATTCCCCAAAAATTAAGTTGCAATTTTTCATTAGATAAAAGTGCACAAGGATTATCTGCCATTTATCATAAAAAATAATCTCCACGGATGCTTTCAATAATAATCCCTATTTATAATGGAGCCGATTGCATAACTCGTTGTTTGGATAGTATTTCGTTTGTTCAGTAATGCGGAAAATTTACGTGCGGGAGGGAGCCGCAATCGAGGGGTAAAAGAAGCCGCCGGAGAATATATTCTGTTTATCGATGCCGATGACTATTTTCATCCCGGAGCGGTACCGGAAGGCTTGATGAGAGCTGCGAGTGTTCTGTCCATTATTAATATGAAGAGGGGTATTAAGATTATGTTATAATCCTACAATTACAGCATCAAAAACAAAGGAATATTATAACTCTTATATTAACTAATCAATAACCTGTAAATTATGTTTTTATCCATTATCATACCCTGTTATAATGCGAAGGCGTATATTGGGAAGTGTTTAAACAGCATATGGGATGAAGGGCTTTTGGAAGACGAATATGAAGTTATCTGTATAGACGACTGCTCGACAGACGATACGCTGTTGCATCTATACGAACTGCAAAAATTACACAATAATATGCAGGTACTTCGCAATTGTGAAAATTTGCGGGCAGGGGGGGCACGAAATCATGGAGTAAAAAACAGTTGTGGCAAATATATTTTATTTATTGATGCTGATGATTATATTCATCCCGGTGGACTTCGACAAGCTATTAATCACCTTAAAAAGCAGAATATTGATTTGTTGATGATAGATCATGTTCGAGACATCATGAATGGGAAAATTGGTACAAAAATGATACATTATAATACCAATCAACAGGTAATCTCGGGTAAGGTATTTGCGACAAATTGTCTTGTGCCATTTTCTCCATGTGGATATATCTTCAAGCGATCACTGATGGTCGAAAACGGGATATGGTTTGCAGAACGGGTAACAGGAGAAGACATCGATTGGTCATTTCATATGTTGCTTAAAGCAAAGACAGCTCAATACCTTCCTATAATTCTTTCACATATCGTGATTGTTCCGAATAGTGTCACCGGTACACAACACGCTTCAGTAAAAACGGTATTTGATACGATGAAAACAGGGAAGAGATTGATGTTGTTATCGAATGAGTACCAGAACGACCCCTCTATAACCCGTTTGCTTCATGCCGTTGCTCGTATATGTTATGAAAGGGGAGTGAAACAGATGCTAACAGTGAAGTGTTGGAAACAAAAACAAACAGCTATTCAAACATTGCTGCCTCAAAATATCGATACTCCAAATAACTGTTTCTCTGAATCATATTTAATTTCCTTCATACAGAAACATCCGATCCTGTTTTCTATTGCATCGGATTGCGTTGCACCGTTAGTTAAACTATTAGTTTCTTTGAAGCGGAAAGTTAGAGGACGAATAAATGTTAACTGAATAAAATGATATAATTTTCGGTACAGATGAAGTTGAAGTCGTTTAGGGCACATTGCAAATAGAGTAAACTCTACAATTGAAAAAGTAATCTTTAATATGGCATTAGGTGAAGACTTGAATATTTTGCGCTGATATTTACAAAAAGTAGAAAATAATTAACAACCGTCTAAAAGATATGTCTTAATAGGGTAGCAAATATCCTTTATTATTCTCTATTTAGATCATCCTATTCGAAGAATAGAATTGACGAGTTCCTAATAATTAAATACAAATCATGAAAAATAATCTCACACTTGCCATCTGCATGTACAATGCAGAGAAATACATAGAAGAGACCTTGCAGTGCATCATCGGACAGACGATGCAAGACTTTTATTTACTGATAGTAAATGATTGCAGCACGGATGAAAGCGCACGACTTGTAGAGAACTTTTTCAAAAAGCATCCACGCCAGTACGAATTGGTGAATCTGCCGGAAAACGGGGGATTGTGCGCTGGTCGACGTTATGTAGAAGATCATGCCACTACCCGATATTTGCTGTTTGTTGATGCCGACGATTGCCCTTATCCGACATTGGTGGAGACTCTTTATCATAAAATAACATCGGATAATGACTTGATGGCCGTGGGATGCCATTTGGAGTATATGGATAGCAATGGGCAAAAGATGAAAGGGGGTATTTTTTTAGGAGAAACCAATAAAAAAAGGTTCTATGAAAAGGCTGCCAATGAAAAGCTTATCTTCATGCAACCCACTGCTATTTATGACCGTGAAGTTGCATTGCGAGTAGGAGGGCACAATCTTGTCGGATTCCCAGATGGCAAACCTCGATATCAGGATCTGTGTGAAGATCTGGATTTATGGACTCGCATGAGTGATTTGTACAAAGAGGGGAAAGCCATTGTTGTTGTTCCGGAAATATTATGTCGATATAGAAAGCATGAGCAAGCACTTTCATCCAACTCATTGGGGATGATGCTCCGGATGCGTCATGTAAAGATCAACCTCAAGCGGCGTCGCAGAAACCGACCGGAATTGACCTTTATCGAGTTCTGCGAACAACTTTCGGCAGAAGAAAGACGGAAAATTGAGCGGAAGGCGATCTCGGCGGACTCGCTCCGGGCTGCTTATTACAACTTGCGCCGGGGAAAGCTGCTTTCGTCTGTGAAAGAGCTCTATCGCTCTGTAAGCAACGATCCCGGTTACATAATGGATAAATTGAAACATAATCTGCTGCGAATCAAATGATGAATACCTCTGAATTCTTGAGCGCGATATTCGGTTTTCTGAATGAAGCGACCGAATATGCGGTTTTGCGAAATTTCGATGGTCTCCCTGCGAAAAATACGAGTCGGGATATCGATATCATGATCGAACGAAAGTCGTATTGTGAAATCAAACCGAAACTGCTGTCGCTGGTCGAGCGATCCGGATGGAAAATCGTAACGTATCTCAACAGCGATCGCTTGGTTACCTGGGTATGCGGATGCGTGGATCCCCAAGGTGGTGCAGAACTCGTTCAATTCGACTTCTTTTTCCACACCTCGGTATTCGGCGTCCGTATGCTCGGAGCCGGTGAAGTGCTGAAGCATCGGAAATTCAACGGCGTGCTCTATCATGCGGATCGGGATCATGAATTTCTCGACAAATATCTTTATGACCGGGCGGTCGGGACCGAATATCCCGAGAAGTACCGCTCTACCCGCGAGGCGGCGGAGCACGCTCCGGCCGTGATAGAGAAACTCTCCCGGCTTTTCGGAGTCTCGACGGTGGCGGAGGCCGACCGTGCGGGAGGCCGCAAGCTGCTGCTGCGTGCTGTTCGCTGCAACCTGCTACACCGGCCGTTGGGCTTCGCAGCCGATCTGGGGCGATTCCTGTATTCGTTTTTGCGAAACTATCTTCGTTCGAATACCGGTTTTTCCATCGGATTCACCGGTCCCGACGGTTCGGGCAAGACGACGGTGATCGACCTGATGATCGAGCGGTTGGGCGACGTGTTCCGCAAGGCGCACGCCTATTATCATTTCCGTCCGACGCTGTTCGGCAATCTCGGTGAGGTCGCGCATAGCGCCGGGATCAAGAAGGAGGTGGACCGGAACTACAGCGATCCGCACCGCGGAGGAAAAACGGGTGTATTCAGTTCGCTCGTCCGGCTGGGCTATTACTCGCTGGACTATTTGGCCGGCTATTTCGTCAAGGTGAAATCACAGATTCGTCTGACACGGCTCGTCATCTTCGACCGTTATTATACCGATATCATCTGCGACAGCCGGAGGAGCCGCATCTATCTGAATCCCGTATTCCTCTATTGGTTCGGCCGTCTGTTCATTCCGTCGCTCGACTACAATATTCTTCTGACGGCATCCACGGAGACGATCCTGGCCCGCAAGCGGGAGCTGGACGAGGCGGGGATCCGGGCCATCAACGAGCGGATCGATTTTCTTGCC
This sequence comes from uncultured Alistipes sp., assembly GCA_910577475.1. GTDB lineage: Bacteria > Bacteroidota > Bacteroidia > Bacteroidales > Rikenellaceae > Alistipes. The sequence continues at coordinate 17,096 of CAJTLJ010000009.1, forward strand.
GGGAAAAAGGGCTATCTGAAAGTGCTCAACGACCGCAGGCCCGAAGATGCCGTGCGCGATATTCTGACGAACGTCTTCGATTCGCAGCATGAAAGGAACCGGAAGAGATTGCAGAAATAAGAAAAAGCTGAATGATGTTGCTTGATACTGCGGTTCGTGCCGATAAGAGCGGTCGCGAACGTCAAGGCCGGATCGATGCCATGCGGGGCTTCGCCATTTTTCTGGTCGTTGTCGGTATATCGAGATGTTCATGTTGGAGCCGGCCGAGGTGTCCGTTTTGGTGCGAATCATCTATTTGTTTCTCGTGATGTCTGCGAACAGGGGAGTGGAGAGTCCGAACCCGGCGTCAGCCGGCTTCGCGATGTAATACAGATCAAAATACAGGTTATGGCAAAACTCTTATCTTGGATCGATAACGCAAAGGCAATCTGCATGATTTGCGTGTTTATTTTGCATTCCGAGGCGTATTATGGTTTCGGAAGTGTGTCGTACGGCATATTGTTCAAGCCTTTCTATGTAAATGCCTTCTTCTTTATCAGTGGCTATTTGTTCTTTGGCAAGTGGCTCAATGTTAGCGCGCTAACAGTAGAGGGGGGGGGTATTTGAAGGCACTCGAGAATGCGGTGTGCAGATTGATGATCCCGTCGCTGATATTCTCTGTAATCGTATTTATCCCGAAAACGGTTTTCCACAGCGAGGACTTGAATATCATGTCGTTCGTGACGCATGTGTTCGGAGGCATAAGTTATTGGTTTACTTCAGCCCTGTTCGTGGCACAGATAGTTTTGCTCACATTGGTAGTGACGTTGCAACGAAAAGATATTTGGACATACCTGCTCTGCAGCGTATTTCTGTTTGCGATCGGGTGGTATCTCAACTGTATTCGTACTGATAATAACGCTGAGGCGTTCTTGCCCTGGTTTTGGAAGACGGGAATCGAATATACGTTATTCATGGCTTTGGGAGGAGTGTATATGAAATACGAGGACCGCATACATGCAAGGAGAAAAGTCATCTTGACACTATCGGCTATCGTATATGTAGTGGCGACGATCATGGCGTTTCGTGGAGTTGGATTCCAGCTGATGGGACTCGGCGGTCGGTGCGATTTGCCCGGAGCCATATGGATAGCATCGGGTATCGCTCTGATCATTGCTTTATGCCGTTACATCGAACATAACCGTTTTTTGTCGTTCATCGGGCAAAATTCAATCGTATTCTATTTCTTTTCGGGTGTGTTTCCCGCCTTTATCGGAATGGTGGCACGGCATATTTTCAGTGACGGAAATTACATCGTGACTATCGCGGTGGCTGCCTTGTCGATAGCTTTGGCGTGGATTGTCACAATGATTATTATCAGGTATTTGCCTTTTCTTATTGATATACGTAATATAAAACGAGGTTAGATTGTGAAGGAGAAGATATTTGTGTCTGGGTATGCCTGCGAGCCGGGACTCGGAAGCGAGATAGGTGTGGGCTGGCACTGGGTGCTGGAAATGTCGAAGTATTTCGAACTCTGGGTATTGACCCGCGAGAGCAACCGTCATACGATAGAGCCCTGGATTGCGGAACACCCGGAATACAGCGGTATACATTTCCTGTATTACGACTGGCCGAGATGGGCCCGGTTCTGGAAGAAGGGGCTGCGCGGAGTGCGTACCTACTACAACATCTGGCAGATCTGCACCAACGGCATCGTGAAACGGACCATGCAGGAGAATGATATCGAGATTTTTCATCACCTGACCTACGGAAACGTACTGTGGAAAGTGAGCTCTTACGGACGAACGCGCTTTTTCGTCTGGGGACCTGTCGGCGGATTGGAGACGGTTCCGGCGGAGTATTCCAGTTTTTACGACAGACGTTCGCGCCTGATCGAAAAGCTGCGTCGTTTCGTTGTGCGGATGACGAAATGGAACCGGGGTTTCCTCCGCAACTGCAAACATGCCGATCTGATTTTGTGCAAGACGGAGATCACGCGCAGCCGGATACCCGCGCGATATGCGGACAAGGCGATTCCGTTTACGGATGTTGCTGCCGATGTCGTTCCGCAGAGCCGGATTTCGGGAAACGGGTCCGGCGTTACGCGCTATATTACGGTGGGACGTCTGGATGCGTGGCGGGGATTCGATCTGGCCATTGAGGCGATAGCTGATGCAGCGCAGAAGAACCCGGCCGTTCGATTGATAATCGTAGGCGACGGACCCGATAAGATTCGCCTGAAGAAAATCGTCGCGGAACGCGGGTTGGGCGAGATCGTCTTTTTTGCCGGCAAGGTTTCGATGGAGGGTTATCGCAAACTGATGCAGGAGTCCGACGTCGTAGTGAATGCGGCCCTGAAAGAGGGGGCCGTAACCGTGTCGTTCGACACCATGGCTTCGGGAAAACCGTTGATCTGTTTGGATACCACAGGTTATACGCGCTATTTTACGAATGAATATGCAATTCTGATTCCCCGGGTCGGGCGGCAGGAGGTAGTTCGCCGTATGGCGGATGCGATGCTGCGTTTGACGGATCCCGTCCAACGCGAGCAGTTGGGAAGGAATGCTCTCGAAGCGTCCTCCCGTTTCTCGTGGGAGAACCACGGCAAGGAGATCCGCGATGCGATAACCGCCGCTTACACATCTTATTCCACCAAATAGTTTTATGAACGTCGAATCTGTTTTGGACCGGATCCTGATAAAGGATTCGGGAGCCCCCTTTTATCGATTCTCCAATTCGGACGGCAAAGTCTGGCTGATGCCCGTTCGGAATATGCGTATCGCGATGAATCTGTATCAGCCGAGCGGTCGGAACGGGAAGGCGATGAAGGCTCTTTTCCCGTGGCTGCATCGTGTGCCCTTGGTTCGGAAAGCCGCTCATGCTCAGAAAGCCCGTTATGCTCTGAACGAGGAGTTGAGGCAGCTCCTCGTCCGCATTTTTCAGGAACCCGATCTCGAATTTTCCGTGTTTTGCGGCACCCCGAGCGTGCATCGCAAAATCACGATGCAAATCAGTTGCGGAAGCCGAATTCTGGGTTATTGCAAGGCGACGGAAAGCGAGGAAATCGCAGCTTTGTTCCGGGGCGAGGCGGAGATGCTGAACGATCTGCACCGCAAAGGCATACAAGATGTGCCGGAATGTCTGTTTTGCGGCGACACGGATCGGAAAGTGACTTTGTTCGTCCAAAGTACTGCGAAGACTTCACGGTCGCTTGTTCTGCATGAGTGGACAGAACTGCATACCGCTTTTTTGGAGAATCTCTACGCACGTACGCGGGAGAGGATGCCTTTCGAGCAGAGCGATTATTATCGGACGCTGAACGAATTGTTGGAGCATGAGGAGTGGCTTCCCGCAGCGGACCGGCCGCTGATCGGACGAATCGTCCGCGAGGTTCTCTCCCGTTTTCGGGGTCGTCAGGTCGACTTTTCGGCCTATCATGCCGATTTTACGCCGTGGAACATGTTCGGGCAGGACAGCCGGCTGTTCGTGTTTGATTGGGAGTATGCCCGCAGGAGCTATCCGCCCATGCTCGACCGATATCATTTCTTCCTGCAAACGGCTCTTTTCGAAAAGGGTTGGCAACTGGACGATATCGCTGCCTATCTCCGGTCGGAGGAGGGACGCTGGGCGGATCCGGAGGCGTTGACACTCTATCTGCTGGACATGATCGCCCGGTTCACCATCAGGGAGAAGGGGCGGATAACGGGAGATATTGCGCACTCCATGGAGATTTGGACGGGTATTTTGAAAAATCTGCAGATATGAAACGGATCGTCTGTTTTCATCTTTACAACGATTACAGCGGCAGCCCCAAGGTGCTGCATATGGTGCTCGGAGGGTTGATCGAAAAGGGTTGCCGGATCGATCTGATCTCTTCGGACGGCGGCGTGCTGAACGAACTGGACGGAAGTCCGGCTTTCCGAAGATACTCCTATTCGTATCGTTTTTCCGAGAATCCGTTGATCGTAATGATGCGGTATGTGTGGATTCAGGTTTACACATTCCTGTTCGCCTTCCGCTATCTTTTCACCCGAAAGACGGTTTTCTATATCAATACGCTGTTGCCGGTCGGTCCGGCGCTGGCCGGCCGGATCATGGGGAAACGGGTGGTCTATCACTATCATGAGAATGCTTTTGTGAAAGGGGCTTTTTACCGAACGCTGTCATGGTTGATGCAACACCTGGCCCATGAGATCATCTGCGTATCGGCCTATCAGGCTTCGTTCCTGAAACGGAAAGAGTGTGTCACGGTCATTCCCAATGCGTTGCCGCGTGATTTCGTGGCCCGGCTGCATCCGAATATTCCGGCCGCCTTCGAACGAAAAACGGTGCTGATGCTCTCTTCGCTGAAGGGGTATAAGGGCACTGCAGAGTTCCTCGACCTGGCAGAAAAGCTGCCACAGTACCGTTTCCTGCTGGTTATCAACGACAGCCGGGAGAATGTCGACGAGTTCATGAGAAAACGGTATCCCGGAGCCGGCAGCCGGCCGGCGAATGCGGCGGTATATCCCCGGCAGAACGATGTCGCGGAGTTTTACGGCAGGGCGTCTTTGGTCCTCAGTCTCTCGGATAAAACGAAATTTATCGAAACCTTCGGGCTGACCGCCTTGGAGGCCATGACGGCCGGATTGCCGGTTATCGTCCCCACGGCAGGCGGTATCGCCGAGATGGTGGAGGATGGCAGGAACGGCTATCGGATCGACGTGCAGCAGCTCGGGCTCATTGCCGCGCGTATCGACGAAATCCTGTCGAATCCCGATCTGTATGGCGGATTGGCGGAGGGGGCTTTGTCGGTCTCCCGGAAATACAGCGCCGAAGCCATGTACGACGGCATCCTGTCGGCGTTGGCCTGACGGCAGCGGATTCGACGATTGTTGAAGAAACTTCGAATATTTAATTTATACTCAATCTTTTATTCTTATGAAACAAGTAGCGGTCGTGGGAACGCAGGGCGTTCCGGCGAGTTACGGTGGTTTTGAAACGTTGGTGGAGAATATCATCGGTGAGAACTGTCCTTCGGATATTCGATATACGATATTTTGCAGCAGCAGGGATTCGGCTGTCCGGATGGAGAATTACAAGGGGTGCCGATTGAAATACATTCCTTTGCATGCGAACGGCATGCAGAGCATCCCGTACGATATCTGGTCGCTGATCCGGGTTATCCGAGGCTACGATGTGATTCTCGTACTGGGTACCTCGGGATGCAGCTTTCTGCCCGTATTCCGGCTGTTCTGCCGGAAACGGCTGATCGTCAACATCGACGGGCTCGAACACCGGCGCGCCAAGTGGGGAAGCCTGGCCCGCCGGGTCCTGCGCTTCTCGGAGGCGATGGCGGTGCGCTTCGCCGACGTGGTGATCGCCGACAACAAGGGCATTCAGGACTACGTGCACGAGACCTACCGCAAAGAGGCGGAGCTGATCGCCTACGGCGGAGATCACGTGTACCGCGATGTGCCGGAGGAGGTTCAGGCCAAGCACCTCGCAACCTACGGACTGACACCCGGCCGCTATGCGATTACGGTCTGCCGCATCGAACCCGAGAACAACTGCCACGTGACGCTGGAGGCCTTCGCGCACAGCGGGAAGAAGCTGGTCTTCATCGGGAACTGGGATCGCAGCGCCTACGGGCGCGATCTGAAGAGCCGATACCGCAACGATCCCGACATCCTCTTGCTCGATGCCATCTACGATCTGGACATCCTCTATTCGCTGCGGGCGAACGCCGGGATATACATCCACGGACACAGCGCCGGAGGTACGAATCCGTCACTGGTGGAGGCCATGTTTTTCGGACATCCGATCATCGCCTACGATGTGGTCTACAACCGGGAGACGACCCGGAATCAGGCCTACTATTTCGCCGATGCCGAGAGCCTGCGCAAGCTACTCGCGCGGCCGGACCTGGACGGTGACGCGATGAAGCGCATAGCCGAGGAGGAGTACACCTGGAAGCACATTTCCAGCCAATATTGCGAACTCTACTAAAGGTATTAAGGATATCGAACGGTTCGAGTGGAAATGGTAGGTTCCGGCCCGCTCCGTTTGCATCGAAAACCGACGATTTTCGTCGGTTTTTTTTGTTCATGGGGACGATCTTGTCCAGCCGTATGCGCGAAAATCGTTATATTTGTACTTGAATACAACCTAAAACAAAACTCCGAATGAAGAAACATTTGATTGCATGGATCGGGTGCCTGCTCGTGTCGGGTGCGACGGCTCAGACGTTGACCTCGCCGGACGGCAACCTGACGATGAATTTCAGTCTGGCCGAGGGGGGAGAGCCCCGCTACGAATTGAGCTACAAAGGGCACGAGGTGATACGCCCGAGCCGTCTGGGCATCGAGCTGAAGGGGGGCATGAAGCAGACAACCTTCTCGCTGGACACTCCGGGGCGTCCGATCGATCCCCGAACGACGCTCTACAGCGATTTCGAGGTGGCTTCGACCGCTTCGACCTCCTGCGACGAGACCTGGCAGCCGGTATGGGGCGAGGAGGCGGAGATCCGCAACCGCTACAACGAGCTGCTCGTGACTCTTCGCCAGCCGGCCACCGGGCGTGTGATGGCGGTGCGTTTCCGGCTCTTCGACGACGGCCTCGGATTCCGGTACGAATTTCCCGAGCAACCCGATCTGATCTATTTCGTCATCCGCGAGGAGCGGACGCAGTTCGCCATGACCGGCGACCACACGGCGTGGTGGATTCCCGGCGATTACGACACGCAGGAGTACGACTACACCCGCTCGCGGCTCTCCGAGATCCGCGGCCGCATGGGAGGTTCGGTCACCGACAACCTCGCGCAGACCTCCTTCTCGTCAACGGGGGTGCAGACCTCGCTGCAGCTCAAGACCGACGAGGGCATCTACATCAACCTGCACGAGGCGGCGCTGGTGGACTATCCCTGCATGCACCTGCTGCTCGATGACAAGAACTTCGTTTTCGAATCGTGGCTGACCCCCGATTCCCGGGGCGACAAGGGCTACATGCAGGCGCCCTGCCACACACCCTGGCGCACGATCATCGTGTCGGACGACGCCCGCGACATCCTCGCTTCGCGCATGACGCTCAACCTGAACGAGCCCTGCAAGATCGAGGATACGTCGTGGATCCATACCTGCAAGTACGTCGGCGTATGGTGGGAGATGATTACGAGCCGTTCGACCTGGTCCTACACGAATGACGTGCCGGCCGTGCAGCTGGGCGTCACGGACTACTCGAAGCTCCGTCCGCACGGACGTCACGGAGCGACGACCGAACACGTGAAGGAGTACATCGACTTCGCCGCCGAGCACGGGTTCGATGCCGTACTGGTCGAGGGCTGGAACGAAGGCTGGGAGGACTGGTTCGGCAAGTCGAAGGATTACGTCTTCGATTTCGTGACCCCCTATCCCGACTTTGATGTCGAGGAGGTGCACCGCTACGCCTCCGGCAAGGGGGTGAAGATCATCATGCACCACGAGACCTCGGCCTCGGTCCGCAACTACGAGCGCCATCTCGACCGGGCTTATCAGTTCATGCGCGACAACGGCTACGACGCCGTGAAATCGGGCTACGTGGGCAGCATCATTCCGCGCGGCGAGAACCACTACAGCCAGTGGATGGTCAACCACTACCAGTATGCGCTGGAGAAGGCGGCCGACTATCGGATCATGGTCAATGCCCACGAGGCGGTCCGTCCTACCGGCCTGTGCCGCACGTGGCCCAACCTGATCGGCAACGAGTCGGCACGCGGTACGGAGTATCAGGCGTTCGGCGGTTCGAAGCCCGAGCATGTCTGCGTGCTGCCCTTCACCCGGCTGATCGGAGGTCCGATGGACTATACGCCCGGTATCTTCGAGCAGGATATCTCGAAGATCAACCCGCGCAACCGTTCGCATGCCAACTGTACGATAGCCAACCAGCTGGCCCTCTATGTCACCATGTCGTCGCCCCTGCAGATGGCGGCCGACCTGCCCGAGAACTACAACCGTTTCCTCGACGCCTTCCAGTTTATCAAGGACGTGGCGCTGGACTGGTCGGAGAGCCGCTATCTGGAGGCCGAGCCGGGTGAATACGTCACCGTGGCGCGCAAGGCGAAGGGGTCGGGCGAGTGGTTCGTGGGCTCTACGGCCGGCGGCGAGCGCACGTCGCGGATCGCGTTCGACTTTCTGGAGCCCGGAAAGAGCTATGTCGCCACGATCTATGCCGATGCTCCCGATGCGCACTACCGCACCAATCCGCAGGCCTACGTGATCCGCAAGGCGGTCGTGACCTCGAGGTCGCAGCTCGTGCAGTTCGTCGCGGCCGGCGGCGGATACGCGGTCTCGCTGAAGGAGGCGACCGACAAGGCGCAGACGAAAGGGCTGAAGCGGTTGTAACCGGTCTGCATAAAAAAATAGCGGGACGCAAATGGCGTCCCGCTATTTTTTTTGTTCGAAAACCTTACTCGACGATCGTCACTATCAGCGGAGCGGCGACGGACGCCGTAGTCTGCTCGAGGGTCTCCATCCAGTCGGGCATGTCCTCCACGCCGCCCTGGCTCCAGCCCGAACCGGCGTAGTAAACCGACGGTACGCCGTTCTCCACCTCCGTTACGGCCAGTGCGTGACCCGCTGCGTCGGCCAGGAAGTCGGCTCCGGGAAGGATGACGCCGAAGTAAAGGTCGCCGTCGATCTCGGGCTGCTTCGAGTCGGATGCAGCCTCGTAGAAGCCCAGCCACTCCTCGGTGGCGGTGAGCCCCTTGACGTCGTGGCGCACGAAGCCGGCGGCTACGGGCAGGGTGGTGAAGTCGCCCTCGTAGGTGTTCTCGATGCGGTTGAAGTGGCTGCCGGCATCGAGCGAAATCACCTTCGTCAGCGATACCTGACGGTTGCCGACGGCGAAGGGGGCATAGGTGAATCTCACCGTGGTGCGGATGGGGCCGTTGTCGAGGGTCTCCCAGGTGGCGAAGTTGCGGCTCATCCACAGCGTGTCGTTCACGTAGGGAGCCGAGGCACCGGCGCCCAGCGTGCGGCCGACCTTGTAGCAGTCCATGCCGTCACCGTAGTTGTGGTGGTAGTTGCCGCGCAGGTAGCGGGCATCGACTACGAGCGTATCGACGCACTTGACCCAGGTGTCGAAGCCCGGCGTGGCGAGCATTTCTCCCGGAGCGGTCTCCAGTGCGGGGCCGTAGGCGCGGAAAGCCACCTTGTCGTTCTCCCAGGCGTAATCGTCCAGCCGCTCGGGAACGAATCGTCCGTAGGCCTTCGGAGTGTAGGCGCTGCGTTGGCCCGTCTTGATCGTGTAGATGCGGGTGGCCTGCTCCTCCACGTCGCACTGGAAGATCAGCGCCTGCGGTTCGTCCTCGCCCAGGTAGAGCACCTGCGAGGGGATCTCTACGTTCTCGTCGTCGAATACGACGATGTTTTCCGGGGTCGCCCCCTTCAGCGCGGCGACTTCGCTCCACGCCACCTCGACGGTTTCATCCTCGCGATCCGTTTCGGAGAGGTTGCTCACCTCGATCTTGAGGGTCGGCGCCGCACAGGCCGTCAGGAGTGCGGCGAACGCAATCGGAAAGTAATGTTTCATTGTTGTACCGGAGTTTTTGAAATTTGCATTTATGATAGACAAAAGTAATAATAATCCGGGATATACCGCTTTCCCGGGCCGCTTTTATTTGAGAAACGGCAAATATTCGACTTTTTCTGACAAATTTTCACATTGCGGATCCCGAAAAATGTTGTACTTTTACCTACTGAAACAGAACGTAAAAAATCAACTTAAAATAGAGCGAATCATGAAACAGTTCAACGACGAAAATTTCTTGTTGCAGACCGAGACGGCGCAGCGCCTCTATCACGAACATGCAGCCAAGATGCCCATCATCGATTACCACTGTCACCTTATTCCTGAGTACGTAGCTTCGAACCACCGTTTCGACAACCTGTCGAAGATCTGGCTGGAGGGCGACCACTACAAGTGGCGCGCCATGCGTACCAACGGCGTGGACGAGCGCTTCTGCACCGGTAAGGATACGACCGACTGGGAGAAGTTCGAGAAGTGGGCCGAGACGGTACCTTATACCATGCGCAACCCGCTTTACCACTGGACGCACCTGGAGCTGAAGACCGCGTTCGGCGTCGGGAAGTTGCTCAACCCTTCGACCGCCCGCGAGATCTACGACCACTGTACGGCCCTGCTCCAGACCCCGGACTACTACGCCCGCGGCCTGATGAAGCACTACAACGTGGAGACCGTCTGCACGACCGACGATCCGGTGGATTCGCTGGAGCATCATATCAAGGTGGCGCAGGACGATTTCGGCGTGAAGATGCTGCCCACGTGGCGCCCCGACAAGGCGATGGCCGTCGAGGTTCCCGCCGAGTTCAAGGCCTATATCGACCGGCTGGGCGAAGTGGCCGGAGTCGCGATCACCCGCTTCGCCGACGTGATCGACGCCCTGCGGATCCGTCACAAGTTCTTCGAGTCGGTGGGCTGCCGCCTGAGCGACCACGGTATCGAGGAGTTCTATGCCGAGGACTACACCCAGTCGGAGATCGACGCCATCTTCCTGAAGGTATACGGCGGCGGGGAGCTCACCCGCGAGGAGATTCTCAAGTACAAGACCGCCATGATGGTCGAGTTCGCCGTCATGGACTGGGAGACCGGCTGGACCCAGCAGTTCCACTACGGGGCCATCCGCAACAACAATACCCGCATGTTCCGGCAGCTGGGGCCCGATACGGGCTTCGACTCGATCGGCGACTTCACGGTAGCCAAGAAGATGTCGAAATTCTTCGACATGCTCGACGGCCGGGACAAACTGACGAAGACCATCATCTACAACCTCAATCCGCGCGACAACGAGCTGATCGCCACCATGCTGGGCAATTTCCAGGACGGCCGCTACGGGCCGGGCAAGATTCAGTTCGGTTCGGGCTGGTGGTTCCTCGACCAGAAGGACGGCATGGAGAAGCAGATGAACGCCCTCTCGGTGCTGGGTCTGTTGAGCCGCTTCGTCGGCATGCTTACCGACTCGCGCTCGTTCCTCTCGTACCCCCGTCACGAGTATTTCCGCCGCACGCTCTGCAACCTGCTCGGAAACGACATCGAGAACGGCCTGCTGCCCGCTTCGGAGATCGACTTCATCGGTCGGGAGATCGTCGAGGGCATCTGCTACCGGAACGCCAAGGAATATTTCAAATTCTAAAAGAGACATACATACTTTTTTAACCATTAAATAAACAAGAGACTATGAAAGTTGTAACTTTAGGTGAAATCATGTTGCGCCTCTCCACTCCGGGCAATACGCGCTTCGTTCAGTCCGATTCGTTCGACGTCGTTTACGGCGGCGGCGAGGCGAATGTAGCCGTGAGCTGTGCCAACTACGGTCACGACGCATACTTCGTCACCAAGCTCCCGAAGCACGAGATCGGCCAGTCGGCCGTGAACGCACTCCGCCGCTATGGTGTGAAGACCGACTTCATCGCCCGCGGCGGCGACCGCGTAGGTATCTACTATTTGGAGACCGGCGCTTCGATGCGTCCTTCGAAGGTGATCTACGACCGCGCCAACTCGGCTATCGCCGAGGCGGATGCTTGCGACTTCGATTTCGATGCCATCATGGAGGGCGCCGACTGGTTCCACTGGTCGGGCATCACCCCCGCCATTTCCGATAAGGCCGCCGAACTGACGAAGCTGGCCTGCGAGGCCGCGAAGCGTCACGGCGTTACGGTTTCGGTCGACCTAAACTTCCGCAAGAAGCTCTGGACCAAGGAGAAGGCCCAGTCCATCATGCGCCCCCTGATGCAGTACGTCGATGTCTGCATCGGTAACGAGGAGGATGCCGAGCTCTGTCTGGGCTTCAAGCCCGATGCCGATGTCGAGAGCGGCAGCACCGATGCCGAGGGATACAAGGGCATCTTCGAGCAGATGGCCCGGACCTTCGATTTCAAGTACGTGATCTCGACCCTGCGCGAGAGCTTCTCGGCTACGCACAACGGCTGGAAGGCCATGATCTACAACGGCAAGGAGTTCTACACTTCGAAGCGTTACGATATCAATCCGATCATCGACCGCGTAGGCGGCGGCGACTCCTTCTCGGGCGGCATCATCCACGGTCTGCTGACTAAGCCGAACCAGGGCGAGGCGCTCGAATTCGCCGTAGCCGCTTCGGCACTGAAGCACACCATCAACGGCGACTTCAACCTGGTATCGGCCGAAGAGGTGGAGTCGTTGGCCGGCGGTAACGCGAACGGTCGCGTGCAGCGCTGACGATCCGGTTTGTCTCACCTTAATTTTAAATTATAGAGAAAAGAAATGGCAAGATTCGATAAGGTCGCCGTACTGAAGAAGATCGGCGAGACCGGCATGGTTCCGGTATTTTATCATAAGGACGTCGAGGTGGCGAAGAAGGTCGTGAAGGCCTGCTACGAGGGCGGTGTCCGTGCGTTCGAGTTCACCAACCGCGGCGATTTCGCGCATGAAATCTTCGGCGAGCTGGTGAAGTGGGCCGCCCGGGAGTGCCCCGAGCTGGCGCTGGGCATCGGTTCGGTAGTCGACGCCCCCACGGCTGCGCTTTACATCCAGCTGGGTGCCAACTTCATCGTGGGTCCGCTGTTCAATCCCGATATCGCTCCCGTCTGCAACCGCCGTGCGATTCCCTACTGCCCGGGCTGCGGCACCGTTTCGGAGATCGGCAAGGCTCAGGAGCTGGGCTGCGATTTGACGAAGCTCTTCCCGGGCGACGTCTACGGTCCCAACATGGTGAAGGGTCTGATGGCTCCCTGCCCCTGGACGAAGGTGATGGTGACCGGCGGCGTATCGCCCGATCGCGAGAACCTGACCTCGTGGTTCAAGGCCGGTGTCTACTGCGTGGGTATGGGCTCGAAGCTCTTCCCCAAGGAGAAGGTGGCCGCCGAGGACTGGGCCTATGTGACGGCCAAGTGCAAGGAGTGTCTCGACATCATCGCCGAACTGCGCAAATAGACTTTCGACCGCATGCCGTCCGCGGACGGCATGCGGTTCATTTCACTTTATCAACCTGAAAAACCAACCGAATTTCAATAATGACAAATTCCAAATCGACATCCGCACAGCTGATGACTAACTGGCGCTGGTGGATGTGTCTGCTGCTTTTCGTTGCTACCACGGTCAACTACATGGACCGTCAGGTGCTGTCGCTTACCTGGAAGGATTTCATTGCTCCCGAATTCCACTGGACCGATGCCGACTACGGCACCATCACCGCCGTCTTCTCGATCTTTTATGCCGTCTGCATGCTCTTTGCCGGCCGCTTCGTCGACTGGATGGGCACCAAGAAAGGTTATCTGTGGGCCATCGGCGTATGGTCGGCCGGCGCCTGCGTGCATGCCGCCTGCGGCTGGGCCACGGTCCACATCGAGGGATACGGATCGGTAGCTGCCATGACGGCCGTCGAGAGCGGATCGGCCGCCGCATTGGCAATCGCCTCGACGAGCGTATGGCTGTTCCTGGCCGCCCGCTGCATCCTGGCACTCGGCGAGGCCGGCAACTTCCCCGCCGCCATCAAGGTAACGGCCGAGTACTTCCCCAAGAAGGACCGTGCGTTCGCCACCTCGATCTTCAATGCCGGCGCTTCTGTCGGCGCTCTGGTCGCTCCCGCGACGATTCCGCTGCTCGCCCAGTATTTCAAGGACAAGGGCATCGGCGGCGGCTGGGAGATGGCGTTCCTCATCATCGGTGCCCTGGGCTTCCTGTGGATGGGCTTCTGGCTCTTCATGTACGATAAACCCGAGCAGTCGAACTACGTGAACGACGCCGAGCTGGAGTATATCCATCAGGACGATGCCGAGCAGGCAGCCGGCGTTCAGAAGGAGGAGAAGGCCGAGAAGACCATCCCCTTCTGGCAGTGCTTCACCTACCGCCAGACCTGGTCGTTCATCGTCGGCAAGTTCTTCACCGACGGCGTATGGTGGTTCTACCTGTTCTGGGCTCCCGCCTACTTCTCCGACCAGTACGGCTACTCGTCCAGTTCGGGAATGGGTATCGCGCTGATCTTCACGCTCTACGCCATCGTGACCGTACTGTCGATCTTCGGCGGCTATCTGCCCAAGCTCTTCGTCGACAAGAAGGGTATGAATCCCTATGCCGGCCGCATGTTGGCTATGCTGATCTTCGCCTTCCTGCCCCTTCCTGCCCTGTTCGCGCAGAGCGCTGGTACGGTGTCGGTATGGTGGCCCGCCGTCATCATCGGTCTGGCCGGTGCCGGGCACCAGGCATGGTCGGCCAACCTCTTCTCGACGATCGGCGACATGTTCCCCAAATCGGCTATCGCCACCATCACCGGTATCGGCGGTATGGCCGGCGGTGTGGGCTCGTTCCTGATCAACAAGGGGGCCGGTGCGCTGTTCACCCACTCGGAGAAGATGGGCGCGGCCTTCCAGTTCATGGGATTCGAGGGCAAGCAGGCCGGTTACATGATTATCTTCTGCATCTGCGCCGTGGCCTATCTGGTGGCGTGGACGATCATGAAGACGCTCGTGCCGAAGTACAAGCCCATCGTGCTGAAGTAATCGAACCTTTAAAAACTGAATGAAAATGATGAAGGAATTGAATAAGACGACGGTCGAGAAGAAGGACCGCCCCGTGAAGATCCTCCAGTTCGGCGAAGGCAACTTTCTGCGCGCCTTCGTGGACTGGCAGATCGATATCGCCAATGAAAAGGGGGTGATGGATGCCGGTGTGGCTATCTGTCAGCCGATCATCGATCCCGAGCACAAGGTGCTGGGCATGATCGACCTGCTGCACAAGCAGGACAATATGTATCACGTCTATCTGGAGGGTATCGAGAACAAGAAGCCCGCCAAGGACGTGCGTCTGGTGAAGAGCGTGATGGATTCGTTCAACCCATACGTGGAGTATGAAAAGTACGAGCGCTATTTCCTCTCGCCCGAGCTCAAGATCACCATCTCGAACACCACCGAGGCCGGTATCCGCTACGAGGAGGGCGACGACCTGACGGCCTGCCCGCCCAAGTCCTATCCCGCCAAGATGACCGCGCTGCTCTACAAGCGCTTCAAGCACTTCAACGGCGATCCGACGAAGGGTCTGTGCATCATCTGCTGCGAGCTGATCGAGAACAACGGCTCCACGCTGCACGAGTATGTCATCAAGCACGCCGAGTACAACGGGCTGGGGCAGGAGTTCATCGACTGGGTAGAACGGAACTGCCACTTCTGCGATACGCTCGTGGACCGCATCGTTCCGGGCTTCCCGCGCGATACGATCAACGAGATCAAGGAGGAGATCGGCTACGACGACAACCTGGTCGTGAAGGCCGAGCTGTACCATCTGTGGGCCATCGGCGGCCCCGGCTATAAGGAGGTGATGAAGGAGCTGCCGCTCGACAAGGCCGGCCTGCACGTCATCTTCATGCCGTCGATCAAGCAGTTCCGCGACAAGAAAGTGCGCATCCTGAACGGTTCGCACACCGGTATGGTGCCCATCGGACTTCAGATGGGCTGCGAGACGGTGATGGATGCCTTCAATACGCCCGCCATTGAGAAGTTCGTCAACGACATGGTGGCCGAGGAGGTGATCCCGATGATCGAGGAGGACCAGAACGAGCTGAAGGCCTTCGCCGCCGGCATTCTGGAGCGTTTCTACAACCCCTTCATCAAGCACATGCTGAAGACCATCTCGCTCAACTCGCTCTCGAAGTGGGAGGCGCGCAACTACCCGACCGTGAAGGACAACTGGTTCAAGGCGCACCGCTTGGCCGAACACGAGCTCTTCACCTTCGCCGCTCTGCTGACGCTCTACAGCGGCAAGACCGGATTCCAGCCCGACGATACGGCCGAGTTCGTGGAGTTCATCCGGAAGAACTGGGATTCGAACGACGCGGAGGCTACGGTGGAGAAGATCGTCAAGAGCAACATCTTCACGGTCGACTTCTCCGAGGTCGAGGGCTTCATCCCGGGCGTAGCCGCCTATGTGAAGGATATCGAGGCGCTGGGCATGGCCGAGGCCTTGAAGAAGTTCCAGTCGAAATAAGGGAGTCCGAACGGACGAAATCAGTTCTCGGGCGGGGCGGCATTTCCGGCTTGCTCCGCCCGGATTTTTTCAACCAACCGCTTTACAAGAACGAACGCGAATGAAAAGATACATGAAAATCAACGCGGCGGATAACGTCTGCGTCATCCTGGCCGACGGCGTGAAGGCCGGCGAGCAGATCGAAATCGACGGCGTGCGGGTGATCCTGAAGGAGGATGTCGCCCGCGGACACAAGGTCGCCCTGCGGGATATCGCCCAGGGGGAGAATGTCGTGAAATACGGCTATCCGATCGGTCACGCCACGGAGGCGATTCCGGCCGGCAGCTGGATCCACTCCCACAACCTGAAGACCAACCTGCACGACAACCTGGAGTACGACTACGAACATAAGGTGTACGAGGTGAACTATCCCGTGCGCGAGGTGATGGTGAACGGTTACCTGCGCAAGAACGGCACGATGGGCATCCGCAACGAGTTGTGGATCGTTCCGTCGGTGGGCTGCGTGAACGGTCAGGCGCAGGCCATCGCCGACCGCGTGAAGGCCGAGTGCGACTGCTCGCATCTGGACGACGTGCGGGTCTACACCCACAACTACGGCTGCTCGCAGTTAGGTGACGACCATGCCAATACGCAGCGGGCGCTGGCGGCTCTCGTCAAGCATCCCAATGCCGGTGCCGTGCTGGTGCTGGGTCTGGGCTGCGAGAACAATCAGGTGTCTGCCCTCAAGGAGGAGATCGGCGAGTGGGACGAGGAGCGGGTGAAGTTCCTCATCGCGCAGGAGGTCGAGGACGAGATCGGGACCGGATTCGAGATCTGCCGCGAACTGGTGGAGAAGACCCGGGCCGACAAGCGTCAGCCCCTGCCCCTGAGCTACCTGAAGGTGGGCCTCAAGTGCGGCGGCTCGGACGGATTCTCCGGCATCACGGCCAACCCGCTGGTGGGCCTCTTCTCCGACTGGCTGATCGCTCAGGGCGGCACCTCGGTGCTGACGGAGGTGCCCGAGATGTTCGGTGCCGAAACCATCCTGATGAACCGGGCCGAGAGCCGGCAGGTGTTCGACTCGACGGTCTGCCTTATCAACGACTTCAAGGGCTACTTCCGCAAGTACGACCAGCCCATCTACGAGAACCCCTCGCCGGGCAACAAGAAGGGCGGCATCACCACGCTGGAGGAGAAGTCGCTCGGCTGTGTGCAGAAGGGCGGAGCGCAGCAGGTCGTCGACGTGCTGAGCTACGGACAGCCCATCGTGAAGCAGGGACTGAATCTGTTGCAGGCTCCCGGCAACGACCTGGTGGCCGCCTCGGCGCTGGCTCTCTCGGGCTGTCAGCTCGTCCTCTTCACCACGGGCCGCGGTACGCCGTTCGGATCGTTCGTCCCCACGATGAAGGTCTCCACCAATACCCAGCTCTCGACGTTCAAGCAGAACTGGATCGACTTCAATGCCGGCACGCTCGTCGAGGACGAGGAGCCGCAGGCCGTGCTGGAGCGCTTCATCGGAAAGGTCCTTGCCACGGTGAACGGCGAACACCTCAAGCATGAAATGACGGGCTTCAAGGAGATCGCCATCTTCAAAACCGGCGTAACCCTGTAGGCTCATGCGGCGTCTGCTCACAACGTGCTGTATCCTCCTCGGCCTGAGCCTTGCGGCCCGGGCCGGGGAGGTATATGTCGTCGATTGCAACGGCGGGGGCGACTTCACCTCCGTGCAGGCCTGCTTCGATGCGCTGCCCTCCAAGCCGGCGGCGTGGCGTACGGTCCGGATCATGCCCGGCACCTATCGCGAGAAGGTCACGCTCGACGTCTATAAGGACAAGGTGGCTATTCTGGGCGAAGAGGGGGTGCGGATCGTCTGGAACGACTACTCCGGCCGGGTGGTCGACGGCTACGAACTGACTACCTATGACTCCTGGACCCTCTCCATTCAGGCCGACGAGGTCTATCTGGCCGGGGTTACGGTCGAGAACGATGCCGGCCGGGTCGGGCAGGCTGTGGCGCTCGAAACGCGCGGCGACCGCATCTGGATCGACCGCTGCCGGCTGATCGGCGATCAGGATACCTTCTTCACGAAAGGCTACGTGTCGCGCGTCTACGTCTCGGACAGCCATATCGAGGGGACCACCGATTTCATCTTCGGCCCTTCGATCGTCTATTTCCGCAACTGCTCGATCCGCTGCAAGGCTGACAGCTACATCACCGCCGCTTCGACGACCGAGCGGAACCGCTACGGCTATATCTTCGATTCGTGCCGGGTGACGGCGGACGAAGGGGTGACGAAGCTCTACCTGGGCCGCCCCTGGAAGTCGACCGCCCGCACGGTGTGGATCTGCTGCGACCTGCCGGCCGCCATCCGCCCCGAGGGGTGGCACAACTGGCGCGACCCGGCGCGCGAGCGGACCTCGTTCTATGCCGAGTGGGGCTGCACGGGTCCCGGAGCCGACCGCTCGCGGCGTGTCCCCTGGTCGCACGAGCTGACTCCGGAGCAGGCGGCCGAACATACCGATCTGAAGCAGGTATTCGCCAAAAAGACCGGTTCGGAGCAGTTCCGCGACGACTGGGATCCGTGCGATTCCGCTTGTCCGGCCGTGCGGCACCGTGATTCATCGAAACTGTAAAACCAAACTCAACCTATGAAAAAACTCTTTATTCTCGGCGCTCTGTTCGTTGCTGCGGCAACGCAGGCGCAAACGGTCTGGACGCCGGACTTGGGCAATGGGAAATACAAGAACCCCGTGCTCTACGCCGACTACTCCGACCCCGACGTCATCCGCGTGGGCGACGACTACTGGCTCACCGCATCGTCGTTCAATCACATGCCCGGCTTGCCGATCCTCCACTCCACCGATCTGGTGAACTGGGAGCTGGTAAACACCGTATTCCTCCATCAGGAACCGCTGGAGACCTTCGATAAGGTGACCCCCGGCGAGGGTGTGTGGGCTCCGGCCATCCGCTATCATAACGGCGAATATTACATCTACTGGGGTAACCCCTACGAGGGCGTCTACATGACCAAGACCACCGACCCGCGCGGCGAGTGGTCGAAGCCGCATCTGGTGAAGAAGGCCGAGGGCATCATCGATACCTGCCCCCTCTGGGACGAGGACGGCAGGGCCTATCTCGTGCACGGCTGGGCCGGATCGTGCGCCGGTTTCAAGAGCGTGCTCTCTGTGACGGAGATGACCCCCGACGGCAAGAGCCTCTTCGGCGACGAGGTGATGATCTTCGACGGCCATGACGCCCATCCTACGGTCGAGGGCCCCAAGTTCTACAAGCGCAACGGCTGGTACTACGTCTTTGCCCCGGCGGGCGGTGTGAAGCCCGGCTGGCAGATCGTGCTGCGTTCGCGCTCGCCCTTCGGCCCCTACGAGTGCCGTACCGTGCTCCATCAGGGCGATACGGACATTCCCGGACCCCATCAGGGCGGCTGGGTCGACGACGTGAACGGCGACTGCTGGTTCATGCACTTCGTGGACATGTACGCCTACGGCCGCGTGGTACACCTGCAACCCATGACCTGGAGCGATGACGACTGGTGCCTGATCGGCATCGACCGCAACGGCGACGGCATCGGCGAGCCCGTGCACACCTACCGCAAGCCGGCCGGTAAGAGCGAGGTGAAGACGCCCGTAGATAACGACGAGTTCAGCGACCGCCGGCTGGGTATTCAGTGGCAGTGGCCCGCCAATCCGCAGACGGGGTGGTATTTCACCAACCCGACCGACGGCGAGGTGCGTCTCTACTGCAAGCACTTCGACGGCGTGCAGAGCCTCTGGAAGGTGCCCAATCTGCTCCTGCAGAAAGTGAACGCCCCGAACTACACCGTGACGACGAAGGTGTCGTTCCGGGGAGCCTACGAAGGGGATCGGGCCGGTCTGGTGATGATGGGCCGCAGCTATGCTACGCTCGGCTTCGAGTATCGCGGCGGCAAGGTCTATCTGACGCAGGAGGAGTGCATCGGCGCCGACAAGGGAAAAACCGCTGTCCGGAACAGCGAGGTGGAGCTGGAAAGCGGCGAGGCGTGGCTGCGCTGCCGCATCGAGTTGCAGAAGAACGACGACGGCACGCCCCGCATGCTCTGCAACTTTTCCTACAGCACCGACGGCAAGAAGTTCAAGCCGCTGGGCAAGTCGTTCGTGGGCCGCGAGGGCCACTGGATCGGCGCGAAGATCGGCTATTATGCTACGGCCGAGATCGTGAAGAACGACGGCGGCTGGCTCGATATCGACTGGTTCCGTACCTCGGCGAAGTAGGGCGGCGG
Organism: uncultured Alistipes sp.; assembly: GCA_910577475.1. Taxonomy (GTDB): domain Bacteria; phylum Bacteroidota; class Bacteroidia; order Bacteroidales; family Rikenellaceae; genus Alistipes. The sequence goes on from CAJTLJ010000009.1 coordinate 37,323, forward strand.
TTCCTGAACAGACTGAACCCCCGGGAGCGAAAAGCTCCCGGGGGTTCGTTTTACTTCGGACGGATTATTTCCGCTCCTTGATCTGGCCGGTACGGAAGGCGGCCAGCAGCTGCTTCAGGTCGTCGATCTGCACCTGCAACTCCTTGCCGATGGTCGTGTCGCGGACGGTCAGCCGCCGCGGAGCGGTCTCGACCGTCAGGCGCGTCGAGATGATGTCGCGCCCCTCGACGATGGCCCTCACGCTCGTCTCGAAGGGCTGGTGCTGCACCAGATAGAGACCGTGCGAGTTGAAGATCAGCGTGTAGCCCGCAATGCCCGTTTCGGCCTGATAAGCCTTCGAGAATCCGCCGTCGATCATCAGCAGCTTGCCTTCGGCCTTGATCGGGCTCTCGCCCTTGCCGCTCTTGACGGGGATGTGGCCCGAGATGATGTGCGAAGTGTCGGGATCGAGTCCGAAGGCCTTCAGAATCTTGCGGCAGATCGTGGCATCCTCCATATGGCGGTAGTAGGCACCTTTGGTCTCCTTGTGGGTGGCCTTGTCGGCGATGAAATAGCGCTCGAAGGTCGTCATGCGGTCCTTGTCGAAAAGGGGCGAGCAGGGGCCGCACCACAGATACCACATGTAGTCGAGCGCTGAGCGGACCCCTTCGTGCGACCGGTTGCCGAAATAGGCCTTGCGGGCAATGCGGTCGATGCGGTCCAGCAGGGCCTTGCCCGAGTAGGCGTGGCCGTCAATCGTCACCTCGCGGAACTCGCCCTCCTCGGTCATGGGGATCGAGGCGTGATACATCAGGTTGGAGTTGAGGATCAGATAGAGCCCGCCCTTGGCGTAGAGCAGGCGGATGTGCTTTTGCAGCTTTTCGCAGTTGCGGAACGAGGAGAGCAGCGAGTTGACCACCTCCTGCTCGTCGACCGAGAGTCGGTAAGGATCGGCCGGGTCGATCGTCGGGAAGAGGGTATCGGTCAGCGGATGCTCCTTTCCGTCGATCCGGATGGTGCCCTGCCCGAAGTCGATAGCGCCCAGCAGCAGGCGGTCGTCCATGCCGTATTCGGGGTGCCGCAGGATCAGCTCGCCCTCCAGCTTGAACTGGAGTATGGCGATGGCCTTGTGCATCTGGGCCAGCAGCCGCAGGTCGCGGGCGCTGTGCGTACCCTTTTGCAGTTCCACGACCTGAAAGGCCGTGCAGGGGTCGTCGGCGTAGGTCTCCATCGCGAAGCGGGCCAGCGGCAGCAGGTTGATGCCGTAGCCGTCCTCCAGCACGTCCAGATTGGCGTAACGTGCCGAAAGCCGCAGGACATTGGCGATGGAGGCAAGGTTGCCCGCCGCAGCACCCATCCACAGCAGGTCGTGGTTGCCCCACTGAATATCGAACAGATGGTAGTGGGAGAGGGTGTCGAGAATGATGTGGGGCCCGGGGCCGCGGTCGAAGATGTCGCCGATGATATGGAGCCGGTCGATCGTCAGACGCTGGATCACGTTGCAGATGGCGATGATGAATTCGTCGGCGCGCCCCACCTCGATGATGGTGCGCAGAATGCCGTTGAAGTAGTTGTGCTTGTTCGGCTCGGCGGGCGAGAGCGACTCGTGCAGCAGCTCCTGAATGATGTAGGAGAAGTCCTCGGGCAGGGCCTTGCGCACCTTGGACCGGGTGTATTTGGTCGAAATGGTGCGGCAGACCTCGGTGAGCTGGTTGAGGGTGATGCGGTACCAGTCCTCCAGATCGGTCTCCTCCCGTTTCACGAGCCGCAGCCTCTGCTCGGGATAGTAGATCAGCGTGCAGAGGGCATTCTTCTCGCTCTCGCGCATGGTGTTGCCGAAAATCTCGTCCACTTTCTGACGAATCACCCCCGACGCATTCTTCAGCACGTGGAGAAAGGCGTCGGCCTCACCGTGGAGGTCGGTCAGGAAATGTTCGGTGCCTTTCGGCAGGTTGAGAATGGCCTCCAGATTGATAATTTCGGTTGATGCGTCGGCCACGGTCGGAAATTTCTGGGCCAGCAGCTCCAGAAATTTCAGGTCGGAAGGGTGGTACTCCTCTTTTTTATTGGCAATCATCTGCAAATTTTTTTACTAAAGTAGTCAATATTTCCGAAACCCGCAATCCTTATCCATAAAAAATACGGGCCGTATGTCGGTGCGGACGGTGCGCTGCGGGGTGAAAAAAGTCGGGAATCCTCTCGACCCCCGACTTTTCGCTGTCCGATTCCCGCACGCGACCTATCTCCGTGCGTGGCGCTCTCCGCGGGGGCCGAGGGGAATGCCTAGTCCGAAGGTGTAGTTCATCAGGCTCTGGCGAACAGGTATCCACTGGGGCGTCTTCCTGCTCAACAACACGTCGGTGCCGAGGAAAAGGTTGATCCCTCCGGGACAGATGTTCAGACCCAGCCCTACGGCGTGCGCCCGGTTGTCGACGAAGGTGTAGCTGCCCGAAATGTGCAGCCAGTGCAGCGGCCGGAAATTGCCCGAGAGGGTGAGGTTGTGGAGCGTTTCGTACTCCCGGAAACGGATGTTGTAGAAGAGGCCCACGCCGATCCGGCGGTTCAGGAATGCGTATTCGCCGCCCAGATTGACCGAGGCGCGCAGCATCTTAGTGATCCCCTTGCTCTCGCGTACTTCGAGCTCCAGCTCTTCCAGGTCGAAGCTGGGCTGGGTGGCGTTGCCCTCCTCGTCGATCTCCACGCCCGTGAATTCGATGGTGCGGCTCGTTTCGCCGATGGAGGTCTTGCCTTTGGACCAGCACATGAAGCCCAGATCGTTGACCGAGGCCGAGAGCTGCAACTGGGGCAGCAGATCGTAGGTGACGCCGAGGTCGACGCCGAATCCGTAGCCTGCCGGAACCTTGAACTTGTCGACCAGGTTATCCATATCGTAGACGAGCGTGCCCGCTTCGGTCGTTTTCGTGCCGGGAGCGAGGCCCGCGACCTCCAGAGTTCCCGTGGCGTCGGCATACCATCGGTCTTCGCCGAGTGAAGCGTAGAACCGGTCGAAATTCATCCTAAAACGGGCGGCGCCGGCCAGGAACTTGCCTCTTACGCCCAGATAGAGCTTTTCGGTGATCGGAAAGGAGTAGCTGAAGGCGGCCTCCAGATAGCTCTCGCCCGAGATGCCCAATCCCGAAATGTCGGCCGAATTGCCGTTCTTCATGAAGTCGAACAGTCCGTAGGGGAGGTGCAGGTCGATGTCCGTCCGTATGTTCAGGTCTGCGGACCAGAAGGTTCTGCGATCCCGGGCGTATCGGCCGAATCCGATGATGTTGATCGTGGTCCCGACGCCCAGGGAGTTCATCTCCGAGAGTTCTTTCAGCGCGAATGTCGCGGGAACGGAGCCGCTGAAGATGGTCGTCAGCTGGCCGTTCTGCGGGATGAGCACCTTGTCGACGGCCAGGTTGCCCTGTGTTCCGATCTGAATGCCGCCGAGCACCGGGATGTTGACGTAACCGCGGTCGGGGGCGAAGGCGGGGTTCCACTGGCTGCGAAACGTGGAGCCCTCCATGAAATAGGTGGTGGGGTTCTGGGCCGAGAGGGTCGTAACGGCGGCCAGAGCGATAAGTACGGCGTATAGTTTTTTCATGATTGTTCGGGATTAAAGTTCGAGACCTCCGGTCTTGCGCATTTTCAGGGTGATGCGGAGCGTCTGCTCCTCGTCGATGCCCCGGGCGGGGTAGTAGCGTTCGACGTCCGTCTCCAGGTGGAACGTCATGCCGCCGAGCAGGAAGTTGTCGAAGTCGGTGCCGGCCAACTGGAACTCGGCGATGGCCGACCGGCGGTCCGGCTCGACCGTGAGCATGTCGAGCGGCTGCGACATGCCGTCGAGGATCCGGTAGCGGGGCCAGATGCGCATCCGGAACGGCAGTTCGTTCTCGATGTCGCCGTAGAGGTATCCGCCGCCCGCCAGCATGTCGCGCACGTCGCTCGACAGGTCGAGGGCGGGAATGACATATTCGGTCGGCTTCAGCCGCATGTTGGCGAGATAGTTGCCGGCGATTCCGGAGATGGCCCGGCGGGTGGGCATGTTGTAGAGTGTGTAGAGTTCGTCGATCATGCCGGCGGCCTGCTCCGGGGTTGCGTCCAGAATCTCCTGCCGGGTGTTTGCAGGCACGTCATCCGGCAGACCGTAGGCGAATTCGCTCTTGTACTTGCGGGCGACGAGACCGCTGACGGCCGCCCGTTTTTCGGCCGAGCGGTCCATCTCGTCGAATGTTCCGTCGAGCAGGGATTGCAGGTAGGCGCCGTCGTCCGACAGCCTCTCGACCTCGACGGCCTCCGCGCCGCCCGGAAGGGTCGAGGGGAGCCAGGTGTCCGCTTCGCGGTAGAGCTCCAGTATGGAGCCGTTGTCGTTCTCGCCGGTCGATCCCAACTTGCCCGCCGTGATCGTGATCCGGGCGACGGGGATTCGGAACTCGCTGGTCGAGGTGCCGATCATCGTGTCGTCGGATGCGATGTTCGAGAGGTCGTATTCGCTGTCGATGCAGGAAACGATACCCGGTAACATCAGAATGGATAGCAGAAGTTTTTTCATACAATGTTTGGTTTAGACGTTATTCCGGTTGCAAAAGTAAGAAAAAAAGCGATATCGGACGCCGAAAAGCGGATTATTTCAGCCATTTACGTAAAAGGCGCCCGGCCTATTAAGTAGGCCGGGCGCCGGGGTGGGAGCGGGTCTAAAATTCGGCACGGAGGGCGAACCCGCCTCCGGGAGCCATCCGGATCTTCAGCTTTCGGGCTGCGTTCATGCGGCTCTTCCGGTAGTCCGTGCCCTTGCGGTCGGCGTTGATCCCGTCCGCGAAGAGCTCGACAGCCGCCGCTCCGCCGCCCAGCTCCGTCAGGTCGACCTCCACTTCGCGCGGCATCCAGTCCGTGATGCCGCCCACGTACCAGACGGAACCTTTCCGGCGGGCTGTGACGATGTATTCGCCCTGCCGGCCCTCGAGGATGCGGGTTTCGTCCCACACGGTCGGAATCTTCGCGATGAAGTCCGTGCATTCGGCTTCGCGGAGGTAGTTCGTCGGCGAGTCGCACAGCATGTTGAGCGGCGAGTCGAGCACCATGTAGAGGGCCAGCTGGTGGCAGCGGGTCCCCTGGCTCATGGGTTCCGAGTAGCAGGGGCGGTAGGCGCTGCGGGCGGCATTGCGCATGGCCCCCTGCGTGTAGTCCATCGGTCCGGATACCTGGCGGATGAACGGAATCGTCGCGTCGTAGCGGATCTGATCGACGGAGGCGGGGCTCCATTTCATCTGCTCCAGTCCGTGCACCCCTTCGAAATTCAGCACGTTCGGCCAGGTGCGGTTCAGACCGGCCGGCTTGTGCGTCCCGTGCAGGTCGAGCACCAGCCGATGGCGGGCGGCCGTCTCGGCGGCGCGGTGGTTGAAGGCCGTCGCCAGCTGGTCGTCGCGGTCCATGAAGTCGACCTTGAACCCCTTGACCCCCATGGCAGCGTAGTGGGCGCACACCCGTTCCATGTCGCGGTCGAAGGCCCGGTAGCCGGCCCAGAGGATGATGCCGACCCCTTTTCGGGCGGCGTAACCGACGATCTCGGGCAGGTCGATCTCGGGATTGACCTGCATCAGGTCCTCGCCCTTCTCCGCGGCCCAGCCGTCGTCCAGAATCACGTATTCGATTCCCCGGCCGGCGGCGAAGTCGATGTAGTACTTATAGGTGGGAGTGTTGATGCCCGCGCGGAAATCCACGCCCGAGATATTCCAGTCGTTCCACCAGTCCCAGGCCACCTTGCCCGGGCGGATCCACGAGATGTCGTCGATGCGCGAGGGGGTTGCCATCAGATAGCTCAGGTCGCTCGCCGCCACCTCGACGTCCGTGCCCACTACGGCGATGCGCCACGGAAAGGTCCGCGGCTCCGGCACTTCGGCAATGTGGTCGGCGGCCCGCTCCACCCGGTATTGGATGTTGTTGTAGCCGCCCGGCACGACCGAGGCGGGGCGGGGTGCGAACCTGCCCTCGAGAGCCGTGTTCCCGTCGCTGTTGCAGAGGTAGAGACCGGGGTAGTCGATCAGGTCGGTCTCGGTGATGCAGACGCGAATCCCGTCGCCCGCCGCTACCGAAAGCGGCAGAAAGGCCAGCCGGCCGGGATTCAGCCCGGAGAGCGGCGCCGTCGTATAGGTGTTTTCGAAAGAGTTGTGATACTGGCTCTCCCAATTGCCGTCCGCACCGGTCTTGACGTAAGGCACGGTCGCCTCGAAATCGTGCGGAAAACGGTACTCCACCCGCTCGTTCATGATGTGGAAGGGCTTGCGGACGCTGCTGACGAAGCGGTAGCCCACGCCGTCGTCGTAGGCCCGGAACTCCACCGCCCAGCCGCCTTTCATTTCCAGGATCAGGGCGTTGTACCGGTCATGTACCTCGGCCGAACGATAGAGGGGCGAGGGGTGGGTCGTGTCGACGCTTGTGCGCCGGGCCCTCTTCACCCGGGGATTCCGGCCCCAGACGGTGCCGTCGTCCAGCTCGAGCGCCAATGCCGAGGGCTCCATCACCGTCCGGCCGTCGAGGGCAAGGTCGTAGGTCAGCTCTTCGCCCGCCGCGACGGTCGTTCGAAGCCGTCCGGAGGGGGAGCTCAGCGTGTATCCGGTCTGGGCCTGCAAGTCGCAGATTCCCACGATCGACAACAGAAGAAACAGTCTTTTCATGGTTTCGGTTTACAGTTTGACGATCCGAATGGCTGCGCCGCCGCCCGGAGCCAGATGCAGCGGCAGGATGCTGTCGGCCGTGACGATCTCTTCGCGAATCGTGACGGGGTAGGGGTTCGTGCGGTAGTCGGCTTCGGGTCCGTCCTCGTAGAGGGTCGCCCGGTAACGGGCGCCGGGGGCGAGGAACGAGAGGTCGAGCTGCAGGTCGTGCGGCTCCTCGTTCGTGATGCTGCCCACGTACCAGTCGGCCGAGCCGCGCTCGCGGCGGGCAATGGTGACATAACTCCCGATCTCGGCTTCGGGAACCACCGTCTCGCCCCACGATGCCGGGCAGGCCGACAGAAAGGCGAAGGCCGGGTGGTTTTCGTAGTTCTCGATCATGTCCGAGGCCATCTGCCAGGGGCTGTAGAGCACCACGCTCAAAGCCAGCTGCTTGGCCAGCGTGGTCCGCACGCGGGTTCCGGGGTGCTTCTCGTTGGTGAAGTCGAAGGTGCCGGGGGTGAAGTCCATCGGACCGGCCAGACCGCGGGTGAAGGGCACGACGGTGGTGTGCGAGGGGGGATTGCCTCCGTCGCTCGACCAGGCGTCCCACTCCTGGCCGCGCACGCCCTCCTGGGTCATCAGGTTGGGGTAGGTGCGTTGCAGACCCGTCGGCATCACGGGCTCGTGGTTGTCGATCATCACGCGGTAGCGCGCCGCCGTCTCGATCACCTTTCGGTAGTGGCGCACGCCGAACTGGCTGCCGTGGCGCTCGCCGTTGCGGAACACCCCGCCGCAGTAGCCCGTCTTGACGAAGCGGATGCCGTGCTTCTGGCAGAGGGCGAAGGCGCTGTCGAGCTGACGTTCGTAGGTCTCGAAATCGCCGTCCGTCTCATGGTGGCTGATGAACATCACCCCCTTCTCGGCCGCATAGCGGGCCACCTCCTCCAGATCGAAGTCCGAGGCGGACCGGCAGAAGTCGAATTTCCAGCTGTACCAGTCCTTGTTCCACCCCTCGGCCAGCACGCCGTCGATGTTGTGGGCGGCGGCGAAGTCGATGTAGCGCTTCGTATTCTCGGTCGTGGCGCCGTGGTTGGGCGACTCGTGCCAGGTGTAGTGCTTCAGGTGCATGCCCCACCAGATGCCGATGTAGCGTCCGGGACGGATCCACTCCTCGGCGTCGGCGATCCGGCACGGTTCGTTGAGGTTGAGCATCATGCGCGAGAGGAGCAGGTCGCCCGGCTTTTCGGCGATGATCATCGTGCGCCAGGGGGTAGGGAAGGGGGCGCGGGCGTAGACCTTGACGCCCGATTTCCAAGGGGTCAGGAAGCTGTGCAGGCGCCCCGTGGAGTCGCAGCGCAGGTTGAGGGAGGCGTAGTCCGTCAGCGCCGCCTCGTGCAGGGCCAGGTAGAGGTTGTCCGGCGTCTGCACCGTGACGGGCACGGCCAGCGTTTCGGTCGAGGCGAGCGGCTTCAGCTTGTAGATCCCCTCGTAGGCCCCCGTGTCCCAGGGGATCGACCAGCCGCGCGAACCGGCCGGCAGGGCGAACTCCGTCAGTTCGTCCAGAATCACCACGCTGTCCGGCTGCTGCTCGGGGAAGCGGTAGCGCAGCGCCACGCCGTCGTCGTAGGCCCGGAAGACGATCTCCAGCCGGCGGCGATTCTCCGACCGCTGCTCCAGCGCGACGGTCATCTCGTTGCAGCGGTTCCGCACGAGGCTGTCCTCGCCCCAGAGCTGCACCCAGCTGTCGTCGTAGGAGCGGTGTCTGATCTTCGTTACCCGGAAGTCGTCGGCCAGCAAGCCGTCGCTCAACTCGAAGCCGAGCGCCGAGCGGCCGATCAGCGAGTCGCCGTCGCGCAGCACGCAGTAGGTAGGTCGTCCGTCGTGCAGTTCGAAACGGATGGTGTGGCCGCCGCCGGGAGCCGTGATCTCGTCGCTTTGGGGCGAGGCGCAGCCGCCGAGCAGACCGAGCCCCAGCACTCCGTAAAGATGCAGGAAGTTTCTTTTCATATTTCGGTAAGTTTTTAAGTTGGTTCCATTTCGGATTGTGAAGGTAAAGTTAGTCGGAATAAAATATTCCGGCAAATTTTCGGTGCGCCGATAGCCGTCATTGTCGCAAATTGCGATTATTTTATCGTTGTCCGGCCGAAAGTCGGGAAATAATCCGTAATTTTGCCTTGTCATGGAGCAGGAGAGCAGCGACATATTGTCCCTGAAGGAGCAGGTGGCCCTGCTTCCGTTTTCGCCGGGAGTCTACCAGTTCGTCGACCGGCAGGGGACGATCATCTACGTCGGCAAGGCCAAGAGCCTCCGCAAACGGGTCTCCTCCTATTTCGTCCAGAGCAGGGAGCACAGCGCCAAGGTGCGTGTGCTGGTGAAGCAGATCGTCGAGATCCGACATATCGTCGTGGACTCCGAGACCGACGCCCTGCTGCTGGAGAACTCGCTGATTAAAAGTCTCCAGCCGCGCTACAACATCCTGCTCAAGGATGACAAGACCTACCCGTGGATCGAGGTCCGCAACGAGAATTTCCCGCGCATCCAATCCACGCGCCAGCTCCGCCGCGACGGTTCGCAATACTTCGGGCCCTACGGGTCGATCTCCATGCAGCGCAGCGTGCTGGAGTTCATCCGGGAGGTGATTCCGCTGCGCACGTGCGGGCTGAACCTCGCGCCCGAGGCCATCGCCCGGGGCAAGTACGGCGTCTGCCTGCAATACCATCTGGGCAACTGCAAGGGTCCCTGTGTCGGCGCCCAGAGCGCCGCGGATTATGCTGAGATGGTCGGCATGGCGGTCTCCGTTCTGAAGGGCGACCTGCGCCCCGTGCGCACCCATCTCGAAACGGAGATGATGCGGGCGGCCGGCGAACTGAAGTTCGAGGTGGCCCAGCGTTACAAGCAGCGGCTCGACGCGCTGGACAACTACTCCTGCAAATCGGTCGTTGTCAGTGCGAAGATCACCGATGTCGATGTCTTCTCGCTGCTGGTCGAGGACGAGGATGTAGCCTACTGCAACTTCGTCCGCATCCGCCACGGGTCGATCGTCGGGGTCTACACCGTGCGGCTCTCCACGGGCATCGATGCCGACGAGGCGGAGCTGCTGACCCTCGGCATTCAGTATGCGCTTCAAGTCGGAGGCGGGGAGCTGGCCCGCGAGGTGGTGGTGCCCTTGCTGCCCTCCGCAACCCTGCTCTTCGACGGAGTGACCTTCACCGTCCCCAAGCGGGGCGAGAAGCTCGAACTGCTGGAGTTCTCGCGCAAAAGCGCCCGTATCTACCGGGCCGAGCAGCTCAAGAATCAGGAGATCAAGAATCCCGAACGGCATACCGAACGGTTGATGGCCGCCATGCAGAAGGAGCTGCATCTCGACCGACCGCCCCGCCACATCGAGTGCTTCGACAACTCCAACTTGCAAGGGACCCATCCGGTCGCCTCCTGCGTGGTATTCCGCAACGGCAAGCCGTCGCGCAGGGAGTACCGTCATTTCAATGTCAAGACCGTCGTCGGAGCCGATGACTTCGCCTCCATGCGCGAGATCGTCTACCGGCGCTATTCGCGGCTGATCGAGGAGAAGGCCGAACTGCCCGACCTGATTGTCGTCGACGGCGGCAAGGGTCAGCTGTCGAGCGCCTACGAGGTCCTTTGTGCGCTCGGAATCGAGAATCGGGTGCCCATCGTCGGACTGGCGAAACGCATCGAGGAGATCTTTTTCCCGAACGACCCCATGCCCTACTACCTGAACCGCAGGGGCGAGCCGCTGAAGGTGGTCTGCCACCTGCGTGACGAGGCACACCGCTTCGGCATCACCTTCCACCGCCAAAAACGAAGCAACGACTTCATCCACAGCGAACTGGAGCAGATCGACGGAGTGGGGAACAAGACGATCCAGACCCTGTTGCGCCATTTCAGGACGGTGGCGAAGGTGAAGGCCGCCCCCTTCGAGGAGCTCTCGGCGCTGGTGGGCCCGGCCAAGGCGAAGAAGATCAGGGAATTTTTCACCGCCGGCGACCGGTAGGCTCCGGCACCGCTGTCCGCCCGATCAAAAAAATCCCGGAAAGGTTTGTAATTTGTCGATTTATTCCTATATTTGCACTCCCGATTCGAGTTGCCCGGATGGCGGAATCGGTAGACGCGTTGGTCTCAAACACCAATGACAGCAATGTCGTGCCGGTTCGACCCCGGCTCCGGGTACTGACGGAAAACCTCAAATGATTTATATATAATCATTTGAGGTTTTTTGTTTTGCTTGACGTGTCCGCATTTTTTTTGTTAGATTGGAAATTACATTATCATTATAATGATTATCTTTGTATGGTAAACAGTTGTTGAGACAGATGGGGATAGTGAATTTCGTAAAAAATATAGGCCGGTCTAAAACACCGACCTCTACTGCTAAGCCAAATATAGATTCTGCAAATTACCCGGCAGAGTATATCAGAATGTTGTCTTTCAACGAAGCGTTCGATACGCTGTTATCTCAAGACAAATTCATAGCCCGAAGCGACTATAAGGACCTCATCGAACAATACAACGATTTATCGGAATCATATGCAACACTCGCACGATCGAATATACTGAACGAGTATGCTGCCAAACATAATCTCGATATTGAAGCCATAACCTATTTTCGGACGGAGTTCGATGCCATGGCCGATCTTGCAACGGAATCGCCGACGATCCGGAGCCACAACGATGCCTATGTTGCGCGACATATCGAATCGCAGAAATCCTATCTCGACAATATCCTCAAAGCCTGTGATCCGGCCATATCCCTCGACCGAGAACAACGCGAAGTCGTGCTTTCGGAGGAGGATCATACGCTGGTGATTGCCGGAGCCGGAGCCGGCAAAACGACTACGGTAGCAGCCAAAGTGCGGTATCTTGTAGAAAAACGAGGCATTGATCCAACTCAAATTTTGGTCATCTCCTTTACTAACAAGGCCGTAGAGGAGCTCCGAGGACGCATAAACGGCAATTTGGGCATACCGTGCCCCATCAGTACGTTTCACTCCATCGGCTATACGATTTTGCGCCAAGGCGAAGAGGAACGCAAAAAGATTGTCGAGGGCGGATATATGTACACGGTAATCAATAATTATCTGAAATCGTCCGTACTGCGTAATCCGGAGGTCGTAGACAAATTGATTCTATTCTTCGGTTCCTATTTTACCGCACCCTACGAAGGTGAAAAACTCAACGAATATTTCCAATTTGTCGCCAAAGCGGACTGTTCGACCCTGAAAGGCAATCTGCACGAATACGTTCAACGTATCGTCGATCGCAAAACGATGAAGACGCAGACGTTGAACAACGAAGTTTTGCGGTCAATGGAAGAGGTGCGTATCGCCAATTTCCTATATATGTATCAGATAGAATACGAGTATGAACCGATATACCAGTATCCTATTCTCGATGCGAACAAGCCCTATACGCCCGACTTCCGCATAAAACAAGTCGACAAGATTTCGTATATCGAACATTTCGGCATTACCGAAGATCACCGAAGCGATCGTTATACAAAAGAGGAATTGGCGAAATACGTCTCCCGAATCGACGATAAAAAGCAAGTACACGCGAAGCATAAGACCGATTTGATATATACCTATTCGCAATACGCCGACGGTCGGGATTATCTGCTCCACCTGCGCGAACAGCTTATTGCGCACGGTTATGAACTGAACAAACGCTCGACGGCGGAAGTCTATAAAAAGCTGATCGAAACGGAGGAGAGCAAATACATTACACGGCTGACCTTTTTGATATGCACCTTTATCAACAACTTCAAGACGCAGGGCTACGGATTGGAGAAGTTCGCAGAGTTCAAGGCTGCGAACAAAAACGTCCGCACCAAATTGTTTCTCGACATCTGTAAGGTATGTTTTTATGAATACCAAAAGGTATTGGAGGAGCGGCATTGCATCGACTTTCAAGATATGATCAACGAGTCGGCCGAGTTGATTCGCCAAAAGCGCATCGACAAGGAACAACTCGATTACAAATACATCATCGTAGACGAGTATCAGGATATTTCACGTCAGCGTTATAACTTAATCAAAGAGTTGTCGCAGTTGTGCAATGCTAAAATCATGGCAGTAGGAGACGACTGGCAGTCGATCTATGCGTTCAGCGGCTCCATTCTACCACTGTTTACCCGATTTTGCGAAGCCGTCGGTTATGGGCAGGAGTTGAAAATCACACGCACCTACCGCAATGCACAGGAGATAATCGACATTGCCGGAACATTCGTACAAAAAAATTCGGCGCAAATCAAAAAGGAGCTCGTTTCTCCGAAACGGATCATCAATCCGGTTATCATCTATCCGTATCCCGAAACTTTCGACAAGGGAAAAGAGCGGCCGGAAGGCGGCAAATATCACTATCTGGGAATCGCTGTAAACAAAGCCATCGAAGAAATATTGGAGCATAATGCGGCCGAAAGCAAATCCCGGATCGCATCAATCCTTTTGATCGGTCGCTATGGGTTCGACGCAAGGAATCTGTGCTATTCCAAACAGTTCAACTACGATGAAAAAACGGGTAAGGTTTATTCGGTAAAATACGGGAATAAAATCAAACTACAGTTTCTGACAGCCCACAGCTCGAAAGGGTTGAGTGCCGACAACGTAATTATCATTAACGCAAAGGATGAAATCTACGGCTTTCCGTCGAAAGTAGACGACGATCCGGTGCTGAACTTGGTCGTATCGAACGACACTTCGTACAACTACGCCGAGGAACGGCGGTTGTTCTATGTCGCGCTTACCCGAACGAAGAATCGGGTATTGATCGTTACTCCCGAAAAACGCCCCTCGGAGTTTATCAAAGAATTGTTGAGCGATCCGAAAAGCTATCCCAATGTTACGCTGCAAGGAGAGCTGAAAACCGACCTCTCCATCTCGAACATAGTGAAAGATCGTTGCCCGATCTGCGGCTATCCGATGCAACTGCGATGGAATAAGAATTATGGGTTGAGACTATGGATTTGTACGAACGATCAAGAGGTGTGCGGGTTCATGACCAACGACCAACGCGGAGGAGAACTATCCATTCAGAAATGCGACTGGTGCAAGGATGGGTATTTGGTCATTAAAAAAGGAAGAACGGAATATATTTTAGGATGTACAAATTATAAGCCGGATAAGTCGGGATGCGGTCGGCTGCTCAGTCAGGAGCATTATCGTGCATGGAGAAAGGATGACTTCGGCGTAGAGGATCCGTCCAAGAATAGGCCTGCTTATTTCCGGGCATCCGAATCTTCCGCAGAGAATCTACAAGCCCCCGAGATGATTCCGGCAAAGGCAAGTCCTGCGCCGAAGAAAAAAGCAGAAGTTTACACGATCGGTTATTCGGAACGAATGATTGAGAAAGACGAATTCAGAGTGCTGGCGGATGCGAATGGCAATCTGCTTACTGACATGGAGTTGCTCGTCAAGTTGCGAACTCTAAGACAAACTCTCGCGCAGGAGGAAAGGCTACCTGCATATTGTGTTTTTACGAACGATATTCTATCCCGGTTGGCAACCGAGAAACCGATGACACGAGAAGAACTCGTCGAAATAAAAGGGATCGGGGAACAACGGTGTGACCAGTTCGGGCAACGAATTATTGCCGAAATCAGGAGGCACGTCGAATCTTAAATCATAGTAAAAGCTGTGCAGAAAGCACAACTTTTATTGTCATCCCCAAAGGGGTTGTAAAATCGATTCGCCGAGTTAGTGCATAAAAAAGCGTTAACTGCTTCAAGCAGTTAACGCTTTTTTCCGTGATCCCGCTGGGGCTCGAACCCAGGACCCCAACATTAAAAGTGTTGTGCTCTACCTGCTGAGCTACGAGATCAACGCCAATTGCGAGGCTGTGTCGCTTTTGGTGGTGCAAATGTAGAGAATATTTTTGTTTTACCAAAATAAAAAGATATTTTTGTACGATGGAATCGGAAAATATTCATCATACAAAGAGATAAATTTATGTGTAGAGCTTTGATTATCGGTGCCGGAGGTGTCGGCACCGTTGTTACGCAGAAAATCGCGGCCAACCCCGTTTTCTCGGCCGTCATGCTGGCCAGCCGCACCAAGTCGAAATGCGACGCCGTGGCGGCCGCCATCGGCGGCGGACGGGTGCAGACCGCTCAGGTCGATGCCGACAGCGTTCCCGAGCTGTGCGAGTTGTTCCGCGCCTTCAAACCCGACATCGTGGTCAATGTGGCCCTGCCGTATCAGGACCTCACCATCATGGATGCCTGCCTGGAGTGCGGCTGCAACTACCTCGATACGGCCAACTACGAGCCCAAGGACGAGGCCCATTTCGAGTACTCGTGGCAGTGGGCCTATCAGGACCGTTTCAAGGAGAAGGGGCTCACGGCCATCCTCGGCTGCGGGTTCGATCCGGGTGTGACGGCCATCTTCACGGCCTATGCCGCCAAGCACCATTTCGACGAGATTCACTACCTCGATATCGTGGACTGCAATGCCGGCAACCACGGCATGGCCTTCGCCACCAACTTCAACCCCGAGATCAACATCCGCGAAGTGACCCAGAAGGGCCGCTATTACGAGAACGGCAAGTGGGTCGTGACCGAGCCGCACGAGATTCACAAGCCGCTGAACTATCCCGAGATCGGCGAGCGCGAGTCCTATGTGATCTACCACGAGGAGCTGGAGTCGCTGGTGAAGAACTATCCCACCATCAAGCGCGCCCGCTTCTGGATGACCTTCGGGCAGGAGTACCTGACCCACCTGCGCGTGATTCAGAACATCGGCATGGCCCGCATCGACCCGATCCTGTACAACGGTGTGGAGATCGTGCCGATCCAGTTCCTCAAGGCCGTGCTGCCCGATCCCAAGTCGCTGGGCGCCAACTACCACGGTCAGACCTCGATCGGCTGCCGCATCAAGGGATTGAAGGATGGCAAGGAACGCACCTATTATATCTATAATAACTGCGATCACGAAACCGCCTTCAAGGAGACCGGAACGCAGGCCGTCAGCTTCACTACGGGCGTACCCGCCGCATTGGGAGCCTCGATGTGGGCGAAGGGGCTGTGGCGCGGTGCCGGCGTCTTCAACGTGGAGGAGTTCGATCCCGATCCCTTCCTGGCCGAACTGGGCGAGCAGGGTCTGCCCTGGCACGAGCTGTTCGACGTGAACCTGGAGGTCTGATCCCGATATGTGCAATGATTTCTCTCCGGCTGGAACGAGTTCCGGCCGGGGAGAAATTTCGTTTTCGGGGAGGGTTTAGTCCGCGACGAGATCGGCGACGGCGGCGCGGACGAAATCGATCAGGTCCGCGGGGGCGATTTTGATCTGCAGGCCGCGGATGCCGGCGCTGATATAAATATGGGAGTAGTTCGAGGCCGTGGCATGGATGAAGACCGGGAAAGGTTTCTTCATGCCGATCGGCGAACAGCCGCCCCGGATGTAGCCCGTGGTGGGCAGCAGCTCCTTCATGGGGATCAGGTCGCACTTCTTGTTGCCCGACACCCGGGCTGCGGCTTTCAGGTCCACTTCCCGGTCGCCCGGAATGACACAGACGAAGTGTCCCGTGCGGTCACCCTTCAGCACCAGCGTCTTGAATACGCACTCGATGGGTTCGCCCAGCTGCTCGGCGACGTGTGTGGCGGCCAGGTGCTCCTCGTCCACCCGGTAGGGGATCAGCTCGTAGGCGATTTTCGCCCGGTCGAGCAGGCGGGCGGCATTGGTCTTGGCGATTTTCGCGTGTGTCATTTGTTGTGTTTTTCTGAGAGCAAAGATACGCAAAAGCCCGTTTTTTGTTACCTTTGCCGACGAAAAAAGAGAGATTATGATACGAGGTGCATTGTTCGACATGGACGGCACGCTGGTCGATAACACCGACGTGCATTTCAAGGCTTTCGAGATCTTCTGCAACCGCTACGGCGTGAAGGATTGGCAGGAGAAGTTCGCAGCCGTGATCGGTATGGGAAACGGCGATATTCTGCGGGCGCTGCTCGGCAACGAGGCGGTCGACAAGTGGGGCGTGCAGGCGCTGGCCGACGAGAAGGAGGCGATCTATAGGGAAATTTACGCGCCGACGATCGCTCCCGTCGAGGGGCTCCGCGAGCTGCTCGAGCGGCTGCGCCGGGCGGGTGTGCGTTGTGCCGTGGGGTCGTCGGGCTGTCGGACGAACGTCGATTTCGTGCTGGAGCGGTGCCGCATCGGAGAGTTTTTCGAGGCCCGGGTGAGCGGCGACCGGGTGAGCCGCTGCAAGCCCGATCCGGAGATCTATCTGACGGCTGCGGCCGAGCTCGGGCTGGAGCCTTCGGACTGTCTGGTCTTCGAGGATGCACCGGCCGGAATCGAGGCGGCCGACCGGGCCGGGGTGCGACGCACGGTTGCGCTGACGACTTCGCTGTCGGCCGAGGCCTTGCGCACCAGCTCCGCAGCCTATGTCGTGCGGAACTTTGCGGAGGTGACGGATGAAATGCTACGATAAAGGATTATTGTAATGAAGGGACTTCTAACCGTTTTGTTGTTGGTCTGCTCGAACGCCTTCATGACGCTCGCCTGGTACGGACACATCGTTTTCAAATCCAAACTCGAACGCTACGGCCTCGCGGCCATCATTCTGTTGAGCTGGGGAATCGCCCTCTTCGAGTACAGCATCATGGTTCTGGCCAACCGTCTGGGCAGCGCCCAGTACGGCGGACCGTTTTCGCTCTGGGAGCTGAAGGTGATCCAGGAGGTGGTCTCGCTGGTCGTCTTCACGCTTTTCGTGCTAGTCTTCATGAAATCGGACGAGCTGCGTTGGAACCACTTGGCCGGCTTCGTCTGTCTGGTGCTGGCCGTCTATTTCATTTTCCGGAAATAAATCCGCTTCCGTATTCCTGCCGATTCGTCCCGCCGTCGTTTTCAGGCCGGGGCGAATCGGTTTGCGGCCCGTTTCGCCGGGTACAAAAGTCATGGACCGGGGCATTCATACAAGGTTCGAACGGATGAATATGCTATTTGCGGAGCAATAATTTTTTATGCTCCTGATTGTAAATGATAGATATTTATGTCTATATTTGCCATGTAAAATTTCATCAATTATAAAATAGTGGCATTATTAGATTGGGAACACAGTTCTTACGGTGAATTATTGTTCCGACCCGAATGGAAGCGAAAAAGAGCCGGTATTTTAGCACGGGATAACTATACCTGTCAATTTTGCGGGACGACGGACCGGACTCAACTCCAGGTTCACCATCGGCAGTATCACTATGTGGTGCGGCTGGATGCGTTCAAGTTGCCGTGGCAGTATCCGAACGCGTGTCTGATAACGATCTGTAAAAGCTGCCACGACAGAGGGCATGCGCAATACAAAGTTCCGAAAATTAAAATATAAAAATCGAAGTCATGGGATGGTTTACATGGAAAAGAGGGGGTGTGCAACCTGCGGAGAGCGGAAAGGCGGTCTCGGCAATCGAAGAACAGAACGAGGATAGAACGCCCATATCCAGAGAAAAGTTCATTTTGGAAACCCGGCCGGCAGACGATAATCCCGAATTGCCTATCTACGGCATCTACCGGCGCTTTCAGGAGGACTGGGAAACGAAAGGATACAAGGATGCGACGGAATTTCCGGAGACCTCGTATCGGGAGAATCAGAAACGTGTCATCGTAGACAAGTTGAGATTAGCCATCAAGGAGGCGTTGTTGCGCTACGAAGATAAGGTTACCGAGATAGACAGCCATATCGACAGAGCCGAGAAAAACGGATTGGTAGAGACTCTCGAAAGGTATCGGGCGGAGAGGAGAAAGTTGACTGCGCATCATGAGGAGCTTTCGGTGTTGGACAAGGACGCTCAGGAGATCGGAGAAAAGACCAAGCCCATTCTGATTTCATATGATATGGGATTCACGCGTGGAATGGTTGCTCTGAGTAATGAAAAGGTCTGTGAAATCATGAACAGAACGGATTATGAGTAATGTGTGGATAAGATGCCTGTGCGCATTCGTGGGGTGGGACTGCAATGTGTTGAACGAGTGCTCGGCAGCCAGCAGAAAGACCCTGCATCGATACACCGGAGCCATCTTCTTGTTGATGCTGCTCTGGTTTTATATCGGATATAATATGGCCGTCCGTTATTTCAGGATCGAGAACTTCTGGTCGCAACTTGCGGTCGGTGCGGTCTTCTCGCTTATCATCTGGATCATCGAACGCCAGATTATCCTGATCGTCGGGAAGAACAAGGCTATTACGGGCTTCAGAATCGGCCTTGCGGCGATCATGGCTCTGCTCGGAGCGACGATTATCGATCAGACATTGTTCGGAAAGGATATCGATGCCCAAATGGCCCAAGTCATCGAGCAGCGGACGGACGAACAGTTCGAATATCGGAAGCGGATCATAGATAATGAATTGGCCCAGAATCAGAAAGAACTGGATTCGCTTGAAATAAGAGCGTCGGTTTTGTCGGACGAGGTATCTAAACGACCTATGATTAAGTCCACCACCTACAATCGCTCGGTTGCCGGTGTGGATTCTCTGGGTAATGTCGTAATGGCTACCGGATACAGCGAACAGAACATACCGAATCCGAAAGCGAAGGATTTGGACCGTGTGAATGCCCGGATCGATAATATCCGCAACAATATGCTCTCGCTGAACAACAAACATCAGGCATTGAGAGACGAGATTCGAATTGAAACGAAAAACAATATCGGTCTGCTGTCGGAGCTGGAGATAACATTTTCGAAGAAAGTGATCTTTTCCAGTCTTATCACCATCGTGTTCTATTTCGGAGTTTTCGGTTTCTTTTTATTGATCGAACTGCTCGTAGTGTCTGGTAAGATGTTCTCTAAGACCTGCGATTACGAGGTGTTGATCGAGCGCCAGCAGGCAAGGAAAATCAAACAAATCGAATCCATTCTACCCGTGGCCGATGTCAAATAGAACGCCTGTGGTTATATACGGATGGAATAATGGATGCGCCGAAAAGCGCATCCATTTTCTTTGGTCCTTGTCGTATAGTGTGTGGAGGGGAATGCGGAAGGTACTCCCGGATATAGAGACCCCTCCCTTGAAAAAGGGAGGGGTAGAGGAGGGAATTTCGAAGCTCGATTTTTCGGGATCCTGAAAAGTTTATAGAGCTCCGTTGTCGGTCGTCTTACTTCTGCCTGAAATAGATTTGCAGCGGTACTCCCGGATATAGAGACCCCTCCCTTTGTCAAAGGGAGGGGTAGGGGAGGGAATTTCGAAGCTCGATTTTTCGGGATCCTGAAAAGTTTATAGAGCTCCGTTGTCGGTCGTCCTACTTCTGTCGGAAATAGATTTGCAGCGGTACTCCCGAAAAATCCCAGTTTTCGCGGAGCTTGTTCTCCAGGAAACGGCGGTACGGCTCGCGAATGTACTGCGGCAGGTTCACGAAGAAGGCGAACTGCGGGGTCGGGGTCGGGAGCTGGGTCACGTACTTGATCTTGATGTACTTGCCCTTGGTTGCGGGGGGCGGGTAGTTCTCGATCAGCGGCAGGAAGAATTCGTTGAGCTCCGAGGTGGCGATGCGGCGCTTGCGCGACTGATGGACGCGGATGGCCGTTTGCAGCACCTCCAGAATGCGCTGTTTGTTGATTACGGAGGTGAAGATGATCGGAATGTCGCTGAAGGGGGCCAGACGCTTTTCGAGGAATTCGCGCCACTCCTTCATGGTGTTGTTCTCCTTCTCGATCAGGTCCCACTTGTTTACCACGATGACGCAGCCCTTGCGGTTCTTGACGATCAGGTTGTGGATGTTCAGGTCCTGCGATTCGAGTCCCTGCCGGGCGTCGAGCATCAGGATGCAGACGTCGGACTCCTCGATGGCGCGGATCGAACGCATGACGGAGTAGAACTCCAGGTCCTCCATCTCCTTTCCCTTCTTGCGCATGCCGGCCGTGTCGACCAAGTAGAAGTCCATTCCGAACTTGTTGTAGCGGGTGTGGATCGAGTCGCGGGTAGTGCCGGCGATGTCGGTCACGATGTTGCGCTCCTGACCCAGCAGGGCGTTGGTCATCGAAGACTTGCCGACGTTGGGACGGCCCACGATGGTGATGTGGGGCAGCTCCTCGTCCTCGTCCGAGCGTACGTCCTCGGGCAGGCGGGCGAGAATCTCGTCCATCAGGTCGCCCGTGCCGCTGCCCGACATGGAGCTGATGCAGTAGGGTTCGCCCAGTCCCAGCGAGTAGAACTCGTGCGAGGAGTAGATCTGGTCGTAGTTGTCCACCTTGTTGCAGACCAGCATGACGGGCTTTTTCGTGCGGCGCAGCACGTCGGCCATCATCATGTCGAGATCGGTGATGCCGGTCGCCACCTCAACCAGAAAGAGGATCACGTCGGCCTCTTCGATGGCGAGCATCACCTGGCGGCGGATCTCGTCCTCGAATATATCGTCCGTATTGACGGCGTAACCGCCGGTGTCGATGATCGAGAATTCCCGACCGTTCCAATCCGTTTTTCCGTAGTGACGGTCGCGGGTGGTTCCGGCCGTGGAGTCTACGATGGCTTTTCGCTGTCCCACCAACCGGTTGAAGAGCGTACTTTTACCCACGTTGGGGCGACCTACGATGGCTACTAATGACATATCTTATCGCATTTAGGGTGCAAAGATAGTATAAAAAATCGAAATTCAAGAAACGAAGCTCTCCGTTCGCCGCGTTTCGACCTCTGCCGAAGAAAAAACGGGCCGGTGGGACCGGACTTCGCAGTCGAAAAAATCCGGGTCCGGCCGTCGCTTTTCGGAAAATTTTCGTAACTTTGACAAAATATAACGACGAGAAAGACGAATGGAGAGAGACGGAAAAACGGGTTCGAACCGGCAGTTGTGGCCTGTGCTGGCGGGTTATTTCATCATGGCGTTCAGCGATTTGGTAGCGCCCATCACGCCGCGCATCGCGGCCTCGCTGCCTGCCGGAATGCAGGCGTGGGCCAGTTTCCTGCCCACGACGGTCTTTCTTTGGTTTCTGCTGCTGTCGGTACCCGTCGCCGTGCTGATGAACCGCATCGGCCGCAGGCGGACCGCCCTGCTGGGCGATGCCCTGGCGGCCTTGGGCCTGCTGACGGCCTATTTCGCCGGCGGCGAGGGGCTGGCCGGCTATTTCGCGGGCTTCGGTTTGCTGGGAATCGGCTGCACGGCCATTCAGGTGTCGGTCAACCCCATGCTGGCTATGCTCGCTCCGAGAGACCGGATGTCGGTCTACCTCACGCTG
Organism: uncultured Alistipes sp.; assembly: GCA_910577475.1. Classification (GTDB taxonomy): domain Bacteria; phylum Bacteroidota; class Bacteroidia; order Bacteroidales; family Rikenellaceae; genus Alistipes. The sequence continues at coordinate 59,119 of CAJTLJ010000009.1, forward strand.
GGGCAGGTTTTCCGCAATACGGCGCTGTTGTTGCTGGCTCCCGTCGTGACGCTGCTCGTCTGGCTGGCCGGTTCGTGGGAGCTGTTGCTGCCCCTCTACGCCCTGCTGACGGTGGCGGGCGGCCTCTGGATGGCCTTCACCCGTTTCGACGATCCGGCCATGAACGCCCCTTCGGCGGAGCGGGTCGACCTGAAGGGCTACCTCGGACTGATGAAGAACGGCACCGTGGCTCTGTGCGCCTTGTCGATAGGCGCCTTCCTGATGCTGGATGTCGGGATCGGCTACCTTTCGGTGCAGTTGGTCGACTCGCCGAACCCCCTGCTGACTACCACCTTTTTCTATGCCTGCCGCATCGCCGGTTCGCTGGCCGGGGTCTGGATCCTGAGCCGGGTGGACGATCTGAAATATCTGTGCGGGTGTATGGCGGTTGCGGCCCTCGTATGCGTGTCGCTCTTTTCGCAGCACGCGGCCTGGGTCGTCTATGCGGGGCTGGGGCTGCTGGGATTCGTGCTGGCCTGCGTCTTCGCCACCTTCTTCGCCGCGGCCACGCGTGCCGTGCCCGAACGGGCCAACGAGGTCTCGGGGCTTATGATCCTCATGATCTCGGCCGGGGCGCTCTCGGCGCCGGTCATCGGGGCCATCGTGCGGCATAGCGGCGACGTGCGCTCCGGAGTGTGGTTTCTGCTGCTCTGCGTCCTCTTTATCGGCGGGGCGGCCTGTTATTTGAAAAAAAGAAAAGGATGAAAAGAACGATTCGGATAATCGGCTTTCTGCTGCTGTTCGTGCCCGGCCTGCTTCGGGCCGGGGAGCGGGCTCCGCTGCCGAAAAAGGGGCCGAAGGTGCGCATGGAGTGGGGCGTGCAGGCCGGAGCCGGATTCTGGAGCTACGCCGGCGGCGACAACCTGGGCGGTCTGAAGGGCCGCATGGGGTGGCAGGCGGGGATCTCGATGGCCGCCGTGTGGGGCAAATGGGCGTTGCAGCCCGAGATCCGCTTCGTGCGCCACGGCGTCGATCTCACCCTGCCGGGTGAATCCGGGGCGAAGATCGACCTCAAGTCCAGTTCGATCGACGTGCCGGTGCTCTTCTCGGTGCGGGCGGTCGAGCCGCTGCGGATCTATGCGGGTCCCGTGCTGACGGTGATGGACCGCTGCACGTATGCCGACCCCGAGGGGCTGGCGCTCGACGTGGGACACGTCCGCCCGACGGTGGGCTATACGGTCGGAGTCTCGGTCGTGCTGGGGCGTCGGATGCTGGTCGACCTGCGCTATACGGGCGGTTTCGGATCGGTCGGCGGGGTGTTCTGGAACGAGGGCCCCGAGGTGAAGATGCGCGGACATGCCGTGCAGTTAGGTATTGGATATGTATTCAAATGATGGAGAACAACGTAAACGATCATAAGGAAATTCGGCTCGAGGGGGTCGATCCCCGCGAGCTGTACGGCCCGCAGGACATCTATCTTGAACAGATCAAGGCACTGCATCCCGGACTGAAGATCGTGGCCCGCGGATCGTCGCTCAAGGTGCTGGGTTCGAAGGGCGAGACGGAGCGTTTCGAGCGCCGGCTGACCGGGCTGGCGGACTATTACCTGAAATACGGGCACATCTCGAAGGAGGTGATCGCCCAGGCCTTCTCGGACGGCATCTCGTCCGGGGACGTGCCGGCGGACAAGGACGTGATCGTCTACGGAAACAACGGCGCCACGATCCGGGCCCGCACGGTCAACCAGCAGCGGCTGGTGAAGCTCTACGACGACTGCGACCTGCTCTTCGCCGTGGGACCCGCCGGATCGGGCAAGACCTACACGGCCATCGCGCTGGCGGTGCGTGCGCTCCGAGAGAAGCAGGTGCGCCGCATCATCCTGACCCGTCCTGCCGTCGAGGCGGGCGAGAAGCTCGGTTTCCTGCCCGGGGACATGAAGGAGAAGCTCGATCCCTATCTTCAGCCGCTCTATGATGCGCTGAACGACATGATCCCGGCGGCCAGGTTGCAGAAGTTCATGGAGGAGGGCACGGTGCAGATCGCTCCGCTGGCCTACATGCGCGGGCGGACGCTCGACAACGCCTTCGTGATTCTGGACGAGGCGCAGAATACCACGCTGGCGCAGATCAAGATGTTCCTCACGCGCATGGGCCGTTCGGCCAAATTCATCGTCACGGGCGACGTGACGCAGATCGACCTGCCCCGCAAGGGCGACAGCGGCCTGACGCAGGCGATGGAGGTGCTGCGTCCGGTCGAGGGGATCGGCATTGTGGAGTTCGACCGGCGCGACATCGTGCGCCATCCGCTGGTCAAACAGATCGTCGAAGCCTTCGACCACGGGGAGGACCCGGTAAAATAAAAATGAAATAACAACCTTAAAATTCCGATAAATTATGAACAGAGATCTGACCGCTTTGAAACCGGCACTGGTTTGGAAGCATTTCGCCGAAATCGCACGCATTCCGCGCCCCTCGGGACACGAGGAGAAGATTCGCGCCTACGTATTGGCCGAGGCCCGCCGCATGGGTCTGGAGTGTCTGGAGGACGAGGCGCATAACATCTATGTCCGCAAGCCGGCCACGCCCGGCATGGAGGACCGCAAGGGGGTGGTGTTGCAGGCCCACCTCGACATGGTACCCCAGAAGAACAACGATAAGGTCTTCGATTTCGAGAACGATCCCATCGACGCCTATGTGGACGGCGACTGGGTGACGGCCGACGGAACGACGCTGGGTGCCGACAACGGCATCGGCGCTGCGGCGATTCTGGCCGTGCTCGAGGACGACACCCTGCGTCACGGTCCGCTGGAGGCGCTCTTCACGGCGACCGAGGAGACCGGTATGGACGGTGCGTTCGGTCTGAAGGGCGGCCTGCTCAAGGGCGACATCCTGCTGAATCTCGACTCCGAGACCGAGGGCGAGCTCTATGTGGGCTGCGCCGGCGGTATGGACGCCAACATGACCTTCCGCTATGCGGAGGAGGCTGTTCCCGCCGGCATGGAGGCCGTTCGGGTGAGCGTGAAGGGTTGCAAGGGCGGCCACTCGGGCATTCAGATCGTCGCCCAGCGGGCCAATGCCAACAAACTGCTGTTCCGCCTGCTGAATGCGACGGAGATTCCGGTGCGCGTGGCTTCGGTCGACGGCGGCGGCCTGCGCAATGCCATTCCGCGCGAGGCGACCGCTACGGTGCTCGTTCCGGCCGACCGGGTGCAGGACTTCGTTGCGCAGACGGCGGCTTACGAGCAGACGGTCGTGAAGGAGTTCGCCGGGGTGGAGGATGCCATCGAGATCCGGGCCGCCGCGTGCGACCGACCCGCAGCCTGCCTGCCCGAAACGGTCTCGGAGCGGTTGATTCGGGCCGTGGCCGGATGCCCCGACGGGGTGCAGCGCATGTCGCTGGCTATGCCCGGATTGGTGCAGACCTCGACCAACCTGGCTCGTGTGGTCTCCGACGGAGAGACGGTAAAGCTGCAGTGCCTGCTGCGCAGTTCGGTGCGCTCGGAGAAGGAGGCGCTGGGCGAGGCCATTCGTGCCGTCTTCGCCCTGGCCGGTGCCGAGACGGAGCTGACCGGCTCCTACGACGGCTGGAATCCCGACATGGCGTCGCCCATTCTGAAGGCGATGCGCGAGTCCTATGAGGCCCTTTACGGTCGCGAACCCGCCGTGACGGCGATTCATGCCGGTCTGGAGTGCGGCATCATCGGCTCGAACTATCCGGGTCTGGACATGATCTCGTTCGGCCCCACGATCTGCTATCCCCACTCGCCCGACGAGAAGGTGGAGATCGCCTCGGTCGGCAAGTTCTATGATTTCCTGGTGCATACGCTGGGAAATATTCCCGTCAGGTAGTGCATGGCGAGTCAGACGCATAAGTGGTTCGTCGTCGTCAATCCCGTGGCCGGCCGCGGCCGCGGGCTGGACGACTTTCCCGAGATATCGAAGCTCCTGCGCGAGGCGGAGATCGACTACGAGCCCGCCTTCACCGAACACAAGTACCACGCTACGGAACTCGCCGTGGCGGCGGTCAGGCAGGGCTATCGCCGCATCATCGTGGTGGGGGGCGACGGCACGCTGCACGAGGTGGTAAACGGCCTCTTCATCCAGAACGAGGTGCGGCCCGACGAGGTGCTGCTGGCCGTCATCGCCGTGGGCACGGGCAACGACTGGGTCCGCACGGTGGGCATTCCCGAGCGGCATCGCGATGCCATCCGGGCCATCGCCGAGGAGTGCTGCTTCCTGCAGGACGTCGGCGTGGTGAGCTACGAGGAGTCGCACTACCGGCAGTCCCGCTGCATGGTCAACGTGGCCGGTGCGGGGTTCGACGCCCAGGTCGTCAGGCGGGTGAGCCACCTGCAACAGAAGGCGCGCCTGCGGCGGTGGAGCTACACCTGGTGTCTGCTGCGCTCGTTTTTCGGCTACAAATCGACCGGCGTGAAGGTGTGGGTGGACGATAAGCTGGTCTACAACGACCTGTTGCTGAGCGTCGCCATCGGCATCTGCCAATATAACGGCGGCGGTATCCGCCAGCTGCCCGAAGCCGTGGCCGACGACGGACTGCTGGACGTGTCGCTGATCCGCCCCATCCACTTCTGGCACGTGCTGTTCCGGTTCAAGTACCTCTTCAACGGAGGCATCTACCGCATCCGCCACATCCTCAAGGAGCGGGGCAGCCGCGTGAGGATCGAGTCGTCGCCCGAGATTCCGCTGGAGGTCGACGGCGAGCTGCTGGGCGAGACGCCGCTGGAGTTCACCGTGCGGAGCCGTTCGATCCGCATCATCGTGTCGCGCGGTTTCAGAGGCTGATTCCGGCCCTAACATGCGAACGGGGAGCATCCTTTTCAGGACGCTCCCCGTTTCATTATCGGGGTAGGGGGCTATTCCTCCTCCTCTACGACTTCGGTGATGGTGACGGTCCAGTTGAAGAGGTCGTTGGCGCACTTCGCCTCCATGCGGGCGATCTGCGAGTTGCTGGTCGTGTCGGCCAGGATGGCGTTGAAGAACTGTTCCATCGTCGAGTAGGTGTTGTTCACCTGCTGCGAGAAGCAGCTGTAGAACGCCTTCAGCTGGTCGCGCGTCAGACCCGAGGGCAGAATTCCCTGGGCCACCAGATAGTCGTAGGGGTAGAGGTGGCGCATGTTGCGTGCGTCGGTGTTGAGCTCCTCGACGATGGTCGTCACGACCACCATCTCCACCGTGTCGTCGACACCCGGCAGCTGGATGAATTCGGCATAGACCGGATAGTCGTTTTCGAGATCGAGCGCCACGCCGTCGGAGAAGATGCCGAATTCGGCGTCGGTCAGATCGTTCAGATAGACCATCTGCCGATACTGGTTGATGGCTTCGCGCACGGCTTTGCGTTCCTGTGCGTTCCAGCGCTTTTGTTGCGAGCAGGCGATCATCGAGAGAAAGGCCGCTACCACGGTGCACGAAAGTAAAAATCTTTTCATTGCTATACGTTTGATTTGGTTTTTCCTTCGCACACTCCGCAAGCCTCGTGCCAAAGGCTTTGCCCCGGCTGCTCAACGGGGCGGCTCATGCTCTTCGATGTAGCGCAGAATCTCCTCGCGCAGCGATTTCGGGACGACGTTCCGTTGCAGGACCAGCAGGTAGGAGTGGCGGATCTGCTCGCGCAGAAACGCTTCGGGGAGGTCGCCCGTGACATAGACGTCGTTCCAGTGCCGTTTGCTGCTGTGCCAGGCGGGGGTGATCTCGCGGTAGCGCTCGCGCAGCTCGACGGCCCGGTCGGGGTCGCACTTCACGGCGAAACGCGTGAAGTTCTCCATGCCGGCGTAGGCGTACATCTTGCCGCCGATCTTGTAGACCAGCGTCGTCTCGTCGAACGGGGTGCACTCCTCGCTCATCGGAAGCGAGAGGCAGTAGTCGCGGAATTCCAGAATGTCCATGTCGGTCGGGTTTTGCAGGAAACGAAGACAAAGATAGCGATTTTTGAAAAAAGATGTATCTTTGCCGGCATGAAAGAGAATTGGAAACCCGGAACATTGATCTATCCGCTGCCGGTCGTGCTGGTGAGCTGCGGCGAGCGCGAGGAGGAGTTCAATCTGGTGACCGTCGCCTGGACGGGTACGGTCTGCACCGATCCGCCGATGTGCTACATCTCGCTCCGCCGCGAGCGCCACTCCCATGAGATCATCAGCCGGACGGGCGAGTTCGTCATCAATCTCACCACCGAGGAGCTGGCGCGCGCTACTGACTGGTGCGGCGTGAAGTCGGGGCGCGACTGCGACAAGTTTCGCGAAATGGGGCTCACGCCCGCTCCGGGCGTGGCCGTGAAGGCCCCCGTGGTGGCCGAGGCTCCGCTCTCGATCGAGTGCCGCGTGCGTCAGGTCATGCCGTTGGGTTCGCACGACATGTTTCTGGCCGAGGTGGTCAACGTGCAGGCCGACGACCGCTATATCGACCCCGCGACGGGACGTTTCTCGCTTGAGGCGGCCCGCCCCATCGTCTACTCGCACGGCCACTATTTCCGGCTGGGCGAGATGCTCGGCCACTTCGGCTGGTCGGTCCGCCGCAAGAAGACCCGCAGCGGAGGCCGTTGAGACGGCCGGGGCCGGCGTGTTGCAAATATGAGAAAAACGTACTACATTTGTAGCCGTTTCGGCCAGTCCGAACCCCATTCCCCGAACAGTAAAACGAAAGACCATGAAGAAAATAATCTCACTTTGCGGTTTGGTCGTCCTCGCGGCGGTCGTGTGCAGCTCGTGTTCCGATGACAAGGTGTGCCGCTGCGTCTATCGAGACAGCGGCAAGGCCCACTATTTCGAGGCCGACGAATCGGAGAGTTGCAGCGATGCGACCACTTCGGAGGTGATCTGCCGCGAGGAGTAGCCCCGCTCGGACGCTCTTTCCGATGAACCGGCTGCGCCCTGTCGCCAAGTGGATGCTCGGAGGGCTGTTCTGTCTCTCCGCCCTGCTGAAACTGCGCTCGATCGATTCGTTCGAGCTCTACCTCTTTTCATTCGGGGTCGTCTCGTTCGACGGTTGTTCCCTGCTTGCCCGCCTGCTCATCGGAGCCGAGGCGATGCTGGGTGCGATGTTTCTGACGGGCTGGCACCACCGTCTGCTGTGCCGGCTCTATGCGGCGGTGCTGGCCGGCTTCTCGCTCTGGCTGCTCTTTCTGCTCGCGGCCGGCGAGGAGGGCAACTGCCACTGCTTCGGCGAGGCGGTCGTACTCGACGCTCCGGCGTCGCTCCTGAAAAATCTCCTGCTGGCGCTGCTGCTCGCTTTTGTCTGGCGGATGGACGACCGGACCGATCCGCCCCGTGTCTTTTGGATCGCCGGGGGCGGTTGCGCGCTCTTTCTGCTCGTGTTTCTTCTCTCGCCGCCCGACCGTTTCCTGCGGGCGCGCCACCGTTCGACCGAACTCGTCCCTGAGCTCTATGCTCCGGTAGCGGATTCGCTCCGCCTCGACAGGGGGCGGCGCATGGTCTGCCTCTATAGTCCCGGGTGCCGCTACTGCCGCCTGACGGCCCGCAAGGTCGCCGCATTGTGGCGTCGTCACGAGCTGGATCCGCAGTGCATCAGCTGCATCTTCATGCGGACCGAAAGCGAGATGACGCAGGAGATCGACCGTTTCTTCGACGAGTACGGGGGCAGGCGGTTTCCCCGGGCGGTGCTCGACCCCAGGCCGATGCTCGATCTGTGCAACGGAGCCTTGCCGCTGGTGCTGCTGACCGAGGAGGGGCGCGTCGTGGCCGAGTACGGTTTCCGCACCCTCGACGAAGCGGCCGTCGTCCGGTTTCTTACCGAAGATCGGCCTGGGAGTAGATGCTCCGCAGCCGGCGGGTCATGAAGAACTGCAATACGCCGCGCAGGAACATGAAGAGCGTGAAGGCCAGCCAGAGGGCGTCGTTGCCCGCCCAGCCCTGAAAAGCGAAGAAGATCAGAAAGTAGATGGCCGTGGCATAGAACATCGAGTTGCGCATGATGCGGGTCTGCGTGGCTCCGATCATGATGCCGTCCAGAATGAAAGGAACCGCGGCGGCGATCGGGATGGCGATGATCCAGCCGATGTAGCGGCCGGCCAGTTCGACGATCCGCCCGGCATCCGCCGAGTCGGCGGGGACGAAGAGCCCCACCAGATCGCGCCACCCGACGACGTAGATGCCCACGAACAGCACCGAGATCAGCGTACCCCACACCAGACAGCGCTTCAGGCAGCGGCGCAGCGCCTTGCCGTCACGTGCGCCGATGAAACGTCCCGTGAGGGCTTCGGCCGCCAGCGCGAAGCCGTCGTTCATATAGGAGAAGAGGGTGAAGAGTTGCAGCAGCAGCGTATTGACAGCCAATACCCCCTCCTCCATGCGGGCGGATACGGCCGTGAAGAAGGTGTAGACCGCCACGATGCAGAAGGTGCGCAGCATGATGTCGCGGTTGATGGTGAAGAAGCGCCACATGGGGTGCCAGTCGAACACCTCGCGCCAGTCGATGCGGGTGAGCAGTTTGCCGTAGCGGAAGGGGAGGGCGACGGCGGCGATGACGACGCCCGTGGTCTGTGCCGCGACCGATGCGTAGGCGATGCCGACGATTCCCATGTCGAAGCCGAAGACGAACCAGAGGCTGCAAAGGATGTGGATCACGTTGACCGTGATGGCGGTCAGCATGGGGATCAGGGCGTTCTGCATGCCGGTATACCAGCCGTTGAAGCCGAAGAGCAGAATGCCCGCCGGGACGGCCCAGATGCGGGCGTAGTAGTAGTCGCTGACGATCTGGTTTCCGTTCATGATCCGCAGGGCGAACTCGCCCAGGGGGTGTTGCAACAGGAGGACGGCGAGGCCCATGACGGCCGAAACGCTCAGCGAGCGGACCAGCATGCGGGTGCATTCGCGGTAGTCTCCGGCGCCGAAGGCCTGGGCGGTCAGGCCGCTCGTGCCCATGCGGACGAACCCGCAGTTCCAGTAGATGAAGTTGAAGATCGAGACGCCGATGGCCAGGGCGCCGATGGTGGCGGCCGGGTTTTCGCTGTCCCAGTGTCCGGCGATGGCGGTGCCGGCGATGCCCATGAGCGGAACGGTGATGTTCGAGACGATGTTCGGCAGGGCGATTCGCAATATTTCGCGGTTCATGTTCATGGAACTCCTTGTTTTTTCGGGGTGCAAAGATAGGGTTGTCGCGCGCAATATGCAATCCGCATGCGAAGAATTCGACAAAAAGATCCTGCGGAGAGGTTTTTCCGGGGAATTGGAGCCCCCGTTGTGCGCGAATCCCGAAAAAAAGGATTACCTTTGCCGAATATTTCAGCCGGCATGCCGCTCGGGTATGGCCGGAATATCGAAGATTTAAGAGAATTATTATGAAAAATTTCAAAAACGACTCGACGTCGACCCTCGCCCGTTTCGGTCGCGACCAGCGGACGAGAACCTCTTCCACTACTGCGGAACGCGTTGAGCGTCGTCCGCGTTTGCAGCGTGAGGCTGGTGACGCGGATTCTGCGGCACAGCCGGCACGGCGTGCCTCCTTCAATCCCAACTTCACGCGGGATAACCGTCCGGTAGGGGAGACCCGCGAGCGTCGCTCCTGTGGCGACAAACCCCGCTACGGCGAGAACGACAAGCCTCGTTACGGAGCCGGGAAATACACGCCCCGCGGCGAAGGCGGCCAGCCGGCCGAGGAGCGCCGCTATGGTGACAAACCGCGCTTCGGCGGAAACCGCTCCCGTTTCGGCGGCGACAAGCCCCGCTACGGCGAGAACGACAAGCCTCGTTACGGGGCCGGGAAATACACGCCCCGCGGCGAAAGCGACCAGCCGGCTGAGGAGCGCCGCTATGGCGACAAGCCCGCTTACGGAGCCAAGAAGTTCGGTCCCAAAAAGTTCGGAGAGAAGAAATTCGGCGACAAACCTCGTTTCGGGGCTCCCAAGCGGGAGTTCCGCCGTGAAGAGAAGCCGAAGAGCTATCCCAAATACGACCCCAGCAAACAGATCGGCGAGATGCGTCTGAACCGCTTCATCGCCCAGTCGGGACTCTGCTCGCGTCGCGAGGCCGACGACTTCATCTCGGCCGGACTGGTCTCGGTGAACGGCGTGATCGTAACGGAACTCGGTTCGAAGGTGATGCCGACGGACGAGGTGAAGTTCAACGACAGCCGGGTCGAGGGTGAAAAGAAGGTCTACCTGGTGCTGAACAAGCCCAAAGGGTATGTGACCTCGCTGGAGGACCCCCACGCCGACAAGCTGGTGATGGATCTGATCAAGGGTGCCTGCACGGAGCGTATCTATCCGGTAGGACGTCTGGACAAGAACAGTCTGGGTCTGCTGCTCTTCACCAACGACGGCGACCTCACCAAACAGCTCACCCACCCGGCCTACAAGAAGAAGAAAATCTATCAGGTGACGCTCGACAAGCCCCTCACGCGTGCCGACATGGATGCCATTGCCGAAGGCATCACGCTGGAGGACGGCGAGATTCACGCCGACGAGGTATCCTATGTAAAGGAGAACAAGAAGGAGGTGGGCATCGAGATCCACTCGGGCCGCAACCGAATCGTGCGTCGCATTTTCGAGTCGCTTGGCTACACGGTGCAGAAGCTCGACCGTGTATACTACGCCGGTCTGACGAAGAAGAACCTGAAGCGCGGCGGCTGGCGTTTCCTGACCCGCGACGAGGTGAACCGGCTGAAGTCGGGCCAGTACGAATAGCCGAAACCGAAAAGACCCAAACGTATGGCAGGTTCAAATTTTGTTGACTACGTAAAGATTTTTGCCCGTTCGGGCCACGGAGGAGCCGGTTCCGCGCACTTCCGCCGGGAGAAATTCGTCGCCTTCGGAGGACCCGACGGCGGCGACGGCGGCAAGGGCGGCAGCATCATCCTGCAAGGCGACAGCCAGTATTGGACGCTGATCCACCTGAAGTACCAGCGTCACCAGTTCGCCGAGGACGGTCAGAACGGTTCCGGGGCCCGCTCTACGGGCCGCGATGCCAAGGACATCGTCATCCCCGTGCCGCTGGGAACGGTGGCCAAGCGGCAGGTGGTGAACGAAGAGGGTGAGGTCGAGGAACATTTCGTCGGCGAGGTGACCGCCCAGGGCGAGCAGCTGGTGCTGCTCAAGGGCGGTCGCGGAGGGCTGGGCAACTGGCACTTCAAGAGCGCCACGAACCAGACGCCCCGCTTCGCCCAGCCCGGCGAGGAGGGCGACGAGGGGGCTTTCGTGCTGGAGCTGAAAGTGCTGGCCGACGTCGGTCTGGTCGGATTCCCCAATGCCGGTAAGAGCACGCTGCTGTCTGTCGTATCGGCCGCGCGGCCCAAGATCGCCAACTACGCCTTCACGACGCTGGAGCCCAATCTGGGCATCGTCGAGGTGCGCGACGGACGTTCGTTCGTGATGGCCGACATTCCCGGCATCATCGAGGGGGCGCACGAGGGCAAGGGGCTGGGAACCCGTTTCCTGCGCCATATCGAGCGCAACTCGGTGCTGCTCTTCATGATTCCGGCCGACAGCGACGACGTGCGGCGCGACTACGAGGTGCTGCTGGGCGAACTGACGCAGTATAATCCCGAACTGCTGGACAAGGAGCGTCTGCTGGCGGTCACGAAGTGCGACATGCTCGACGAGGGGCTGATCGAGGAGATGAAGGCCCATCTGCCCGAGGGCATCGAGACGATCTTCATCTCGTCGGTGTCGAATCTCAATATCCGTCAGTTGAAAGACAAACTCTGGGAGGCCCTGCACCGTTAGCGCTGCCGGAGATCGAAGTCGCGGTTTGAGATGCGGAGCTGCAGCTCGCCGTTGAACCGATCCAGAATTCCGCACACGGAGCCCTTGCCGTTCGGCAGGGGCTCCGTCGCGTAGAGACATTCCGCTGCGGTGTAGAGGGTCAGCGTACGGCCTTTGTCGTCGCACAGCCGGCGGCGGGTCGCCACGGGACGGCCGGTCTCCGGATCGGTATCGCACCAGCGCAGCCCCGCCTCCTCATCGACGAAACGGACCTCCGAAATCCGTATGAATCGGCCGACCAGCGCCGGCGTGAGTTCTCCTATCGTACACGTTCTCGGCACGATAGGTTCGAAATCCTCGGCCAGCAGACGGGAGCGGAAGGAGAACTCCTCAGGGTCGATGCGCCCGACCGTCCGTTCGTCCTCCGGCTTCGCGCCCAGCTGAATCCGGCCGCCGTAATCGCCCAGCCAGAGCCCCTCGCAGAAGAGCCGGAGCGGCGCGCCCACGGGGTAGCGTTCGTGGAGCCGGTATCCGTCGACGAGCAGTTCGATGCCGCCGCTGCGGTCCTCGATCCAGAGCCGGCGGGGAAACTCGCGGAAGAGATCGTTGCCGGTGATGCGGCCCTCGACGATCAGGGTGCGCCGGATGGAGCAGGAGGCACCGCGGCAGAGCGACTTGAGGTAGGCGATGTCGACCGTCTCGGCATTGCCGGGGTCGAAGTGCTCTTCGAACCGCAGCTCGTCGGCCGTGCCGCACGCACCGAGCAGGCAGAGCCAGCTAATCCAGACAATCCGTTTCATCGCGCAGTTTGATGATGTAGCCCGCATGCGGACCGGTGTCGATCCGTTGCAACATGCCGCGCAGGGCGACCCTCCCCGCGGGGATCGGCTGTCGGGCGAAGCGGGCATAAGAGCTGACGTAGGTGTGGATTGCGAACCCTTCGTCGTCGACGAAACGGCGGTAGCCCTCCCAGCAGGGCTCCTCCTCATCCTCGGGTTCGTACCGGAATCCGGAGAGCAGCACCAGCGTGCCGCAGAGCGCCGTGTCGAGTTCGTCGGGGGTGCGGAGCGTTCCCGTGGGAATCGGCTCCTCCCTTTCGCCGCAAAACAGATGGCAGTCCAGCAGGGACTGGGCCCGGAAATAGCCGACGGCCTCGGCCGAGGAGGGTGGGGCCGGCGGTCCGATTTGCAGCACGCCCCGCTGGCGCTCCACGCAGAGTCCCTGCACCCGCAGGCAGACCCGGCTGCCGACGGGGTAGCGGGTGTGGCTGTTATCCGTACCGGTCCGGATCTCGACGGCGGAGCGGTTCTGCTCGATGCCGAGCGTGCGATAGAAGTTGCCGGACCGGTCGCTCGTGGTGACGATGCCCGTCAGGACGATGGGTTCGCGGATGACCGTCGCCCCGTCCAGGCAGAGCTTCTGGAACTCCGCGATCGTGACGGTCGGAACCGGAACCGGAGGCCGTTGAGGCGGTTCGGGATCGTACCCTTTCGAGCAGCCTGCCGCCGACAGCAGCAGACCGATCAGAGCGGCGTGGACGATTCGATTCATGGCTTCGGCGACAAATGTTCCGTTTCGGTCCGGAGGGACCCCGATCCGTTTATTTTTCGACAAAGTTAGATTTTTTTCTGAAAATTGGTTATTTTTGTACGACATATTTAAAGGTAAAACGATTTCGAAATGACTTTTTTCTCTTTGCTCGCACAGGCGGACCCTGCGGCTCCGCTGATGCTCCCCGACAGTGTACAGAAGGCCCGCTGGGCCGATACCATTCAGAAACTTGCGACGGTCGACTGGCACGACCTGATGAAGGATTTCATCTCCGACTCCATTTGGATCGGCCTGAAGATTCTGGTGGCGCTGGCTATCTATTTCGTGGGTCGCGCTGTCATCCGCTGGGTACTGCGGATCATGGAGCGGAGCTTCGAGCGGCGTCGGGTCGACGCCTCGCTGCGCACGTTCCTGCATAATCTGGTGAGCGTGGTCGCTTATCTGCTGCTGTTGCTGGCCGTCGTGCAGACGCTCGGCGTCAACGCGACCTCGATCATTGCCATCTTCTCGGCTGCGACCCTGGCAATCGGTATGGCCCTGAGCGGAACCATGCAGAACTTCGCCGGCGGCGTGATGATCCTGTTGCTGCGTCCCTACCGGGTGGGCGACTTCATTTCGGCGCAGGGGCAGTCGGGCACCGTGGAGGAGATCATGCTCTTCACCACCAAGATCACGACCGGGGATCGTCAGACCATCTACATCCCGAACAGCGCCATCTCGACCTCGATTATCGACAACTACTCCCGTTCGGAGCTGCGCCGGGTCGACATTACGGTCTCGATCTCCTACGGCGACGACGTGGATGTGGCCCGGGCCGCCATGCTGGAGATCTGCAAGGCCGACGCACGGGTCCTGACCGATCCCGAAGCGGTCGTTTACGTAGCGGCGCTGGCCGACAGTTCGGTCAATCTCTCCCTGCGTGCCTGGGTGAAGAACGCCGACTACTGGGGCGTCTTTTTCGATCTCAACGAGCGGATCTACAAGATACTGCCCCAGCGGAACATCCACTTCCCGTTCCCGCAGCTGGATGTACGCATCACGAAAGAGTAACCCAATCAAAGAAATTCAGAGAATAATTTTTAGACGATGGAACTGAAGGAAATTTTAGCGATCTCGGGCTGGCCCGGATTGTATAAGTATGTAGCCCGCTCGCAGCGCGGCGTGATCGTGGAGTCGCTCGCCGACGGCAAGCGCATGAACGCCGCTCTGGCATCGAAGATGAGCGCCCTGACCGAGATTTCGATGTTCACCGAGAACGAGGATATCGCGCTGGCCGACGTGCTGACGAAGATCTACGCCTACACGGGCGGCAAAGAGGCGATCAGCCACAAGGAGGCTCCCGAGAAGATCAAGGCCTACATGGCCGAGGTGCTGCCCGACTACGACCGCGACCGCGTGCATGTGTCGGACATGAAGAAGCTCTTCTCGTGGTACAATATCCTGGTGGCTGCCGGCATGACCGAGTTCAAGCTGCCCGAGGAGGAGACTGCCGAACAGGAGTAACCGTCCGGACATGAAAAAGGCGGGCAGAGTGCACCTCTGCCCGCCTTTTTTTGCTTGTCCCTGCGGCTACATCCGCTCGGGAACTTCGATGCCCAGCAGCTGCATGGCGTGCCGGATGGTGCGGGCCACCTGCTCGGCCAGTTGCAGACGCATGCGGCGGACCTCGGCGTCCTCCTCCTTGAGGATGGAGTGGTCGTGGTAGTAGCCGTTGAAGAGCTTGGCCAGATCGTAGGCATAGGCGCCGATGATGGAGGGGGCGAAATTCTCGCCGGCCGAAGCGACGATGGCGGGGTAGTCGTTCAGCGCCTTGATGAGCCCGATCTCCTCGGGCAGGCACTCCGCATGGGCCGCAGCCCGGCAGTCGATGCCCGATTCGGCGGCCTTGCGCAGGATCGAGCGGATGCGTGCGTGGGTGTACTGGATGAAAGGACCCGTGTTGCCGTTGAAGTCGATCGACTCCCGCGGGTCGAAAAGCATGGTCTTCTTGGGGTCGACCTTCAGGATGAAATATTTCAGGGCGCCCAGACCGACCATCGTGGCTACGGCGTTGGCCTCCTGCTCGGAGCAGCCGTCCAGCTTGCCCAGTTCGTCCGACATCTCGCGGGCCGTCGACACCATCTTCTCGATCAGGTCGTCGGCATCGACCACGGTGCCCTCGCGCGACTTCATCTTGCCCTCGGGCAGTTCGACCATGCCGTAGGAGAGGTGGGTGATGTGGTCGCTCCAGTCGGCATAGCCCAACTTCTTGAGCACGAGCTTCAGCACCTGGAAGTGGTAGTTCTGCTCGTTGCCCACCACGTAGATCATGTCGTCGAGCTTGTTGTCCTCGAAACGACGGTAGGCCGTGCCGAGGTCCTGCGTCATGTAGACCGAGGTGCCGTCGCCGCGCAGAAGCAGCTTCTGATCCAGCCCGTCGGCCTCCAGGTCGATCCATACCGAGTTGTCCTCCTTGCGGAAGAAGACCCCCTTCTGCAACCCCTCCTCCACGAGGCTCTTGCCCAGCAGGTAGGTTTGCGATTCGTAATAAACCTTGTCGAAATCGACGCCCAGCGCCTTGTAGGTGACGTCGAAACCTTCGTAGACCCAGCCGTTCATGGTCTCCCAGAGCGAGTAGACCTCGGGATCCTTGGCCTCCCAGCGGCGCAGCATCTCCTGTGCCTCCAGCATGATGGGGGCACTCTTCTTGGCCTCCTCCTCGCTCTGCCCGGCGGCGATCAGCTCCTGGATCTGCGCTTTATAATGCTTGTCGAACTCGACGTAGTATTTGCCCACCAGGTGGTCGCCCTTCATGCCCGACGACGCGGGTGTCTCGCCGTTGCCGTAGAGCTTCCAGGCCAGCATCGACTTGCAGATGTGGATGCCGCGGTCGTTCACCAGATTGGCCTTGATGACGCGGTGTCCGTTGGCCTTCAGGATCTGCGCCACGGAGTAGCCCAGCAGGTTGTTGCGGATGTGACCCAGGTGCAGGGGCTTGTTCGTGTTGGGCGACGAGTACTCGATCATGATCGTCCGGCCCGTTGCCGGAGCCTCGCCGAAATGCTCGTCGGCGCGGATCTCCTCGAAACGTGCGGTCCAGCAGTCGTCGGCCAGCGAGAGATTCAGAAATCCCTTGATGACGTTGTATGCCTTGATCTCGGGGGTGTTCGCAACGATATGCTCTCCGATCTCTGCGGCGGTCGCTTCGGGCGATTTCCGGCTTCGTCGCAGCAGGGGGAACACGACTGTCGTGTAGTCGCCCTCGAACTCCTTGCGGGTTTTCTGAATCTGCAACTGCTCGCCTTCGAGCTTGCCGTAAAGCGCCTCGACCGAACGGAGGACCGCTTGCGAAATAAACTCTTCGATCTTCATGTCTTTTGTTTGATGAAATTAGACGACAAATTTAGTGTTTTTTTCTCATATGCGGGCCCCCGGTCCGAAAGTTTTTGGGGCTCTCCGCTTTTTCGTCAGTCGTTCCCGCCCGGCAAATTGCATGTAAACTTGCTTTTGCTCTCGCTTATTCGTATCTTTGAGATTGCCCGAAGATATTTATTTGGACATAAACGACTTAGAAAAGAATCATATAAAAAGGGGCAACGGATAAGTAAGTTGCAAGTGTTTAAGAACACTTCATTTTTCCGGCATCCAAATAACTCTTTTAGCTATCGCAAAGATAGTATTTTTTTCGTATATTTAATGCAGTGGGAAATAATTGCTTGACTGCAAGCGATATGAGAAAATCATCGTGAAAAAAGGCAATGGATAAGTAAATCGTAAAGTGTGTAAGATCACTTCATTTTCACGATTTCAAACAACTCGTTAATCTTATTGCAAAAGTAATTCTTTTTGCGTTATTCGCAATATCTATAACGATTTATTTTTCATTTTTTGACATTTCGATTTGTTCGGCGTTCTTTGCAGCCAAGACCTGTTTGGCATTGAGACGCGAAACCACCTTTTTGCCTGTTCTGGCTTCGAGTTCCAGTCGGGCATTGCGGGCGATCGTGCCACCTTGCCGTGCGACCGCTTTGTGTGCCGCCAGCGTTCGGGGCTCGGTTACCTCGGTTATGTCTTTGGTAGATGCCTCCGCGAGCATATTGAGAATCAGCTCGGTGCTGGTCATGTTGTCCGCAAGTTCTCTTTATGCAGTCCCTTGTACGCCTTGTACTCGCGTGTGGTAAAACCCGACCACGTATTGGTAATTATGTCGGTCAGCGTAGCGAACTGCTGCCCCTCCTGCACTCCGCGCTTTTTCCATGCGTCGGTCAAGTCCTTGCGCACCTCGATCGCTTTTAATCGCTGATTGATCCAGTTGTCCGAATACCCCAATTGCTTATAATCGGCCATCGCCTGCTGAATCGACAATTCGGGGTCCTGCATCTGGTCGAGACGGTCGGCAGCGACTTGAGCCATCCACTGCTTGAATGGCTCCGCTTTCGGCGACGGGATCGACGAATGATACGGAACATTCCCTGCGCCGTTGCGCAATTCACTTTCTGGCGACCTCCGTTTGTTTTAGATGATGCCGCGATTCTCTACTACAAGCCATATCGGCGTTTCCACATATGAAAAACAAGTGCTTACAAAATAAATATAGATTATACCTATTAAAAAGTTGAACAAAAAATCAGAAAAAGAGTAGAACGAAAGAATAAAAATGCTACCTTTGTACCAGTCAAGTTTCCATAGGCGTACCGCCTGCATGGAATTAAAAGGGAATTCGGTGAAAATCCGAGCTGTACCTGCAGCTGTAAGTCCCCGCAAATGTTTGTCGCATTCTTTGCCACTGGTGTAAACTGGGAAGGCGCGACAAATGGGACGAGTCAGAAGACCTGCTTGATGAGCAATGTGATTCAGCGACCACGGGTAATTGGCGCTCGATCAAAATGAAACAAGGTTTGACGACGATACCTCGCATTTCTTTTTGATAACTTGTCCGCACCCGTTCGTTGCGAATCCATCGCAAGGAACGATTTGACGTGTGCGTACCTTTTGTTTAACTTTTTAATAAACAAGGTTATGAAAAAGAATTTCAGATTAATGGCAATGGCCATTGCTGCAATGGCCGCCGTAACGTTCTCCGCTTGCAATGCGGATGACGATTTTTTCGCAGAACCTCTGCATGACGAAGCGGCTCCCGACACCCGAGCCAATGTGGAAAGTGAATGGGTTACAGTGACTTTCGATGATGTATCCTCCAATCAGCTTGCCGGTCCGACTTCCTATGGTGCCAATCTATACGATGGCTACACTGGATCGAATCCGACCCGTTTCACCACCTACACCGACCGAGCAGCTCGGCTTTTCAACATCGTATACGGATTGAATGAAGACGGTTACGGAGGCACGTATAATTATTGGAACGGAGGTATTGCCGTTTCGAACTGGAATATCCGCTCCAACGTCGACGGTCATTCGGGCGATTGGTGGTATTCCTACCAAAACCAATGCAGCGTTTACAATACGGCGTCCGTAGATAATGCCAATGAAAATGCCGGACACAGCGGATCGAATTTCGGCGTGGTTTACGGATATACCGACACTTACTCGGGATTCATCGCTTGTGCGCAGATGTCGCTGGCAAACAATGCGGAACGCAAGTTCGACCGAATGTATGTCTGCAACTCTTCTTACGCATACGGCGTAATCGTCAATGGCAACAGCTTCACGCAGGGCAGCTTACCGAGCAAGAACGGTTGGTTCAAGCTGGTGGTTCGCGGTTATAAGACCGGAGCTACGGCTCCTGTGGCGACGGACGAAATCTATCTTGCGGACTATCGGAACGAAAGCAATGTTTGTCTTACCGAGTGGACGTTATTCGATCTGACGAACATCAAAAAACAGGCCGTAAATCGTATCGAGTTCGATTTCGTGGGTTCGGATTCAGGAGCCTACGGGTTGAACACGCCGGCTTATGTCTGCATTGACGACGTTCGTATTTCTAGAAACTAATTAAATAACCGGAGATGGCTCGTCTCCATTTCCACTTGTTTGATCCATGACAAAGCGTATATTTTATTTTTTATTCGCACTCCTATTGACCTCATGTATGGGGTATGGTCCCATCGACGAGGAAACGTTTTATATAGACGGCAATTTCGGTGACGGAAGCGAGGTTACAGGCAAGGGGTTGTTCATTACCAACGAGGGGAACTTCATGTACGGCAATGCGTCGTTATCCTACTACGATCCCGAAACGAAACGGGTGGAGAACGAGGTATTCGCCCGTGCCAATGCCCAGAAATTAGGCGACGTGGCGCAGTCGATGACCATGCACGGCGGTCTGGGCTGGATTGTAGTGAACAACTCGGGCGTCATCTTCGCCATCGACCCCAATACGTTCAAGGAGGTGGGACGCATTACGGGTTTTACCTCGCCGAGATACATTCATTTCCTATCGGACGAAAAAGCCTATGTGACGCAGATATGGGATCCGCGCATCTATATCGTCAATCCCAAGACCTACCAGATTACAGGGTACGTCGAGACAGACATGGACTACGAATCGGGTTCTACGGAGCAGATGGTGCAATACGGCAAATACGTCTTTACAAATTGCTGGTCGTACCAGAACCGTATTCTGAAAATAGACACTGAAACTGATGAGGTTGTCGATGAACTGGTCGTGGGTATCCAACCCACCTCGCTGGTAATGGATTGCAACAATAAGATGTGGACGATTACCGACGGCGGTTACGAAGGATCGCCCTACGGGCACGAGGCGCCGTCGCTCTATCGCATCGACGCCGAGACGTTCAAAATCGAAAAGCAGTTCAAGTTCAAGTTCGGCGACTGGCCCTCGGAGGTGCAGCTGAACGGAACGAAAGACAAGGTCTACTGGCTCAACAATTCGGTTTGGTGCATGGGTGTGACAGCCGATCGTGTGCCGGTAAAACCGTTTCTCGAATATCATAACACACTTTACTACGGATTGACTATCAATCCCGTAAACGGCGACGTCTATATCGCCGATGCCATCGACTACGTGCAGAACGGCGTGGTGCTGCGCTATTCGGCCGAGGGCGAGTTGCTCGACACTTTTACCGTCGGCATCATTCCGGGAGCTTTTTGCTGGAGATAAAAATCATCGGATTATGAAAAAACTTTACACTCTCTTTTTGATTACGGTCTTTCTTGCGGGATGCAACAAGGACGGGCAGGTCGAAATCGACCAGCCGATGACGCCGCAAATCACGCTCGACAGCGAGGATGGAATCTATACGGTAAAAGTCGGCCGCGAACTGACCATCGCCCCAACGGTGCAGTATGCAGAAAACGCCCTTTTCTCGTGGACGTTGGACGGGAAACTGCTCTCCACGGAACCGACATTGACCCATACATGGAGCGAAGCGGCCGAAGTGTACGTAATGTTCACGGTGCAGAACGAAAACGGCAAGGCCGAAGAGGAGTTGAAAGTGGTGGTGTTGGAGATGGCTCCACCGGTCATTTCGCTGGCTCTGCCGTCAAAAGGGTTGAAGGTACTGCAAAACACGGACTACATCTTTACACCCGATATTCAGAACTCCGATTTGGAGGAGTTTCGATGCGAATGGCTGCGCGAGGGCGAGGTCGTGTCCGAAAGCGTAACCTATACGTTCAACGAGGCGGAGCTTGGCACCTATACGGTTGTTTGCCACGCTTCGAATATCGACGGCGAGACGACGAAAGAGATTACGCTCGAAGTCGTGGACGAACTCCCTTACGAAGTTTTCTTCCACACACAATCCATCTTCCGGACATCGACGGACCGCTATGTTTATATCGGCACGCCGATCTTCCTCGAACCGCAGCTCTCCTATTTCGACAATCCGCAGTTTGTATGGAGCGTGGACGGCGAGACGGTTCCCGATGCCGTAGCGCGCATGTTCCGGTACACACCGACTGAAGCGGGAGAGCATATCGTCCGGGTTACGGTAAGCGAAGCGAAGCAGCAGGCCAAACAACTTACCCGCAACATTATCCGTGCCGAAACGGCGTTCACGGCCGAGGTAAAGGTTACCTGCGTCGATGCTGCGCAAGAGGACCGCTACCGTCCGGCCACGGGAGACAGTTCTCCGCTGTGGAACAAGGTATGGGAATATACACCTGCTCCGGGACAGTTCGTCGGCGAGATGAAGACGGGCGGGTTCGACGGCACGGAGACGACGCAGGAGGCAGCTGTAGCTTATGCCGAGGGGCGTCTGAAAGAGAAGATATGGGTGTCGCTTGGTGCTTTCGGCGGCTACATCGTCGTAGGCTTCGACCATAGTATCCCCAAACGGGCGACGGCTGAGGGCGAATACGACTTCACGATTCAGGGCAACGCTTTCGACGGATCGTCGGAACCGGGTATCGTTTGGGTTATGCAGGACATCAATAAAAACGGCGAGCCCGATGACGAGTGGTACGAACTGCGCGGCAGCGACACGGATAAGGAGGGGACTATTCAGAATTACGCTGTCACTTATTATCGTCCCGCCGGCAAACAGATGGACGTGCAGTGGACCGATTCGGAGGGCAAATCGGGGTGCATCGATTACCTGATTACTTACCATCAGCAGGATTATTACTATCCTGCTTGGATCAAATCGGATACCTACACTCTTTACGGAACCCGTCTGGCTCCGAACAATGTGCAGGACCCGACCACTGGATACTGGGATAATCAATCCTATGGCTGGGGGTATGTCGACAATTTCAGCGAAACAGACAACCTCGGCGGCGACGTGGTAGACGGCAGCGGCCAGACCAATGGCTTCCGCATCGCCAATGCCATGTATCGTGACGGCACGCCGGTCGATCTCCAATACGTGGACTTCATCAAGATTCAGACGGGCGTGCAGGTCAAGAGCGGCTGGCTCGGAGAGGTCTCGACGGAGGTATTCTCTTTCTCGGATTTGTCCGTTGCGACCGATAACGAAAACAATAAATAACCAGAAACTATATAAAATTATGAATTTGAAAAAAATGCTATTGTTGGTCACCGTCGGTTTTCTGATGTTGGCCGGTTGCAGCGATGACGATCCGATCAATCCGATTCCTGAAGATGCGGACGACAACTTCATCACATCGGTGGTGCTGACCGTCGGCGAAACCTCCTATGCTGCGGCGATCGAAGGGAACGACATTACCGTAACGGTTCCCTACAACGTATCGCTCGACGGTGCTGCGGCCGAATTCAAGTACACGCCGTCGGCGACGATCATGCCCGATCCGGCCGAAATCACCGATTGGAATACCGAACGTCAGTTCCGCGTGACCTCCTACAACGGTCGGACGAACGACTACAAATACCTCGTCGTAAAAGACGATATCCGCGAAGAGGGCGATGTCGTGCTTAAAACCGATGCCGAGGTCAAGGCATTCGCCGACAAAGGCGTGACGATCATCAAGGGCGACCTTATCGTCGGCGAGGCGAGCGGAGACAACGCCGTGACAAACATCGAGGCGCTTTCGGCACTCACGCAGGTCGAAGGCGACATCGTCATCAACGACACCTATAAGGGCACGACACTGGACGGTCTGGAAAATGTTGTGAAGATCGGCGGCCTGCACATCGGCTCGACCGAGGCGGCGTCTACCGCTCCCGAACTCTACTATGCGAGCCTCCGATCGCTCGAAGAGATTGCGGGCGACATAACGATATGCAACGACAAATTGCAGTGGTTCGAAGCCGAGAAACTGACGGCAATCGGCGGTTCGCTGGTCATGCGCTCGGCGGCGCTTACGTCGGTAACGACGCCCGCTTTGGCGACAGTCGGCAGCGATTTCGAGTTGCAGGGCTCGAACGAGGAGAAGGCAGGCGGCGATATGACTATTGTCGAGATGAAAGCACTTGCATCTGTCGGCGGTAAAATCAACATCAAGAACTTTGCGAAACTCAACGCCGTGAAATTCGAAGCGCTGACTTCGGCCGGAGCTGTGCTGTTGCCGACGATTCCATACGAGTTCGAGACGATTTCGTTGCCCGTGCTTTCCGAGGTGGGCGGCGACATTCAGCTTATCGCCAACACCGACGCCACCTCTATCGGCGGCATGGCGATGAATACGGGCGTCAAGACCATCGACATGAACTCTCTGTCGGAAGTGGACGGCACGATCGTCCTCTCTGCGTTCGCAGAACTTCGCGAGATACCTTCTCTGAACGGAATCAAGGTAAAAGGCATCGAGCTTGTCAACTTAAGTAAAGTGCCCGATCCGCTGAATCTTTCCCAAACGACTTTCTCGGGCGGTGGTCGGCTCCTGCTTACCAACATGAATCTTATTGCAACGCTTACGTTGCCTGTGCAGGCGGATGTAACGCTCGAACTGCGGTACAACAAACTGTTGGGCAAGGTTGATGGCGTCGAAGAGCTTGCAGGACTCGTTTATGTACCTGGAACGGACTGCTCGTTCTCTTCGCTGAAGAGTGTCCGGGGCGATGTTTCGTTCAGTAACGGTCCTCAAACGACGATCTCTACGCCCCAGCTCGAAAAGGTCGGCGGCAACCTGTTGAACGATGTCGAAAAGATCGGTTATCCGAAACTTATCGAAGTAGGTGGTTATCTGGCCGTAAGCGACAACGTCAGCGACGATAGCGGAACGGCGTGCGACTTCCGCGTCCTGCGCAAGATCGGCGGCCAACTTTACTTCGACAGTACCAATATTTACGCAGCTATCGATATGCCTGAATTGGAGGAGATCGGTACGGCCGCCGATCCGGCATACTACAAGGCGGGGGCGAACGATAAGTATTACAAGGAAGCCCTGTACGGCTCCTGCGCGCTTACAAGCTACGATGGTCTGCATCTTCCTAAACTGCGGAAGATCGGCGGCGCCGGCTTTACCCTCGACCTCGGGCTGGGCGGCGGCATGTCGTATTTGGAAGAGCTGTCACTGCCTTTACTCGAAGAGGTGGATGGGATTTTCCAGATCCACCAAAACGGTCCGGGAATGACACCGGCCGCCCCTCTGGAACGAATCGCACTTCCTGTCATCGCAAAGATCGGATCCGTACATATCGAAGGGTGTTCGGTTACGGATTTCAGTGCCTTTGCACCTGTTGTCGGACAATTATCGGACGAAACATGGTTCGTCCACGAGGATTGTTCCTATAGTCCGACATGGCAGGACATGAAGAACGGAAAATACAAGAAAGAATAACCATTTCGAAAACCGTCTGCGACCTTTACGGGCCGTAGGCGGTTTACTTTCCTTATGAAGAAACTGACGGCATTCCTATTCGCCTTGCTTCTCGGATTCTCCGGCTTCGCGCAGGAAAAGTCGAAGAGCGACGGGCAACCGCCCGCAAGATCGGGCAAAGGCTGGTGGAACGACAATCCGTCGTTCGTCCAGCCGATTCCGGAGGTTTACGTTACGGCGCGGCGGCCGATGAAAGAAATCGGTATGCAGCAGACCAAACTCGATTCGACGGTGCTGAAAGAGAATATCGCCCTTTCGATGGCCGACGTGCTGACGTTCAATACCTCGATCTTCGTCAAGCAGTACGGTCGCGCCTCGCTCTCGACCGTAGCGTTCCGCGGTACGTCGCCCTCGCATACGCAGGTAACATGGAACGGCATGCGCATCAACTCGCCGATGCTCGGCATGACCGACTTTTCGATGATTCCCTCCTACTTCATCGACGACGCCTCGCTGCTGCACGGCACCTCGTCGGTCAACGAGACGGGCGGCGGACTGGGCGGTGCCGTGAAACTCTCCACGCAACCCGCCGAAGCCGACGGATTCGGGTTGCAATACGTGCAGGGCGTCGGGTCGTTCAAGACGTTCGACGAATTTTTGCGCCTGACTTACGGCGACAAGCATTGGCAGGTCTCGACCCGTGCGGTCTATTCATCTTCCGACAACGATTTCAAGTACAGGAACTACAACAAGAAGATGAATATCTATGACGATGACCACCAAATCGTCGGCACCTACTATCCTATCGAACGCAACAAATGCGGTGCGTTCCGTGATTTTCACATCTTGCAGGAGGTGTACTACAATACCGGCCGCGGCGACCGCTTCGGATTGCAGGCGTGGTTCCTCGACTCGAAGCGCGGCGTGCCGATGCTGTCGGTCGATCACCGCTCGGACGACGAATACGTGAACGAGCAGACGGAGCAGACCTTTCGCGGCATTCTGTCGTGGGACCGGCTGCGCGGCAACTACAAAGTAGGCTTGCGCGCCGGCTATATCCATACGGGACAGGGCTACGATTTCTCGAAGGACAAAGGCAACGGCACGATGGCGGAGATGATCCGCTCGCGCAGCAAGATAAACACGTTGTACGGACAGGCTGAGGGTGAATACTACATCGGCAAGAAATGGCTCTTCATGGCGAATGTCTCGGTGCACCAGCATTTCGTGGAGAGCCGCGACAAGAATGTCCTCGAACTCAATTCGCAGTCGTTGGCGCAGGGAAATAACAAGAAAGTGGTCGTGGGATATGATAAGGGGCGCGTTGAAGTATCGGCCTATGCCTCGGCCAAGTGGATGCCGACCGACCGGTTGGGAGTGTCGGTGGCCTTGCGCGAAGAGATGTACGGCGAGGAGTGGTCGCCCGTCATTCCGGCCTTTTTCGCCGACTATGTGGTCTCGAAACGCGGCAGCATCGTAGTCAAAGCCTCCGTATCGCGCAACTATCGCTTTCCGACGCTTAACGACCTCTACTTCCTGCCGGGCGGCAATCCCGATCTGAAAAAGGAGCAGGGGTTCACCTACGACGCCGGATTTTCGTTCGCCGTGGGTAAGGAGGGCATCTATTCGCTCAACGGTTCGGCGACGTGGTTCGACTCGTATATCGACGACTGGATCGTGTGGCTGCCGACGTTCAAGGGTTTCTGGACGCCGAAGAACGTCAAGGAGGTACACGCGTACGGCGTCGAACTGAAAGCCGATGCGACGGTGCGGCTCTCGAAGAACTGGCAGTTGGGCGCAGACGTCTCGTTTTCGTGGACACCCTCGATCAACAACGGTGACCCAGTGGACTGGGCCGACAAGGCGATCGGCAAACAGCTGGTCTATGTCCCCGAATACTCCGCTTCGGCGACAGGCCGATTGTCGTACCGATCGTGGCGTCTCGTTTACAAGTGGTGCTATTACAGCGAGCGTTTCACTACCTCGGACAACGACATGAAAAGCAAGATCTCGCGCGTATTGCCCTACTACATGAGCGACGTGTCGCTGGAAAAACTCTTTTCGCTGCATTGGTCGGATTTCTCGGTCAAGGTAGCCGTAAAGAACCTTTTCAACGAGGAGTACGAATCGGTGCTCTCGCGTCCCATGCCGCGCATGAATTTCGAGGTATTCCTCGATATACGGCCCAAATGGGGTAAAAAGAGATAGAGATAACGGCAGTGTCCCTTTTCATCGCGGAAACCTTTGCAAACCTTCTTCGTAAAAGATTATTCGCTGCGGTGTTTTGTATGGACGAAAGCCGAAAGACTGATTAGAGATTAGTTGCAGAGTGTTATTTGCCATAACGACTTAATCGGATTTTCGCCCATGCTATCGAGGGGAAACGGACGAACAGCCCCGTTTCCCCCTTTTTTGAACCGAATGAAAACGAATAAAAGAACTATGAAACGATGGATTCAGTTGGCGGTAGTCGCTCTGTGCGCGATAGTCGTCGCGGCCTGTGGTCGCAAGAGCGTTTCGCTCGAAGATTTTGACAAGCCGGTCTACATGCTCGAATACGCTTCGGGATTCGACATTCAGGGGGCCGACAGCAAACAAAGCGTACTGCTCACCGTCACGAATCCGTGGCAGGGCGCGGACGGCATCGCCGTGCAGTTATTCATCGCCCGCGACGGCGAAACCGCTCCCGAGGGCTTCGACGGACAGGTGCTTGAAGGCGATGCCGATCGTATCGTGGCGATGTCCTCGACCCATATCGCCATGCTCGACGCCATAGGCGAGGTCGACCGCGTGGTCGGCGTATCGGGCATCGACTACATCTCCAATCCCGACATTCAGGCGCGCCGCGACCGCATCGGCGACGTGGGCTACGAAGGGAATATCAACTATGAATTGCTGTTGTCGCTCGATCCCGACCTCGTGCTGCTCTACGGCGTGAACGGTGCCAGCGGCATGGAACCGAAACTGCGCGAATTAGGCATCCCGTTCATATACATCGGCGACTACCTCGAAGAGTCGCCGTTGGGTAAGGCCGAGTGGATGGTGGCCCTCTCGGAGGTCGTCGGTTGTCGGTCGGAGGGCGAAAAGGTTTTCGCGGAGATTCCCGTCCGATACAACGCCCTGAAACAGCGGGTGGCGGAGAATGCCCTCGACGCCCCGTCTGTCATGCTCAACATGCCATACGGCGATTCGTGGTTCATGCCCTCGGCCGGGAGCTATGCCGTGCGGCTGATCGAGGACGCGGGCGGAGATTATATCTACAAGAAGAACACGGGCAACGCCTCGACGCCCGTCGACATGGAGGAGGCATACCTGCTCGCTTCGGCTGCCGATCTATGGCTGAACGTGGGTATGGCGAGCACGCTCGGCGAGGTGAAAGCCGCCTGCCCGAAGTTCGCCGACACCCGCTGCTTCCGCAACGGATACGTCTATAACAACAACGCCCGCACCAACGCCGCCGGAGGCAACGACTACTTCGAATCGGGCGTCGTGCACCCCGAACTCGTGCTGCGCGACCTTATCAAGATATTTCACCCCGAACTCGTGGAGGAGGATTTCGTCTATTACAAACGACTGAAATAGATGCGCTCCCGCTCTGCTATATTGTTCGCAACCTTGTCCGCATTTACGGTCGGCCTCTTTCTGCTGGATCTGGCCGTCGGTGCCGTGCGCATCCCCCTCGACGACGTATGGGCGGCACTGACGGGCGGCGACTGTCCGCAAGCGACGGCGAAAATCGTCCTGAATATCCGCCTGATAAAGGCAATTGTGGCTCTGCTGGCGGGCGCGGCGCTGTCGGTCAGCGGCTTGCAGATGCAGACGCTGTTCCGCAACCCGCTGGCAGGTCCCTACGTGCTCGGCATCAGTTCGGGCGCGAGCCTCGGCGTGGCGCTCGTGGTGCTTGCCGGCGTCGGCTCGTCGGTCGGCATCGCTACGGCCGCATGGGCGGGAGCTGCGACTGTGCTGCTGGTAATCGCTGCTGTAGGCCACCGCATCAAGGACATCATGGTCATCCTGATTCTCGGCATGATGTTCTCGTCCGGTGTGGGTGCCGTAGTGCAAATCCTGCAATACCTAAGCAAAGAGGAGGCCTTGAAAGCCTTCGTTGTCTGGACGATGGGGTCGCTCGGCGACGTGACGGTGCCACAGCTCGCTGTCCTCGTGCCGTCGGTTATCGCCGGCTTACTGCTGGCGGTAATCACGATCAAGCCGCTCAACCTCCTGCTATTCGGCGAGGAGTATGCCGTAACTATGGGGCTGAATATCCGCCGCTCGCGCGGACTGCTGTTTCTCTCGACAACACTGCTGGCCGGCACAGTAACGGCTTTCTGCGGCCCGATAGGTTTTATCGGTCTTGCTATGCCCCACGTCGCACGGATGCTGTTCCGCAACGGCGACCACCGCGTGCTCGTGCCGGGCACGATTCTTTCGGGCGCGGCGGTGCTGCTCCTCTGCGACCTCGTTTCCAAACTCTTCACCTTGCCCGTAAACGCCATTACCGCGCTGTTGGGAATCCCGATTGTGGTGTGGGTGGTGTTGCGCAACAAATCCTTTACGGCATGATACGACTGCACGATTTCTCCATCGGCTACGACGAACGCACACTGCTTCGCGAAGTGAATGCCGCTATTCCGAAAGGTTCGCTGACGGCCCTTATCGGGCGCAACGGTACGGGCAAATCGACGCTGCTGCGCGCCATAGCGGGACTCAAACGCCGCTATGCGGGCGAAATTCTGCTCGACGGACGTGATATTTCCGACATGAGAGCCGACGAAATGGCAAAGAAGCTGGCATTCGTCACGACCGAACGCACGCGCATCGCGAACCTGCGTTGCGAGGACGTGGTGGCCATCGGCCGTGCACCCTACACCAACTGGATCGGACGGATGCAGGATGCCGACAGGGAGATCGTGGCACGGTCGCTCGCCTCGGTGGGAATGTCGGATTATGCCCTGCGCACAATGGACAAGATGTCGGACGGCGAGTGCCAGCGCATCATGATCGCCCGCGCACTGGCGCAGTCTACGCCTGTCATCCTTTTGGATGAACCCACCTCGTTTCTCGACCTGCCCAACCGCTACGAACTCTGTTCGCTGCTCGCCCGCCTCACGCACGACGAGGGCAAGTGCATCCTCTTTTCGACCCACGAGCTGGATATAGCCCTCGCGTTGAGTGACAACATCGCCCTTGTCGATACACCCGACCTGCACTGCCTACCGACATCCGAAATGATTCACAGCGGGCATATCGAACGGCTTTTCAGCAACTCCGCCGTGCGGTTCGATCCCATCAGGGGAACGGTAAAAGCAAATACATAAATTTTAACAGTCATAATATCCAACAGAATTCAAAATCAATTACCTTATGTGGTATATGCTACTTATAAAAAGCTAATACCCAGTGTGTTTTGCATATTCAATAAATAATAGAATTTAATGAGCTCGAATAAGGCGTGGAAATGATTTCACGCCTTATTCTATGCAATTCTGTTAAATACCAATCCTAAACACAAAGCTATGGTTACATTTATCGAACATTTGAAATGCGAGATGGACAAAAAACTACAACCGATTTTGTCATCCGATCTGAACATCATGAAAAAATCGCACGATGCCTCACTCGTTTATGCCGAAGCCTTCAACCGATTAAAAAATTTCATTGCCGGTTATACCTTTCACGATGATGCGGAAGAGATACACTTTTTCAAAGAAATCAAACCCCGTTTGTGCTCCGGGTTGATTTATTGACGGAAAGTTTATAACATCGAAATGAATCGTCCGGAAGGCGTCGAATCGCAAAGAGCGTATTTGATTGATGAGATCAGAGGCATCAATCGTTATAACTCCAAACGTTCCGATTTTGTCCGTTATTACCGTTCAGGGCTTACCCATCTGGATTCTGTCTATTATCTTCGCGGGCATGCCGATGTCGCCCTTTATCTCGATTCATTTTATTATGAACGCGATCCGATGTTTTCGACCAATTGTGATTTCACGGTAGCTCGTTTATTGGCAAATGAAGCACTTACTGAATATCTGAATAAAGAATTGGACGAGTTGGAAAATCACTGGTTGTCGCAGTCGCTGCCCAGAGTACGCATTACATGGTCTGCTCAAAAAACGGATCTTTATGAACTGATCTTCGCATGCGATAGCCGAAAGGTGTTCGGGAATGTTCCCATGACACAACTTGTCGAATATCTGCAAACGGTCTTCAACATAGAACTGGACAAGAACATCTCTCGCAGCTTCAGCGACATGCGTATTCGCAATACACAAACTCCGTTTCTCGATAGTTTGAAAGATGCCTTGATCGAGCGCATGGAAAAACCGTCGAATAAAAAACGGGACAGATGATTAAATCAATAAGTATTTATGAAATTATGGATGGTTCATGCCATCCATAATTGCGATTACCGACATCGGTGTTTGCCTTATTTCGACATGAATTTACGTTTTTTATTGCCGCCAGAACTCCTTTATCGACATAACAATCATTGTATCAGCAGAATATTTTATCGCAAAAAAGTCGTGCCGACCTCGTTATTACCGTATCAAATAATATCGACCTTTGTAACAAACAAAACAACAAAGGATTATGAAAATACTTATTATCGGAGTAAAAACCTACACAGAACTCATCGGAAAAATAGAACGAATACCTGTAAACCTGTGTAAAGAGTAGGCGGACATGATGCTGGACAGGGAGTATTTCGAGGGTTGGATGCAACGTCTCGCCAAGCGGTTGGAGCGTATCGAGGAGTTGTGCACGCCCGCCGCGGAGCAAAGCCTCTCCGTTTTGCCCGACGGCGACAGGCTGCTGGATAATTACGACTTGTGCAAGATGCTCAACATCTCGAAACGCACGCTGCAACGGTATCGTACCTCCGGGGATTTGCCCTACCAGATGATCTATCACAAGACGTTCTATCGCGAATCGGACGTACTGCGGTTCATCGAGCGTAATTTCAGCAATTTCCGCAAACTGAAAAAGGAGCGGGAAAATAATTCGTTCGGAAAAAGATAATAAAATCGGCCGTAAATTTGTTGTATTACTAAATATTGGTAACTTTGCGGAAAAGGAGGTGAATTATGAAAACGACATCGGTAGCTTTGGGAGCCTATTTCGAGAATTTTATCCAATCGACAATCGCACAGGGACGTTATAACAATGCCAGCGAGGTGGTGCGTGCCGGTCTGCGACTTTTGGAGGAGCAGGAAAACAGTGTCGTGGCGTTGAAGAGCGCAATCGACGAGGGTGTGAGAAGCGGCATCGCCGTAGGGTTCGATCCCGAGCAACATCTGCGGACGTTGAAAATGCAGCGAAAAAATGGCTGATCTGCGTTTCTCGAACAAGGCCGTCGAAGACCTCACGAACATCTGGAATTACACGGTCGAAACATGGTCGGAGGCCCAAGCCGACAAGTATTATACGTTGCTTGTGGCTACCTGCCGTCAAATAGCCGACAGTTCTCGACCGCTGGGCCGGGAGTACGCGGAAATCATGGCCGAATTATACGGATACCGAACGGGCAAACACATCGTTTTCTATCGGACGGTTTCCGAGAGTGCCGTAGAGATCGTGAGAATCCTGCACGAACGCATGGATTTGAAAAGCCGAATCGGAGAGTAATGTGATTCGGTATAAACAAGAAAGCCGACGGCAGTACCGTCGGCTTTGTCGTTACATCTTGATGCCCTTGTTTGCGCCGGATTCGTTTTTGACCTGCGTTCCGACACGCCCGATGACAATACGTCCGCCGGAGGCGTCGGCTATCTGTTGCAGGCGCGACGGAATAAAAGGCTGTCTGCCACCTTTCGGCAGTGAATGCCGTGGCCCTTCTTCCATCAGCGCGGTATCTTCTATCGCCTCCTCTTCGATAGGTTTCAGCGACAGTTGAATTTTGCGCTCCAACTCCGTCATTTGGGTGCGCAGTGCCGCCAGTTCGGATTCCTTGCGCCACGTTCCCTCCACCACGTTTTGCAGGGTAGGAATGTCTTTGGCCAGTTCCTCGTTCTTCTTCTTGAAGTTCTCCAACACCGTTTCGATTGTCGAAAGGGCATGTATGAAGTTGAGCGAGGCTAAACGCGGATCTGCGGCGATGTTTCCGTGGTTGTAAGAATAGAGGTAGTCGGCTTCGCCGCGCGCATAGAAACGGTTCTGCGTAAGGTCGAATCCGTCCTTTTCGGTCGTTTCGCTCTTTACGAGCAGGTCGAATCCGTAGAGACTTCCGATGGGCTGGAACTCTCCGCCCGTTCGGGCCGTCTCGGCGATATGGTTCAGTTGCTTGCCGATGAGCTTCGGGTCGGAAGTTTCGAGGCCGTAGAGTTTCACGGGATTGCGGTACGAGCCGTCGCCGTTCAACTGCACACGGGCTTTGAAATGATCCAAGTCCGTGCTTATGCCCTCGATTTTGGCGTCGTTCTTCTCTATGGCGGACAGTATGGTGTCCAGCTTGTAGCGGCTCGACAACTTGCCGCGCACGAACGCCTGACGTTCGCTTTCGAGCGTGGCGATCTTCTTCTCCAAGCGGGCCTTTTCCAGCAGGTCGGTGTTGCCCGAAAGAATAGCGACATATTCGGAGAAGTTCATGCCCGACTTCTCGTCGATAGCCCCTTCGTCGATCGTGCGGCTGCCCATGTTGTTGGTCTTGAGCTGCCGGATAAAGAGCTGCTTGTTGTGCAGCAACCCGAACTTGTAGGCGTCGAGCGACTTCTCGACAGCATACAGAATCACGTCCACCTTGTTGTCGGCATGGTACTTCGCCACCTCGTTTCCGGTGCGGATGCCGCGCCCGTCACGCTGTTCCAGATCGCTGGGACGCCACGGGCTGTCCAGATGATGAATCGCTACGCACCGCTTCTGTGCGTTCACTCCCGTCCGAGCATCTCGGTAGAGCCGAACAGCACGCGGATTCGCCCGGCGTTCATGTCGGCGATCATGGCCTTGCGGGACTTCTCTGTGGTAGCCTCCTGTATGAACCGCACCTCGCTTTGGGGTATACCGTAATCTTCGACCAGCTTTCGTTTCACTTCGGAGTAAACATTCCAGTCGTCGCCGCCCTTGTAGGTTCCCAGATCGGAGAATACGAACTGCGTACCTTTCTGCTCGTCGAAACGACGGTAGTAGTCCGCAAGCATCTTGGCGCAGTGGCTGGCCTTGTTGTCCACGTGGTCGCCGTAGCGGTCGGGGTCGATCATGCGCATGTCGAGCGACATTTTGCGGGCATAGTCCGTAGCGATGAGCATCTTCGCCTTCTCCTCCCGTTCGGAGAGCGGCGCACGGCCCAGCAGCTCGCCCTTGCCGCTTTTGGCGAACTCCATCAGTCTGCCGATGAACTCCTCTTGCTCGGGCGTAGGCGGTATGTTGTGCAGAATCTCGTTCTTCTGCGGACGGTCGATGCCGATGTCCTCGGCCGAACGATAGTCGGTAATCTCCGAGTAGAACGCCGCCAGTTCAGGAACTTTGATGAAGTAGCGGAACCGCTCTTTCTGCACGACCTCGTTGGTTACGGAGAACTCGTAGTCGATGGTCTTCTTGGCGAAGATGGCCGCCCACGCATCGAACGTACGGATGTTCTGCCGTTCCAGTTCCTTCGGACGCAGGTATTTGAACAGCAGATACAGCTCCGTCAGGGAGTTGGAAACGGTCGTGCCGGAGAGGAACGTGGCCCCCAGATCGCGCCCCGTGCGCTCCTGTATGGTACGCAGGGCGAAGAGCATGTTGAGTGCCCGCTGCGACCCTTCGGGGTTGCCCAGTCCCGCCACGCGGTCGTGGCGCGTGGTGAAGGTCAGGTTCTTGAACTTGTGGCTCTCGTCCACGTAGATGTGGTCGATGCCCATCAGCTTAAAATCCACCGCATCGTCCTTGCGTGTTTCGAGCGTGTGCATGACGGTCTGTAACTTGGCTTCCAGATTCGCCTTGCGTTTGAGGCAGCCTTTGAGCATGGCGCGAGATACATCCCGCCCCTGCGATTGCAGAACGGCGAGGTTCTCGTCCACGCTGTCCAGTTCGGCCTGCAAAATCTCCTGCTGCACCTCCGGCGATTGGGGTATCATGCCGAACTGCTCGTGCGAGAGAATCACGGCATCCCAGTCGTTGTTCTTGATGAGGTTGAAGATGCGCTCGCGATTCTTGGGCGTGAAATCCTCCTTGCCCGGATAGAGCACTTTCGCATTGGGATAGGCCGTGCAGAACGTGCGGGCAATCTCGTGGATGTTGGCTTTCAGTCCGATGATAAGGGGCTTGTTGGCCAGCCCGAGGCGCTTCTTCTCGTAGGCTCCGCAGCACATGATGAGGGTCTTGCCACCACCCACCTCGTGGTCGATGATTCCGCCGCCGAGCATCTTGTCCATCCAGACGGCATCTTTCTGACTTCGGTAGAGGTCGGGAATGCCCAGCCCTTTGAGGTCGAGGTCGGGGAACGTCTGGTGCGACCCGTCGTACTGCGGGCGCACGAAGCAGTTGAACGTACGGTTGTAGAGGTCTGTGAGCCGATCCTTGAAGTCGGGCGTCTGCTCGCGCAGCCACTCCGGGAAAGCGTTGCGTATCTCGTCGATCTTGCTGTTGGCAAGCTGTATGGCCTCGCCGTCGCGAACCTTCACCTCTTTCAGCTCCCCGTCGATGAGCTTCGTTACCTTCTTGGTGATGTCGGGCGAGGTGTTCTGCAAGGCGTGTTTGAGCAGATGCAGGCCGTTGTACTTGCGGCTTTGCGAATCGACGGCGTACTGTTCCATGATCTTCGCATTGCGCGACGCCCCTTTCACACTATATTCGTCTACATTGGGCGAATAGGCGATCTTGACCTCCGTATCGAACAGCGAGGAGGCGAACCGTTCGTAGATGCCTTTGGGTATCCAGCGCTCGCCGAAGTTGAAATCGAGGTCGTCGAAAGCGATGGGCCTCGGCGTTGCCTCCCGCAGGGCTTCGAGCGATTCCCGTATCGCCTCGTTGTCGGGGTGCTGCTCCAGAATAGCCTGCACCCGGTCGGCTTTCTCGATGACATTGCCTGCGATGAACTTGTCGGCGATTTCATAGCTGCCGATGAGGGGATTGAAGTAGATGCGTCCTTTCAGCTCTTCGAGCATCTGCTGCTGCGTGGCTCCCGTAAGCGAGGCCATGTACTCCAAGTCGACCCGCCCATATTTGTTCAGACTGGCGACCAGTGCCTCGTTTGCATCCTCAGCATGGGTGATCTCGTTGGGGTT
The DNA here is from genome assembly GCA_910577475.1 of uncultured Alistipes sp. Taxonomy (GTDB): domain Bacteria; phylum Bacteroidota; class Bacteroidia; order Bacteroidales; family Rikenellaceae; genus Alistipes. The sequence continues at coordinate 94,605 of CAJTLJ010000009.1, forward strand.
GAAAGCTACGGGATGGTCGAAAATATCGGCCTTGCGGGCTTTGCCGTCGATGTAGCGTTCCAGCGACAGAATCTCCGTTCCCCGCGCATCCATCTTGATGAGGTCGAGGTTGCGTTTGTCGTTGAGCCGACCGAAACGCTCCGTAAAGTCGTCGTAAAGCCGGTTGAGCATCTCGCGCAGGGCGGGATTCTCCGTCTGTGTCTGCGCCTCGTTGTCGTAGAGGTGGAAATAGGTGTCGCGTATCTCGATGTAAAGAGAGGCTTTCGAGCGTTGCGTGGGCGACAGATTCAGCGGGTGGAACATGGGACGCAGGGCGTCGAGGTCGCGCAGATAGCCGACACGCCCCTTTTCATCCATCGCCAGTGTCCCCTCGCGGTAGTGCGATAGCATCTCTCCGCCGAAAGTGCGCGGCTCCGTATCGGCCGGCGTGCGGGGCGAGGCGGCACGCAGTACTTGCGCTGCCCGCTGTTCCCGACGTTCGGCGGCTTCCTGCCGAAGCTCCGCCCGTCGTTCGGGCGAGAGTTCCATCATCATCTGGTAGAACCCGTTTATCGGCGGGTTCTCCTCCCAGTTCAGACTTGCATACAGCTTTTCAGGGTCGTAGTCCTCTTGCTCCGATAGTGCGGGCTGCTCTGAAACAGGAGCGGCGGGCTGCGGCTCCGACGGTGCAGGCTGGTCGAACATCGACGGCTGACCGGTCGGTTTTCGGGCTGGCACACGACGATTTCTGCGCTTGGGGAGTGTCTGACTGCGTTCCTGCTCGGTGAAACCGAACAGGTCGTAGAGCGTCAACAGCGGTTCCTGCGGCACGGCGGCTTGTTCGGATTGCGGCTCGATAAGAACATCGAAAAGCGAACCGGCGGATTCTGCGACCGATTGTCGTGCAGGCTCCAAAGTCGCCTGCACCTCCGTATCGGCGGGTTCCGCGATGCCGAAGTCTTCGGGTTGCGGCGGGGCGGCTTCCCATATTCGCTGCTCCTTTTCCGCCGCCCACGCTCCGAATTCAGCCAAATCTTCTTCCGACGAAGCGTGTTCCGCGACTCGCTGCGAAAGGTCGTCGAGGGCCGAAAGTTCTCCCGTCTCCGTATCGAGCCTGTACCCTTGCACCGCCATCTCGGCGACGGCACGGCGCATCTCCTCCGATTCGGCAACGACAGATGGTGTTTGCTGCGGTCGTTGCGGCACTTGTTGCCGCACCTCGTCGGCAGGAGCATGGGACAGGTAGTAGCTTATGTCGAAGTTCGCACGGAGGTCGTCTGAGAGCATTCGCCGCAACTCATTAGCGATAGCGATAATGCCTCCCGTATGCGTGAACTCCATTGCGGGTTTTCCGTAAGGGTCAGTACCGACCTTTGCGGCGGTATGTATCACGCGGTCGAACGTTCGGAACAGGTTGTTCTCCCGAATGCCGTTCGACAGTTTGCGGGATTCGATGAAATCCATCTGCCGTGGGGACAATTCGCCCGCCGCGGCTTTCTTCTGCAAGATGATAAGGTCGCTGCCGACCTCGGTTCCGGCATGGTCGGAAAACAGGTCGTTCGGAAACCGCACGGCCGACACGACGTCGCACCGCTTCATCAGCCATTCGCGCACGGGACGTCCCTGCTCGGCATTGAGCACGCCCTGCGAAGTGATGAATGCGACGATGCCGCCCTCGCGTACCGTATCGACCGTCTTCATGAAGAAGTAGTTGTGCAGCGTGCGTGTTCCCTGACGCCGCACGGGGTCGGTATGGGTCGAGAAAAACGGGTCGAACAGCGCTACGTCCCCGAACGGGATGTTGCTCACGGCCATATCGTAATGACCGGCATACTTGGGTTCGATCGTTTCATATCCCTGCGCCCGCACGCGGCTTCTCGGATGCAGGTGTTTGAGGATGAGAGCCGTCGCGGGGTCTTTCTCGAAGCAGGTTATCTCGGCGGAAGGCTGGTTTATTGCCAAGACTTTCGGAAAGACACCCGTGCCGGCACTGGGATCGAGAATCCGTTTGGGAGCAATCCCTCTGTTCCATATCGTATCGACAATGGCATACGCGACTTCGGGCGGCGTATAGAATGCCGTCAGCACCGAGTTTCTGATTCCGTCGATGTAGCGTTTGTACTCCTGCTCGTTCGGGGTACCGGCTTTTATGACCTCGTGCAACTCGGCGATGAGTGCATCCATATCGTCGCCCGATTTGTTTTTCGGAGGTTCCAGCACCTCCTTGATCGCCCCGAAGCCGCTGTATGCGGCAAGTCGTGCGGATTCCTCCGGGGAGAGTTCGTGCGGCTCCCGTTCGAGCGCGAAAGCTGCTTTCAGCGCGTCGATATTTCGGCGAAGATGCGCCTTCTTATTGTAAGCCATCTTCCAGCAGAATTTGAACGGTTCCTACGAGCTCGGTGTAGAGCGATTCGTATTCGGGTGTCGCGGCGAAATCATCCGTAAGGTCGTATTTCGCCAGCACGTCGCGGAATACGGGCAGAGCAAGAAGCCGGAGTGCGACCGCACGGGCCGCCTCTTCGGGAACCTCCGAGGCGAATTCGTCCCAAAGGATGTTGACCAGCGTATTGTACGGTGAGAAATGAAGCCCGCGATAAAGTTCGTCGCTTGCGGCCACCTCGGCCTCGGCATGGGTGCTTCCCGCGCGAATCGCGTCGCTGTACGCCTCGGCGGCACGGTCGGCGTGCTCGGCGATGAACGACCTGTCGGCGGCAAGTTCGGGATGGCTGTCGCGCAGATACGAGAGCAGAGAGAGTCCGTAATAGGACAACTCCTCGTAAGGGGTTTGTTGTTTGTCTGACATGATTCGGATTTTTCAGTGGTTGAAAAATGGGATAAGCGAAAAAGGCGCTCCGGGTTCCCACCCGAAGCGCCGCCACTGAAAAAATCCATCAGACAAGTAATCCCGTCGTGATAAGATTCTTCAGTGGCAAAGGTAACGATTATTTCCGTTTATTCGCCCTTCCTTTATTGGGTTTGTTGCGCGGTGCGAAGTCGAAGACGGTCTTATACTCCTTGTCGAACATGACCGCCGCCTCGAACGTCTCGCCGCTGCTCTTGGTAAAACCCTTGATGACCGAGGTCCTGCCTTTGGTCACGAGATCGGTGAGCTGGCCGTCAGTCAGCTCTTTGCGGGCGATGGTGCGCCACACCGTCAGGCCGCAGTCGGCGTTCCGGCACTTGGCGACTTTCGGATAGAACGTCATCGCCTTTCCGCAGCGGGGACAGACAGCATCATGACGTGCAGCACTCTCGATCTTGACCTCTAACAGTTCTTTGGCGATCTGCGCAGCATATACCTCGATACCGCAATGAAAGGTCGTCGCGTCCATCTCGCCCGTTGCGATCTTCGAGAGCGCCAGCTCCCAGCTGCCCGTCATGGCGACGTCGGCGATCTTCCGGTCCTTGACGATACCGTATACGGCCAGTCCCTTATCGGTCGGGACGAGCGACTTCTTCTCGCGGCGGATGTAGTCGCGGGCGACGAGCGTCTCGATGATGGCGGCACGTGTGGCAGGCGTTCCGATGCCCGAATCTTTCATCGCCTCGCGCTCCGCCTCGTCCTTCAACTCGCGGCCTGCGGTTTCCATTGCGGCAAGCAAGCTCGATTCGGTATGCACGGGGCGCGGCTTGGTCTGCTTGCGCTCCATGTCGCAACCTTTTACCGGCAATGTGCCGCCCTCCTGCAAGGCAGGTATAGCCGCCGTCGTATCGTCCGTCCGCTCCTCCGGCTCCCGCCGGACTTTGCGCCAGCCGCCCTCTCGGACGACCGTACCTCGGGCGACGAACTCCATGCCGCCGCATTCCAGACGGGCGGTCGATATGTCTTTGACGCAGACACCGCCGAAGGCTTCGACCATACGTCCTGCGATCAGGTCGTAGATCGTCTGCTCCTCGGCCGGCAGGCTTGCCGGTGCTACCTCCGTGATGAGCAGGGCGTGGTGATCCGTCACCTTGTCGTTGTCGATGCTGCGACGGTTGATCTCCGAACCGGATACGGCTACCGCCTCCCGACCGAACTGCGAATGATTCCGCAAGGCCGCGAGCAGCGGGCGGATTTCTGCGGCGACGTCCTCGGGAATGTACCGTGAGCCCGTGCGGGGATAGGTGATGTGCTTCTTTTCGTAGAGCGTCTGCGCGATGCCGAGTGTCTTGTCGGCCGAGAAGCCGTAGCGCGTGTTGGCATCTTTCTGAAGCGTCGTGAGGTCGTACAGCAGGGGCGGCTGCTCCTTTACCTCCTTGTGCTCGACCGCGACGACGCGCACCCCGTCAGCGTCCATGACGGCGGCATAGGCCGCCTGTGCAGCCGCTTCGTCGTCGAACCGCCCGGCAGACAGCGCGGAGAAAACCGTCGCATCCTTCGCTGTGTGGAGTTTGAGCTGAAAGTAGGTCGCAGGCTCGAAAGCCTTGTTTTCCAGATAACGAGAACAGATGATCGCCAGCGTAGGAGTCTGAACACGTCCCAGCGACCACACGCCGCGTCCGGCGGCGATGGCGAGCGCTTGCGAGGCGTTGATGCCGACGACCCAGTCGGCCTCGCTGCGGGCTTTGGCCGAGAGGTAGAGGTTGTCGTACTCCTCGCCCGGCCGGAGGTGCTGCAACCCCTCGCGGATCGCCTTGTCCGTTAGGCTGCTGATCCACAGCCGCACGAACGGCTTGCGGCAATCCAAATAGGTGTAGATGTATCGGAAGATCAGCTCGCCCTCGCGTCCTGCGTCGGTGGCGACGACGATGCGGTCGGCAATGGCGAACAACTCCTTGATGATGCCGAGCTGCTTCACGACGCCCGGATCGGTCTTGTACTCCTTGCCCTCCCTGATCTGACGGGGAAGGAGGATGAATTTCGGCGGCAGGATCGGCAGGTTTTCCGCCTTGAATCCCTCGATGCCGTACTGTTCGGGCATGGCTAACCCGACGAGATGGCCGAAAGCCCATGTAACGGCATACCCGTTTCCTTCGATGAACCCCTCTTTGCGGTTCTTGGCACCCACGATGGCGGCGATCTCACGCGCTACCGAGGGCTTTTCTGCGATGATTACTTGCATGATGATAATTCGGATTTTTTCAGTGGCTTCGTTTCTTTTGTTCTTTTTTCAGACGGGCGATCAGCTTACGGTCATAGTAGACGTGGTTGCCGTTCTCGTCGTAGTATTGCCGGTCGTTATCTTCCCAGTTATCCGCGGGCAGATGTTTCCCGACATGGAGGTACAAGGCGATAACACCAATATTGAAGAGCGCCAACGCTCCTATAATCACATAGACCGTCTCCATAGCTTTAATGTTTCAAGCCTTTGGAGGCGGTGTTCTTGTTGCTGCGGACGGCGCGGCGCGTTTGTGCCGGGGTGGGTTGCTGCTGTCCCTGTTTGAGCGGTTCCTTCACGCCTTTGACAGCCTCGGCCGTCTTGCCCTCGGAATTGACCGCCACCTGCGTGCGGCTTTCGTTGGCCGGTGTAACCTCGGCGCCCTGCCGCTTGGCACGGTCGGGATTCCACTTGAAGAAGTCCATCTTGCCCAGCGCGAAGTTGGGCTTGACCCATGCGTTGAACGGTTCCCGCTGTCCGTCTTTCTCCATGCCCTTGATGTAGAATGCCTTGACCTCCGCGCGTTTGGAGGGGTCTTTGACGGCCTCCGACCATTGTTTGTAAGCCTCGTCGGGAACGGCGGCTTTGAGGATCATGTGGTGGATCGTGAGCTCGGGAGCCTTGCCCATGCCTTTCGCTTCCCGTTCGCCACGCGCGGCGCGCTGCTGCGTATGGATGGCCCGGTTCTCAGCCTGATAGCGTTTACGATCCAGTCCGTCGTAGGAGAATTCAAAGTTGCGCTCGGCGGCGTCGATCTGAATATAGGCGTCCCGCTTGTATCCGGCGCGGGTGGTATAGCCCTCCAACAGCACCTTGCCACCGCTGTAAAAGTCCATCCGCTTGCCCTCGGAGAGCTCGGCATTTTTGATGACGGCACGTTTTTCCAGCAGTTCGACGGGTAAATATTCCAGCGTATTCGTCCATTTGTCGCGCGACACGAAACAAGGGGTCAGCTTCCCCGGCTCCAGTTCGAGGTCGATGATCTTACCGGCATGACGGCCGTTCGTGAGGTTGTTCTTCACCTCGTCGTCGAGCAGCACGCCGTGGAAAGGAGCGTCGAGGTCGGGTTTCTCCTGCCAGTAATGAGGAATGACTTTGAGCGAGCCGTCGGCCTGCTCTGCGAGCGAGACGCGTCCTTTGGTGGCGACACGCAGGCCATTTCCTAATTCGGGATTCATCTCGATAAGGCCGTTGGATTTATGGCCGTAGGACATGGCCCGCAGGTGCGGTTCGAGGTCTTCCATGCGAATACCTTTCTTGACCAGATCGTCGAGGTCGATTTTCGAGGTGTCCAGCGGCTCGAATCTTTGCTCCTGCATCAGCGAGGCGGGATCGACACGGTAGTTCTCCAGAATCTCCGGGTCGAAGTCGATTTGGAAAAGCCTGTCGAACGCACTTTGGGTCATGATGAAAATGCCCGTGTGCGAGGGATTCTCTGCCTCCTGCATGAACTTCTTGAAGAAAGTTTCGAGTGCCGCATCCTGCGTGTTCACGTTGAGCAGGTTCGACATGTTTTGTTGCGTAGGTTCGACCGTGTGGAGATTACCCACCGAATCCACTCCCGTGACGGCTCGGATGCGTCCGTCACCGGCCTCTTGAACGAGCATGACTTGCTTGGCATCGTTCGTTTGTTTTTCGTCCATAATTACGATGATTTTAAGTTGCACCAATAGCGATGCGAGGACGAAAATAGGGATAAGAATCTGATTGAAAAAGAGTTGAACGACCTATGGAAGTATGAGGCAGCGAAATGGAAGTGTGTGGCGTTGAGATGTTGAAATTGAACGAACTTCGAAAAAAAATATGTATTTTTGTTATTACTATATTATCAGCGCAATGTGCCGGCATATGGATCAAGGATATTATAACACTAATTATAGGGATATTACATCAGTTGATATAATATTCTCCTTGTGGATGTTATATGTTATATCGAGATGTTGCTTCCCCTCATTCGAATGCTGCGGCTTATATCCGTATTGCTGTATAGCCCTATGTTATTTATTGATGCGTCGTTTCAGAGTCTACTCGACTATCGTATTTGCCGGAATAATGTGCATCGGAATGTGGCAGGCAGCACTGGCAATAGGGCAGCATTTTGATCGACTGAATAGCAGCCATCGGTTATTCGACATTACCGGCTCGTTCGGTAATCCGGGACAATTGGGCGGTTTTCTGGCAATAAGCATTATTGCTACGATTTGCATGTGGAGCCGCTTCCTGAAGTGCCGATATGCCGCATGGTTTTTTATACCTGCCGCGATTCAGGGTTATGCGCTTGTGCTGTCGGATTCACGGGCCGGATGGCTGAGCGCCATGTGCGGAGCAATAGCGTTGTGGATATTGAAAAGGAGGAAAACGAGATTGAACAGAAATCGGTTGATTCTGCTATTTGTTACGTTAATAATTGTTATCGGAGGACTGTACAAATATAAACCGCAATCTGCAGATGGCCGTCTTTTGGTATGGCGGGTTACTGCGGATATGATTGCAGACAAGCCTATTCTGGGGCACGGCATCGGCGGATTCAATAAAAATTACATGTTTTATCAGGCGGATTATTTTACGGAGCATCCGGAATCCGCTTATTCGCAATACTCCGATAATATTGCCTATCCATACAACGAGTTCCTGCATGTATTGGCAGATCAGGGTATTATAGGGCTGGTTTTGATATTGGGGCTGCTTGTCGCCGTATTGAAGACGCCGGCAAATAATAACGAATATAAGGCTGCAATAATCGGATATATCGTATTCGCTCAATTCTCTTATCCTTCGTATGTCCCCGGCCTTTTGGTATTGTTTCCGATACTGATTGCGTCGATTCAAAGCAAACCTTCGGTTGTTAGCATTCCCCGCTGTATACATTGGGGTTCAGTCGTTTTCTCGATTATCCTGTTCGTATATGTCGGAATGGAATATTCGTTCCGAAAAGAGTGCCGCGAAACAATTCCGCAGCTGTTCTCCGCAAATCCTTCGAAAGCGGCTCATGCCAGACAATTCGCCGAGGACCATTATCATCGCCTGTCGGGCTACCCGCGCATGGCCGATGTCTACGGTCAATACGTCTATGCCGAGGGCGATCCGAAACGTGCGATGATCGTGCTGAAAGACCTTGAACGAATCGTACCTACGTCGGAATTGTTTTGCGATTTGGGAGATTTATATAAGGCAGAGAAAGATTGGAATCGGGCTCTTGCCTGCTATCGGACGGCGTATGCGATGATTCCCCGCCGATTGACTCCGGTCTATAAGCTGTTCGAGACCTATCGCGACTCGGGAGATACGATTTCAGCCCGGGAGCAGGCCCTGAAAGCGCTGTCGGTTCCGGTTCGGACGGAGGGCACGCGGACCTTGAGGATAAAAGCGGAGATGAAGCGATATTTGGCAGCAACAAACTAAACGAAAAGACAGCCCACGAAGGCTGTCTTTTCCCGCAATCAGATCTCTACGATCCGCCAGCCGGTGACGATGTAATTCCCGTTATAAATGGGCCCTGTGTAGTTCTGCTGGTACAGCATCTTGAACATGGCGGCCCGATCGTCGGGCAGCGGCGTACTTGGCGGGTTCTCCATCCTGATAAAATTGGATGCCCGATGACAGATCGGAACATACAGCAGTTCTCCACGGGTCGGTACGGGGACGGAGAGAAGCTGCCGCCCGTCGCAGTATATCTCCATGCGGTAGCCTTTGCCGAATTTGGCTTTCAGTTCGCCCAACTGCTGCTCCAGCACGCCTCCGCCAGTCCCCGTCCGGAAGACAATCCGACGGGTGCAGCCTTTCGGCGAATCGGCATCGCGCATCAGACGTCCCTCGGGCGTCCGCAACCGAATATCCAGTGTCAGCGGAATGTCGTCCAATAGACTGCGATAGATCATCTTCTGCTTCAGGATCTTTACCTCGCGGCCGACGATCTCGTCGCCGTAATCGTTGACAAAACCGCCTTTGTCGTTCATGTTGGCGAACTGCACCTCCTCGATGAACAGAGGCGGAACGGTCATAACGGGCAGGGCCTCTCCGGATCGGGGAACGAAGCGAATCCGGTTGGTTCCCGTAAGGAGCTCCACCGCGTAAACGCCCTTTTCGATATCCTTGAACAGCACGACCGAATATTTCGAATCGATCAGCGTGGCCGAACAGCCGTAAACCGGGACCCGGACCCGCTTTTTTCGCTCCGTCCCGTAAGTCTCCTGCCAATCGCCCGAGCCCGATAATCTGTAGGAGGTAACTCCTTTCAGCCGCAGACGACGATTATCAGGCATCAGCACGATGCCGTCGGGGTGTTCCGAATCGAGCACGATCGAACAACCCTCCGTATAGCGTTCGTCCGGCAACTGACTGCTCTCGAAATGGTAGACTGCCCGGCTATAGGCAGACCCGGATAGAAACATCAAAAGTAAAACGGCGAAATATTTCATAATTCTGTTAAAAATAGAAATATACATATTTCCTACAAGTTGGGCAATATAACACGGCATTATCAATCTCATCCAGTAACATTGATCCAATATATGTCCCACACGCAGCATGACGTAAGTAAACAATAATGTCCGGATCGTAGCCATCCGTATCATCACTGGAATCATCGGATATATCCGGTATTACGTCCGGATTGCAATCTGGGTAATTTTCATAAAACCACTGTTCATTCGTCAAGCCGTCGGCCCCCACCAAATCCGAGCCCGTTCCAGGGTCCGTTTCAGGATTAGTTTCAGGATCAGGCTCTTCATCCTCAGGGTTATAATTGCCATCATCATCAAAATGTGGGTCGTAATAGTCGTCCCAATCGTCATATTCACCCCAAGATCTTGTGTCGACCTTCTTCTCGAACTTTATAATTTTTATAACTCCTATTGAATGCAGTATTTCCCATAACTTCATGCCCTTATTTTGTAGGATCGTTTTACCATGTTTAATCCGTTCTACAGATGTTAATTTACCCAATAGATTATAATTACATACAATTCCAGAAAAATTCTGTTCATATGGAATAAAATCATTAACGCGAGAAATCAAAGAAGTTTGTCCTTCAGGAATAACAATCTTTAAAAGAATTTGAATAGGAGCATTTTCGCAAACTTCAAATGCTATAAATTGATTAACTTTTGATATAAATACCTCGCTCTTTACTCCAGTAAAATTGGCTCCAATTACACCATTACGACAGTTGGAATTCACTGGGCAAAGAATAAGAATGTCCTTGCCCTTTTGTTGTCTTGTTGCATGCGCCCAATCTGGAATATAGTCTATTGGAAAGAGTTTATCCTGATGCTTTATTTCACAATCACTTATATAATTTTGGAATATTGATTCGAATACTTCTTTTGCATTCTCAATTGAAAATGTTGTTTCAGATTCTTGTAATGATTGTGACTGTACTGATGTTTCATCATTACATGCATATAATGATATTAGTACAAATATTATTATTTGTACTTTCAACAGAAAATATTTCATATTGCAATATTTTAACATTAATACATTTACTCGCTTTCAATAATTTTCCAGCCGATGATGTTGACGCTGGAATCTTCCGATATTCGCCCCGTGTAGTTTTTCAGATAGAGCTCTTTCATTTTCTCTTCCCGCTGCTGTTCCGACAATGCGAGCAGCCACCGGGGCTCCCACACCTTGCCGACAGCATCCGTGATCGGCACATACCTCAATCTGCCGCGTGCCGGAACGGGGATGGAAATCAGCTTTTCGCCACCGCACACGATCTCCATCCGGCAGCCTTTCCCGAAACAGGCCTTCAGCCGGCCGAGGTACTGCTCCGTTTCGGCCGCACGTTCCGAGCCGGTGCGGAACACAGCGCGGCACGTACAATCCGCAGGCGACTGCGCATCGCGCATCAGAACGCCCTGCGCATCCGTGATCCGGATGTCGAGCGTTACCGGAATATCCGGCGTAAGGGTCCGGTAGACGATTTTCCAGGCCAGATAAACGATGTCATCCCGTTCGATGCGGCTCCCGTAATCGTTGATCTTTCTTCCGCGCCTGTTTTCGTTGGCGAACAGCACCTGTCCGATGAAGAGGGGCGGCAGCTTCGTGACGCTCACCGCCTTGCCGTCGTTCGGCTCGAACCGGATCCGGTTGTTCTTTTTCCGGAGCTCGATCGCGGAGATACCTCGATCCAGACTCTTTTCGAAAGCTACGGTCACGCTCTTGGCTGCGGTCGCATAGGTCTCGATCCACGTTCCGTCGTCCGACAGCTCGGAGGAGAGGACCCCGGCCAGGTCCAGATGCTTATGGAGCGGAAAGAGGTAAAGGCGGGCAGGAGATTCGCCCTCGAACTCCACCACGGCATCCGGACCGAACTGGCTGTCCGATACCACACTGCTCTCGAAATGGTAGACCGCCCGCCCATAGCTCGGCAGCGCCACGAGGCATATCAGCGGAATAAGAAGGTAAAAGCGTTTCATAACTATTTGGCTTTTCGTCTATTCTGCTCTGCCCGAAGATAATCTGAGTGCCACTTTTCGAATTGCTCCGCAGAAAGGATTTTTTGCATTTGTTCAATTTTCCACTCTTTGACAGCCTGAATCTTCGTCTTTTTCTCCGCGGCAGAAATCGCACTCTTCTTAATCGTATAAATATCGACGGCCTTTTTGTTTTCGATTCGTTTGTACTGCTCGAACTGCTCGTCGGTAAATCGGTATTTGTTTTTGTATTTGCGTTCCAATTCCGTATTTTTGAATGCGATCCACTCGGCAAATTTTTCATCGCCGATCAAACGTTTTACATCAGCACGATAATTCTTCTCCAAGATTTCGCTTTGACTTTTTTGTTCCCTGGCCGGCAGATCCCGATCCGTCAATTCTTTCCGTTTCGCTTCGTAATCCGCCTTCAATGCTCCCATTTGAATGGCTTTTGTTTTGGACAGTTTCAACCGGGCGATTTCACCGGATCGGGCAGCCTTGAATGCTTCGGGGTCGAACTTCGCACGTTGTTCGGGCGAAAGTATTCCGGCGACCTTCCGATAATATTCGTCCGTTATGATCTCTCGTTCTTCTCGATACCTCTGTTCCGACAGATTACGTGCCTTCAGGGCTTCTATCCGGTCCGTCCTTTCGCGGGAAAATACTTGAATGGATTGAGCTTGATCCGCTGTCAATCCGTACTCTTTCATCAACTCTTGCCGCTGCTTTTCGTTGGCGGCATATTCAGATTGCGCATGAACCCGGCTGCTGCCGATCATTCCGAAAAAGACGAACAATAAATAAATTTTAATCTTCATAGCTAAATAGTTTTAAGTTATGTTAATGTTTGTTTTACCACCAGATTTGAATTCCGTTTTCATAAGTAAACGGGCGCTCCTCCCGGCCCCGAGTCAAGTCGCGCAGCCACAATAAAGCTCCTTTCGGAACATTCGTATATTCCAGTGTGCAATCCGAAGCCGTCTGCCTGCCTAAACTGATCCAACGGTCCTTCCAATAGAACAGTTCGTATTCGTCCCCGGGCGAGATCTCGTTGTCGTCATTCCGGGGACAAAACCCGATTCGGGAGATCGGAACGGGTTTGCCGAAATCCAAACCGACCCATAAATCGAGGCCTCCGGGCAATTCGAAATACGTCAGGGGGTCGCCGTCGAAAACATTCGGCAATGAAGCCTCCGACATCAATATTTCCGGTGCGATTGTTTCACCGGAAAGATTCCGGCCGGATGAATCCTTCGCCTGCAATTCGCCGATGCTGAACAGTCCGCGCGGTTTCCGATAGCGTAAATACCGATAGGCCTTTTTCGTTTGAAGTTCGACAGACTGCATCCTGCTCAGAGGCGTGTCCGCAATCTGGAATACCGGAACGGCATCGGAAAAATCCGGTCTGTTCGCGCATTCGAAAATCCCGTCGACCATCGAATCGGCAAACCTTATCACCCGAATCAAACGGGGGTATTTGCGGGTTAACCGGACCGTCTCCTGTTCTTCGGATGCCGCAAGAAGCCTCTGCCCCTCATCCGAGACGATGACAGGCCGGCCGCACGGTATGACCCCTTTGTCCGTATAAACCGAAGGTAAATATACGATACCGTTTCCGATGTTTTCTCCTTTAGCGGATTCGAATCCGTTCATATTCGAACCGTCGCCGACGTTTTCGAACAACGTATTTTTCCCTCTGTTTTCCGTATACGCGACCGGAATCCACCCATGCGGGTGAAAAACGGAAAGATAGGTTATTTTGTTCCCGATAGTTTCCGGTACGGCGATTCCGACCTGTTGTTTCCCTATCCGATGGCAGGCCGTTACATCCATTATTCTGAAATCCTGAAAAAGAGAGGGGAGCTCTTCCGTTTTCCTATATTTATAGAGAGGCGTATTCATTTGCAGGGAGTACATCCTCCGATAAATCTTAGGAGCTTTCTGCGACAACAGGGCATTGTCTCCGTTATCGTTGACATCCTGGAAAACGGCGACCGAATCATCGGGCAGAATAACGCTGCAAAACGAGTGTCCGTTATTATTGCTGCCCCAATTGGGTACGAACTCGAAAGCGGCGGGAATCCCCATGGACCGCATCGCCATCGCGGCCAAAATAGCCCGGTCGTCGCATTTCCCGAATCGGCCTGAAATCGTGGCACTATATCCCATTGTCGGGTTTTTCCATGCGGACGGATCCGTATTTATGGTGATTTTCCGATTGATTTTTGCCGCTACCGTCAGCATCCGGTCGCTGTCGCTTCGCTCGATAGCGAGTTTGTCGGGAATATCTTCTCTCCAGTAGTATTCTACGGGTTCCGACGCTATTCGCGGGGGCAATACGTATTCCAGAAAGTAACGGTCTTTGTACGAATCCTTCCACGGACAACGCTGCCAGGTTTCGCATGCGAGCGATAACGTCGATTGCAGCGAATCCGGATGAATCGTTTTGTCATTTTTTAGAAAATCGTATCCTGCATTCCGAATGTCGGGAGTTCCGCACGCCGCAGCGAATAGGATCAGCAGCGAAACGGGTATATGATTTTTCATAAAAAACAGCTTTTATGCAAATATAATAAAAATTTGCGAAAATATTCGTATATTTGTCAAAAGCAAACAGCTACACAATAATATTTATGAAAATAGTCATTAAATTATTCGGGATTGTATTGCTTATGCTCGTCTCGTGCACGAGAGATCCTGCCGATACGAGGCCCCGGAACGAAGCTCCCGGAGCATTATCCGTAGAGGAAGCTCGACGGTTTTTCGAGGATCGGGCCGACCGCTATTTCCAGTTGACCCGCACCGGCATACATCCAAGAGGCTTCAGGGGCCTGAATCCCGGCGAGTTT
>CAJTLJ010000010.1 GCA_910577475.1 uncultured Alistipes sp.
GATGCCGGCGCATAACGGTTGGGGTGTTTGTTTTTTTGATTGCGCCTATAAAAAAGAAGAGGCGCAGAAGCAGCCCCATACTGTCGGCCTCGCAAGCCTTCTCTGGTAAACTGCCCTGCGCCCCAGTCCGCCTGCGGCATAAAGCCGCAGACATGACATAGGGTTCAGACATCGTTTATACCAGAGAAAACCTATTATTTACATAATAGTTGCGAGTTTACAGTATGGTATAAAGGTTGTCCTAACCTTTAGATATATGTCGGTTCTACGGAACCGTTCTCGACTGCAAAAGTAACATAACTTTTCGTTTTTCAAGTTATGCGACCCGCCGAGCTAAAAAAAGGCGAGCAATGGGCGCTTACACTCAAACGAGGTACTTGGAGGAAACCCTGAACAATGCAAGCAAAAATGCCCACGCCCGCAGGTAGTAGGAGTGTTAAACCACATCCGGGGCGTGGGGTACACGACCCGTCGGGCTGCTATTCACTTCGTTGTTCTAAAATCCTCCAAGATTTCGTTTGAACGAAGGCGCCCGCCTATCGGCGGATCGCGATTCAAAAATAGTACAAATTTTTCTGATTGCAATAATAAAATGACTTTTTTTGCAAAAAAAGTTGTCATTTCGGTTTTTCCGAGGGTTTCAGCTGGTCGAATCGGCGCTTTGCGCCGGCAGTCCGCAGCCATCCCGGGCGAAGGACTGCACTTAATCGTTCGTCCTTCGCTGGCTGCGCACTGCGGGGATGGGTCGTGAGGGTGAATGCGCCGATAGGTCGAGACCTTTCGACTCCGCTATCGCTCCGCTCAAGGTGACAGGGAGAGGCTTCGCCCTCCGCTCAACATGACAGACAATTGTGCATCGTGCATTGTGCATTGTCAGGCCGCTCTTGCGGCCTTTACCGCTTGGGCGACAGCACGATGTAGGGCACGATCATCTCCTCCATCGAGATGCCGCCGTGCTGGAACGTGTTGCGGTAGTAGCGGATGTAACGGTTCGCGTCGTTGTTGTAGACCAGAAAATCGCGGTTGTAGGCGAAGATGTAGCTGGAGGTCAGGTTGCTCGACGGCAGCTGGATGTCTTCGGGCCGCGTCACCTCGTAGACCTCGCGCGAGTTGTAGGCCAGGTTGCGGCCCGTCTTGTAGCGCAGGTTGGCCGAGGTCTCGCGGTCGCCCGTCACCCGCACGGGGTTGTCCACGCGGATGGTGCCGTGGTCGGAGGTGATGATGACCGTGTGGCCCCGCTCGGCGAGCAGCTTGAGCAGGGTGAAGAGGTCGGAGTGCTCGAACCACGAACGGGTCAGCGAGCGGAACGAAGCCTCGTCCTCGGTCAGTTCGCGGATGATGTCCGTCTCGGTGCGGGCGTGGGAGAGGATGTCCAGAAAGTTGTAGACGATCACCGAGAAGTCGGCGTCGTAGATGCGGCGGATGTTCTCGACCAGCTTGCGGCCCGCCTCGGGGCGCACCAGCTTGTCGAAGGTGTATTTGTAGTTCTTGCCGTTCTGGGCCATCAGGCGCTGGAGGAAATGCTCCTCGTATTGGTTCTTGCCCCCCTCCTCGTTGTCGTTGAGCCATTTCCGGGGCATCAGCTTGTCGATGGCGCGCGGCATCAGACCGGCGAAGACGGCGTTGCGGGCGTACTGCGTCGCCGTGGGGAGGATGGCGCAGTAGAAGTCGTCGAGCGCCACGTCGTAATAGCCCCGCAGCAGCGACGAGATGGAGCGCCACTGGTCGTAGCGGAAGTTGTCGATCAGCAGCAGGGTGGTCTTCGGATGGGCGTCGACCACCGGAAAGACGTTCGTGCGCATCAGCGTGTGCGACATCACGGGGGTGTCCTTCGAGCGGTTGTTGATCCAGTCGTAGTAGTTGCGGCGGACGAACTTCGAGAACTCCTGATTGGCTTCGTTCTTCTGGTAGACCAGTACGTCGCGCAGGCCCGGATCGTCTGTCTCGGCCAGCCCGATCTCCCAGCCCGTCAGCCGCCGGTAGAGGTTGCACCAGTCGCCGAAGGTGGAGGCCATCTGCACCGAGGTGCTCAGGCGGCCGAACTCGGCCCGGTAGTCGGCTGCGGTCTGCTCGGTCACGAGCTGCTGGGAGTGCACGTTCTTCTTGATGGAGAGCAGCACCTGGTTGGGGTTGACGGGCTTGATGAGGTAGTCCGCGATCTTCGAGCCGACGGCCTTGTCCATGATGTTCTCCTCCTCGCTCTTGGTTACCATGATGACCGGCGTGGTGGGGCGGATCTCCTTGATCCGGGGCAGCGTCTCCAGCCCGGTCATGCCCGGCATCATCTCGTCCAGGATAATCAGATCGTAGGACTCCTCCGCCGCCATGTCGATGGCGTCGTAACCGTTGTTGCAGGTGGCTACCTCGTAGCCCTTGGCCTTCAGGAAAAGGACGTGGGGCTTCAATAATTCGACTTCGTCGTCGACCCAAAGAATCTTTACCATAAAAATCGCGTCGTCTGCCGGACCGTCTCCGGCGGTTATTCGTTACAACAAAGGTACGCTTCAAATTTCAAACCGCCAAATCGATTCTGCCTCCGCAGGCGGCGGAACGGACCCCTATTCCATACTTATAATGCGATTCCGGCCGTTTTATTGCCCTCGCCGCCCTCAAAATGCGCGTGCGGAAAACGATCGTCCGGGTCTGAAGGTATAACTTTTTGATCGATAATTGTTTAATGACAGCCATGGCTTTTGCGCGAAATTTGCGGGAGGGTCGGTTGAAAAAAAGAAAAAAAATGTCAGTTTATTGTGAAATAATGAAATAAACCGTATATTTGCACTCCCGATCCGATTTAAGTGGAGATGACGGATGGAAAGTCCCGGTAGCAGAGGATAGAGAGATCAGGAGCGAACACTTGATAAGGACGGATGTTTAATTAACCAAATAATTTTTAACTGATATGACAAAGGCAGATATCGTTAGCGAGATCGCTAAAAGCACCGGCATCGAGAAAGTGCAGGTCCAGACGGTTGTTGAGGCTTTCATGGAGAGCGTGAAAGGTTCCCTGATCCAGGGCAACGACGTTTTCCTTCGCGGTTTCGGTAGCTTCATCGTCAAGAAGCGCGCCCAGAAGGTAGCCCGCAACATTCTCAAGGGCACCACCATTACTATCCCCGAGCACAATATCCCCGCATTCAAGCCTGCGAAGAGCTTCGTTGCGAAGGTAAAATAAATCGAAGTCAAACCTGTAAAACGTCATTGTTATGCCAAACGGAAAAAAGCACAAGCGTCATAAGATGGCTACCCACAAGCGCAAGAAGCGTCTGCGCAAGAATCGTCATAAGAAGAAGTAGGTAGCGCATCGCGTTATATGCAAGCGATAGATAAAGCTAAAGGGGCTTCCGTGCTCTTTTAGCTTTACCTATTTAAGAAAATCCGGGAGCATGCCCCTCCGCGAAACGGACCGGACCGGCACTCCCGAACAATGAAACCGATGCCCGGAACCGGTTGCAGAAGAGCCGTTTCCAGGGTTTTTACCGTGTCTTTTTAGCTCCGTTGCAGCCCCGTTCGGGGCCGGCATCGTGAAAAAATATATGAACAGAGAACTAATCGTAAACGTAACTCCGGCCGAGATCACCATCGCGCAATGCGAAGACAAGGTGCTGGTGGAGCTCAACAAGGAGCAGTGTCAGACGGGCTTCGCCGTGGGGGACATCTATCTGGGCAAGGTCCGCAAGATCATGCCCGGTCTGAATGCCGCCTTCGTGAACATCGGACACGAGAAGGATGCCTTCATCCACTACCTCGATCTGGGCCAGCAGTTCCCCTCGCTCGACAAACTGGTGTCGAGCATACAGCCCGGAAAGCGGGGCCTGCGGCTGGAGACCATGAAACTGGAGGAGCCGGTCGAGAAGGACGGCAAGATCGGCAACTATCTGCAGGTGGGGCAGACTGTTCTGGTGCAGGTGGCCAAGGAGGCCATTTCGACCAAAGGGCCCCGTCTGACGGCCGACATCTCGCTGGCCGGCCGCAACGTCGTGCTGGTGCCCTTCTCGTCGAAGGTCTTCCTTTCGCAGAAGATCCGCTCGAACGAGGAGAAGAAGCGGCTGAAGCGAATCGCCGCCGCCGTGTTGCCCAAGAATTTCGGCGTCATCATCCGCACGGCGGCCATGGAGGCCAAGGATGCGGATATCGAGCAGGATATCCTCACGCTGGTCGACCGGTGGCGCAAGACCATTCAGAACATCCGCAAGAAGGAGGCGCCTGCGCAGGTGATGAGCGAGCTGACGCGCGCCAACACCATCATCCGCGACACGCTGAACGGCTCCTTCTCGCAGATCGTCGTGAACGACGAGGCGATGTTCAACGAGATCCGCAACTACATCCGGGTGATCGAGCCCGAGAGCGAGAAGATCGTCAAGCTCTACAAGGGCAATGTCCCCATCTTCGACAACTTCGACATCTCGAAGCAGATCAAGTCCCTCTTCGCGAAATACGTGTCGCTGCGCCGCGGCGCCTACCTGATTATCGAGCACACCGAGGCGATGAACGTCATCGACGTCAACTCGGGCAACCGCACCAAGGCCGAGGACAACCAGGAGCAGACCGCCATGGACGTGAACCTGGCCGCGGCGAAGGAGATCGCCCGCCAGCTGCGCCTGCGCGACCTGGGCGGCATCGTCATCATCGATTTCATCGACCTGCACAAGGCGCAGAACCGCCAGCTGCTCTATGACGAGATGACGAAACTGATGGCGACCGACAAGGCGAAGCATACCGTGCTGCCGCTGACTAAGTTCGGACTGATGCAGATCACCCGCCAGCGGGTGCGCCCCGTTCCGGTCCAGGACGTGACGGACGTCTGCCCGACCTGCAACGGAACGGGCAAGATCCAGCCCACGGTGCTGCTGGACAAGAAGATCGAGAATCAGATCTCGTTCCTCACGCAGGACCGCGGCCACAAGTTCATCGAACTGCGCGTGAGCCCCTACGTGTCCACTTTCCTCAAACACGGCCTCTGGTCGCACCGCCTGCGCTGGATGTGGCGCTACAAGGTGAATCTGCGCATCACGGCCGACCAGAGCGTGGGTATCATCGATATACACTATCTGGATAAAAAAGGCAATTCGCTGATTTAGCGAACCATGACGGCGAGCGAACAGATTCTCGGCCTCGTCCGCGAGGCCCGGACACTCGGGCAGTTGTGCCGCGAACTGAAAAACGGGAGCGCAACCCTCCATCTGCAGGAGATGGTCGGGGGCGCTCTTTCGTCGTATGCGGCGGCGGCGGTCGAACGGCTCCGCGGAGTCCATATCTTCGTGGCGGAGGACCGCGATGCGGCCGCCTATCTGATGAACGACCTCTATGCACTCGCGGACGAGGAGTCGGTCCACTTCTTTCCATCGGCCTACAAACGGTCGATTGCCTACGGGCAGGAGGATGCGCAGGGCGTCGTGCAGCGCACAGCGGCCCTCAATGCCCTCCGCAGCCGGCCGAAGAGCGGCTATACGGTGCTCTGCACCTGGCCCGAGGCGCTGGCCGAGCGGGTCGTCGAGGCGGGCGAGCTCACCGAGCAGACCATCCGGGTGCGGGTGGGCGACAAGCTCCCGATCACGGAGCTGGAGCGCCGGCTCGTCGAGGGGGGATTCTCGCAGGTGGATTTCGTCTACGAGCCGGGCCACTATTCGCTGCGGGGCGGCATCGTCGACGTCTTCTCCTACTCGGAGAGCAAACCCTACCGACTGGATTTCTTCGGCGACGAGGTCGATTCGATCCGCCGCTTCAACATCTCCTCCCAGCTCTCGGACGACCGGTTGCAGGAGGTGGAGATCATCCCCAACCTGAACCGCGACGGGGGCGGACTCTCCGGCGGGCGCGTGTCGCTGGCCCGCTTCGCCGGCGAGCAGGCCGTGTGGTGGTTCACCGATCCGGACTATGCGCTGCGCCGCGTGAACGAAGTGCGGCGCAAGCTGATTCCCGATCTGGAGGATCCCGGAACGGTGGACCGTCACGTGACGAGCCGCAACGGCCTGTTGCAGGATCTGGCCGGGGTGCGGGCGGTTACGCTGCGGGACAACCTGAAGGAGAGGCCAGCGACCGCCGTCGTGCGGTTCCGCACCGCTCCCCAGCCCAAGTTCAACAAGAACTTCGAGATGCTGGCCGACGAGATGATCCGCACGGCCCAAATGGGGTATCGTACGCGGATCCTGTCGGAAAACAAGGCCCAGGTGGAGCGTCTGGAGAATATCTTCCACCAGATCGGCCGGGGGCAGGTGAAGGTGGAAGCCCTGCCCGTCACCCTGCACGAAGGCTTCGTCGACCACGATCTGAAGCTCTGCCTCTATACCGACCACCAGATCTTCGACCGCTACCAGCGCTACCGCATCAACGGCGAGATCCGCCGCGACGAGCAGATGACCGTGGCCGAGCTGAACCAGCTGCGCCCGGGCGACTACGTGGTCCATATCGACCACGGCGTGGGCCGGTTCGACGGACTGGTGAAGATCAACGAGAACGGCCGGGTGCACGAGGCGATCAAGCTCGTCTACAAGGACGGCGACGTGCTCTTCGTCAACGTACACTCGCTGCACCGCATCTCGCGCTACAAGTCGGGCGAAGGCGAGCCTCCCAAAATCTACAAGCTGGGCAACGGAGCCTGGCAGAAACTCAAGAACGCCACCAAGAAGGCGGTCAAGGATATTTCGCGCGAGCTGATCGCCCTCTATGCCAAGCGCAAGGCGTCGAAGGGATTCGCCTTCTCGCCCGACGGCTACCTCCAGAACGAACTGGAGGCGTCGTTCATGTGGGAGGACACGCCCGACCAGCAGAGCGCTTCGGAGGCGATCAAGCGCGACATGGAGTCCGATCAGCCGATGGACCGTCTGGTCTGCGGCGACGTCGGATTCGGCAAGACCGAGGTGGCTATCCGGGCCGCTTTCAAGGCGGCGTGCGACGGCAAGCAGGTGGCCGTGCTGGTGCCGACCACCATTCTGGCGCTGCAGCACTACCGCTCCTTCTCGTCGCGCCTGCGCGATTTCCCGGTCCGGATCGAGTACCTGAACCGGACGAAATCGACCCGCGAGACGAGCCGCATCGTCGCGGAGCTCGCCGAAGGGAAGATCGACATCCTGATCGGAACCCACAAGATGCTCGGCAAATCGGTCCGGTTCCGCGACCTGGGGCTGCTGATTATCGACGAGGAGCAGAAGTTCGGCGTGGCGGCCAAGGAGAAGCTCACGCAGATGAGCGTGAACGTCGACACGCTGACCCTGACGGCAACCCCCATTCCGCGGACGCTTCAGTTCTCGCTGATGGGGTCGCGCGACCTGTCGGTGATCTCGACCCCGCCGGCCAACCGCCAGCCGATCGTCACCGAGTCGCACGTCTTCTCCGAGGAGGTGATCCGCGACGCCGTGGAGCAGGAGCTCGCACGCGGCGGGCAGGTCTATATCGTCCACAACCGGGTGGAGGATCTGCCCACGCTCCAGGGATTGGTCCAGCGGCTCTGTCCAAGGGCACGGATCGCGGTGGGCCACGGCAAGATGCCGGCCGAGCAGCTGGAGAAGCTTATCATGGACTTCATCTACGGGGAGTTCGACGTGCTGATCTCGACCACCATCGTCGAGAACGGCATCGATGTCCCGAATGCCAATACCATCATCGTCAACAACGCCCACTGTTTCGGCCTGAGCGACCTGCACCAGCTCCGCGGCCGGGTGGGGCGTTCGGACAGAAAGGCCTTCTGCTACCTGCTCTCGCCGGCCGAGGAGCTGCTGTCGGGCGACGCGCGGCGGCGTCTGCGGGCCATCGAGGAGTTCTCCGACCTGGGTTCGGGCTTCAACATCGCCATGCAGGACCTCGACATCCGCGGCGCGGGCAACCTGCTGGGGGCCGAGCAGAGCGGTTTCATCGCCGACATCGGCTTCGAGACCTACCAGAAGATCATGCAGCAGGCCGTCACCGAACTGCGGCAGGAGGGTATCGAGATGCCGGGCATGAGCGACGAGGAGCAGCAGGTGCTCGACCGGATGCACTGGATCGACGACGCCGTGATCGATATCGAACTGGAGGCCGAGCTGCCGGACAGCTACGTAAGGCAGACGGCCGAGAAGCTCAAGCTCTATCGCGAGCTGGACAGCACGAAGAGCGAGGAGGCTCTGCTGGGATTCGAGGCGCGGCTGGTGGACCGATTCGGTCCGCTTCCCCCGGCTGCGGAGCAGCTGCTTAACGTGATGCGGCTGCGCTGGGAGGCGGTACGGCTCGGCATGGAGCGCGTGAAGGTGAAGAACGGACTGATGATCGTCCACTTCATCGCCGACGGTCAGTCGCCCTACTTCAAGAGCGAGGTGTTCATGGAGCTGCTCCGCCGCGTCACCGCACAGCCCGACAGATTCGTCCTCAAGCAGCACAATAATCGGCTGGCGATGACCGTTCGCAGAGTAAAAGACGTGAAGGAGGCCGTGGCGCTGCTGCGAAGCCTCTGACAGAAGATATCCGGACCGGTGTACAACCTGATCGTAGACATAGGCAATACCTTTATCAAGTATGCGCTCATGGAGCGGGGGGAGTTGCGTGACGAATGCCGTGCCGAACGCTTCTCGGTCGGAGCGCTGACGGCGTGGCTCGGCGGCCGGAGTGCGGCGCGGGCCATCGTGGGCTCCTCGCGGGGCGATGCCTCGGCCGTGGCGGCCGCGCTGCGGGGGCTCGGGATTCCGACCCTGCTCTTCACGCCCGAAACGGCGGTGCCGCTCGGAAACGATTACCTCACGCCCGAGACGCTGGGCCGCGACCGGCTGGCCGCCGCCGTGGGGGCCGATGCGCTCTATCCGGGCCGGTCGGTGCTGATCGTCGACTTCGGCACGGCCGTGACGCTCGATGTGGTGAGCGGCGGCCGCTTCCGGGGCGGGTTCATCTCGCCCGGGCTGCGGAGCCGTTTCCGGGCGCTGCACGACTATACGGCGGCTCTGCCGGCACTGGGCCCCTGCGACGAGACGCTGCCGGTCGGACGTTCGACCCGCGAGGCGATGCAGCAGGGGGTTCAGCAGGGCCTCTGCTACGAGATCGAGGGGCATGTCGGGCGCATGCGCGGAGAATTTGACGATTTATTGGTAATTTTTACCGGAGGGGACGCCGAATATTTTGTGAAAAGAATTAAAAATACGATATTTGCAGACTGTGATCTGGTCCTTATGGGACTGAATCGAATTTTAGAGTATCATGTCCATGCTGAAAAATAGCCTCTTCGCTCTCATCGTCGCCTGCGCCGCGGTGATTCTTCCCGATGCGCTCCGCGCTCAGGAGAGCAGTATCAACGCCTTCTCTCCCTATTCGATGTACGGCATCGGCGAGATCAACACCCCCGGGTCGCTGCCGGCCCGTTCGATGGGCGGGGCGGGCGTGGCCCGGCGGAGCCTGTCGAGCATCAACCTGCTCAATCCGGCAGCTTACAGCGTGGCGCTGAGCAAGTCGGTCCTCTTCAATTTCGGACTGGAGGGGCAGAATTTCTACAACTCGCAGCGCCGGCCCGACGGGTCGATGGCCCGCACGAGCTACAACACCTTCAATTTCCACGATATCGCCTTGCAGATCCCGATTGCCAAGGGGCTCGGACTGGGATTCAGCCTGACCCCTTACAGCAGCGTCGGCTACCGCCTCTACGACCGCGAGACGGTCGGCGACGTCGGACTGATCGAGTACGACTACACGGGCGAAGGCGACGTGACGGAGGTGAAGATCGGCATGGGCTGGGAGGTGTTCAAGAACTTCTCGATAGGTCTGGCCGCACAATACTACTGGGGCGACATCGACCGCAACTTCTTGGCGACCATCTATCCCTTTACGGGCGGGTCGGGCAGCTTTCCGGCTGTGGCGGGTCTGAGCAACTACAGCATCTCGCGCATCAAGGGGCAGGTGGGCGTGCAGTATACGCCGATTCTCGACAAGCGGCGCATGCTGGTGATCGGAGCCGCCTACGACTTCGGCGGCGACCTCGAGCCCCGCGTGACCGAGAAGATCTCGACCAACAACAACTTCGAGTCGATCGCCAAGGACGACAACACCCATCAGGAGATCGTCCTCCCCCGTCAGCTGACCGTGGGAGCCTATTACGAGACCACGCGGTTCGCGCTGGCGCTGGATTACGTCTACCAGGACTGGGGCGGCCGGAACAGCGTGCCGCAGCTGGCCGCGGGCGGTTTCGAGGTGGCCTACTGCAATACCAGCACGGTCAAGTTCGGTGTGGAGTGGACCCCCAACCGCAACGACGTGCGCAACTTCTTCAAGCGCTGGCACTACCGGGTGGGATTCAACTACGGCGACTACAACCGCACCTTCGGCGGAAAACGGCTGCCGCAGTATGCCGTGACGGCCGGCTTCGGCATTCCGGTGCGCTTCGGCGGCTTCTCTTCGATCGACGTGGGCGTGGAGTACGGCTCCCGCGGCATGCACGATATCGTAGCCGGCAATGTGGGCATCATCAAGCAGAACTACTTTAAGTTCGCCGTCGGTTTTACCCTCTTCGGCGACGATTACTGGTTCGTGCGCCCGAAATACGATTGACGCTTTTGCAAATTAGAGGGCTTTTTGCTACCTTTGCGAGTCGGAAAAGGACAAACTTAAAATTACGAAACATAGATCATGAAAAAGATGAAATTTTTGTTGAGCGCCGCTTTGGCCCTGACGGGTTTTGTCGCCGTGGCGCAGGACCTCTCGGGCGAAGCGTATGCCATGTGGGGTGAAACGGTGGAGGAGCGTCAGGAGAACATCCTGAAGAACTCGTTCCTCAAGGAGTCGCTGCAGAACCGCGACTACAATGCCGCCGCCGGTTTCTTCAACGAACTGGTTGCGAAGGTTCCTTCGGCCGCCGAGTCGATCTACCAGCGCGGCGAGCAGATCTACATCAACAAGTTCTCCCGCGCCAAGACGCGCGCCGAGCAGGTGCAGGCTTTCGACTCGATGATGGTCGTCTACGACCTGCGTTTGCAGTACTTCGGCCAGACGCCCGAGTCGAAGGCGAAGATTCTGGACCGTCGCGCCCGTCAGTACGCCAAGTTCAACAAGAAGGACCGCGAGGGGCTGCGCGAGGCTTTCCAGGAAGCCATCGCCGCCGATGTGGAGGGCAGCAACCCCGATCTGTACGAGACCATCGTGCACTATTTCAAGGGGCTGTGCGAGGACTACGAGAACGATGAGGTATATCCCGACGTGGTGATTGCCGAGTACGACCGTCTCTCGCCCCTGTTCGATGGCTATACCCCGTCCGGCGACGCCGATTTCCGGTCGCAGTTCGAGACCTTGTTCGGCACCAGCGGCGTAGCCAGCTGCGAGAATCTGGAGACGCTGTTCGCCAAGAAGCTGGCTGGCAATCCCGACGATCTCGACGTGCTGAACCAGGCCGTCGCCCTGATGAGCCGCGCGAATTGTACGAGCGACTTCTTCTTCGAGGTGACCGAGCGTCAGTACAAGCAGGCTCCGTCGGCCAATACCGCCATCTATCTGGCCCAGGCCTTCCAGGACAAGGGCGACTTCGCCAAGGCGACAGACTATCTGCGCGAGGCGCTGAAGGTCGAGACCGACGAGCGTTCGCGCGAGAATCTGCTTGTGCAGCTGGGTATGGTCGAGCTGGCACAGAGCCATGTCTCCGCCGCCCGCGACGTAGCCAACGAACTGCGCGAGATCAATGCCGAGAACGGTTACTCCTATTTCATCCTGGCCCAGTGCTACGCTGCGGCGGGTTGTCAGGAGGCTTTCTGGGCCGCATACGACACGATGAAGCAGGCCGAGGAGCGTTTCGACGACGCCGATCTGAAGGACAAGGCCCGTTCGCTGGCCGTAGCCTATGCCGGCCGCTGGCCCCAGGCCAACGACGAGAAGTTCTTCATGGAGGGCATTACCGCCGGATCAACCTACACGATCACCTGCGGTGCCGCTTCCGGTGTGAGAACGACGGTCCGTTTCCGTTAATCGAATCGCAGATCGGATGATGCCGTTTCGCGTCGAACGAATTTTTCCGGTAGCACTCCTCCTTGCGGGGAGTGCTATCTTGCTATGCTCCTGCGCCGAAAGGAAGAGCGGCGAGGAGGTCTCTCCCTACGAGGGGCTGATGACCGAATACAGTACGAACCGGACGATTACGGCGACCGAGAACGGAAAGAAAAAGTACGAGTTCTTTACTCCGCTGCTCGAAGGCTACACCGCCGGGAAAGAGCCCTACCGCGAATTCCGCAAGGGGGTTCGGATCTCGACCTACAAGGCCGATTCGGCCAATGTGGTGGACGTGACCCTGACGGCCAACTACGCCATCTACTACGAAAACCGTAAGCTCTGGGAGGCGAAGGGCGATGTCGTGGTGAAGAAGTCGGACGGCAAGGAGCTCTATACCGAACAGCTCTTCTGGAATGCGATTACCAAGAAGATCTATTCGAATGTCGACTCCAAGATCGTGCAGCCCGACGGCGAGTTTTTCGTGTCGAGTTTCGAATCGGACGAGGAGTTCCGCTACTGGAGCTCGCGCGAGATGGACGGCCGCATGGAGGTGGAGTTCCGTCCGGCAGAGCCGGCGGACAGCACGGCGGCGGCCGCTCCGGCGCCCGCACCGGAACCCGGGCCGAAGAGCGGGGGCGCCTCCGCTTCGAAGAGAGAGACGGGCTCCTCGCCGGAGAACAAGATTCGTAAGATCGATGCCCTGCGTATGGAGCGCAATCCGGATGCGCCGAAGATGAAACCCGATAACAAAGATTGACGATGGCTGTTTCGATTCTCATTATTCTGCTGATGCTGCTGCTCTCCGCCTTTTTCTCGGGTATGGAGATCGCCTTTACGAGCAAGAATCGCCTGCGGCTGGAGATCGACCGCAAGCAGAGCCGCATGTTCGACCGCATTGCGGAGATCTTCTCCCGCCACCCCGGTCAGTACATCACCACGATCCTGGTGGGCAACAACATCGCGCTGGTCATCTATTCGCTCTGCATGTCGTTGCTGTTGCGCTCGGTGGCCAGCCTGATCGGCTGGGAGTCTGTGGTCCGGGAGGGGTCCGTGCTGGTGGAGACGGTCGTATCGACCCTCATCATCATCTTCTTCGCCGAGTTCCTGCCCAAATCGGTCTTCAAGCAGAATCCCAACTTCTACTACCGGGCGCTGGCTCCGGTCATCTTCGGTTTCTACCTGCTGCTCTATCCGCTGGCCCGCTTCACGACGCTCCTTTCGCAGGGAATCCTCCGCCTGCTGGGCCACAAGCTCCAGCCCCGGACCGAGCAGGAGCAGTTCGACCGCACGGACCTGATGAACCTGCTCGACGCCAACAACAACGAACCGCAGCACGAGGCCGACAACGAGATGAAGCTCTTCCAGAATGCGCTGGACTTCGCCGACCTGCGGGTGCGCGACTGCATGGTGCCGCGTGTGGACGTGGAGGCCATCGATGCCGATGCGACCTCCATCGAGCAGCTGACGGCCCGCTTCATCGAGACCAAGTACACCCGCATCTTCGTCTGGCGGAAGAGCATAGACAACATGATCGGCTATGTCAACTCGAAAAGTCTGTTCAACAACCCCCGGTCGATCGACGAGGTGTTGATGGAGGTGCTCTGCGTGCCCGAGACGATGCCTCTCCAGACGCTGCTGAAGCGGATGACAAAGCGCAAGACCAACGTGGCGGTCGTGATCGACGAGTTCGGCGGCACGGCCGGAATCATCTCGCTCGAAGATATTCTGGAGCAGATTTTCGGCGAGATCGAGGACGAGCACGACTCGCCCGACCTGACCGAGAAGCAGCTCTCCGACAAGGAGTGGGTGCTCTCGTGCCGGCTGGAGGTGAAATACCTGAACGAGCGGTACGATCTGGGGATCGAGGAGAGCCGCGAGTACGACACGCTGGCCGGATTCATCATCTACCATCTGGAGGGGATTCCCGCGGCCGGAGAGACGGTTTCGATAGGCGATCTGCAGATCAAAATCCTCCGCACGACCCGCTCCCGCATCGAGTTGGCACGTGTAAAAAGGGTGTAATTTTTCGCCGCTATTTTAGGGCTTTTCGGAATAAATTTACTATCTTTGACCGTTTGAATTGAAAACAATAATAAATTTTCAAGTTATATGGCAAGTCTAAACACTTTAAGAACCAAATTCGGCGTAGTCCTGTCCGTAGTGATCTGCCTCGCCCTTTTGGCTTTCATCCTCTCGCTGAAAACCGAGATGGGCTTTTCGGGGAACGACCCCAAGGTGGGCGTAATCGACGGCGAGACGATCACCTACACGGAGTATCTCGACATCTACGAGCAGGTGAAGAACAACATGGGAGGCGAGGCCTCCAACGATGCGGAGCTCGACCGGCTGTCGAACGCCGCCTGGCAGACGCTTTTTTCGCAGAAGGTGCTGCGCCCCGGTTTCGAGAAGATGGGCATCCGCATCACCGATGCGGAGCGTCGCGCCATCATCAGCGGCGAGACCCCTACGCAGGCTCTTTACGGCGTTTTCATGGATCCCCGCAGCGGCCGTTTCGACGTGGAGGCCGTATCGGAGTTCCTCGCTCAAGCGGAGACCAATCCCCAGGCCGCAGCCATGTGGGCCCAGCTGGTGGATCAGGCGCGTGCCGAGCGTGAGGTAGCCAAGTATCTGGCCGTGGTGAAGAACGGTGTCTATGCCAACTCCGCCGAGGTCGCACAGGGTGTCGAGGCCGCCAACCGGACCTTCTCGGGCAAGTTCGTCGCCTGCAACTACGCGTCGCAGCCCGACTCGCTCTTCACCGTGAGCGGCAGCGAGATCAAGAAGTATTACAATCAGCACAAGAACCAGTACAAGCAGCTGCCCAACCGCTCGATCTCCTACGTGGTATTCGAGGTCGATCCTACGGACGACGACATGCTGGCTATCGAGAAGAGCGTCCGCGAGGCCGACGAGGAGTTCGCCGCCACGACCGATCTGAAGGGCTATGCCCGCCAGAACCGTCACGCGCAGGTTTCCGACCGCTATCTGGCCCTGAAGCAGTTCTCCGACGAGGAGGCCGAGGCGCTCTCCGCCGGTCGCGAGTACGGTCCCGTACTGAAGAACAACCTCTGGACGATGTCTCGCGTGCTGGATGCGAAGTCGGTGCCCGACTCCATCGGCGTGCGCCATCTGGCCGTTCCCTACACCGCCGAGGCGGTTGCCGACAGCCTGGCTACGCTGCTCCGCTCGGGCCGCTCCTTCGCCGAGGTGAGCGAGGGTCAGGGCGAGGAGCGCGTCTATCCTTTCGCCGCCTTCACCGACGAGTTCGTGCCGGCTCTGGCTTCGGCCAAGACGGGCGACGTGGTGAAGATTGCAGCCGGCAATGCCATTCATGTCATGCAGGTTTACCGCGTGGATGCTCCCTCGAAGCACATCCGTGCCGTGACGGTGACCTATCCCGTCGAGGCGTCGAACGCTACGCGCCGCGATATTCACGGCAAGGCCGGCGTATTCGCCGTGGACGGAGCCGGTTCGCTGGAGAAGTTCAACGAGGCGGCTGCCGCTGCGGCCATGACGCCCCGTGTGGCTACCATCAACCAGGGCGACCGCACGGTTCGCGGTCTGGAGGATTCGCGTGAGATCGTCCGCTGGGCCGCCGATGCGAAGAAGGGGGCCATCTCCGAGATCTTCAAGGTGGGCAACGATTATGTCGTAGCCATGCTGACCGACATCGACGACGAGGAGTATGCTCCCGTAGCCAAAGTTTCCGACGGTATCCGTCGTGCCATTCTGCGCGACAAGAAATACGATGCGATCGTAAGCAAGCTCTCGGGCTCGACGCTCGACGAGGTGGCCGCCGGCTGCTCGTCGGAGGTGAAGGAGTTCTCCGGTCTGCGTTACGGCGCCTACTATGCGCCCGGCATCGGCTTCGAGCCGCGTGTCGTGGGTGCGATCGCTGCCGGCGAGCAGGGTGTGCTCTCCGCTCCGGTCAAGGGCAATACGGGCGTATTCGTCTTCGAGATCGAGGACATCGCCGTGGAGGACAAGCAGAATGCCGAGGCCGAGAAGGTGCGCATGCAGGCGATGGCCGAGAATATGGCTATGCAGGCTTCGTTCGCTGCCATTCAGCAGATGGCCGAGGTGCAGGATCTCCGCGCCAAGTATTTCTAATGAGCGATTGATCTCTATGCAGGGAGTTGCCTTTGGCGGCTCCCTGCATTTTTTTATACGCTCCTTCAGGTGCGAAGTGGAAGGTCTCCGCATGGCTGAACTGGCACCTTTGCGTTTCGCTCGGGGGTGAAAGGCGTAAGACGCCGGTTCTATCCGGGATGGAACGTCTCTTGGTTTGTGCCGAGGACTCTCGGAGCACCGGTCCGAAAAAAGGGGGCTGTCTGACAAATTCAGACAGCCCCTTTCGCAGCTTGGTTCCCGGTTAGCGCAGGAACAGCAGTTCGCGGTACTTGGGCAGAGGCCAGATCTGGTCGTCGACGATCTCCTCCAGCTTGTCGATGTGGCGGCGGATCTCGTCGAAGCAGACGGCTACGGTGTCGTGGTAGCAGATCGCCTTGGTCCGTTCGCCTTCGATCTTGTTGGCGGCCTTGCGGGCGTCGATCAGAGCCGATACGCCGGTCTGTATGGCGGCCGTATGGCGCTGGATCATCTTGATGAGGGCGATGTCGGACGAGGCGTCCAGACCGCCGCCGATCTGCGACATCTTGTACACCTTGTCCAGCAGCATGGCTTCGTATTTCGAGGCGATGGGGACGATGTGGTTCATAGCCAGGTCGCCCAGTACGCGGCCTTCGATCTGGATTTTCTTCGTGTAGGTCTCCCATTTCACCTCGGTGCGGGCCTCGATCTCGATCTGCGTGAGAACCCCCATGTCGGAGAACATCTGAATGGTGCTCCGGTCGAGGTAGCGGTCGAAGATCAGCGGGGTAGAGGTCTCGCAGTCCAGACCGCGCCGGGATGCCTCGTTCTTCCACTCGTCGGAGTAGCCGTTGCCGTCGAAACGGATGGGCTTCGACTCCTTGATCATGCGGCGCAGCTCTTCGTAAATAGCTTTCTCCTTCTTCACGCCCGCCTCGATCTTGGCGTCCACCGCCTTTTTGAACTCGGACAGTTCGTTGGCGACGGCCGTATTGAGCACGATCATCGCTTCGGCGCAGTTGTCCGAGGAGCCCACGGCCCGGAACTCGAAACGGTTGCCGGTGAAGGCGAAGGGCGAGGTGCGGTTGCGGTCCGTGTTGTCCATCAGCAGGGTGGGGATGTGCGAGATGCCGCTCATCTTGAAGATGTTCTTGGCGTCGAAGCGGATCGCGGCGTCGCTCTTGCTGTTCTCCAGCTTGTCCAGCACGGCCGATACCTGAGCGCCGAGGAAGGTGGAGATAATGGCCGGGGGCGCCTCGTTGGCTCCCAGACGATGGGCGTTCGTCGCCGACATGATGGCCGCCTTCAACAGTCCGTTGTGGCGATGCACGGCCGAGATCACGTTCACCAGAAAGGTGATGAATTGCAGGTTTTCCGAGGGGGTCTTTCCCGGCGCGAGCAGGTTGACGCCCGTGTCGGTGCCCAGCGACCAGTTGTTGTGCTTGCCCGAGCCGTTGATCCCCTTGAAGGGCTTCTCGTGCAGCAGGACGCGGAAATGGTGGCGGCGCGCGATTTTGTCCATGATCGTCATCAGCAGCTGGTTGTGGTCGTTGGCCTGATTGACGGGTTCGTAGACGGGCGCCAGCTCGAACTGGTTGGGCGCCACCTCGTTGTGGCGGGTCTTGACCGGAATGCCCAGTTTCAGACACTCGTACTCCAGGTCGCGCATGAAGGCGATGACGCGGGTCGGGATGGCTCCGAAGTAGTGGTCCTCGAGCTGCTGGTTCTTGGCCGATTCGTGACCCATCAGCGTGCGGCCCGTGAGCATCAGGTCGGGACGCAAGGCCCAGAGGCCTTCGTCCACCAGGAAATACTCCTGCTCCCAGCCCAGGAAGGAGTTGACGCGTCCGACGTTCTTGTCGAAGTAGCGGCATACCTCCGTCGCAGCCCGGTCGATGGCGGTCAGCGACCGCAGCAGCGGGGTCTTGTAGTCCAGTGCTTCGCCCGTGTAGGCGATGAAGATGGTGGGGATGCAGAGGGTCGTGTCGACGATGAAGGCGGGCGATGCCGGATCCCAGGCCGAATAACCACGCGCCTCGAAGGTGTTGCGGATGCCGCCGTTGGGGAATGACGAGGCGTCGGGCTCCTGCTGGACGAGCAGCTTGCCGGAGAACTCCTCCAGCACGCCGCCCTCTCCGTCGGGTTCGGCGAAGGCGTCGTGTTTCTCGGCTGTTCCGCCCGTCAGGGGCTGGAACCAGTGGGTGTAGTGGTCGGCACCGTTGTCCATGGCCCATTGCTTCATGCCGGCGGCGATGCCGTCGGCCAGTTCGCGGGTGAGGGGCGAGCCGTTCTCCATGGTGTCGAGCAGGGCCTTGTAGTCGGCCTTCGACAGATACTTCTTCATGGCTTCATGCCCGAAAACCAGCTCGCCGAAGTAGTCCGACGGACGGCCTGAGGGGGCCTTGACCTCTACGGCCGTGTGATTGATGGCTGCATCGACCATCTTGAATCGCAGTAATGACATACCTTTATCGTTGTATAATGTTTCGTCGATAGAAAAAAGAGCGGGAGGGGCGAATAATTGTTTAACCTGAACTGACCTGTTTGTCTTTCGGGAGCCTTCGCGATCTGCAATCGCCGACTCCCGGTACCATGGAAGCCGCCCCTCCCTGCTCTTCGTTTTATCTCGATGCAAAGGTAGTTTATTTTGGATGATCTTGTTGCGCGAAAAATGCACTTTTTCTGAAAAAGGCTGTTTTTTTCTCTATTTTCCGGAAAAATGGAGAAAAAAATCACGGAATAGACGAAAAATAGGTGTCTGTTTTCGCAGAATCGGTGAAAAAATATTCTGTTAATGAAATAACAGTTACTTTTTGATCGGTCGGGGTGTCGCTTCGTCCGTTGAAAAAATCGCCCCGGCATGTCATGCCGGGGCGAAGGGTGAGCAAGGGTCGGATTTACTGCTGCGTGTTTCCTTCGGCGGACACTTTGGCCGCGTTGTTGATGTACACGAACAGATCCTTGGAGGTGCCAGTGATGTTTTCGATGGAAGTGGTCGAGAGGTTGTTCTTTACCTCGATCCTGTTCTCGCCGTCCAGACCCGGCGTGGATTCGGTGAATTGCGTATTGCCGACGATTCCGGCGGCGAAGGTCGACGAGGAGCGGAGCTCCGGGGCGTAGTTCTTGTTCTCGTTGATTACGCCGAAATTGTAGGCTACGCCGACGATGCCTCCGACTCCGTTGCCGCCGAGAACCGATCCGCGGTTCGTGTTGCCGATGACGGAAATGATGTTCTTCGCCGGATAGGCAGTCTGGGTGCCGCTGTAGCGGAGCCACCCGACGATGCCTCCCGTACCGTAGGCGTCGGCTTGGTTGGTTACGTCGGCCGTATTCGTGCAGCCCGATACCAGACCTGCATTCTGCTGTTCGCCGACGATGCCGCCGACGCTGGTGCCTTTACCGGTGATCGGCTGGTCGTTCGTGCAGTTCCGGATCTCTGCTGCACTCAAGCCGACGATTCCGCCCACGACACCGGTCGTGCTGGAGACGGCTCCGTGGTTCTCGCATCCTTCGATAACGATCTTTTTGTTCTTGGCCGTATAATAGGCTGCGCCGATGATTCCTCCGACGTTGGCTACCGTGCCGCTGATCTCAGCGTAATTCCTGCAATCGGTAAGGGTCGCGCTGCGGATGGCACGGCCGACGATTCCTCCGCCGTTTTTGACTGCCATTCGGCCGCGGACCTCTACGCCGCTGACCGTGGCGCCGTTCAGCAGCATGCCGGCTGCGGCTCCGGCCAGTTCGCTCTCCGCCTGAATATCGACGATCAGGTTGAGATTTCTGATGGTTCCGCCGTCCACTACGCCGACGAGACCGATGGCATGGTCGGCCGAAGGTGTCGTTGTGATCGTCATGTTCTTTACGGTCATGCCGTTACCGTCGAAAGTGCCTTTGAAAGTCTGGCCTTTGGCGATGGCTCCGCTGCGCGAACCGTTGGCGATGGGGGTCCACTCCAGGCCCGTGAGGTCGACATCCTCTGTCAGGGTGACCGTCTTGCCGGCGAAGTCGTCGCCGGCGTTGATAAGGGCGGCGAAGTTGGACAGACCCGTCCGGCCCGTCACCCGATAGGCGGTCTCGCTGACCTGCTCGATGCCTTCGGGCAGGGGTACGATCAGCCGGGCACCGTCGGTCGTGTTGCCTGTGGAGTTGATCGTGTGCGAGGCGTTGCGGCAGCCTCCGTAGAGCAGGCCCGTCGTGGCGGCGTCGCAGCCCGTGACGGTCGATCCGGACGCTACCGTGCACGACCGGATGTTGATGACGGGCGTACCGCCGGCCATTTCGCCGAAGATGCCGCCTACCATGATCTTGCCCTTGTTGTCGGCGATGTACTGCTCCGGGGCGTTGGTCTTTACGTTGCCGCTGAAGGTGCAGCCCGAGAGGTTGGCGTAGGTGCCCACCTGTCCGGCGATACCGCCCACCTTGCGGCTGCCTTCCACGTCGATCGAGGCCGAGCAGCGGTCTATGACGGCGGCCTCGGGATCGCTCTTTTCGGCCGCATAACCCACGATACCGCCCGTGGCGTCGCCCTCCAGATCGCTCTTTTTGAAGATGCCCTTCACGTAGCTTCCGGCTTCGCCGGTTACCGAGCACTCGGCGAACGAGGCGTAGCCGTAACCGGAGATGCCGCCGGTCTGGTAGTTGCCCTCGATCCGGATGTCGCCCTCGACCGAGCAGCTCTCCACCCGGCCCGTGTAGGCGCTGCCCGCGACGGCGCCCACCTGGGAAAGTCCGGTGACAGCGGCATTGCGGATTGTGATGTTCTTCAGCGTCGCGGGGGTGTTGCCGCTGGTGGCGATACGTCCGAACAGACCGACGAAGGATTGCTCGGGCAGGTTCACGACGAGGTTGGAGATCGTGCCGCCCGCTCCGTCGAAGATGCCGGAGAAGGGGGGGTCTGAGGTTCCGATGGGGGTCCATGCGTAGCTGTTTAGGTCGATGTCGCCGGCAAGGACGACGGTTTTACCGGCGAAGGTGTCGCCTGCGTTCACCTGCTCGGCGATCCAGGCCAGTTGGGCCGCATTGGTTACGGTGTAGCTCTTCGAAGCTTCGTCGTAGGCGGGCTCCTCCACCTCGCCGTTCCACGGAGCGGCCTTCACGATCCGGTAGCTGTAGGTGTTGGTCTTGCCGTTCTCTTCGTTGACGATGGTGACGGGCTCGTCGAGCTTTTCCCACTTGTATCCTTCGGCGGCGCGAATCTTCTGTTCGGTGAACTGGTTGTAGCCCTGGTCCATGAAATATCCGCCCTTCAGGCAGATGATTCCGTTCTCCTGACCGGCGATGTCGTTGTCGCCCGTATAGATGCAGTTGGCCTGGCCTTCCCGGAAGAAATAACCGCCGTTGATGGTCGCCGATCCGACATTGGCCGTGTAGAGGGCGTAGTAGTTGCGGCCGCTGCCGTCCGCAGCGCCGTAGGTGGAGTAGCGTCCGTCGTTTATCACGAGCGTAGCTCCGTTGTCGGCGCTCAAGGCTCCCTGCACGCCTTCGATCGTTGCGTTATGGATAACCATTTCCGTATTGGAGCCGGTGCACCGCACGCTGTAGGCCCAAGTGTTGTCCCGGTTGTCCGAGGTGCTCTTGAAGGTGCCGCCGTTGACCGTGATCTTGCCGCCTTCGCAGTACAGTGCGTAGAACGAAGCCTCTACCCGGCAATCCTCGATGACCATCTCGCCCGACATCTGCACGATGCCCGATCCGCGCGTCGCATTGACCGTCCGGACGGTGATGCCGTCGATCGTGACCTTGCCGCCTCTGTTGCGCACGATGCCTCTGTCGCCGGTCATGACGCCGCCGCCCGAGATATGCAGCTCGCCTTCGTTATCGATCTGGTCGGCTTCCAGGGTGAGGGAGATGCCCTTCGGTACGTTGAGTTCGACCTGCGTACCGGCCGGGATGACGATCTGTCCCTTCTCCGAGAGGTCCACGTCGCGCTCGATGACGATCGAGCCGCCCTTGACGAGTGCGTCCGCGACCTCCTGGGCGTAATCGTACTCCGTGCCGCTCTCGAGCGTGAAGCCGAAGGCGGCACGCTTCTGGCGGGTGATCTCGTAGGAGGGCTGGCTGAAGCTGTCCTTCGTGTAGACGATCTCCTTGCCCGTTTCGTCGGTGGCGTAGACCTCCATCTTCGGATGCTCGACCGTGCCGGCGTTCACTACGGCGAACAGCTCGGTCTTCTCGCCGGCCTGCAGCGTGACGGGGGTGTCGAGCTGGACGGTCACGCGGTCGTAGGTCTTGTCGGCGACGGGCTGCGGGGCGTAGGCCGCGTTGGCGATGGAGGGGTTCTCGGCCGTCAGATCGACGCGGAAATCACCCGTCAGGGCGCTGCCTTCGGCCGAGAAGACGAGCTTCGAGATCGTGACGGCCGACGCCGAGGCGGGATTCGTGACTACGAAGCGGGCCAGTGCGAATACGCCCGAGAAGCGGAGGTCGGCCTTGTAGTTCCGGTTGTCCTCCGTGGTAGGCTCGGTCGGCGTGGCTACTACGGCGTAGTAGTCGGGCAGGTGCTTGTAGTCCGAAGCGGCGGCCTGATGCTGCAGGTCGGCCAGCGTAAGGGTGCGGGTGCCGTCCCAGACGGCCCGGGTCGTGGACTGCTCCGTGGCTCCGCCCTCGACCGAGCCCGAGATCGAGCCGCTGTTGGCCGTGTAGGGGGCGTAGGCCAGAATCTTGATGCCGTTCTGGAGCTGGAGCAGCGACTGCTCGGCCTGCTGGAAAGTTACCCAGCCGCGGTCGTCGGCTGCGCCGGCGGTGAAGAGGATGTTCTCCTCGGTCCAGACGCCCGGGAGCTGAAGATAGACGCCGATCCGCTCTTCGTTCTCCACGATGTCGAAACTCAGACCGTCGTCCGTCGTCATGCGGGTGTCGCCTCTCTCGGT
This sequence comes from uncultured Alistipes sp., assembly GCA_910577475.1. GTDB lineage: Bacteria > Bacteroidota > Bacteroidia > Bacteroidales > Rikenellaceae > Alistipes. Next base: position 22,884 of record CAJTLJ010000010.1, read on the forward strand.
CGTGGCGTGGAGCGTCAGGGTGCCGGTTCCGCCGTTGTAAATCGGCTCGATCTCCTCCGGGAGATCCTTGCTGCACGCTGCGGCGGCAAGGGCCGTCAAAAGTAATAAGGAATACCGTTTCATTGGGTTTGAATTTGTTGGTTACTCGTAAATCTCTTCGTCCGGTAGGACACTCTCTACCTGCGAGCCCGAGAAGCCTTGTTCGACGGGAAGCAGAAATTCCTCGATCTGAGGTCGTTCATAGTGTTTTTTTCTCATGTCGTTTTAGTTTTTGGTGTGAATTGTTTTTTATCTTCGAGGTAAAACGGGTATTCAAAATCCAAAAGCGAAACAGACGTCCGTCGTGTATGGAACCGCAGAGAAAAGACGAGACGGTCGGCCTTTTGGAGAGGCCGACGGGTAAAACGGTGTCTTACATGTTGATTGTCAGAGCGATAGGTGTAAAATCCCCCCCCCTGGAACGGGGCGGGCTACTTCGGATCCTATGCGCGTGTAATACAGCATATTAGTACGTATGAATTCGAAAGCAAAATTAATCATAATTTTCTTATTTCCAAATTTGCGGAGGGCGAAATCATATGACAATCAGGGGCCGTTGCGACAGCAACGGCCCCTGATTGTCATGCGTAAGGATCGGCTTACTCGTCCAGCAGGATCTCCATCATCTTGATGGCTGCGGTAGCGATCGGGGTACCGGGGCCGAAGATGGCGGCGGCACCGTCTCTATAGAGTTCGTCGTAGTCCTGTGCGGGGATCACGCCGCCCACGATCACGATGATGTCTTCGCGGCCCAGCTTCTTCAGCTCGGCGATGATCTGCGGCACCAGCGTCAGGTGACCGGCGGCCAGCGACGATACGCCCACTACGTGAACGTCGTTCTCGACAGCCTGCTTGGCAGCCTCCTCCGGGGTCTGGAACAGCGGACCCATGTCGACGTCGAAGCCGATGTCGGCGTAGCCCGTCGCAACGACTTTCGCGCCGCGGTCGTGGCCGTCCTGGCCCAGCTTGGCGATCATGATACGGGGCTGGCGGCCCTCCTTCTTGGCGAATCGAGCGACCATCTCCTTGGCCTTCTCGAAAGATTTGTCGTTTTTCACCTCTGAACTGTATACACCTGAAATGGAACGGATAACTGCCTTGTAGCGGCCTACGACGACCTCGCAGGCATCGGAGATCTCGCCCAGCGACGCACGCACCTTCGCAGCCTCGACGGCCAGCTCCAGCAGGTTGCCCTCGCCGGTCTTGACGCACTCCGTGATGGCGGCCAGCGCCTTCTGTACGGCGGCCTCGTCGCGGTTGGCGCGCAGCTCCTTCAGACGCTCGATCTGGCTCTTGCGCACGGCGGTGTTGTCTACGGCCAGAATGTCGATCGGATCCTCCTTCTCGAGGCGGTACTCGTTCACGCCGATGATCTTCTCGATGCCCGAGTCGATGCGGGCCTGCTTGCGGGCCGAGGCCTCCTCGATGCGCATCTTCGGAATGCCGGTCTCGATGGCCTTGGCCATGCCGCCCAGCTTCTCGATCTCCTGGATGTGCTCCCAAGCCTTGTGGGCGATCTCGTTGGTGAGGGTCTCCACGTAGTAGGAGCCTGCCCACGGGTCGACCTCGCGGCAGACGTTGGTCTCCTCCTGGATATAGATCTGCGTGTTACGCGCAATACGGGCCGAGAAGTCGGTCGGCAGGGCGATCGCCTCGTCGAGGGCGTTGGTGTGCAGCGACTGGGTGTGACCCAGTGCGGCGCCCATGGCCTCGATGGCCGTGCGGGCCACGTTGTTGAACGGATCCTGCTCGGTGAGCGACCAGCCCGAGGTCTGCGAGTGGGTACGCAGCGCCAGCGACTTGGGATTCTTGGGGTCGAACTGCTTCACGATCTTCGCCCACAGCATGCGCGCGGCGCGCATCTTGGCGATCTCCATGAAGTGGTTCATGCCGATGGCCCAGAAGAACGACAGACGCGGTGCGAAGGCATCGATCGACATGCCGGCGTTGATGCCGGCTCGCAGATACTCCAGACCGTCGGCCAGCGTATAGGCCAGCTCGATATCGGCCGTGGCGCCCGCCTCCTGCATGTGGTAGCCCGAGATGGAGATCGAGTTGAACTTCGGCATGTGCTTCGAGGTGTACTCGAAGATGTCGGCGATGATCTTCATCGAGAACTTCGGAGGATAAATATAGGTGTTGCGCACCATGAACTCCTTCAGGATGTCGTTCTGGATCGTGCCGGCCAGCTGGTCGAGCGTGCAGCCCTGCTCCAGACCCGTCACGATGTAGAAGGCCAGAATGGGCAGCACGGCGCCGTTCATGGTCATCGAAACCGACATCTTGTCCAGCGGAATGCCGTTGAAGAGCACCTTCATGTCCTCGACCGAGCAGATCGACACGCCGGCCTTGCCGACGTCGCCCACCACGCGCGGGTGATCGGCGTCGTAGCCGCGGTGCGTAGCCAGGTCGAAGGCCACCGACAGACCCTTCTGTCCGGCCGCCAGGTTGCGGCGGTAGAAGGCGTTCGACTCCTCGGCCGTCGAGAATCCGGCGTACTGGCGGATCGTCCAGGGACGCATCACGTACATGGTGGAGTAGGGACCGCGCAGGAAGGGTGCCAGACCTGCCGCGTAGTTCAGGTGCTCCATTCCCTCCAGGTCCTCGGCCGAGTAGCCGCCCTTTACGGGAATCTGTTCGGCCGTGAGCCAGGGTTCCACCTTGCCGCAGCCTTTCGATGCGCAGCAGCTCTTCTGCTCCGCACCGGCATATTTCAGTTCTGAAAATTTCGCTCTCATAAGGTTTCGCGTTTTAGATGCCCAGCTCCTTGAGGTAGGACTTGAGCGTTTCGAGCACGTTGCTCTTCACGTTGATGAAGTTGGTGATGCCCTGGGCCTCCAGTTCGGGGGTGCAGGCCGGGGCTCCGGCCACTACCAGCATGGCCTTGCCGCCCAGCAGCTCCTTCGCCTTCGGTGCCAGTTCGGCGTAGTCGTCGTCCGACGAGCAGATCACCACGATCTCGGCCTTGGCGGCCAGAGCGGCCTCGACGCCCTCCTCGACCGACTTGAAGAAGGTGTTGTCCTGCACCTTGATGCCGGCGCAGGCGAAGAAGTTGCATGAGAACTGGGCGCGTGCGCGTGCCATAGCCAGGCTGCCGCAGGTGAGCATGAAGGCCTTGGGGCTCTTGCCGCTGCGATCTGCCTTCAGGCGCATGGCTTCGAAAGCCATGGCGCCGCGGTAGGGCGTCAGGACGTTGCCGTCGGCCGTCTCGCGGGCGACGGTCTCGGCCGAAATGTTGTCGGCCGCGGTCTCCGTGAAGTTGGGGTATTGGTTGGCGCCCAGCAGGATCTGACGGCGCGTGGCGATGTTCTTGTCCTTCGCTGCGGCCGAAGCCTTCACGCGCTCCACGATGAAGCCCTCCTCGAAGGCTTTCACGTAGCCGCCCTTCTCCTCCACCTCGAGGAAGAGTTTCCAGGCGGCGTCGGCGATGCTCCGGGTCAGGGTCTCGATGTAGTAGGAGCCGCCTGCGGGGTCAACCACCTGGTCGAAGTGGGCCTCGTGCTTGAGCAGCAGTTCCACGTTGCGGGCGATGCGCTGCGAGAACTCGGTGGGAGCTTCGAACGAAGCGTCGAACGGGGTCACCTCCAGCGAGTGCACGCCGGCGATGGAGGCGGACATGGCCTCGGTCGTGCCGCGCAGCATGTTGACATAGGGGTCGTAGACGGTCTGGTTCCAGGTCGAGGTGACGGCGTGCGCGAACATCTTGCAGGCGCAATCCTTCTCGGGACCGTAGGCCTTGACGATGTTGGCCCACAGCATGCGGCCGGCGCGGAACTTGGCGATCTCCATGAAATAGTTGGAGGTGACGCCCATCGAGAAGCGGATCTTGCGCGCCGCCGTGTCGACGGAGAGGCCGCCCTCCGTCAGGCGTACCAGATACTCGTGACCGGCAGCCAGCGTGAAGGCCAGCTCCTCGACGATGGTCGATCCGGCGTTGCCGAACGTCTCGCCGCTGACGGTGACCGCCTTCACGTGCTTGCAGTCGGCCGTGCGGCCGATCAGTGCTGCGATGCGCTCGAAGCAGGAGGCGCCGTTCGCCGAGCAGAACTGTCCCTTCGTCGAAAGGCCCTTCATGATGGGGTCGATGACGAAGTTGAGGCGGAGGTCGCCCTTCTCGACTCCGGCCTTCTCGGCGTAGTCGAGCACGAGTTCGGCCGTGCGGGCCGTCTTCACGCCCGAGAAGGTGAGCTCGACGGCGGGCAGGGAGATTTCGCGGAGCAGGGCGGCGATATCCTCGGCCGTCGGCTCGAAGCCCATTTCGAAGCCCAGCGAGTCGACACCGGCGTTGAGGATCTTGAGCGCCTCGGCATTGGCCTTCTCGGCCTGCTCTACCTTCAGGGTCTGGTGTACGCGCCAGCGGTTGTGCGCCCGCGTACCTCTTACATAGGGGAACTCTCCTGCCTGAGAGCCTAGGTGCTGGATGCCTTCGAGGTTTTCGGCTCGATAGTAAGGACGGACGTTGAACCCTTCGGGGCTGCGCCATACCAACTTACGCTCGTAGTCCGCCCCTTTCAGGTCGGCTGTGATCGCCGCTTCCCACTGCTCCGTCGTGACGGGCGGGAACTCGGTGAACAGCTTTTCGCGATTGGTTGTTGCCATAACTGTTAGAGATATTAGTATGAGTTTTCAGTTGTTTTCGTTTTACAGGGTATAAAGTTACGAATTATTCTTCGAACCGCCAAGTCCTTGTTAATAAAATAACACCGGAAGTCGCTGCGGGTCGGGATGCCGGCTCCGGGGCGCGGAAAGGGGAGGGAGCCGAAACTCCCTCCCCTTTCCGCGCAGAATTGCTGCGTCAGGCCGTTTTTTCGGGCCGGTGCTTGTACTGGAACAGCAGCGCGAAGGCCACGGTCACCACCAGCGCGTATGCGGCGAAGATCAGCCACGAGGTCGACCAGCCCTGCATCATTTCGCTGCCCTGGGCCCCCGTGTCGTAGACGAAGCGGTTCACGACGGCCTGTGCGCCGAGCGTGCCGATGGTGGCGCCCAGACCGTTGGTCATCATCATGAAGAGACCCTGGGCCGAGGAGCGGATGTTTTCGTCGGTCTCCCGGTTGACGAAGAGCGAGCCCGAGACGTTGAAGAAGTCGAACGCTACGCCGTAGACGATCATCGAGAGGATGAACATCCAGACGCCCGGTCCGGGATTGCCCAGCCCGAACAGGCCGAAGCGGAATACCCAAGCCAGCATGGCCATCAGCATGACGTTCTTGATGCCGAACCGCTTCAGGCAGAAGGGGATGAGCAGGATGCAGAGCGCCTCGGAGATCTGCGACAGCGAGATCAGGATGTTGGCATGCTGCACGCCGAAGGTGTCGGCATACTCCGCGATTCCGCCGAAGGCCGAGATGAAGGGGTTGGCGAATCCGTTGGTGATCTGGAGCGACACGCCCAGCAGCATCGAGAAGATGAAGAAGAGGGCCATCCGCTTCTCCTTGAAGAGGGCGAAGGCCTTCAGCCCCAGCGCGTCGATGAGCGAGGCCTTGTCGTCGCTCCGTCTGATCTCGCAGGCCGGCATAGTCATCGAGTAGAAGCCCATGACGAGCCCCAGTGCGGCGCACTGGAGGAACTGGTAGGGCGTGCTCTGGAAGCCGGCGATGTCGCAGCACCACATGGCGGCGATGAATCCGATCGTGCCCCAGATGCGGATGGGCGGGAAGGTGATCTCGGGGTCGAGCCCGCGTACCTCCAGCGCATTGTAGGCCACCGAATTGGAGAGGGCGATGGTGGGCATGTAGAAGGCTACGCTGCATGCGTAGAGGGTGAACAGAGCGGCGAATTCTGCCTGCGGGACGGAGAGGGCGTAGACTCCGGCGGCGGCCATGAAGCCCGTGGCGAGCAGGTGGCAGTAGCCCAGCAGGCGCTGCGCCTGGATCCAGCGGTCGGCGACGATGCCCATCAGCGCGGGCATGAAGAGCGAAACGATGCCCTGCATGGCGTAGAAAAGGCCGATTTTCGAAGCCAGACCGATTCCGGCGAGGTAGGTGCCCATCGAGGTCAGATAGGAGCCCCAGATGGCGTACTGCAGAAAGTTCAGTACGATGAGTCGATGTTTGATGTTCATATAGAGCGGTTTACTATTTAGGTCTCAATAAATTCCTAACAAAAATAGAAATTTTTTTCGAAAATTCTTTGAAATTGAAAAAATATGTTCTACTTTTGCATCGTCAAAAACAAAGACACCGCAATTGAGCTATGGTGTAATGGCAACACAACAGATTCTGGTCCTGTTATTCTTGGTTCGAGTCCAGGTAGCTCAACAAAGGTCGTAAGGCCGACGAGAGAATCGCTGAAAAGCGGTTCTCTTTTTTTTGTTTCTGTTCGGAACGGCTGTCCGTTGCAGGGTGCGGGGGATACGTCGCTTTCCCATATCGCATGATGCGGACGGGAATGGTGTGCGAGTTGCGTTCGGCCGGGATTTGTCGGTTTAGTACATGTTGTCGTACATGCTCTGGCTCTTGTCGTACTTCAGGTCGGCGAGCGACGAGGCCTTGACGCCGATGTTGAAGCTCCAGCTCTTGTGGTAGCCGAAGGGGATCCACGAGAAGGACATTTGCCAGCAGTGCAGGTCGCGGGTGATGGAGACCGACGAGGTGGTGAGCTTGTTCTGCATGATGTCGTAGCCGCCCTGGAAGGTGATACCCATTTTGGGGGTGATGTTCACCGAGCCGTTGAAGCCGATGGTCTGCGTCACGTTCTTGCGGTAGCCCGTGGTGCCGTTGTTGGTGTAGCTGATCGAGTAGTTGACCGTGTAGTTGAAACCGAGGTTCCACGGGAGCGAGAAGTCGTAGTAGGCCTGCGACATGTATTGTCTTCGCAGCACGGGGTCCATGTGGCCGTAGGGGTCGTAGAATGGGTTCATGTACTCCGGCGGAATGCTGTTGATGTCGTTGATGGCCGCCTGCGAGCGATCTTCGCGCGACTTGAAGGTGTAGCCGAACGACCAGCCGGTCGATAACACGCGGCCCGGGAAGAAGAGCTTGTTGTAGCGACGGCCCTCGGGGGTTACCCTGTAGGGGTCGAGCGTCATCGAGAGGTTCAGACCGAAGTTGCCGAACAGGGTGGTGCGGAACGACACGGGGATGTTCGAGAGACGCATCGAGTCGGCCACGAAGTTGTAGGAGCCGCTGAAGCGGAATTCGTCGATGAGCTTGATCTTGCGGATGCCCGAGGTGTCTCGCTTGCTCAGGACCTTGATCTCGAGGTTCTGCGAGAGCGAGAAGGTGAGCGACGCCGACCGTCCGCCCGAGGGGACGCCGTAGGCGTTGTCGGAGAAGGGCGAATAGACCTGGTGGCGGCCCGTGGAGTCGGTCTGTACCACCTTATAATATCCGTAGGCGAACTTGGTGAAGTCCGGCGCGTAGGAGAATCCGACCGTGGGGGTCAGCGTATGGCGCACGGCCTGCAGCTTCTGCTGCCGGTGTCTGTTCTTGGCGCGGTACATGCCGTAGAGGGTGGTCGAGGCCGAGACGCTGGCGCTGTAGTTGTACAGACGCCAGAAGCCGTACTGCGGGTCGAGGTAGTCGACCTGGTTCGTTAGGGGGTTCCACTGCCGCTCCTGCTTCTTGAAATACCACTTCTCGGTGTAGTTGAACTGCGGCGAGATGTTGATGTAGTTGAAGAGGTTGAACGAGGCTGAGACGGGCAGGGTGTGCTCGATGCCGTTGCGCATTTTGTCGATCGATTCGCGAGTGAAGAGCTCCGATTCGGTGGTCGAGAGCGTGTTGGTCATCTTGGCGGTGTATTGCAGCGAGATTTTCTCGTACCAGCGGGCCTTGCCCATCGCTTCCTTGCGCTTGAAGGGATAGACGCGCGCCACGTTGAACACTACCGTAGGCAGGGTGACCGAGATGGTCGAGTTCTGCGAGTTCTGCGACACGGCCATGTTCGCCGAGAGCGAGAAGGGGGTGCCGGCCCAATTCTTCGAGTAGCTGATCGAGGAGTTGGTCTGCGTGGCCAGAATGTCGTTGAGGTTGGTCGCCGAGTATTTGCTGTAGCCGCTGGTGGCGAAGTTGACCGAGGCCGAGAAGGTCGACCCCGGGTTGGCCTTCGGGTCCTGGGTGTGGGTCCACTGCAGGCGGAAGTTGTTCTGCTTGATGTAGTCGGGCTCGCCCTTTTCGCCGGTCTTGACGCTGGAGAACTGGGCCGCCAGGTTGCCGCTGTATTTGTAGCGCTTGAGGTAGCGCGACTGGGCCGAGGCCTCCCATGAACCGAGGGTGTAGATACCGCCGCGCACGGCCAGGTCCATGTGGTCGCCGAAGGTGAAGTAGTAGCCCAGGTCGCGGATGAAGAAGCCTTTCGAGTACTCCTCGCCGTAGGTGGGCATCAGGATGCCCGACTTGGGGCCGGAGCTGATGGGGAAGAAGCCTTCGGGGAGCATCAGCGGATAGAGGGGGACGTCCTCGAGGACCAGATAGGCGGGGCCCGTGACGACTTTTTTGCCCGGGATCACCTTCGCCTTGGTCATGGCGAGGTAGAAGTGCGGGTGGTCCGTCTCGTCGCAGGTGGTGTACTTGCCGTCGGAGATGTTGATCGTGTTGTCCTTCATCTTTTTCACGTGGCCGCCCACCAGCCAGCCGTCGCCCTCCTGCGTGGCTACGCCCTTGATCTTCGCCTTGGCCGACTCGATGTTGTAGGTGATGGTGTCCATCGTGTAGGAGGAGCCGCCCTGCGTGAAGACCGGGCGGGTCGGAGTAGGTTTGCCCTCCACCGTATCGGGCTTTCCGTAGGCGTAGATCTCCTTATTGTTCATGTTCATGCGCATGAAGTCGGCCTTCAGGTTCATGTCCTGATAGGTGATGTCGCCCTCGTTGTAGATGTATACCATCTTGTTGCGCACGTCGTAGACCAGCGAGTCGCGGTTCTTGCCCGTGATGATGTCGTCGAGGAAGGCGCCGCCGCCCTTTTCGGAGGCGGTGTCGGCCGCCGCCGGGTCGATGCCCGCTCCGTCAGGTTCCAGCCGTTCGCGGATCAGCGTATCGACACGGGCCGAGAAGAGCGAGTCGCGCCTCTCCGCCTCGCGGTGCTGGCGGGCCATCCGGTCGCGGGTCCGGCGTTCGCGGCGGGTTTCGGGAGCCGCTGCCGAACTGTCGGCCGGAGCGCTGCCGCGCAGGGTGTCCTGCCCGGCGGACAGAACGGACCGCATCGGAGCGTTGCTGCCCGACAGGGCCTGTCCGAAAAGGAGCAGGATGATGGCCGATAGGATATATTTTGCTTTAAATCGCTTCAATATTGCCAAAAAAATTGTACCTTTGCCGACAAGTCGGCAAACACGGCCGGAGGGAGGTCGTCCCCTTCCCGGCAGGCGTTTTTCGCGCCGACAAATATAGATAAAAAATTGCAGATAGATGAAATTTCGTTTCACTTTTCCCTTTTCGCGGGCGCTTTTTGCCGGAATCGCGGCCGCGGCATTCGCGGCGGGAATGCCCGTCGTGCAGGCTGCCGCGCAGGGGCAGGGCGTGAAGGTGGTGGTGATCGACGCCGGGCACGGCGGTCCGAAATTTCCCGGCGCACACTATAACGGCGTCTACGAGAAGAACATCAACTTGCAGGTGGCTCTGAAGCTCGGCCGTCTGATCGAGCGGGAGCTGCCGCAGATCAAGGTGGTCTATACGCGCACGACCGACAAGCAGTTTTCTTCGGACCTGAATGCCGACCTCTCGGCCCGGGCCGAGATTGCCAACAGGGCCGAAGGCGACCTGTTCGTCTCGATCCACGCCAACGCGGCCCGCTCGTCGGCGGCCCGGGGGGTGGAGACGCTCATCATGGGCGAGAGCGAGAAGGAGACCCGCATCAACGAGGCGGTCCTCTATGCCAACAACAAGGAGGAGTTTCTCGATATGTCCGACCAGCGCACGGCGGCCATCGTGCGGGCCTATATTCAGAATTTGCAGTTCACCTACGGCGAGTACAGCGAAGCGATGGCGCGCATCGTGCAGAAGAGCTACGAGAAAGCGGGCTATCACTGCCGCGGAATCAAGCGCCAGCCGCTCAAGGTGCTCTATGCCACCGATATGCCCAGCATACTCACCGAGATCGGATTCATGTCGAACCCCTCCGAGCTGAAGTACATCACCTCCGAGCGGGGGCAGCAGGAGATCGCGCGGGCGCTGCTGGCGGCGGTGAAGGAGTATGCGGCCTACGTGGAGAGTACCTGTCTGCACGAGGAGGGGGCGCCCTCCGCTCCGGCCGTCAGGGAGGAGTGCCCCGAGCCGGTCGACCGGCCGGCGGCCGCACCGGAGCCGCAGCCCGGGAAACCTGCGGCGGCTCCGAAGTCGGAGAGCGGCTATACCATCCAGCTGCTGGCCTCCGCCACGAAGATCCCGGCCCGGAGCGCGGAGCTGAAGAGCTACCGCGGCAAGGCGAAGGAGTACGACTCTGCGGGCCGCTACCGCTACAAGTACTGCTACGGCAGCTATCCCTCGCGTGCGGCGGCCGCAGCCGATCTGGCGGCGGTGCGCAAGGTGTTCCGGGACGCCTATGTGGTCCGTTACAACGGAGACAGAATCGAATAAGGAAGCAAGATACAAGAAAAAGTCATACCATGAAGAAAGAGGTTAAAATAGGCATGTTCGCCGTGGCGATGATTCTTTGCGCCTGGGGCGGAATCCGGTTTTTGAGCGGCGTGGACATCTTCAGCCGCAATGTCGACTATTATGCGGTTTACGATCAGGTGAACGGCGTGCAGGGAGCCTCGCCCGTGATGATGCGGGGGGTGAAGGTGGGAACCGTCTCGGAGATCCTTTTCGACCCCGCACGGAGCGCCCGGGTCGTGCTGCGGCTGACGGTTCGCCGGCAATATCCCATTCCCGCGGATTCGGAGGCGAAGATCGTGAGCAGCAGCCTGATGGGCTCGAAGGCGATCGAGATCGTGCTGGGCGGGTCGTCCGAGCCGCTCGAAAAGGGCGATACGATCCGCTCGGGATACAGCCGCGACATGATGGATACGGCGTTGACGGAGCTCGACTTCTTCAAGGAGAAGATCTCCCGGCTGACCGAGGAGCTTTCGCGGACCCTGACGGGCGTGTCGACGCTGGTGGAGGACAACGCATCGAACATCGGAGGGCTGACCGCCCATCTGAACTCCATCGCGGGAAATCTGGACGAGATCCTCTCGGCCGAGAAGAGCGGACTGCGCTCGGCCATCGACGGCCTCTCGGAGTTTTCGCAGACATTGGGCGGGAATGCCGGGCGGGTGGATACGCTGATGGGAAACCTGACCCGCTTCTCGGACAACCTGGCCGAGGCCGATCTGAAGGCCGGCATCGACCGGCTGAACGGCATTCTGGACCGTATCGAAGGCGGAGAGGGTACCGTGGGCAGGCTCATGAACGATGCGGAGCTCTACGAGAATCTCCAGCAGGCGAGCGAGAACCTCTCGGTGCTGCTGGCCGACCTGAAGGAGAATCCGAAGCGTTACGTCCACTTCTCGCTCTTCGGCCGCAGCGAGGCAAGGGAGAAGGAGCGGGCCGAAGAGCGGGCCGCACGTGCCGAGGCGAAGCGGCTGAAGGATTCGCTCAAGCGGGTCCGATAGGGTCCGAACTGCTACAGGGAGTAGTCCGGAGGCGGAGAGCCTTCCGGACTATTTGGTAACTGCATTAGAAGGAAAACAATGATATATCCGCAAAATTTCGAACAGAAAATAGGTTTCGACCGCCTGCGCGAGCAGGTGGCGGCGCTCTGCACCATGCGTGCGGCGCGCGAACGGCTGGCCGGGCAGACCTTTTCGACCGACCGGGCCGAGATCGAGCGCCGGCTGTCGCTGGCCGACGAGATGCGCTCGATACTGATTCTGGAGCGCGACTTTCCCGACGGCGAGTATGTCGATATCGACCGCATCGTCGCCAAGGTCGGGATCGAGGGGGCGTTCCTCGACACGACGGAGGTCGTCGATCTGAGGAAGGCGCTGGGGGCGGTCGGCGAGACGGTCGGCTTCATCCGCCGGCGGGGCGAGGGGGCCTATCCCTCTCTCTTCCGGCGGACCGGGGGCGTGAGCTCCTTTCCCGAGATCGTGGCGTCGATCGACCGGATCATCGACCGTTTCGGCGATGTGAAGGATACGGCGTCGCCCGAACTGCAACAGGTGCGGCGGGCCATCCGCGAACACGAGGGGCAGGCGGCCAAGCGGCTCCAGCAGCTCCTCAACAGCGCCAAGAGCGCCGGTATCGTGGAGGCGGACGCCACGCTCTCGATCCGCGAGGGGCGGGCCGTGATCCCCGTGTCGGCGGCCAACAAACGCAAGCTGCCTGGCTTCATCCACGACGAGTCGGCCACCGGAAAGACGGTTTACATTGAGCCGGTCGAGGTGGTGGAGATCAACAACGAGCTCAAGGAGCTGGAGTATGCCGAGCGGCGCGAGATCGTCCGCATACTGACCCTCTTCACCGAGGAGATACGGCCTTTCGCCGCCGAGCTGGCCGAGGCGGGCGACTACCTGGCCGAGATGGACATGGTGCGGGCGAAGGCCCGCTGGGCCGTGGAGAACAGCGGCGGAAAGCCCATCGTGTCGACCGACGACAGACTCGTGCTCCGCCGGGCCCGCCACCCGCTGCTGGCGCAGACGCTTCGCGCGCAGGGCCGGGAGATCGTGCCGCTCGATATGGAGCTCGACCGGCACAAGCATCTGCTGGTCATTTCGGGGCCCAACGCGGGCGGCAAGTCGGTCTGCCTGAAGACCACCGGCATCGTGCAGTACATGTTCCAGTGCGGCTTTCTGGTGCCGGCGCTCGAGAACTCGGAGCTGCCGATCTTCCGGTCGATCTTCATCGACATCGGCGACGAGCAGTCGATGGACGACGATCTGTCGACCTACTCGTCGCACCTGAAAAACATGAAGAACATGCTTCAGGGGGCTTCGGAGAGGACGCTGGTGCTGATCGACGAGTTCGGCTCGGGTACCGAGCCCACCATCGGCGGCGCCATCGCCGAGTCGATTCTCGAGAAGTTGCTGGAGAAGGGGTGCTACGGCGTCATCACGACCCACTACGCCAATATCAAGTATTATGCGTCGAACACCGAGGGGGTCGCCAACGGCGCCATGATGTTCGACGTGCAGAACATCCGTCCGCTCTTCAGGCTGGAGATCGGCAAGCCCGGATCGTCGTTCGCCATCGAGATCGCCCGCAAGATCGGTCTCCCGGAGGAGATCATCCGCCGTGCGGGCGAGAAGGCCGGTAGCGACCATATCAACATCGAGCGGCAGTTGCGCGAGATCGCCCGCGACAAGCACTACTGGGAGCAGAAGCGCGACCGGATCCGGCAGACCGACCGCAAGGTCGAGGAGCTGGAGCAGAGCTATGCCGAGCAGCTGCAGCGCATCCGCCAGGAGCGGCAGGAGATTCTGCGTCGGGCGAAGAGCGAGGCGCAGGAGATGCTGGCCGAGGCGAACCGCCGGATCGAGAACACGATCAAGGAGATCCGCGAGGCGCAGGCCGAGAAGGAGTTCACCCGTCTGGCCCGCAGGGAGCTGGAGGATTTCCGCGAGACGGTCGAGCGGGCCGACAGCGAGGATGCCGCCCGTTCGGAGGCCGTGCAGCGGGAGATGGAGAAGATCGAGCGGCGGCGTCAGCGCCGGGCCGAGCGCAAGCAGCAGGGCGGGATGCAGCCCGAAGCGGCGGCCGAGGCCCCGAAGCCCCGCGAGGTGACCGTGGGGGCGAAGGTGAAGCTGGCCGGTCAGGAGATTCCCGGCGTGGTGCGCGAGCTGAAGGGCAAGCGGGCGCGGGTGGCTTTCGGCCAGATTCTGACGACGGTGGACACGGGGCTGCTCACGGTGGTCTCGAACAACGAATATCGCGAGGCGACCCGCCCCACGACGGCCCGCACGGTGGTCGCGGTCGACATATCGGCCCGCAAACTGAACTTCAGGGACCACATCGACGTGCGCGGCATGCGGGCTGCGGAGGCGCTGGAGGCGGTGCAGGATCTGGTGGACGACGCCCTGATGGTGGGCGTGGGCAGCGTGACGATCCTGCACGGAAAGGGCACCGGCGCTCTCAAGGAGGAGATTCGCCGTTATCTGCGAACCGTGCCCGAGGTGCGGTCGGCCGTTGACGAGCATGCCGACCGGGGCGGCGCCGGCATCACGGTGGTGACTTTCGAATAGGAGATTTAAAACAATATAGTCATGAAATATCTATTGTCGGAGATAGCGGAGATTTGCGGCGGTGAGCTGCGGGGCCGCGACCGGGAGGCGACGAGCCTCTCGACCGACAGCCGCAGCTGTACGTTCGACGCGGGATCGCTCTTCGTAGCCATGCGGGGCGCCAACCACGACTCGCATCTCTACGCGGCGCAGATGGCTGCCCGCGGGGTGAAGGCCTTTCTGACCGAACGTGCGGTCGAACTGCCGGCCGATTGCGGACAGGTGACGGTCGGAAATGCCATCGAGGCCCTGCAACGCCTCGCTGCGCACTACCGGGCGGGCTTTCGCGGCGAAGTGGTCGCCGTGACGGGCTCGAACGGAAAGACGGTAGTCAAGGAGTGGATCGCCCAGGCCGTGCCGGCCGGGGTGAAGTTTTTCCGCTCGCCCAAGAGCTACAATTCGCAGCTGGGCGTACCGCTCTCGCTACTGATGGCCGCGGGCGACGAGGAGCTGGTCGTGATCGAGACCGGCATTTCACGGCCGGGCGAGATGGCCCGGCTGGAGCGGATCGTCCGTCCCGATACGGTGATCTTCACCTCGCTGGGCGAGGCGCACGGCCGCAACTTCCGCTCGCCCGAGCAGAAGTGCGCCGAGAAGGCCCTGTTGGCGTCCGGGGCCCGGCGGATCATCTATCACAGCCGCTACGAACTGCCGGCGCGGATGCTGGCCGAGCGTTACGCCGACCGGGAGCTGATCGATGCGGCCGCCTGCGAACTGCCCGCGAAGGCTTGCGGTCCGCTGCTGGGCGAGGCGGGGCGGATCGACGCCCAGCTGGTCGCCGCCTTCTGCCGTGCGGAGGGGTATCCCGCCGTCGATTTCGACCGGCTGCTCCCCGTAGCCATGCGGCTGGAGCTGAAGGAGGGGCTGAACGGCTCGGTGGTGATTGACGACGCCTACAACTCCGATCTGAATTCGCTCTCCATGGCGCTGGACTATCTGCACGGGGTGGCGATGGGCCGTCCGACGACCCTGATTTTCTCGGAGATGGAGCAGCAGCGGGGCGATTCGGAGACGCTCTACGACCAGGTGGCCCGCATGTGCAACCGCACGGGGGTCGGGCGCTTCATCGGTGTGGGCGGCGAGCTGCGCCGCGCCTTGCGGAACTACGCCCCCGACCAGTCGTTCTACGCCACGACCGACGAACTGCTGCGCCACCTGCGCAGCGAGGATTTCGCCGGCCGGGTCGTGCTGGTCAAGGGGAGCCGGTCGAAGCGGTTCGAGCGGGTGGTGCATGCGCTGGAGCGCAAGAGCCACACCACGACCCTGGAGATCGACCTCGACGCCATGATCCACAACCTGAACTACCACCGTGCGAAGCTGCGCCCCGGGACGAAACTGGTGGCGATGGTGAAGGCGGGCAGCTACGGCGCCGGCGATTTCGAAGTGGCGCAGATGCTGCAGCATCAGGGAGTGGACTATTTGGCCGTGGCCTTTGCCGACGAGGGGGTGCTGCTGCGCGAGCGGGGCATCTCCATGCCCGTCGTGGTGCTCAATGCCGACGAAGGGAGCTTCGATGCGATGGTGGCCCACCGGCTGGAGCCCGAAATCTATAATTTCCGTTCGCTGGAGAACTTCAAGGCAGCGGTGGAGCGGGCCGGTGAGCGAAACTATCCCGTCCATATCAAGCTCGATACGGGCATGCACCGGCTGGGATTCACGGAACCCGATCTGGAGGAGCTCTGCGAGCGGCTGCTGCGGCAGTCGGCCGTGCGCGTGGCGACGATCTTTTCGCATCTGAACTGCGCCGACATGCCCGAGCAGGATGGCTACACGCGGGAGCAGATCGCCCGCTACGATAGGATGAGCGGCCTCATCGCGGCGGCGCTCCCCGGGCCCGTCATCCGCCATACGGCCAACTCGGCCGCCATCGAACGTTTTCCCGAGGCGCAGTTCGACATGTGCCGGCTGGGGATCGGCCTCTACGGATTCGCCTCGCCCGGGAACCCGGCGTTGAGGCCCGTGTCGACCCTGAAGACCCGAATCGTGCAGATCAAGCGCGGGTTGCCCGCCGGGGATGCCGTGGGCTACGGCCGGGCCGGCGTGCTGCTGCGCGAGACCGTGACCGCCACCGTCCCCATCGGCTATGCCGACGGGCTGGACCGTCACCTCGGGTGCGGCCGCTGGTCGATGCTCGTGCACGGGAAACCGGCCCCCATCGTGGGGCGCATCTGCATGGACAGCTGCATGATCGACATCACGGACATTCCCGAGGCGCGGGAGGGCGACGAGGCGACCGTCTTCTCGGCGGCCGAAGGGCATACGGCCGAGGATATGGCCCGGGTGCTGGGGACGATTGTCTACGAGGTGCTCACCTCGGTGTCCGGACGTGTGAAACGAATCTATTTCAAAGAGTAACCGATGGAGAAACGATACGGAACCCTCTACATGATCCCCTGTCCCATCGCGGACGAGGGGGACCCCTGGTCGGTGCTGCCGGCCGCGAACCGCGAGGTGATGGCTTCGCTGGACTATTTCATCGTCGAGAACGTGCGCTCGGCCCGCCGTTTTCTCTCCCGGGCCGGCATCGGACGTCCGATCGACACCCTGGAATTTCGTGAGCTGAACGAACACACGGCGGCCGGCCGGGAGGTCGAAGAGCTGATCGAACCGCTCCTGAAGGGGCGCTCGGCGGGGGTGATCTCCGAAGCCGGGGTGCCGGGCGTGGCCGACCCCGGAGCCTGGGTCGTGGCGCTGTGTCATCGCCGCGGCATTCGGGTCGTGCCGCTGGTGGGGCCGTCGTCGATTCTGCTGGCCGTGATGGCCTCCGGGCTGAACGGCCAGTCGTTCGCCTTCAACGGTTACCTGCCCGTGAAGCCGCCCGAGCGGGCGCGGGCGCTCCGACAGCTCGAGCACCGGGCGCGGGCGGAGCGTCAGAGCCAGCTCTTCATCGAGGCTCCCTACCGGAATCAGAAGCTGCTGGAGCAGGTGCTCCAGGTCTGCCAGCCCGATACGCTGCTCACTGTAGCCGTGGATATTACGGCTCCCGACGAGTGGATCCGCACCCGGTCGGTTGCCGACTGGCGGCGCACCCGTCTGCCCGATTTGCAGAAGCGCCCCTGCCTGTTTATCGTTGGTATATAATTTGAACATTTTTTTCATGTTATTCCGTAAAAACAAAGTAAAACCCGAAGATATGAATAAGGAAAAGTCTTATAATGAATCGATTGAGACCGAAGCGGAGATCCGGCAGGAGGAAACCTGCCCTGCGGGCGACGGCGGCCCGCGTGCCAATATGGCAGGCGGAGAGGAGACTGCGGCTGACACAATGACAGCCGAGGCTTCCGATGAGCAGCCTGCACCGGATTACGAACGGACCATTGCCGAGTGGAAAGACAAATACGTTCGCCTGCACGCCGAATTCGACAACTACCGCAAGCGCACCCTGCGCGAGAAGATGGAGCTGGTAGAGACGGGCGGTCAGGGGGTGCTGAAGGCCGTGCTTCCGGTGATGGACGACGTGCAGCGCGCCGTGGATGCCATGGGCAAGAGCGATGACATCGAGGCGCTGCGCCGCGGTGTGGAGCTGATCGCCCAGAAATTCTCGGAGACGCTGCGCCAGTGCAAGGTGACCGAGATCGAGGCCAAAGGCGAACCCTTCGACGAGGAGCTGATGGAGGCCGTGGCCCGATTCGCTGCCGGCGAGGAGCAGAAGGGCCGGGTGATCGACGTGGTGCAGACCGGTTATAAACTGGGCGACAAGGTGCTGCGGTTTGCGAAGGTGGTTGTCGGTGAATAGACGGAACGATAGAAGATTATGGCAGAGAAACGCGATTATTACGAGGTGCTGGGCGTTGCGAAGAACGCTAATGCAGACGAAATAAAGAAGGCCTACCGCAAAGCGGCGATCAAGTATCACCCCGACAAGAATCCCGGCGACAAGGAGGCCGAGGAGAAGTTCAAGGAGGCGGCCGAGGCCTACGATGTCTTGTCGAATCCCGACAAGCGGGCCCGGTACGACCAGTTCGGCCATGCCGGCATGAGCGGTGCGGCGGGCGGTGCCGGAGGCTTCGGCGGCTTCAGCGGCGGAGGGTTCTCGATGGAGGATATCTTCTCGCAGTTCGGCGACATCTTCGGCGGTCACTTCGGCGGCGGATTCCGCTCGTCGGGCGGCGGCACCCGCGTGAGCCGCGGTTCGGATATCCGTGTGAAGGTGCGGCTTACCCTTTCGGAGATCGCCAACGGAACGACCAAGAAACTCAAGATCACCAAGACGATCGCCTGCGACAAGTGCGGCGGCTCGGGAGCCAAGGATGCCAACGGCTACGCCACCTGCTCGACCTGCGGCGGTTCGGGATACGTGATGCGGGTGGAGAGCACCTTCTTCGGCCGGATGCAGACCCAGGGCGTCTGCCCCACCTGCGGCGGTACGGGCAAGGTCATCACCTCCCCGTGCGACAAGTGCAAGGGCGAGGGTACGGTGCGCGGCGAGGAGGTCGTGGAGATCCGGATTCCCGCCGGAGTAGGCGAGGGAATGGTGCTCACGGTCAGCGGCAAGGGCAATGCAGCCCGCCGCGGCGGCGTGAACGGCGACCTGCAGGTGCTGATCGAGGAGGAGGCGAACCCCGAACTGGTCCGCGACGGCAGCGACCTGATCCACAATCTCAACATCACGGTCACGACCGCGCTGCTGGGTGGTACGGTCGAGGTGCCCACCATCGACGGACGCGCCAAGATCAAGATAGCTCCCGGAACGCATGCCGGCAAGGTGCTGCGGCTGGGCGGCAAGGGTCTGCCCGACGTGAACGGGTACGGCCGGGGCGATATTCTGGTGGTGGTCGACATTACCATTCCCGACAAGCTGACCTCCGAAGAGAAGGCGCTGGTGGAGAAACTCGCCGGGCAGCCGTCGTTCCAGCAGGCCGCGCCGGTGAAGAACCAGAACATCTTCGAGCGCATGAAGAACTTTTTCCGGTAGAGACCGGCGGTGAAAATTGGATTTTCGCCCCGAAATCGCTACCTTTGACCTTTAACCTGTTTCAGAGCAATCGTTATGTTGGGATTTACGCCGTTTAAGAAGCATGCCAACCGCTTTCAATACACCCCGCGCTACTACGACCCCCAGAAGGAGGCCCGCGAACAGCGGCGGGCCGAGTTGAGCGGCCGGCGTCTGGAGGATGCCGACAAGGAGTATGTTCCCGGACAGTATATCCGCACGCAGCGCGAGGCGCGTGCCGCACGCCGGGCCCGGGAGGCCCGCGAGGGGCAGATGCGGATGTGGAAGATGGTCGTGGGCATTGCGCTCGTGCTGTTGTTCCTGGGCATTCTCTACCCCCGGCTGGCCGACGTGTTCCTGCGGGTGCGTCAGCAGCCGGCGACGGTCGCCGTCGACGAGTACGACGGGTTCGACCCCTATGCCCCCATAACGATCGTTCCGAACGACTATCAGGCGGAATGAGCGACAGAATACAACTTTTACCCGAAGTCGTCGCCAACCAGATCGCGGCCGGAGAGGTGGTCAACCGCCCGGCCTCGGTGGTGAAGGAGATGATGGAGAATGCCATCGACGCGGGGGCCACCTGCGTGGCGGTCAACTTCCGCGAGGGAGGCCGCGACCTGATCCAGATCGTCGACAACGGCTGCGGCATGTCGCCCGTCGACGCCCGGCTGGCCTTCGACCGCCACGCCACCAGCAAGATCCGCACGGCGGAGGATATCTACAAACTCGATACTTTCGGATTCCGCGGCGAGGCGCTCGCCTCGATTGCGGCCGTCGCGCAGGTGGAGCTGCGCACCCGTCAGCCCGAGGACGAGCTGGGCACTGTGACCGAGATCAACGGCGGGCAGTTCGCCGGACAGACCGTCGTATCCTGCCCGGCGGGGTCGCAGTTCATGGTGCGCAACCTCTTCTACAACGTCCCGGCCCGCCGCCGGTTCCTGGAGAAGTCGAATGTCTCGGCCGGGCATATCAAGGCCGAGTTCCAGCGCGTGGCGCTCTGCAATCCGCAGGTGCGCTTCGAACTCTACAACAACGATGCGCCGGTCTACCTCTTGCAGCCGGCGTCGCTGGCCGGCCGCATCGTCGACGTGGTGGGGGCTGCCGTGAAACACAACCTGCTGGAGGTGGTGGCCGATACCTCGATCGTCAAGCTGAAGGGCTATGTGGGTCGTCCGGCCGCGGCCCGCAAGACCAGGCCCGACCAGTATTTCTTCGTCAACGGCCGCTATTTCCGCTCGGCCTATTTCCAGAAGGCGGTCCTGAAGGCCTACGAGAAGCTGATTCCCGAAGGGAGTTTTCCGTCGTTCTTTCTCTATTTCGAGATCGATCCCGAGCGGATCGACGTGAACGTCCATCCGCAGAAGACCGAGGTGAAGTTCGCCGACGAAGAGGCGGTGTGGCAGATCGTGAATGCTGCCGTGCGGGAGACGCTCGGCAAGACGGGCGCCGTGCCGATGATGGATTTCGACGACGCGGGGCAGGTAGATATACCCGTCATGGAGCGCAATGCCTTCTACGCGGAGCCCCCGTCGCGCTCCGATATGGATTACAACCCCTTTCAGGAGGATTACGGCATGCCGCGCTCGATGGTTCGCCCGGCGCGGCTGTCGGACGTCTCCTCCGGGTTCCGTCCTTCGGACGAGTTTACGATCGAGAGCGGCACGGTGGGCGAGGAGGCCCCGGTGGCCGATGGATTCGAGGATTTCCGCTCGGGCGACGGTTTCGACTTCGTGGCCTCGACCGAGACGGCCGGGCAGCCCTGTCTGATCGAACCCTCCGAGCCGGAGCGCTTCACGCAGTTCGTCCGGCTGCCCGAAGGGTATGCTGCGGCGCTCTACGGCGACCGGCTGATGGCGGTAGACCTGAACCGGGCCCGCGAGTGCGTCCTCTACGAGGAGTATCTGTTGCTGCTGAAGAGCGGATCGGCCGTCAGCCAGCAGCTCTTGTTCCCCGAACAGCTGCTGCTTTCGGAGTCCGAATATGCCCTGCTGGAGGAGAATCTGGTCGATTTCG
The DNA here is from genome assembly GCA_910577475.1 of uncultured Alistipes sp. Taxonomy (GTDB): domain Bacteria; phylum Bacteroidota; class Bacteroidia; order Bacteroidales; family Rikenellaceae; genus Alistipes. The sequence goes on from CAJTLJ010000010.1 coordinate 44,012, forward strand.
CCGCCCTGGGATTCGATCTGGAGTTGGCGGGGGGCGGTGCTGTCCGGGTGAAGGGTACGCCGGCCGATATGCCTGCCGACCAGCTGGACGTGCTGGTCTACGATTTGCTGCGGCTCTTCGAACTCCCCGTTTCGGGCGAGGAGATGCGCCGCGGGAAGCTGGCGGCGACGATGGCCCGTGCGGGTGTCGGCCGCCGGAAGAGCCTCTTCACGGACGAAGAGGTGCGGAGCCTGCTGGATGCGCTGGCCGAGTGTGCGGAGCGGAGCTTCACCCCGTCGGGCAAGAGCGTGATGGCGGAACTGACGCTGGCCGAGCTCAAGGCCAAACTCGCCTGAATGCGAAATGTAGGACCGATTTTTTGCGGCGAACTGCCGAATTTGTTATATTTGCCTTTTTTGTCAACGTACAAGCCCTATGCAGAGACTCTACTTACAGACCCCTCCCGTGGTCAAAAATCTGATTATTGCCAACTGTATCATGCTGTTGGCGACCTCGCTGCTCCCTATCGGGAATGAGATCATCGGTTATTTGGCGCTTTTCAATGCCGAGAGCCCCTTTTTCCATTCGTTCCAGGTGGTGAGCTACATGTTCCTGCACGGCGGGCTGGAGCATCTTTTCTTCAATATGTTCGCGTTGTGGATGTTCGGGCGCACGCTCGAATACGAGCTCGGCTCGCAGCGCTTTCTTACCTATTATCTGGTCTGCGGCATCGGCGCTGCGCTGTTGCAGCTCGGGGTGGGGTGGGTCGAGTACAACCATGCCGTGTCGCTCTACGGCGAGACGAGCCTGACGGCCCGGATGCTGCTTCAGGTGCCGACCGTGGGTGCTTCGGGCGCCGTGTTCGGCCTGCTGCTGGCCTACGGGGTGATGCACCCCAATGCGATCATCATGCTGATGATTCCGCCCGTGCCGATCAAGGCCAAGTGGTTTGTGCTGATCTACGGTCTGATCGAGTTCTTCTTCGGCATGTCCGGCCGCCAGTCCGGCGTGGCCCATTTCGCCCATCTGGGCGGTATGCTGTGGGGATTTCTGCTGCTCTGGTACTGGCGGAAGAACCGTAAAATCTTCTTCTGATCTCTTGCGTCATGGCCGAATTCTACCGGAGCGAGACACGCAGTATCTGCGACAAAGGCCGCCGCGGTGAGCAGCGGAGCCCCGTCATGGCTTTGATCGACGGGGTAATGGTGTGCGTGAGCGCGGTCGTGGCGGCGTTGATGCTTTTCACCTATCTGGTTCCGTATCTCTCCACCCGCGGATGGCTCCTGCCCGTGCTGGGGCTGGTCGCTCCGGCGACCTATGTCGCGACGGTCTGCCTGATGCTCTACTGGATCATCCGGTGGCGGTGGATCTGGGCCTCCGTGATGATCGTACCGGTCTTCATCGGTCTCTTCTACCTGAATCTCTTTCTGCGCCCCGAGTTCCGGCGCGACTACGGTGCGACGGTCAAGGGCCGCGACATCGTGACGGTAATGACTTATAACGTGCGCAATTTCTTCGCTTCCGACGGCACTTGCAGCCGCGACAGCCTGCTGGCCTGGGTGCGGGGCGTGGCTCCCGATATCCTCTGCATGCAGGAGTTCACCCCCTCGACGGGCGGCGGTACGCGGGAGCTGATCGACTCGCTGCTGGCAGGCTACCACTCCACGCCGGCCGATCCGCGGACCGGATGCGTGGTCTATTCACGCTATCCGATCCTGCGCTGGGGTCATGTCGCCGATACCTCCGCGATCCGCGCCTTGTGGGTCGATCTGTCGCTGACCGGCGACACGCTGCGGGTCTATACGAACCACCTGCACTCGACCCAGATTACTTCGGCTGACGATGAGTTCCTCTCGCCCGACCGTTTCCTGAGCGACACGGCCCGCGAGGAGAAGATGCGTTCGATTGTCCGGCGGTTCCGCGACAACTGCATCGCCCGGGCCGCGCAGGCCGACACAGTAGCCCGGGCGATGGCCCAATCGCCCTATCCGCGCATCGTCTGCGGGGATTTCAACGATACGCCCATGTCCAGTGTCTATCATACGATGTCACACGGAGTGGTCGACGCTTTCAGCGAGGCTGGGAAAGGCTACTCCTCCACTTATCGGGGTTTCAGCAATATGCTTCGGATCGACTTCGTGCTGTTGTCGCCCCGCTATGAGGTGCTTTTCTACGATACGCCCGATGTCGACTATTCGGACCACCGGCCCGTGGTGGTCAAATTCCGCAAGAGGGTGAACTGACTTCAACTTAAATATCGAATACGATGATTGTAGATTCTTTGAAAAATGCAGCGCTGTATTACAGCGTGAATCCGCGCCTGGAGAGGGCGTTCGAGTACCTGAAGAGGGTCGATCTGTCGACGCTGGAGCCCGGTAAGTATGAGATCGAGGGCAAGGAGATTTTCCTCAATCTGGTGGAGCGCGACCTGAAGAGCAAGGCCGAGGCCAAGCTGGAGGTGCACAACGACTATCTGGATGTGCAGGTCGTGCTGCGCGGTACCGAGGGTTTCGGCTGGAGTGAGCGTGCCGACCTGAAGCAGCCGAAGGAGACTTTCAATGCCGAGAAGGACATCCAGTTCTTCGACGACGAGCCGCAGACCTACTATTACCTGCGTCCCGGCCAGTTCACCATCCTGCTGCCCGAGGACGGCCATGCCCCGCTGGTGGGCGAGGGTCCGATCCGCAAGGCTATCCTGAAGGTGAAGATGTAAGGCTGTTTTTACCGTCATGCAGAGCGCCCTGCCGAATCAATCGGCGGGGCGCTCTGCGTGGAATGGGGGCCGGCGAGGTTCGGGATGTTTCGACTGTGCGGCTTCGGCGGTCCCTCCTCTCTCCTGATATTTTCTTGTCATTCCGAGCGCAGCTGCGAAGTCGGGGGGGGCGGATCAACGAACCCGGTGAACCGTATCGGCGAATGTCCGGCAGTCGGGGGCATTTGACGGTGTTCCGCTTAAGGGACAAAAAAGCCGCAGTCCGATGCGTCGGACTGCGGCTTGCTGTTTGGATTCGGTATGGCTATCGGAGCTCTACCAGGTTCACCTGCTTCAGATACTGAACACGCTCCATGCGGGGCGTCACGTTCATACGCGGCGTCAGGTTGTAGGTCGGGATCGAGAACTTACCGCTCTTCGAGAGGCTCTTGGCTGCAGCACCGGCTTTCTTCACGAGAGTGAAGGGCCCAACTGCGTAGTCTTTCGAGTAACCGAGCAGACTGCTTCCGTCGTCGAGCAGCAGGAATAAATCGGCACCGGTGAACGGAAGAGTCACGTTATCCTGCGTACCTTCGCCTCCTACCAGCTGACCGTTAGCGTCGCCGGAGAGCGTGCCGTACAGAGCGATATCCTCGCCACTGCCCCAGCAGATATAACCATTCTTGCTGTCGTAGCAACGGGCAAAGAGAGCGACGGTACCGGGACCGTACTGCGAGTTCTGCTTCCGCGTGGTCAACTGCTCGGGAATGCCCATCAGCGCCTTGTTGCCGGTATTCTCGTCCTTCTGCCATAAAGCATAGAGGGCGACGTCATTGACGGGACTCGTTCCCCATCCGGTGATGTTGAACGCCTTGTTCGACTTCTTGATCGATACATTGATATCGAAACTCTGCGGAGTGTTGGTCTTTTCGGTCTTGGTCGAGGTTACGGTCCAGGTGCCGATCCATGCGGAGTACTCCGGATCCATTTGGCCGACAGCCGCCGTTTTGAAGGTCTTGGTCGAGGCTTCGGAGCGGGGAGCCGCCGTGTTCTTGTTGATGCAGAAAGCGAATACGGTGTACTCGGTATCCGGATCGAAGGAGTCGACCTCCAGGTCCTTGACGGGACCTTTGGTCGCCAGCGACTCTACGACCTCCGGAATCGTTACGTTTACACCCTGCTGGGGATAAACGACCTGAACCAGATAGTTGATGTAGTCCTGGAAATAGAGTCCGATGGTCTCGTACTCCTCGAGCAGCCCCTGCAGATCTGCAGTGGGAATTACATCCCAGAGGTAGAGCAGATTGTCGGCATTGGGCGTGATGTTGACGGTAGCCCAGGTCTCGTCGATGTCCGTGATGTTGAATTCGGCTGCGAACTGGGACGGCGAGATTCCCCCCCCCGAGGTGTACTCGAAGGGAACGGCCGCAGCGGCACCGATTGCATCGCCGTCGGCGCTGTAGGGAACCAGTACGAGGGTGAACTCACCGTTGCTGTTGAGGGTTACCGAGAACTGGCCGTCTTCGGATACGCTCACGGACGGGATGCTTCCGTCGATGATTCCGGCTCTCGTTTCGGCGATGGCAGTTTCGTCGGCCGAGATGTCGCCCTCCACCGTTGCATAGCGGAACGAAGCGGCATCGCTGTTTCTCTGAGCGTTGAAGATGGCCGAAGGCAGACCGTCCACATCGGTGAAGATGCCCTCGAAGGTAGCCTCTACCATCGGATCGACTGCGTTGCCGCCAGGCAGAACAATGCGGGTCTTGCCCGAGTTGTTGGCATAGAGCCACGAGTCGTTGTTGTAGAGCGGCAGATTGAGCAGAATACCTTTCACGGGGAACGTGATCACGCCGTCTTTTAACTGACCATAAAGGTCTTCTTCTATGCCTTGGAAGAAATCCGAGCAAGCCGAAGCAATCGACATCCAACCATACTCCGGGTTGATCATGAATCCGATTTCAGAGGGCTGGATGATAACCTTGTCGGGATTCGATGCGTCGACGACGATGTAGGCTTCACGGCACATGCTGGCTACCTCTGCGGGAGAAGCACCGAACATGGCAGCGATGAGCTCGGGCGAGTAGACGTTGCCCAGACGGTAGAGACCCTTCTTGAGGGGGCTTTCGTAGAGGTCGGCCTCCGTGTTGAGGAACGACTTGACATCGAAGACACTGCAGATGATGTCATCCTGCCAGATGGCTTTCTCTTCGAGAAGCGTCCACGGATCGTAGATGATCGAGAAGGTGTACTGAGCGGCGCCGTAGGCCGTGGAGTGGGTGCCGTCGGCCAGCGAGAGCGTCATCGAGTAGGGGGTGCTGAACTCCAGGTCGCGGAAAGAGAACGAGATCTCGACGTGGGCCGTCGTCTCGCCGTCGGCGAAACGAACGGTCGGGTTCACCGTAAAGATCTCCGCACTCTCCTCTCCGGGATTGAAGAGGACGCGGGTGCTGAACTCTCCGGCGTTCGAGCTGCGCATGACCGGCACGAGAACCGTGTTCTGGCCTTCGCTGATCTCGATCTTAGACGAAGCGTTTACGGGGAAATAGACGCCGTAGCCGTTGATACCGTTTGCGGGATCGGTATCGTCGTCGGAGCAGGCCGTGAAGCCTGCCAGCGCGACGATCGCCAATAAGATATATTTCAATGTTTTCATATGCTGTTATTTGTTTTGCGTTAATGCGTCATTCCGTTAGACTCTGCCCGACGGATCGGGGTTGTTCAACTCCTGCGGAATGCCCCGGTTGTTCTGAATCTCGGTACGGGGAATGCAGAGGTTCCACCAGGGAGCGATCTCCTCGCAGTTGTAGATCTGGTTGTTCGAGAAGTTCGATCCGTTGTAACCGCGGTTCAGACCCAGGCGCAGACGCTTGTAGTCGAACAGTACGATACCCTCGCCCCAGAACTCGATACGCTTCTGAAGGATCACAGCCTTCTGGAAGGCCTCGAAGGAGGAGATGGCCGAGCAGTCGTAGGATGCGTTGCGGGTTCTGACGAACTCGTTCAGCAGTCGCTTGCCCTCGCTCAGGTTAGCCTTGCCGGCAGCCTCGGCTTCGATCAGGTACATCTCCTCGACGCGCATCAGCGGAATGTCGGTAGCGGCACCCGTCTTCGGCGATACGGTATCGCCGTTGGCCGGCTTGAACTTGATGTTGGCATAATCCTCGCACTCGCTCAGGAATGCCTCGCGGTCGGGGTAGATGATCTGATAGTGGTGGTAGCGGCCGCGGGCCGGATCGATCCAGCTGTACTTGCGGAAGTCCGATGCGGGAATCTGGTCGTAGAGAGCCTTGCTGATGCAGAAAGCGGCACCCTGACCCATCATTCCGTAGCCGAAATCCTGCTCGTTGGACATGAAGGCGACGAAGTTCATCAGGTTCGAGACGTTCTCGCTCTCCTGAACCATCGCCCACATCCAGGAGTTCTGGGTCGAAACGCTGTTGAAGCCGTTGATCCACTGATCCTGCGTCAGCACGGTGCAGCCCGAAGCGTCGATCGCCTTGCGGGCGTATTCGGCAGCCTTGGCATAGTTGTCGGCCGACTTCTCGCCGCGCTCCAGGTAGGCACGGGCGTAAAGACCGTAAACGACAGCCAGATTCGGCATGTTGGCCTCGGTGCGGGCGTAGCTCTTCAGATACTTTTCTGCATTCTCCAGGTCGCTGAAGATAAGTTCGTAAACGGCATCGACCGTAGCACGGGGGTTGTTGGCGGCCATCTGCTCGGTCGTATCCTCGGTAACGATCGGAATCGAGAGACCGACTACATCGGGTGCGGAGGTGTAGGGGTTCGTCTTGAACTCGTACAGGCGCACCATGTCGAGGTAGAAGAAGGCGCGGTAGGCGTAGGCCAGACCCATGTAGGTGGGGTCGCCGTTGGTGCTCTTGACCGTCTTCAGCACGTCGTTGCAGGCCTTGACCCAGGGCCAGTAGCTGTTCCAGAAGTGTGCGGCAAGACCGTAGGTGTAGCCCCACGAGGTATTGTCGCCGTAGGCGTAGAACCAGTTGTAACCGAGGTTACCGCCGTGTACGAAATCCTCTCCCATACTCTCGCGAGCCATGATCAGCGAAGGATAGCCGAAGTCGTTGTGCTCGCCGACGCCGGCGAACCCGGGCTGCACCATGGCGCCGGGAATACCGGCCACCATCGCGTCCACGCGATCCTTCACCTGATTATAAACCGCTCCGTTCGTCGGCTCCACCTCTTTGATGCAGCTGCTGAAGAGCGTTGCGGAGAGCGCGGAAGCGGTTATCAATTTCAGTATGTTTTTCATATTCATTCTTTTTTATGTGTTGCCGATTAGAACTGAACCGTAATACCGCCCGAGATGGTGCGGATCGGAGAGTAGGTAGCGTTGTTGGTCGAACCCGTGAACGAGTAGCGGGGATCGAAACCGTCGCGGTAGGACCAGTAGAACACATTGTCGCATGCCAGGTAGACGCGCAGCGAGTGTACGCCGAACTTCGAGGTCCACTTGTGCGGGAAGGTGTAACCTACCTGGATGTTCTGGATGTTCAGGTAGCTGGCATCCGTCAGGAAGCGGTCGGAAACAGCGGCCGTGTAGCGGTCGTTGTACTGCAGACGCGGGATGTTGGACTCGGGATTCTCGGGAGTCCATGCGTTCAGCAGGTCCTTGTGCATGTTCATACCGACCGAAGTGCCTACGGGCGAGGTCATCGAACCGGCGTAGCCCGAATCGTAGGCCAGACCGCCGATCTGGTAGGTGAAGCTGGCGCTTACGTCCACACCGAAGAAGGCGATGCTCGTATTGAAACCACCGTAGAGATCGGCGATGGCATTGCCGGAGGTGTAGTAGGTAGCCTGCTGATAGGCGGTCGTGGTCTCGATGGCTCCGGTCTCGGGGTTGGTCGTGTACCACATCGACTCACCCGTGTCGGGTTTCACGCCGGCATACTTCGGGATGTAGAAGGTGTGGAGCGACTCGCCCTCGGTGAAGAAGTAGCTGCCCGAAGCGAAGCCCTCGTAGCCCTCGATGGTTTTAGCGGTCTTGCGCTCCTCGGGCAGTTTGAGGATCTTGTTCTTGTAGTGGGTCAGGTTCAGACCGAAGTTCCACTGCACGTTCTTGCGGTTGAGCAGCACGGCGTTCAGGTTCAGCTCGATACCCGAGTTGCGCATGTCGCCGATGTTGGCATAGTAGCTCGAGTAACCCATCGAAGGAGCCACGGGGAATGCGAAGAGCATGTCGGTGGTCTTGCGGTAGAAATACTCGAACGAACCGGACAGACGGCCCTTGAAGAGGTCGAACTCGGCACCGACGTTGAAGTTGGTGTTGGTCTCCCAGGTGATGTTCTCGTTACCCTGTGCGGTGAAGATCACGCCCGGCTTCGAGGCCGAGTTGACGATCTGGTAGTTGTGGGTATAGCGGTATGCGCCGATGTTGTCGTTACCCTGCGAACCGATCGAAGCCTTGAGCTTCAGCATGTCGATCCACTTGACGTTGAACCAGCTCTCGCGGTTGATCAGCCAGGCGGCGCCAGCCGACCAGAAGTTACCCCAGCGGTGATCGGGGTGGAAGCGCGAGGAGGCGTCGCGACGGTACGAACCGCTGACGAAGATACGCTCGTCGTAGTCGTACTGTACGCGGCCGAAGTAACCCTCGTTGTTGTACTCGCCCGAGTAGGACGTTACCGAACCGTCGACCAGGGCATTGGCGAGCTCGTCGTTGCCGTCCAGGAAGATGTTCGAGCGCGAACCGTTCAGGAGGGCCGTGCTGTAGTTGTAGTACTCGTGACCGGCCATGATGTCGATCGAGTGATGCTCGGCGAAGGTCTTCGAGTAGTTGATGAGCTGCTGCAGGTTGTAGGAGAACGAGCGGTTGTGCTGCTTGCTCAGGATACCGCCCTGCGATGCGAACTGACCGTAGAAACGGTTCAGCATCGAGGAGTAGCGCGTCTCGTCGAGGTTCATGCCCACGTTCAGGGTCACTTTCAGACCCTCGTAGAGCGTGAAGTCGGCGAAGGCCGAACCCGAGAAGGCGTTACCGTTCGAGTTGTTGGGGTTGAGCTGGCTGTCCAGCAGGGCGTTCGCATTGGCGAAGACGGGACGCGTCATGCCGGCGTTCATGCCGTTACCGTAGTCGTACATCTTGATGCCGTACTGGTCGTACATGACATTGCCCATGCCGTCGCGCACGTAAACCGGATAGATCGGAGCCATCGACGAGGTGAAGGCGAAGACGTTGGCCGTCGATTCGCCCTCGCCGTCGGCATTCAGCGAATTCCAGTCGAAGTTGGCGTAGGATGCGTTGGCACCCACCTTGAGCCACTTCTTGGCCTGGAAGTCGGCCTTCAGACGGGCCGTGTAGCGGTACATGTCCGAACCCTGGACGATACCCTTGCTGTTCAGGTAGCCGAACGAAGCGTAGAAGTTCGAGCGGTCGGTAGAGCCCGAGACGCTGACGTTGTACTCCTGACGGAACGAGTTCTCGTAGGCTTCGTCATTCCAGTCGTCGGCGGTCAGCCAATAGTCCTGACCTTTGTAGGTCACCCGGCGGCCCAGCGTGGCGGCGGGGTTCATCCGGCCGTTCGAGCCGATCATGTACTGGCCGTTGGGTACGGTGAAGACGTTGTAGCCCAGACCGCCCTCCTCGGACGAAACCAGCTGGTTGTTAGCCAGAATCATGGCATTGGCCGCGGTCTGACCGTCGGAGAGGAACTTCGAGTAGAGGGCGTGGTAGTGCGTTTCGTAGTATTGACCCGGATCGGTGATGTAGTCGTAGTCCTTGGTGGCGCGCGAGTTCACACCCCACTTGGCGTCTACGGTCACGATGGCGTCGCGGCCCTTGGCGCGCTTGGTGGTGATCATGATGACGCCGTTGGCACCGCGGGCACCGTACAGGGCGTTCGAGGCGGCGTCCTTCAGGACGGTCATGGACTCGATGTCATTCGGGTTGATGTTGTTCAGGTCACCCTCGTAAGGAGCGCCGTCCACGATGAAGAGCGGCTCCTGGCTGGCGCTGATCGAGCTGAATCCGCGGATTCGGATCGAAGGCGACGAGCCCGGGGCGCCCGTGGAGTTGGACAGCTGCACGCCGGATACCTGACCGGCCAGTGCCTGAGCGACGTTCGAAGTCTGTACTTTGGCGATATCATCCGATTTGACGATGCCGGCAGAACCGGTGAAGGCCTCTTTCTTGGCCTGACCGAAAGCGACCACGATCACATCGTCGATGCTCTTCGTGTCCTCCTTCAGTACCACCTCCAGATTGGTCTGGCCGTTGATGGCGACCACCTGGCTCTCGTAACCGATGAACGAAACCACCAGATTACCGTTCACCGGGGCACGCAGAGCAAACTCTCCGGCGATGTTGGTCGACGTACCCGAGGTCGTCGATCCCTCTACAAGCACGGTGGCTCCTACGATCGGATTGCCGTCCTCGCCGCTTACTCTACCCGATACTTGCTTGTTCTGGGCCACTGCCATGGCAGCTACGCTCAGAACCGCAACTAACGATAGTACAAGTTTTCTAATCATAAGCGTTAATTTTATTAGTTTTGTAAAATAAAAAGTTCAGTGCAAATATAAAAAAAATATATCCAGCGAACAAATATTTTTCTTAAAAAAATTAACGAAACGACGATCTTTTCGATATGTTTCGGCGCCGATTATGAAACGTCCGAATAAATGTCATTTTGCTTACGAATCGTAATTTTTGCCGAAAATCGCCCCTTTTCGCCCCCTTTTTCGCTCCTTTCCGATTCGAATCTTCGGGCCGGACGGGGCTTCGCAGCGTCGGCCTGCTATCAAAAAGTAAGGTTCCGCGGAGCCTGGCGTTCGGGTTCGGGCGATCTGCTCGGCTAAGGGCTCCCGGATGCCGCAGCCGCAGCTGCGGCGGTGCCGCACGAATATTATCGTATCCAGAATTTTAGGCCCGTCCATGGCTGCGGCCGGGGTGCGGCGGGGGATTCGTCCGGTGCGGGTTCTGAAATTTAATCTTCGGCAGTTCCGGCGGCGTGCGGCCGGTCTCGCCGAGGGCTTTCCGGAGTATTCGGTTACTTTATAATAGGTGTGCGGGTCAGCCCTTTCGGCGGAGGGGTTCCGGCAGCGGCAGGGAGAGGCGCGAGAAGCTGACAAGCGATCCGAAGAGAGCGAGGGCGGCTGCGATTCCTAAGGTGATATGACAACCCGTGGCGGGTTCGTAGAGGCGGAAGAGCGCGGCGACCAGAGCGGCGCCGGAGGTCTGGCCCAGCAGGCGGGCCGAGGCCAGCATGCCGCTGGCGCTGCCGCTCCGCTCGGGCGGTGCCGAGGCGATGAGGATGCTGTTGTTGGGCGACTGGAACAGTCCGAAACCGATGCCGGCGACGGCGAGGCGGACGATCAGGTCGAAATCGTCTGGAGAATCGGGCAGCAGCAGGAGAGAGAAGAGTCCTGTCGCCATGACGAGCAGGCCGATGCCGCCCAGCAGTCCGGCGTGCAGGCGTTCGACGAGCAGTCCGGCCAGCGGTGCCACCACCATGATGACGGCCGGCCAGGCGCTCATCAGCAGTCCGGTCCGAACGTCGGTGTAGCCCAGCACGTGCTGCAGGTAGAAGGGGAGGGCGACCATGGCGGCCATCTGCGCCAGAAACGAGGTGACCGAGGTCAGTACGGAGAGCGAGAAGATCGGGATGCGCAGCAGATCGAAGGGGAGGATGGGGTTTTTCTGCTTCAGCTGGCTCCGGACGAATGTCCGGCCCACGACGAGCAGCAGCAACAGCCCGGCCGCCGCCCATTTCGCATCCAGCCCGTGCGAATAGCCCTCGATCGAGCCGATCAGCAGGCAGAAGGTGAAGCCGTTCAGGGCTGCGGCGCGCCAGTCGAAGCGGCGGTTCGGGTTTCGGACGGGGTTGGCGGGCAGGAAGAACCAGCTCAGGGCGATGGCGGCCGCTCCTACGGGGAGGTTGACGGCGAACAGCCACGGCCAGGGCGCCGCCGAGAGGATGGCGGAGGCCAGGGTGGGGCCGACGACCGACGACACGGCGACCACCGTGGCGTTGATGCCCAGTCCGCGGCCCAGCTGCTGACGGGGATAGATGATGCGGATCAGTGTGGTGTTGATGCTGGCTACCGCCGAGGCTCCCAGACCCTGCACAGCGCGGGCGAGGACGAGCATCGGGAGCGACTGCGAAAGGGCGCAGCCCAGCGAGGCGAGGGTGAAGAGGGTGAGCCCGCCGATGTAGACGCGCCGGTAGCCGATGACGTCGGCCAGTGCCGAGAAGGCGAGCAGGGTGGCGACCGTAGCCAGCTGGTAGGCGTTGATGACCCAGATCGAGTCGGCCTCCGTAACGCCCAGCTGCAGGGCGATGGTCGGCAGCGCCACGTTGGAGATCGTGGCGTCGATCACCGACAGCGAGACGCCGAACGCTACCGCCAGGATGGCCCAAAGCCTGCGCGGCATGGGCAGGCCGTCGGCCGGTGTTTTCGATTCGCAATGCACAATTCTCAATTCACAATTATTCAGGACGCCCCTGCCGCCTTGAGCGGAGGGCCGGAGGCCCGCAGTCGAAAGGTCCCGACGCTTCAGAACATTCGCCGGGAGTGATTCGCATGGGGTCCCGCTGGTCCGACCCTCGGGACCCCTCGTCTGCGCTCGGGGTGACAGAACGGTTTGCGGTTCGCAATTATCCGGCACCTCCTCCGTCACAAAGATAGCCCTTTTGCCGGAGATATCAAAAACAAAAGAGCCGCCCGGACAGCGGGCGGCTCGAAACCGTATCGGAACGGTGCGGATTATTTCATGGCCTCGGCGATGGCGACTGCTACGGCGACCGTAGCGCCCACCATCGGGTTGTTGCCCATACCCAGGAAGCCCATCATCTCCACGTGGGCGGGTACCGACGACGAACCGGCGAACTGGGCGTCGGAGTGCATGCGGCCCATCGTGTCGGTCATACCGTACGAAGCGGGACCTGCCGCCATGTTGTCGGGGTGCAGGGTGCGGCCCGTGCCGCCGCCCGATGCTACGGAGAAGTAGTTGCGGCCGGCGAGCGTGCGCTCTTTCTTATAGGTGCCGGCTACCGGGTGCTGGAAACGGGTGGGGTTGGTCGAGTTGCCCGTGATCGAGACGTCGACATCCTCCTTCCACATCACGGCTACGCCCTCGCGGACGTCGTCGGCTCCGTAGCAGCGGACCTTGGCGCGGAGACCCTTCGAGTAGGGGGTCTCGTTGACGATCTTCAGCTCGCCCGAGTAGTAGTCGAACTCGGTCTGAACGTAGGTGAAACCGTTGATGCGCGAGATGATCTGCGCGGCATCCTTGCCCAGACCGTTCAGAATGACGCGAAGCGGCTTCTGACGCACCTTGTTGGCCATCTCGGCGATCTTGATGGCGCCTTCGGCTGCGGCGAACGACTCGTGGCCGGCCAGGAAGGCGAAGCACTCGGTCTCCTCGCGGAGCAGACGGGCGGCCAGGTTGCCGTGGCCGATACCGACCTTACGGTCGTCGGCGACCGATCCGGCGATGCAGAATGCCTGCAAACCGATGCCGATGGCCTCGGCAGCGTCGGCGGCGTTCGTGCAGCCCTTCTTGATGGCGATGGCGGCGCCTACGACGTAGGCCCATGCGGCGTTCTCGAAGCAGATGGGCTGCGTCTCCTTGCACGTGGTGTAGGGATCGATGCCCTTCGCGTCGCAAATCGCCTTCGCATCCTCCACGCCGTTGATTCCGTATTCAGCCAGTACCGCATTGATATGCTCTATGCGGCGGTCGTAACTCTCAAATAAATTTGCCATATCTTTTTTTCGGTTTTTATCTTTTAACAATGCGTGGATTATTCCTGACGGGGATCGATGTATTTGGCGGCATCGTCGAAGCGGCCGTAGTGACCCTTCGCCTTGGCCAGCGCCTCCTCGGCGGGTACGCCCTTCTTTACCATCTCCATGAACTTGCCGAGGTGCACGAATTCGTAGCCGATCACCTGGTTCTCCTCGTCCAGCGCCATGCGGGTGCAGTAGCCCTCGGCCATCTCCAGGTAGCGGGTGCCCTTGGCGAGCGTGCCGAACATGGTGCCCACCTGCGAACGCAGACCCTTGCCCAGGTCCTCCAGTGAAGCGCCGATCACCAGACCGCCCTCCGAGAAGGCCGACTGGGTGCGGCCGTACACGATCTGGAGGAACAGCTCGCGCATGGCGGTGTTGATGGCGTCGCAAACCAGGTCGGTGTTCAGCGCCTCGAGCAGCGTCTTGCCGGGAAGGATCTCCGAAGCCATGGCGGCCGAGTGGGTCATGCCCGAGCAGCCGATGGTCTCGACCATGGCCTCCTGGATGATGCCGTCCTTCACGTTGAGCGTCAGCTTGCAGGCTCCCTGTTGGGGAGCGCACCAGCCGATGCCGTGCGTCAGGCCCGAGATATCCTTGATTTCCTTGGCGCGTACCCATTTGCCCTCCTCCGGAATCGGAGCCGAAGCGTGAGCGGCACCCTTCTTTACGCAACACATCTGTTGCACTTCGTGCGAGTAAATCATAATTGTTCGATTTTAGTTTATTGTGTGTTCTTACAGTATTGTTATTTTCCTAACACGCGGCAAAGATACGTAAATTTCTGGTAAAAAAGAGCCGGTCCGATAAGAAATAGTTGCGGAAATCCGACGTTTTCGGTCGGGGCTGCTGCGAAACCCGGACGCGGAAGCGGCCCGATTCGGGCGGTTATTTGCATATTCTTGAAAATATGTACGATTTTATTGTCCCGAATTCCGGTCCGTTCGGAATATTTTTCCTATCTTGCCGTCGGTTCGGAGAGACTCTTCGCCGGACCTGCCTTTTTTATTTAACTCTTAAACATTTTTCCTTATGGTACGAAATTTCACCTTCAGGATGGTATGTGCGGCCCTGTTCTGCATACTGGGGTGTGTCGCGTGCAGCGATGACCCGGAGGTAACCCCACCCGTCGACAACGGAGAAGCGGTGCCCGAAATAACCATTGCCGCTGGCCAGATCAGCGAAACGAGCGTCGAGATTATGCTGTCGGCGAAGCATGCGGGTAGAATGGCTTGCGTGCATGTGCTGGAGGCCTATGACGACGTAGCCCCCACGGCCCTCGAGGTATTCCGCCGGAACGAATTCGTCGCCGATGCCTCGGAGACCGCCACGGGTCACGTGATCGGCGAGCTGGAGCCCGGAACGACCTACGTCGTCTATGCGGCGGCCTGTATGGACGAGCGGTATAGCGAGGTGAAGTCGTTGAAGGTGACTACCTTGCCGCGTGTCAACATGCTTTCGGTCGTCGAGACCACGAAATCGACCTTCACCTATCGGGTCGACGTTCCCGAAGGGACCACTTTCCAGCACTGCTATGTCGAGGGGTGGTACTACGACTATATGTTGGAGCAGACGAAGCACGATGCCGGACCCGAGTTCGACATGAACGTCTTCCGATGGAACCTGCTCGCCGACCTGGGCTACGAGGCCGAGGGTCCGCAGGATATCTTCTGGTATGCGGGTGCCGACAACGCCCGCCGCAACGAGATCGCGAAGATCGTGGGCGGCCAGCGCTACTATGCGCTTTTCAGCCTCTACGAGGCCGGCAACAACTGGCTCGGTACGCCCGAAGCCGTAGCATTCGAGACGGCCCCCGCCGGCGTATCGAACGAGACCATCACCGTGATCGACGAGGAGGTCTCCTCGAACACGGTCCGGGTTCGGATGGAGGTCGATGAGAACAAGGTGCCCTTCTTCTTTTACAACCTCTATCTCAAGGCGCACTTCGACGAGGTGAAGGCCGAGCGGGGCGAGGCCGGCATAATGGACTACCTCTTCGAGTACGCCTGGTCGGCGGAGAACACCTACACCGACGTGTGGGAGGTGGATCCCGAAACCTCCTATATGCTGGCGATTATGGGCGTCGACAAAGAGGGCGATCTGTTCTACTATGAGAAGCAGTACGATTCGGAGCCGCTTCAGGTCTCGCTGTCGGTGGACATGCGCCCCTTCGAGCGCGGATTGCAGGGCTATCACGCCTACGACACCTTCGAGGTGGTGGTTACTCCCGTCAACTTCGGGGAGATCGCGGCCGACGGCGCGCTCTGGCTGATGCAGCCGAAGGCGGTGCTGGACGGAACGCTGGAGATGCTGGGCATGACGCTGGAAACGCTGGCGCTGCAGCCCGAGTACCTCTCCTACGTGGGCGGCATGCCGCTTCCGGAGGATTGCGCCGCGCAGCTCGCCGCCGACGGATACTTCACTGTCTATCCCTCCGATCTGGAGGCCGATACGGAGTATTGCTACATCTGTGCCGTGCCTCATGGCTCGTCCTATGTGATGGCCTATGCGACGGCCCGCACCGAAGCGAGGCCGCAGGCCGGTGTCGTGGACGACGAGTACAAGGCTCTGCTGGGCGAGTGGACGCTGGAGGGTCAGTCGACCGAGGACTACTATACGCTCAAGAGCTACACGCTGCGTTTCGAGGAGCTGATCCCCAACCGCAGCTACAAGGTCTATGGATGGTCCGATTCGGATGTGGCGCAGCAGTTCCCCTTCGAGGTGCGTTACCATACCGCGACGAAGAAGATCACCATCGAGGGCCACCAGCTGCTCGGCACCTGGACGAAGGATGGCGTCGATCTGCAGGTCATTTTCGAAAGCTTCATCGCTCTCAACGGCGGCATTCATCTGTCCGGCTATACCGGTTCGGTTTACCGGGGTTCGCTCAACGGTGACCGTCTCTACATGTTCCCCGAGTACTTGGTGCTGGACGGTCGCACTTACGAATTCCGGACGATGGCGTATGCCGGTTACGACTCTGGGGAGGATGTCTATTATGCATTCCCGGGCGACGAATTTCAGATCGTGAATTTCATGGTGACGCGTGCTGCGCAGTCAGCGTCCGTCAGCCCGGCGACCTACGGTGCGAAGGGCAACATGACGACCATGACCTCGATTCCCTGGCGTCCCGAGCCGTCCGTTCGTGCCGCGGCTCCAGCCGTGCGCGATACGGCTGCCCGGAAGCCGGCGGTTTTCACGCGCCGTTAGTCTCCTGATTCCGATGCGCGGCCGTTTCCGGGTCGTGCGGCCGGAATGAAATCGCATGCGAAGCGTCCGACAGGTTGTCGGGTGTTTCGCATGCGATTTCTTTTTCGTACTTTTGCACGGTCCGTCCGTGCGGACGGCTCCGAACGAAAATAAATGTATGAAGACCATGAAAAGATTTTTTGTTTTGATGCTGGCAGGCCTGCTCTGCTCCTCGGCCGCTTCGGCCCAGGGGTGGCTCGATGCTATGAAACGGGTGGCGACCGACGCCATCGACCAGGCGACGGGCGGCAAACTCACCGAAAAGGCGATTGTCGGCACGTGGAATTATTCGGCTCCGGGAGTGAAGATAAACAGCAGCGACATGCTCGCCAACGTGGGCGGTACGGTGATGGAGAGTACCGTGTCCGAAAAGCTGAAGGGCATTTACGAAAAGGTGGGCATCGTCCCCGGGGCCTGCACCATCACCTTTGCCGACGACAACACCTTCTCGATGCCCGTCAAGGGGCGTGCAGTGACCGGCACCTACGAGTTCGACCCCTCGACCCACGCCATTACGCTCCATGTGGGGAAGCTGAAGACGGCCGTTACGGGCTATGCCTACATCAGCGGCGGCAACCTGCAACTCGTCTTCCCGGTCGACAAACTGGTCTCCTTCGTGACCGCCGTGGGATCGAAAATCTCCTCGCTGTCGAGCTTGAGCACCCTGTTGCAGAAGTACGACGACGTGAATCTCGGATTCGAATTTTCGAAATAAGGAAGGCGGCAGCCTTTTGCATCCGGCCCTAAAGGGCCGGATTTTTTTTGTTCTTCGTGTGTAACTAAATTTTATAGTTTGAAAACTATTAAAAATAGTTGTATGTGAAATTTTTTTAGTTACCTTTGTGATATAAAACGAAACGAAGATGGAAAAACTGACACGAAAGGAGGAGGAGCTGATGCAGTGGTTCTGGCAGCGGGGGCCGTTGTTCGTGCGCGAGCTGGTGGCGCTCTATCCCGATCCGAAACCCCATTTCAATACTTTGTCGACGATGACACGCTCGCTGGAGGCGAAGGGGTATCTTTCGCACAACGCCTATGGAACCACCTACCAGTATTTCCCGGTCGTGTCGGCCGAGGAGTTCCGCAAAGGGTCGCTCAGCCAGGTGATCGACAAGTATTTCGGACGGAGCTATCTGGGGGCCGTGTCGGCGCTCATCAACGAGGAGAAGATCTCGGTCGAGGAGCTCAAGGAGCTGATCCGCGAAATCGAAACCCATAACGAACGGTAGCCATGCAGGACTTTCTGACATACGATCTCAAGGCCGGCGCCTGTCTGGCGGTGTTCTATCTCTTTTATAAGGTGTTGCTCAGCCGCGAGACTTTCCACCGTTTCAACCGCGTGCTGCTGCTGTCTGCATTCGTCGTTTCGTTCCTGCTGCCTCTCTGCACGATTACCGTCTATCGGGAGGTGCCCCGTCCCGAGGCACTTCCGCTGGCGGACCTTTTCGACGTTCCGGTTGCATTCGAACCGGCCGCTGCGCAGTCCGGTCCTTCGCTTCGGGAGCTGGCCGTGCAGGGGCTCTTTCTGGCCGGTGCCGTCGCTGCGGCGCTCTGGACGGCGGTGTCGCTGTGCCGCGTCGTGCGGCTGATCCGCACGGGACGCCGCGTGCCGGTCGATGCCCGGACCGAGCTGGTGCTGCACGAGCGGGAGCTCACCCCTTTCAGCTGGATGCGCTACATTGTCCTCTCCGAACGGGACAACCGGGAGAGCGGTCGCGAGATCGTCGCTCATGAGCGGGCCCACATCCGGCTGGGACACTCGTTCGACCTGCTGATTACCGATCTGTTGAGTTGCCTGCAATGGTTCAACCCGGCCATGTGGCTGCTGCGCCGGGAGTTGCGGGCCATTCATGAATACGAAGCCGACGAGGCGGTGCTCCGGGGCGGAGCGGATGCCCGCCGTTATCAGATGCTGCTTGTAAAAAAGGCTGCTGGCGAGAGGTGGTACTCGGTCGCCAACAGCTTCAATCACAGTAAACTTAAAAACCGTATTACCATGATGTTGCGAAAAAGATCATCGCGGTGGGCAGGAGCCAGAGCGCTCTTCGTGCTGCCGCTGGCGGGCGCGGCCCTGGGGGCCTTTGCCGAAACCGTCTATCTCTATCCGGAGGACAAAGATAGCCCAAAACCGGTAAATATCCAAACGTTGACCCTCTCGGCGCAAAGCGGAACGAACGGGACGACATCTGTGCCCTCTGTCCGGACGAAGAAGGAGCCTTGCAAAGTGAATATCTTCGTGTACGACCGGGCGACGAAGGAGCCGCTGGTCGGCGTGATCGTGGTGCCGGAGGGCTCGAAGCGGGGAACGGTGACCGATCCCGCAGGCAAGGCGGTGCTGGAGGTGGCGGACGGTGCAGTGCTCACCTTCAAGATGGCGGGCTACCGGTCGATGCAGCTGACGGCCAGCGGACTGGTCGACGGCACCGCGCTGCAGGTCGGACTTCCGAAAGAGGATGAAGCCGGTTCGAATGCGAGTGCCGTCGTTTCGGGCGGTGTCTCGATCCGGAATGCGGATGCCTCTCTCTTTATTGTCGATGGCGAGCCGGTCGATGATCTGAATGCTATCGATGCCGGTCGGATCGCGTCGATCGACATATTGAAAGATGCAGCCTCCATCGAATCCTACGTGAAGCGCTACGGCGACAAGGCGCGGAAGGGTGTCGTAGTCGTGAAACTGCGCTCCGAACAGGAGCAGACCGCTTCGGCTGTGGCCTGGGTGACGTCGGCCGCTCATCGGGCGGGTCGCGAGGAGATCGAGGCCATTATTCAAACGGGCCGCGAAGGGATCAAGGCCGCGCGTGCCGGTCTGGAGGTCGCTCGCGGACAGATCTCCGAGAAGGAGTATCGGGAGGCGCTCGCCGAGGTCGATCGGGCCGAGAAAGAGCTGGAGGAGACCGCTGCGGAGATGTCGGAAGGTCGGATCGACCTGGCCGGACTGTCGGATCTTCCGATGACGGACGAGCGTTCCGACCGGGGGATGATCTCTATTCGGAATGTCGACGGGGAGTTTCACTCGATGACGTCGGGTGTTTGCGTCTCCGCTCTTGCCGGTGACAGAGTCAAGGTGAACTCTACCGGCGAGATTACCCGCATCACCGGCCATCTCACGAGTTTCGCCCCGGACGATACGAAGGTCGACTGCTACGAAATCGACGGGCGTCCGGCCGATTACGAGGAGGTCTGCAAACTGAACCCCCGAAAGATCAAGAAGATCGTGATAGATAAAAGCTCCGGGAGTCGGACGATGAGCATCCGGACCCGCGCCTCGCACCGGGAGAGCTGATCCCCGTCCGGTGCGTGCGGTCATAAGCGCTCCGTAATTGAAAAGTTCACCGATCCCGCGGCCCGTCCCCGCGGGATTTTTATTTGTCACCCCGAGCGAAGTCGAGGGGTCTCAAGGGTCGTATTAGCGTGAGCCTTTTACGAATCGTAAGGGTGAATGTTCCGCCATGTCGAGACCTTTCGACTACGCACCTGCGGTGCTTCGCTCAAGGTGACAGAGAGAGAATAATTGTGAATTGTGCATCGTGACTCGTGCATTGTACTGTCACCCCGAGTGCAGCGCAGCGGAATCGAGGGGTCTCGACGGTGAAATAGCAAGAGCCGTTGTGATCCGCATCGGCGAATGTTCCGTACTGTCGAGATGTTTCGACTACGGGGCCGAGGCCCCTCCGCTCAACATGACAGATAATGTGCATTGTGAATCGTGCATTGCAAATTGTTCTGTCATTCCGAGCGGAGCCGAAGGCGCAGTCGAGAAATCCCGAGGGTCGGATCAACGGGAGCCTATGCCGAATCGCACCGACGATACCTACTTTATAACATATGGGCGGAGAAACCGATTTCTCCGCCCATAAGGTTGAAAGATTCCTTTTCTGGGAAACTATTTGCGGCCCTCCTTGGCTTCGATGGTCTCCGTGGCGTGGGGTACCTTCATCAGACGCTCCTTCGGGATCAGCTTGCCCGTGGTCTTGCAGATGCCGTAGGTTTTGTTCTCGATACGAATGAGCGCCATTTCGAGATTGCGGATGAATTTCATCTGGTGGGTTGCCAGACGCCCGTTCTCCTCCTTGGAGAGGGTTGCGGCCCCCTCCTCCAGCACCTTGTAGGTGGGCGAGGTATCCTCGGTATCGTTGTCGGCCGTGTGGGTAATGGTGGCACGCAGCATTTCGTAGTCCGCGCGCGCATTCTCCAGTTTTTTCAATATCAACTGCCGGAACTCTTCCAGTTCGGCGTCGGTATATCTCTTCTTTTCCATTTCAGCCATAGCTCGTTTCTTTTTGGTAATATGTAAAATTAAAGATTTTTTCGCGAATTACCAAATATTTCGGGAAAAATCCCTATTACAGTTTCGTTACGGCGATCCGGACCGGTTCGCCGTCGATATCCGAATCCACGACGACGGCACCCGCCGGCTCGGCAGCGAAGAGCACCTCTTCGGCCTGGGTCTGCGCGGCGATGTAGCCGGCATAAGCCATTGCGGGATGCGCCGCCTGCTTGTCCTCGACCTGAATCCGGATCTTGTCGGTCACCTCGAATCCCGAGTCCTTGCGGATATTCTGGATGCGGTTGATCAACTCGCGTGCCACACCCTCGGCGCGCAGCTCGTCGGTGAGGGTGATGTCGAGCGCCACGGTGAGCCTGCCCTCCGAGGCGACCAGCCAGCCCGGCATGTCCTCCGAGGTGATCTCGAAATCGGCGGGGGTGACGGTGATCCGCTCGCCGCCCAGGTCGAGCACGTATTCCTGCGAGCTCTCGATCTCGGCGATCTGCTCCTGCGTGAAGGCGGCGGTGAGCGCCGATATCTGCTTCATCCACTTGCCGTACTTCGGCCCCAGGGTCTTGAAGTTGGGCTTGATCCGTTTGGTTATCAGACCGGCGGTCTTCTCGATCAGCTCGATCTCCTTGACGTTCACCTCGCCCATCACCAGCTCCTTCACGGCTCGGATGCGGCGTGCGGTGGCGGGGTCGAGCACCGGGATGAGGATCTTCTGCAGCGGCTGGCGAACCTTGATGTTCACCTTGCGGCGCAGGGCCAGCACCATCGAGGAGAGCCGCTGGGCCAGATCCATCGTCTCCTCCAGTTCGGGATCGACGAGACTTTCGTCGGCCGCGGGGAAGGTGCTCAGGTGGACGCTCTCGTCCGTGTGGCGGCCGCTGACGGCGTTCAGGTCGCGGAACAGCCGGTCGGCGAAGAAGGGCGCGAAGGGCGCAGCCAGCATCGAGACGGTCTCCAGGCAGGTGTAGAGGGTCTGGAAGGCGGCCAGTTTGTCGGCCGAGGCCCCCTTGCTCCAGATGCGCTTGCGGTTCAGGCGGACGTACCAGTTCGAGAGGTCGTCGACGAAGAGCTGGATGGCGCGGGCGGCCGGTGTGGGGTCGTAATCCTCCAGCGAGCGGGTCACCTCGCGGATCAGCGTGTTCAGGCGCGAGATGATCCAGCGGTCGATCTCGGGACGTTCGGCGACGGGAATCTCCTCCTCGCGGCCCGTGAAGCCGTCGTCGAGGTTGGCATAGAGGGCGAAGAAGGAGTAGGTGTTGTATAGCGTGCCGAAGAACTTGCGACGCACCTCGTCCACGCCGTCGGTGTCGAACTTCAGGTTGTCCCAGGGCTGGGAGTTGGAGATCATGTACCAGCGGGTGGCGTCGGCTCCGTAGGTGGAGAGCACCTGGAAGGGATCGACGGCATTGCCGAGCCGCTTGGACATCTTGTTGCCGTTCTTGTCGAGCACCAGACCGTTCGAGATGATGTTCCGGAACGCCACCGAGTCGAAGAGCATGGCGGCGATGGCGTGGAGCGTGAAGAACCAGCCGCGCGTCTGGTCGACGCCCTCGGCGATGAAGTCGGCCGGATAGACCTGCTTGAAGTCGTCTCCGCCGTTCTCGAAGGGGTAGTGGATCTGGGCGTAGGGCATGGCTCCCGAGTCGAACCAGACGTCGATCAGGTCGCTCTCGCGGCGCATGGGCTCGCCCTTCGACGATACCAGGACGATCGAGTCTACGTAGGGACGGTGCAGGTCGATGCGGTCGGTGGAGTAGTTCTCCTTCGACATGTCGCCCACCTTGAAATCCTTGAAGGGGTTTTCGGCCATCAGTCCGGCTGCGACCGACTTTTCGATCTCGCCCATCAGCTCCTCCACCGAACCGATGCACTTGAGCTCCGAGCGGTCCTCCGTGGCCCAGATGGGCAGCGGAGTCCCCCAGAAGCGCGAGCGCGAGAGGTTCCAGTCGTTCAGATTCTCCAGCCACTTGCCGAAACGTCCCGTACCCGTGGCCTCGGGACGCCAGCGGATCGTGCGGTTGAGCTCCATCATCCGCTCCTTGAGCGCCGTGGTGCGGATGAACCACGAGTCGAGGGGGTAGTAGAGCACCGGCTTGTCGGTGCGCCAGCAGTGGGGGTAGTTGTGGACGTGCTTCTCGATCTTGAAGGCCTTGTCGGCGAGCTTGAGTTTCATGCAGATGTAGAGGTCGAGCGACTCGGCGGCCTGTGCGGCGGCTTCGTCGTACTTGCCGTCGACGGTGAACTGCGGATCGTAGGCGTTCTTCACCCAGCGGCCGGCGTATTCGCTGTAGGCCTCCGTGTCGACGCACTCCGCGACGAAACGTTCGTCGAGCTCCTCGATGGGATAGAACTTGCCCGTGAGGTCGACCATCGGACGGGTCTCGCCGCGCTTGTTGATCAGGAAGAGGGACGGAATGCCGGCGGCACGGGCCACGAAGGCGTCGTCGGCACCGAATGTCGGGGCGATATGGACGATACCCGTACCGTCCTCGGTGGTTACGTAGTCGCCCGAGATGACGCGGAACGCCTCCTGCGAAGCGTCGTGCCAGTCGCCGTTTTCGTCCGTGCGGACGGGCTTCACCCACGGCTGCAGCTGTTCGTAGCGCATGCCCACCAGCTCCGGGCCCTTGTATTCGCCCGCGATCTCGAACGGCACGAGCTTGTCGCCCGGCTTGTAGCTGTCGAGCGCGAGCCCCTCGGCCTTTTTGTTGAAGTGGGTGTAGAGCAGTGCCTTAGCCAGGACGGCGGTGATCTTCTGCCCCGTGTAGGCGTTGTAGGTGCGCACGGCCACGTAGTCGATCTTCGGGCCGACGCAGAGCGCCGTGTTCGACGGCAGGGTCCAGGGGGTGGTGGTCCAGGCCAGGAATACGGGCGTGCCCCAACCCTCCATCTCGGGCTTCGGGTCGCGGATGCGGAACTGCGCCACCATCGTCAGGTCCTTCACGTCGCGGTAGCAGCCGGGCTGGTTCAGCTCGTGGGTCGACAGACCCGTACCGGCCGCGGGCGAGTAGGGCTGGATGGTGTATCCCTTGTAGAGGAGCCCCTTTTCGTAGAGCTGCTTCAGCAGCCACCACAGCGATTCGATATATTTGTTGTCGTAGGTGATGTAGGGATCGTCCATGTTGACCCAGTAGCCCATCTTGCGGGTGAGGTCCTCCCACACGCCGGTGAACTCCATCACCGCCTCGCGGCAGGTGCGGTTGTACTCCTCGATGGAGATCGTCTTGCCGATGGCCTCCTTCGTGATGCCGAGCTTCTTCTCCACGCCCAGCTCCACGGGCAGGCCGTGGGTGTCCCAGCCCGCCTTGCGGTGTACGCGGTAGCCCTGCTGGGTCTTGTAGCGGCAGAATACGTCCTTGATCGTGCGTGCCATGACGTGGTGGATGCCCGGCAGGCCGTTGGCCGACGGGGGACCTTCGTAAAAGACGAACGAGGGGTGTCCCTCGCGGGTCGTGATGCTCTTGTGGAACGTGTCCTCGGCATCCCACAGTTTCAAAACCTCGGCAGCCGTGGCTGCCAGATCCAATCCTTTGTACTCCTTGAACTTCATATCGTCGTTTTGTTGTTTTCCTTTTCGAAGCCGCGCCCTGTCGTCTGCACAAGGCTACAACCTGCAAAGATAACAAAATATCCGCAAAAAAGAGGCAATCGATCCGAAAAAAGGATTTCGATCGCTTCTCGATCCACAATGCACGATTCACAATTATTTTGCACTTCTCTCAGTTATTCCGAGCGCAGCCGAGGAATCCCGACGGTCGCCCCGGCGGCTACGATCGAGAGTCGCGCATGATCGCCGACGGCAGTCAGCAACTGCCGGGGGTATGTCTCGTCAGGGCGAATGCCGGGCCATGTCGGGACCTTTCGACTTTGCGCCTGCAACATGACAGAGAGCCGGGTAATTGTGCATCGTGAATTGTCAGTTCCGTCCGGCAGGTCGGAATTGCGTATCGGCTGCCCTTTTTGGCGTGAATGTTTTTGAGATTGGCCGAGATTTGTTATCTTTGTCGAAAATTCTTTCGGAAACAAATGTTCAAAACCTATATGCGCCTCATGGGCTTCGCCAAGCCCATCGGCAGATACATGATCCCCTATTTCATCTGTTCGGTACTCTACGCCGTATTCAACACCTTCACCTACGTCGCCGCCATCCCCATCATCCAGTCCATGTTCGACCCCTCGTTCGCCTGGACCCCCGTCGACGAGTTCCCGCGGCTGGCCCTGAACAGCGAATTCATGACCCAGGCGGTCTCCTACCTCTATTCGCGAATCTTCGAGGAGTTCCATCCGATCTACATGCTCGCCATGCTGGCCTGCATCATCATCGTCATCAATTTCCTGAGCAACCTGTTCCGCTACCTCGGCGCCTGGACCATCGAGAACATGCGCACGCGAACCCTCCAGCGGCTGCGCAACGATCTCTTCAGCCACGTCATCGGCATGAACGTGGGCTTCTTCAGCGAGCAGCGCAAGGGCGACGTCATGTCGCGCATCACCAACGACGTCATGATGGTGCAGTTCTGCATCACGAACACCCTGCAGGTGATCGCCCGCGAGCCGTTCCTGGTAATCGGCTTCATCGCCGCGATGATCAACATATCGTGGGAGCTCTCCGTCTTCGCCATCGTCTTCCTGCCGGTCGTCGCCCTGCTGGTCGGGTCGATCGTCAAGCGCCTGCGCCATCCGGCTCTCCGGAGCCAGGAGAAGATGGGCGAGATGGTCTCCACGCTCGACGAGTCGCTCTCGGGCGTCAAGCTCATCAAAAGTTACAACGCTACCCGCTATATCCGCGAGAAGTTCTACGCCATCAACGCCGAGTTTTCGCGGCTCCAGCTCTCCATGGTCCGCCGTCAGCAGCTGGCCTCGCCCATGAGCGAGTTCCTCGGCATCACGGCGGTCGGCATCGTGCTGGTGTTCGGCGGCGTGCTGGTGATGAAGGGGTCGCTGAACGCCGCCAGCTTCATCATCTTCATCGGCATGTTCTCGCAAATCACGCGACCCGTGCGTGCCATCATCGACCAGTTCGCCACGATCAATCAGGGTATTGCGGCGGGTGAGCGCGTGCTGGCCCTGCTGGACGTGCGCAGCGAGATCGTCGACAAGCCCGAACCCAAAAAGCTGGAGAGCCTCCGCGAGAAGATCGAGTTCCGCGACGTCCGCTTCTCCTACGACGGATCGCGCGAGGTGATCGGCGGCGTCTCCTTCGAGATCCGCAAGGGCGAGACCGTGGCGCTCGTCGGTCCGTCGGGCGGCGGCAAGTCGACTCTGAGCGAGCTGGTTCCCCGCTTCTACGATCCGGCCGCCGGTTCGATTCTGATCGACGGCGTAGACCTGCGCGACTACTCCCAGGAGAGCGTCCGCGACCACATGAGCGTCGTGGCGCAGGATACGGTGCTCTTCAACGACACGATAGCCGCGAATATCGGCATGGGCCGCCGCGGGGCCTCCCGCGAGGAGATCATGGCGGCCGCCAAAGTAGCCAACGCCCACGAGTTCATCATGGAGACCCCCGACGGTTACGACACGAATATCGGCGACCGGGGCATGAAGCTCTCGGGCGGCCAGCGCCAACGTCTCTCCATCGCCCGCGCCGTGCTGAAGAATCCCGAGATTCTGATCCTCGACGAGGCGACCTCGGCGCTCGATACCGAGAGCGAGAAGCTCGTGCAGGATGCACTGAACAACCTGCTGGAGGGGCGCACCTCGGTGGTGATCGCCCACCGTCTCTCGACCATCCACAACGCCGACAAGATCATCGTGGTGGATGGCGGCCGCATCGCCGAGCAGGGTACCCACGCCGAACTGATGGCCCGCGGCGGCATTTACGCCCACCTGATCGAAATGCAGTCTTTCGAATAACGGTCCGCATCGAAAAGTCGTGGCCCGGAGCAACTGCTCCGGGCCACGACTTTTTTTCTGTCACCTTGAGCGGAGGGGCATAGCCCCGCAGTCGAAACATCTCGACGCGACGGAAACATTCACCCGTGCGAAACCTCGCAGTTCGCAGCCAGCGAAGGACGAAATTTATTGCAGTCCTTCGCCCGCGGTGGCAGCGGACTGCCGGCGCCGGCGTCTTACGTCGGGCCTGTCCGTCTGGAATGGGATGTCTTGCGGTTTCAGGAGGGAGAGCGCCAGGAATCGTCGAAATTCCTCGATTCCGCTTCGCTGCACTCGGGATGACAGAACAATGCCCGATTCACGATGCTCAATTCACAATTATTCTGTGTCTGTCACCTTGAGCGGAGGGCGAAGCCCGCAGTCGAAAGGTCCCGACTTTGCCGAACATTCACCCTTGCGATTCGCAAAAGGCTTCCTGCTAATACGACCCTCGAGATCCCTCAACAAGCTCGGGGTGACATACATTCTTTAGCGAAGGTCCCTAAAAAGAGAGCCGCACCCGAAGGTGCGGCTCTCGCTATTGATGATTCCGATTGTCCTACTTTTTCATGTAGGATTTCACGTAGTGGTGGTGCGAACCGAAGCGCTCGAAGGCGGCGCGGTCCAGCTCCTCTTGAGCCGAAGGATCGGCGACGGAGATAATCAGACGGGCGCGCTCCTGGAGCGTCTTGCCGTAGAGATCGACGGCTCCGTGCTCGGTGACGAACCAGTGGATGTGGTTGCGGGTCGTAACGACGCCGGCACCGGGGTTCAGCACCGGAGCGATCTTCGATACTCCCTTGTTCGTCATCGAGGGCATGGCGATGATCGCCTTGCCGCCCTTCGAGAGCGAGGCTCCGTAAACGAAGTCGATCTGGCCGCCGACACCCGAATAGAACTTCGTGCCCAGCGAGTCGGCGCACACCTGGCCGGTGAGGTCAACCTGAAGGGCCGAGTTGATGGCCGTCACGCGGTCGTTCTTCGAGATGACGTAGGGGTCGTTCGTATAGCCCACGTCCATCATCAGGACGCCCGGGTTGTCGTCGATGAAGTCGTAAACCCGCTGCGAACCCATCAGGAAGGTCGATACGATCTTGCCCGTGTCGATGTGCTTGGCCTCGCCGTTGATGACGCCGGCCTCGACCAGCGGCAGCACGCCGTCGGCGAACATCTCGGTGTGGATACCCAGATTCTTGTGACCCATCAGCTGCGACAGCACGGCGTTCGGAATGGCGCCGATGCCCATTTGCAGCGTGGCGCCGTCCTCGATCAGTTCGGCGCAGTTGCGGCCGATGCGGGCCTCGATCTCGTTGGGCTGGGCGAAGTGCGCCTCGATGAGCGGCTGGTCGTCCTGCACGAAGGTGTCGATCTTCGACATCGGGATCATCGCCTGACCGAACGAACGGGGCACGTACTTGTTGATGACGGCGATCACGTGGTCGGCCATCTCGATGGCGCCCAGCGAAGCGTCGACCGAGGTGCCGAGCGATACGTAGCCGTGCTTGTCCGGGGGCGACACCTGAATCATCGCCACGTTGCAGGGTACGGCTCCGCAACGGTAGAGGCGCTGCGTCTCGCTCAGGAAGATCGGAATGTAGTCGGCATAGCCGCTCTGGGTATCCTTGCGGACGTTGGCGCCCACGAAGAAGGAGTCGAGCTGGAAGATGCCGTGGAACTCCTCGGAAGCATAGGGTGCCGGGCCCTCGGTGTGGAGGTGGTGGACATGTACGTCCCTGAATTCGCCGGCACGTCCGCGGCGGCACATGGCCTGGATCAGACATTGCGGTGCCGATGCCACGGCGCTCAGATGCACGTGGTCGCCGGACTTGATGACCTTGACGGCTTCGTCAGGTGATACGAAATGAATCGGTTTTAACATATGGGTTTTAGGTTTGGTGTTACTTGTTGTTCTTGACGACCACCTGCTCGTACCCCTCTACGATATCGCCGACGCGGATGTCGTTGTAGGATTCGATGTTCAGACCGCAGTCCATGCCCGAAGTGACCTCCTTCACGTCGTCCTTGAAACGGCGCAGCGAGCCCAGTTTGCCGGTGTAGACCACGATGCCGTCGCGGATGACGCGGATCGGGGTGTTGCGCGCGAGCTTGCCCTCGCGGACGATACAGCCGGCCACGGTGCCCACCTTCGAGATCTTGAAGGTCTCCAGCACCTCGACCGAGCAGACGATCTCCTCCTTGGTTACCGGTTCGAGCATGCCTTCGATGGCATCCTTGATGTCGTTGATGGCGTCGTAGATGATCGAGTAGAGGCGGATTTCGATCTCCTCCTTCTCGGCGATCTTGCGGGCGGCGGCCGACGGACGCACCTGGAAGCCCACGATGATGGCGTTCGAGGCGGCGGCCAGCAGCACGTCGGACTCCGAGATCTGGCCCACGGCCGAGTGGATCACGTTCACCTGCACGGTCTCCTTCGAGAGCTTGATGAGCGAGCCCGACATGGCCTCGATCGAACCGTCCACGTCGCCCTTGACGATGATGTTCAGCTCCTTGAACGAGCCGATGGCGATGCGTCGTCCGATCTCGTCCAGCGTGACGTGCTTCTGGGTCATGATGCCCTGCATGCGCTGCAGCTGCTCGCGCTTGTTGGCGATTTCGCGGGCCGAGCGGTCGTCGTCCATCACGTTGAAGGTGTCGCCGGCCTGCGGGGCTCCGTTCAGACCCAGCACCTGCACGGGGGTCGAGGGACCCGCTTCGAGCACCTTTTTGCCGTTCTCGTCGAACATCGCCTTCACGCGGCCCGTGTGAACGCCCGAGAGCATCACGTCGCCCACGCGCAGGGTTCCGTTCTGCACGAGGATGGTAGCCACGTAGCCGCGGCCCTTGTCGAGCGTCGACTCGATCACGGCACCCGTGGCCTTGCGGTCGGGGTTGGCCTTCAGGTCGAGCATCTCGGCCTCGAGCAGCACCTTCTCCAGCAGCTTGTCGAGGTTCAGACCCTTCTTGGCCGAAATGTCCTGGCTCTGGTATTTGCCGCCCCACTCCTCCAGGAGGTAGTTCATCTGGGCCAGCTGCTCCTTGATATGCTCGGGGTTGGCGCTGGGCTTGTCGATCTTGTTGATGGCGAATACCATCGGGACGCCGGCCGCCTGAGCGTGGTTGATCGCCTCGGTGGTCTGGGGCATCACGCTGTCGTCGGCCGCCACGATGATGATGGCGACGTCGGTGATCTTGGCGCCGCGGGCGCGCATGGCGGTGAAGGCCTCGTGGCCCGGCGTGTCGAGGAAGGTGATCTTCTGTCCGTTGAGCTCCACGCTGTAGGCACCGATGTGCTGCGTGATACCGCCGGCCTCGCCCTCGATGACGTTCGTTTTGCGGATGTTGTCCAGCAGCGAGGTCTTACCGTGGTCGACGTGTCCCATGACCGTGACGATCGGGGGGCGCGATACGAGCTGATCCTCGTCGTCCTGCTCCTCGTTGATCGCCTCCTGAATCTCCACCGAGACGAATTCGACCTTGAAGCCGAACTCCTCGGCCACGACCACGAGCGCCTCGGCGTCGAGTCGCTGGTTGATCGATACCATCAGACCCAGGTTCATGCAGGCCGTGATGACCTGCGTGACCGAGACGTTCATCATGGTCGCCAGCTCGCTGACGGTCACGAATTCGGTCACCTTGAGCGTGGAACGCTCCATCTCCTCGCGCTCGAACTCCTCGTTCATGCGCTCGGCTACCAGTTCGCGCTTCTCCTTGCGGTACTTCGCACCCTTGTTCTTGGCACCCTTGGCCGTCAGACGGGCCAGCGTGTCCTTTACCTGCTTCGATACCTCCTCGTCGCTCACTTCGGGGCGGACGACGGGTTTCGGAGCCTTGTTCTTATTCTTGTTCTTGCGGCCCTCTCCCGGCTTGGGCTGGTTGGCGTTGTTGCCGCCGTTGCCGCTGCCCGGCTTGCCTCCCTGACCGTTGTTCTGACCGCCGCCCTTGCCGCTCTTCTGCTGCTGGGCGCGGTTCACGTCGACCTTCTCCTTTTGCAGGCGCTTGCGCTTGTGCTTGCCGCCCGGGACCATGCCCGTCACGTCCATCGTACCCAGTACCTTCGGACCGGTGAGGATCGTCGTCTCGGGCCGGAACGTCGTGTCCTTGCGCTCGGGCTCGGCCGCCTTGGGCTCCTCCGTCTTCGGAGCGGGGGCAGGGGCGGGTTGGGGCTTCGTTTCGGGAGCCGGCGTCTCCGCACGGGGTGCGGGCTCGGGCTTCACCTCCGGTTTCGGCTCGACGGCCGGAGCTGGGGCGGGTTTCGGCTCCGGCTTCGGTTCGGGTTTGGCGACCGGAGCGGGTGCGGGAGCCGGCGCGGGCTGCTGCTTGGGCTTGGGCGAGAGGTCGATCTTGCCCAGGATTCGCGGCTGCTGCAGATGATCGCGATTGTCGATGGTGTGGCTCTTGACCACGACCTCCTGCTCCTCCCTGCGGGGCTGAGCCTTCGTCTCCTCGATCGAGACCGTAGTCTGTTTCTGGGAGATGCGTTCGCGGATCGATTCGCGGGCGCTGCCGGCATTCCGGTTGCCACCGAACTCCTTCTCCAGAACGGCATACGTTTCGGGTTCGACCAGCGTATTGGGCGAACCGTCGCTCTTGATGCCCTTCTTCTGCATGAAGTCCGTGAGGGTGTTCAAGCCCACCTTGAACTCTTTGGCAACCTGAATGAGCCTTAATTTTCTTTCATTACTCATATTTTGTCCTTTCTTTGTTTTAGCTTGTTAGGGGCGACGGATCCGCTATTCGAATTCGGCCTTGAGAATCTCGACTACCTTCTGGGCCTGCTCCAGCTCCAGGTCGGCGCGCGTGGCGATCTCCTCCACGGGGAGCTCCAGCACGCTCTTGGCGGTGTCGCAGCCGGCGGCCTTCAGGGCGTCGATGATCCACTTTTCGATCTCGTCGGAGAACTCGGTCAGGGCCACGTCCTCCTCCTCGATCTCGCGGTAGACGTCGATGTCGTAGCCGGTGAGCATCTTCGACAGACGGATGTTCAGACCGCCCTTGCCGATAGCCAGCGACACCTGGTCGGGCTTCAGGTAGACGGTTGCGGTCTTGCTCTCCTCGTCGATGGTGATGCTCGATATCTTGGCCGGGTTCAGCGACCGCTGGATCATCAGCTGGGTGTTGGTGGTGTAGTTCACCACGTCGATGTTCTCGTTGCGCAGCTCCTTGACGATGGAGTAGATGCGCGAACCCTTCATGCCCACGCAGGCGCCCACCGGGTCGATGCGGTCGTCGTAGGACTCCACGGCCACCTTGGCCCGCTCGCCCGGGATGCGGACGATCTTCTTGATGGTGATCAGTCCGTCGAAGATTTCGGGAACCTCCTGCTCGAACAGACGCTCCAGGAATTGGCTGGCCGTGCGCGAGAGGATGATGCGGGGCTGGTTGTTGTTCATCTCCACGGATTTCACGATCGCCTTGATGGTGTCGCCCTTGCGGTAGAAGTCGTTGGGGATCTGCTCGGCCTTCGGCAGGATCAGCTCGTTCTCGTCATCGTCCAGAATCAGCACCTCCTTCTTCCAGACCTGGT
This sequence comes from uncultured Alistipes sp., assembly GCA_910577475.1. Taxonomy (GTDB): domain Bacteria; phylum Bacteroidota; class Bacteroidia; order Bacteroidales; family Rikenellaceae; genus Alistipes. The sequence continues at coordinate 76,358 of CAJTLJ010000010.1, forward strand.
AAACCTCGCCGGTGATGATCTCGCCCACCTTCTGCGAGTACTTCTCGTAAAGGTTGGCCTTCTCCAGATCGAGAATGCGCGAGGCCAGGTTCTGACGCAGCGACAGCACGGCGCGGCGGCCGAACGAGGCGAGCTTGATCTCGTCGGCATACTCGTCGCCCACCTCGTAGGTGGGGTCGATCTGCTTCACCTCCGACACGGCGATCTGCTGGTTGGGGTTCTCCACGGCGCCGTCCTCGACGACGGTGCGGTTGCGCCAGATCTCCAGGTCGCCCTTCTCGGGGTTGATAATCACGTCGAAGTTCTGATCCGTCTCGTACTGCTTCTCCAGTGCGTGGCGGAATACGTCCTCCAGTACGCCGATCATCGTGCTCTTGTCGATGTTCTTCAGCTCCTTGAACTCTGCGAAGTTGCTGATAAGATTCAGGTTGTCCATTTTTTTTGTCTTTCTATATTTTATTTTTCGAATATGCGCGTTCCGCGGGGCTACTTGAAGTCGAGCCACTCCCGGGTATATTTGATCTCGCTGAAGGGGTAGGTGCGCTCGACCTTCACGGCCACCTTGCGCTTCTTGCCCTCCACAGCCTGCTTCTCCTCGTAGCTCAGGGCGACGCCCCGGTCGTCGACCGCATCCAGCGTAGCCAGAATCTTGACGCCGCTGGCGAGCAGCACCTCGACCGGTCGGCCGACCAGCTTGCGATACTGGCGCAGGCACTTCAGCTCGGAGCCGATGCCGGCCGAAGCCACCGTGAGTTCGAAATCCTCCACGTCGCGGTCGAACTCGGCCTCGATCGCGCGGCTCAACGCCACGCAGGCGTCGATGGCGACCGACGTGTCGCTGTCGATCAGGAGTTCCACTTCGTTCGACGGGGTGGCCGTGCAACTTACCACGAACAGCTCCGTGCCCTCCAGCCGGCGGGTTGCTATCTCTTCGATTTTCTTGCAGTCGATCATAGTTTTGCAGGTAGGAAATGTTGGTTTTGTCTCCGTAATAGTACGAAACAAGGGGACTCCGCGTCCCCTTATCTCTCGTTAACGATGCAAATATAGCGAAAATTTTCCGTCCGCCAAAAAAAAATGGCGAATTCATCCTCATTCGGCGGCCGGTGCCGATTGGGGCTCCGGGTTTTCTCCGGTCCCGGTCCGTCGCTCCGGGCGGAGCCGAGAGGTTTCGGCGGTCGTACCATCGACCCCGTGCGAAGCATACGGGCGATGGCTCCGTTCGATATGACGGGGTGGGGCGATGACAACAGGGCGTTGTCCGGAAGTCCGGACAACGCCCTGTTTGCGGGGTATCGCAGGGGGAGGGCTACTCCCGATTCGAAGCGTAGGGCTTGATGATGCCGCGCTGCGAGGTGCGGATGAATTCGAGGAGCTGGTCGCGGTCCGGACTTTGCGGAACCGTTCGCTCCACCTCGTCGCAGCCGTTCATGTAGTTCAGTCCGCTCTGGAAGAGGATGCGGCATGCCTCGTGGATCTCGTCGATGCGCTGCTGCGTGAAGTCGCGCCGGCTCAGTCCGATTTTGTTCACGCCCGCGAAGCGGAGCGTGTCGTTGCGGACGACGACGAACGGAGGCACGTCCTTGCCGAGCAGGGCGCCGCCCTGGATCATGACGTGGTCGCCGATGCGGGTCCACTGGTGGATGGCGGCATGTCCCCCGATCACGGCCCAGTCGCCGACGTGCACCTCGCCGGCCAGCGAGACGCGGTTGGCAATCACGCAACGGCTCCCCACCACGCAGTCGTGGCCCACATGAACATAGGCCATCAGCAGGTTATGGTCGCCGATGACGGTCGTGCCGGTCGATGCCGTGCCGCGACTGATGGTGACGTATTCGCGGATGTCGTTGTAGTCGCCGATGACGGCCGTGGTCTTCTCGCCCCGGAACTTCAGGTCCTGCGGCAGGCAGGCGATCGAAGCCGCCGTGTGGATCTTGCAACCCTTTCCGATGCGGGCGCCGTCGTGGATGACGGCCCCGGGGCCGATCCAGCAGTTGTCGCCGATCTCGACGTCGCCGGCGATATAGGCAAAGGGTTCTACGGTAATATTGTTTCCCAACCGGGCGTCGGGGTGGATATAGGCCAAAGGACTGATCATAGGCGTCTTTTTAGTGTTGCTTGTTTTTCACGATCTGGGCCATCATCACCGCTTCGCAGGCGAGCGTCTCGCCGACGAAAGCCTTGCCCTCGACGACGGCCACGCCGCGGCGGATGGGCTCCAGCAGTTGGATCTCGAATTGGAGCGTGTCGCCCGGAACCACCTTGCGCTTGAACTTCACGCTGTCGATCTTCATGAAATAGGTGGAGTAGTTCTCGGGGTCGGGCACCGTACCCAGCACCAGAATGCCCGAGCACTGCGCCATGGCCTCGACGATCAGCACGCCCGGCATGACGGGCTCCTCTGGGAAGTGGCCCACGAAGAAGGGCTCGTTCATCGTCACGTTCTTGATGCCGGCCACCGACTGTTCGTCGCGGTGGAAGATGCGGTCCACGAGCAGGAACGGCGGACGGTGGGGCAGCATGCGGCGAATGGCGTTGATGTCGTAGAGGGGGCTCTGGCGGCAGTCGTACTTGAAGCGGGGCTTCTCGCCCTCCTTGCGGATGGTGCGCTTGGTCTGCTTCATGAACTCCGTATTGGCGAAGTGGCCGGGGCGGGTGGCCCATACGCGGCCCTTGATGCGGCGGCCCAGCAGGGCGAAGTCGCCCAGCAGGTCGAGCAGTTTGTGGCGGGCCAGCTCGTTGTTGAAGCGGAGCTCCAGGTTGTTGAGGTAGCCGCCCGTGATGCGGATATCCTGCTTGTTGAAGATCTTCTTCAGGTGGTCGAACTGTTCGTCCGACACGGGGTTCTCCACCACCACGATGGCGTTGTCCAGGTCGCCTCCCTTGATGAGGTTCATGTTCATCAGGGGCTCCAGCTCGTGCAGGAAGACGAACGTGCGGCAGGGGGCGATCTTCGCGGCGTAGTTGTCGCCCGGAACGAAGGTGGCATACTGGTTGCCGATCACCTTCGAGTTGTAGTCCACGTGCAGCGATACGGAGAACTCGTCGTCGGGATAGAGGATGATCGCCACGCCCTTCTCGGGGATGGTGTAGACCATCTTTTCGGTCACCTGGTAGTAGTTCCGGTCGGCGGCCTGCTCCTGGAGCCCGGTTTCGACGATGGCGGCGGCGTATTCGCGCGCCGAACCGTCCATGATGGGGGTTTCGGGTGCGTCGATTTCGATCTCCGCATTATCCACGCCGAGCGTCCACAGGGCCGACATGATATGTTCGATGGTGGCGACGCGGGCGCCGTTGAGTTCGATGGTGGTGCCCCGCGAGGTGTCGACCACGTAGTCGCACAAGGCGGGAATGGCGGGAGAGCCCTCCAGGTCGATGCGGCGGAATACGATGCCGGTGTCGGCCGGTGCGGGCTTGACGGTCATGGTCACTTGAACGCCGGTGTGGAGCCCCTTTCCGGAGAAGGAGATCGGCGCTTTCAGAGTCTGTTGTTTCAATGACATATCGGGATAGGTTAATATTTTTGCCCACAAATATATAAAAAATTCATTAAAATGTCGTATTTTTGTCAAAATTGTCTGTCCGTAACATGGAGAAAAGTTCGCCCGATAAACCGTTGAGACGGCCCCGTTTGCGTCTGCCTTTCGAAAACCGCAGGGAGGATGCGGGCGAGTGGGCCTACGATCACCGCATCGGCTTGTGCGTCACCCTGATCGTCTATCTGGTGTTGGCTGTCGCCTTCGTCGGGTCGAAGATCGTCGTGGGGCGGCGGGCCGCGCAGACCACCGTCTACATCGACCTCAACACGCTGGCCGATCTGGAGCAGGAGCGCGACCGGCTCGAACGGCAGCTGCAGGAGCGGCAGGTCCGGCAGCAGGAGGAGTTCGACTGGAAGAGCGTGAAGAACGTCGCCTCGAACGAAAACGTGCTGAACGAAAACCTGAAGACCGACAGGGGCTCGCAGGCCTCGGAGCTGAATGCCGAAGCGGCGGCGGCCGCCGAACGGATGCGGGCCAACCGTGAGGCCTATGAGCGGGGACTGGCCGAAGCCGACGCCATCCGCAATCCTGCCGACCGGGGTGCGGGCGACGATGCCCGACGCAAGGACCGCAAGGTGAGCGGCTATGTCACCGTGCGTCTCGACGTGAAGGACCCGGTCCGCAAGGAGCGTCATCTCGTCAAGCCGGCCTACCAGTGCGAGGGCGGCGGCGAGGTGGTGGTCGAGATCGAGGTGCGGCCCAACGGCCGGATCACCTCGGCCCGCGCCCTCTCGGGCGGCGACGACTACATGCGCGAGGTGGCCTGCCGGGCGGCTCTCGAATCGACACTCGACATCAATCCGCAGGCTCCCCCGCGCCAGCGCGGAACCATCACCTACATCTTCATTCCGCAGTAGACCGCACATCGTCCGTTTTTTTGCCGTTCCGGGTTTGCCGGAGCGGCCTTGTCGTGTTTTGCAAGGACGGATGCTTCGGCTTTTCGGGACCTTTCGACTCCGCTGCCGCTCCGCTCAAGGTGACAGCCGGTCGATTCGGCGCTTTGCGCCGGCAGTACGCAGCCACCCCGGGCGAAGGACTGCAACCCTGTTTCGTCCTTTGCTGGCTGCGTACTGCGGGTATGGGTCGTGAAGGCGGATGCACCGCACCGTCGCCTGCCTCCCTCCGCCCGACATGACAAGCGCAGTGCATTGTGAATCGCAGCCGCCGGGTTGTTGGAAATCCCGAAAAAATAGGTTATCTTTGTCCGGAAAGTCGTTGTAAAAGGTGCGTATCTTAAGAGTCGTTCTGTTTCTTCTGCTGTTCTGGGCCGCATCCGAGTACCGCTCGGAGACGGCCGGGTCGTTCGTCGGCCGGTATGCCGAGGTCGGCGAGGCGGAGGACTCCGTGTCGCAGCCCGATTTCGTTTTCGCCGCAGCGAGCAGCTGCGACGTCGCTTTCGGTGCGCCGCAACAACCGGTGCGAACCCTGTCGCGCGACACGTCGCATGCGCGGGTATCGTCGGGATGGCTGTCGAAACCGCTTCCCCGGCTATGCGGAGTTCGGGTGGCGGGCGGCTGGTGCGCCCCGGTCAAATGCAGGTCTCTTTTTTCCCGTTTCGCCGATCCGGTCTCCCGGGCTTACGTCCGGAAGCTCCGCCGGCTCCTTATTTAGCGGTTCATCGGCCTTGCGGCCGCAGCATCGTCTCCCGGCGGGGGACGATGGCATAAAAATCGTATGAAAAACCGTTGAATAAGAGAACAGATTATGGATAAAAACGAGATGTGCGAAAGAGTGTGCGTTCTTTCGAATCATGAGATTGTAAAACGACGCAAGCCGCTTCGCGGGGCGATCGTGTGGACGGTGGCCGGCGTGGCGTTGCTGGCGGTGAACGGATGGCTCGACGGCGATGCGTGGAGCGACTGGAAGGCGGCGCTGGTGCTGATCGGCGGCGTGGCGCTGGGAATCGGCGTCGGCATGATCCTGGCGCGGACCTTCGGTCCGGGGCGGGTTCCCTACTCGGTCCGTTCGGGCAAGTACCTCCGTTATACGGAGCTCTACTTTCCGAAGCAGCGGATGCGCGAAGTGGTGCGGCTGTGTGCCGCGGGGGATATCGGCGCCCTGCGAAGCATGGAGCAAGGCTCCGTTCCGGCGGTCGTCGTGGCGATGTATGCCACCGACGATGACCGGCTGACCGCCTGCCAGCCCTTCGAATACGTCGAACTGGAGTATCGCCCGCTGGGCGGGATGACGCTCACCCGATCCTGACGGTTCAAACCGGCGGGTTCGCGTTTTTTGTGGAAATAGAGGCGGCATTCAGGTGGATACCCGGCCGCAGGGGCGTCGCGATTTTTTAGGTAACGGTATGCGGATCCGCCGGTTGTCGTTTTTATAAGAATATACTGAAATGCGTCTATGATTGAGATAGGTAGCGAAAATTTCGTGTTGGTCTGGGCCGTGCTGCTCTTCATCGCCGTCGTGGCCGGTAAGATGGCTTATCGGTTCGGAGCCCCCGCGCTGTTGCTTTTCCTGGGCGTGGGCATGCTCTTCAGCGGATTGGATATCATCTCGTTCAACTCGTTCGAGATCACCCAGTTCGTGGGTATGATCGCCCTCTGTATCATCCTCTTCACGGGCGGTATGGAGACTAAGTTCTCCGAGATCCGCCCCGTTATCGGCCCCGGTGTGGTGCTCGCCACGGTGGGGGTCGTGCTGACGGCCTTCGTGCTGGCCGGTTTCGTCTATCTGGTCGCTCCCTGGATCGACCGTCGCATCTCCTTCCCGATGGCGCTGCTGCTGGCCTCGACGATGGCTTCGACCGACTCGGCGTCGGTCTTCTCCATCCTTCGCACCAAGAGTCAGGGGCTGCGTCAGAACCTGCGGCCTCTGCTGGAGCTGGAGAGCGGTTCGAACGACCCCGTAGCCTATATGCTCACCGTGTTGCTTATCAGTATGGTGACCCACGGTGACGGCTCCGCCAGTCTGGGTATGGGACTGCTCATGTTTCTGGTGGAGATGGCCGTCGGCGTCGTGGCCGGCTATCTGATCGGGCGGTTGGCCGTTTGGACCATCAACCGGATCAATATCTCGAACGACGCACTCTATCCGGTGCTGCTGCTGGCCTTCGCTTTCTCGTCGTTCGCCTTCACGGCCCTGCTCCACGGCAACGGCTACCTGGCGGTCTACCTCTCGGGGCTTGTAGTGGGCAACTACCGGCTGGCGCACAAGCATGCCATGACTAACTTTTTCGACGGTTTCACCCAGCTGTTGCAGATCGTCATGTTCCTCACGCTGGGCCTGCTGGTAAATCCGGGCGAACTGCTCCGGACCGACGTGCTGATTCTGGGGTGTCTGGTCGGTGCCTTCATGATGCTCGTGGCCCGTCCCGTTTCGGTCTTTCTCTGCCTGCTGCCCTTCCGGCGCTTCTCGACCAAAGCCCGCTTCTACGTCTCGTGGGTCGGTCTGCGCGGTGCCGTGCCGATCATCTTCGCCACCTATCCTCTGCTGAGCGGCGTGGAGCACGACGATGCCATGCTGCTGTTCAACGTTGTCTTTCTGGTTACCGTGCTTTCGCTCTTCATTCAGGGCACGACGGTGAGCGGAATGGCTAACCTGCTGGGGCTGGCCTACGAGGAGCGCGAATCGTCGTTCGGCGTCAGGATGCACGACAGCATCAAGTCGGTGCTGACCGAGGTGGAGGTCAACCGGTCGATGCTGGCCCGCGGAACGACGCTCCGCGAGATCGCCCTGCCCGACAACACGCTGGTGATGATGGTCTGCCGCGACGGCAGCTATTTCGTGCCCCAGGGCAAGACGTCGCTCGTAGAGGGGGACAAGCTGCTGGTGATCTCCGACCGCAACGAGGAGTTGCAGTCGACTTACAGGGATATGGGTATCGACGACGTGATGAACCTCTCATAGGCAAAAAAGAGGGGATGATGCGGCGAATTGCATGAAAAACGAATTTTTTTACGAAAAAATTTGCAGGTTCGTAAATTTTGCTTACCTTTGCAACCGCAATCAAGGGGGATTAGCTCAGTTGGCTAGAGCGCTTGCATGGCATGCAAGAGGTCACCAGTTCGACCCTGGTATTCTCCACAAAACAGAGAGTTACGAAAGTAGCTCTCTGTTTTTTTTGTGCATGCGCCTCTGCCCGCCGGCTGTTTCGGGATGTTTCGACTTCGGGGGTGTTCTGCCGTTGAGGGTTGCTGTCATTCCGAGCGAAGCCGAAGGCGTAGTCGAGGAATCCCGACGGTCGTCCCGGCGGGAAGCCGTGTGCGCCGCGCCGGTGAGGTTCCGCTATGTCGAGACCTTTCGACTTCGCTGTCGCTCCGCTCAAGGTGACAGCAAACCTGTCATTCCGAGCGGAGCCGAAGTCGTAGTCGAGGAATCCCGACGATAGGACCCTCGGGAATCCATGCGAACAACTACGGCGAATGTCCTGCAAGGTCGGGATGTTTCGAATGCGGGGCTTGCGCCCCTGCGCTTAAGGTGACAGCGGGGTGGTCTGCGGAATATGGGTGCGTTCGTGTACAAAAAACTCCCGCACGAATGCGGGAGCGAAAGAAGCACGGTGGCCGGAATAATTGTGACGCCTCATTGTAGAATGGATTCCCGAATGATAGGATGGGGGAATCCGGAGTGGCCACCGTGCCGTATCGTCGGGTTACTTGTTCAGCTTTTCGAGCAGCAGCGTGTTGTAAAGGTATCGCTTGATGCTGCGCTTCGGCGTTTTTTCGAACTCGGTAGGGTAGATCGTGATGCTCGCCACCCGCTCGTAGGCGGCCAGCTGCTTGTTGAGCTCGGCGAGGTTCTGCTCCATGATGGACGGCAGTTCGCCCTTGTCAATCCCCTCTTTGTCCAGCTGTTCGTAGTCGGGAACGACCAGTGCGTGCAGATGGCCGTTGCTCTCCAGTACGAGGGACTCCAGCACCATGTAGCTGTTGTTGAGCTTGTCCTCGATCTCCTCGGGGTAGATGTTCTGCCCGTTGCTCGAGAGGATCATGGTCTTCGACCGCCCGCGGATGTAGAGCGTGCCGTCCTCGTCCATCGTGCCCATGTCGCCCGTATGGAGCCAGCCGTCGCCGGGCAGCACGGCGTTCGTGTCCTTGTCGTTCTTGTAGTATCCCTGCATGACGTGCTCGCCCTTCACGAGAATCTCGCCCGCCATGTGCTGCGGGTCCGGAGAGTCGATCTTCACCTCCAGCAGCTCCTTCAGGTAGCGGCCGCACGATCCGGCCTTGAACTCGTTGTCGGGGGCGAAGCTGATGAGCGGTGCGCACTCGGTCATGCCGTAGCCGATGGTGATCGGGAACCGGATCTTTATCAGGAAGGCCTCGGTCTCCTGATTCATCGGGGCGCCGCCCACGATGAAGATCGATACGTTGCCGCCGAAGGCGTCCATCAGCTTCTTGCGGATCACCGAGCAGACGGCCGTCGAGACCAGCGGAATCTTCATGGCGATGCTCATGGGTCCCTTCTCCAGCATGGGGAGCACCTGCTTGCGGTAGATCTTCTCCAGGATGAGCGGCACGCAGCAGATGATGGTGGGTTTCACCTCCTGCATCGCTTCGATCAGCACCTTCGGGGTCGGGATGCGTCCCAGCAGGGTGATGTGGCCGCCGACGGCCAGCGGCGCCAGAAAGTCGAAGGCGCATCCGTAGGCGTGGGCCAGCGGCAGGAACGACAGAGTGCGGCCTCCCTGCTGGAAATATTGCGTTCCGGTCTGGGTGTTGACCGCGGTCTTGGCGAAGAGGACGTTGCCCGTGAGGTTGTTCACCGTGAGCATCACCCCCTTCGAGTATCCGGTCGTGCCCGAGGTGTAGTTCAGCAGGCAGACCCGGTCGTTCGGAATCTCGGGGTATTTGATGTCGTTGACGCTGAAGCCGCGCGGATATTTCGCCCGGTAGTTCTTCGTGCGGTTCTTCTGGTATTCGGTCAGCGATTTGCCGCTCCGTTCGTAGATGACCGCGAAGTCGGTCAGCGAGAAGACCGCCTCGATGTGCGGAATCTGATCCTCCTCGATGGAGTCCCAGTAGTTGTCGCCCAGGAAGAGCAGGCGGCTTTCCGAATGGTTGACGATGTGGATGATATCCTGCGGCGTGAAGTCCTGGAGGATGGGCACGATGACCGCTCCGTAGGTGATGGTGGCGATGTAGGTCATGCACCAGCGGGGATTGTTGCGGCCGATCAGGGCGATCTTCTCCCCCTGCTTGATGCCCGCCTTGCGGAACAGCAGGTGGAGCTTGGCGATCTCCTTCGCCATTTCATAGTAGGAGAAGGTCTCCTTCTTGAAATAGTCGGTGAGGGCCGACATCTCCCGGTTCTCCCGGAAGCTGGTCTCGTAGATTTTAATCAGATTCTCTCGTAACATCCGTAATCATTCTTTAGTGGGGCGATTGACGCCGCCGTGGTCGCGTGGAAAACGGGCGGCGGCCGGAAGTTATTGCCTGTGTTTGTGCGGCCGCCAGATGTAGATCTTCGACTCCGTGCCGGCGCGCAGGCGCTCGATATTCTTGCGATGGGTATAGAGCAGCAGCAGGGCGATCAGGAACGAGAAGATGACGAAGGGGAGCGAGGCGGGCAGCGCCGTCATCACTTTCGGCGATATGAGCGTGAAGAGGGGGAAGAAGCATCCGGCCACCATCGACGAGAGCGACACGTAGTGCGTCACCATCAGCACCAGGATCCAGACGCCGAAGCAGAGCAGGACTAGCGGGGCGTTGATGCCCGTGATGGCGCCGACCAGCGTGGCGACGCCCTTGCCGCCCCGGAATCCGGCGAAGATGGGGAAAATGTGTCCCAGCACGGCGGCCAGCACGGCGGCGATGCGCAGCACATAGAACCAGAACTCGTTGGCTCCGCCCTCGAAGAAGCTGTCGTACTTCATCAGGTCGAGGATCGTGACGGCGACGAAACCCTTCAGGAAATCGAGGCCGAAGACCGGCAGGGCGGCCCGCTTGCCCAGCACGCGCAGCATGTTGGTCGTGCCGGCGTTCTTGCTGCCGTGCTCGCGGATGTCCACTCCGTAATATTTCTTTCCGATCCACACCGCGCTCGGGATCGACCCCAACAGATAGGCGATGACGATCAGCGTGGCGATGCAGTAGTAGGTAATAATCATTTCTTCCATCATAATCATGCGTTTTCCGGCCCGGGACCGGACGTTTCGCAGACAAAGATAGTAAAAAATATCGGATACGGCTCATTCAGTCGGAAAATTCGTGCAAAAGAGCGGAGGACGAGTCGCAATGCACGATGCACAATTCACAATTCACAATTCACAATCTTCTTTGCTATCCGCTTCTGTCATTCCGGGCGGAGCCGAAGGCGGAGTCGACGAATCCCGACGGTCGGCCCGGCGGGAACCCGTGCGAATCGCATAGGGGAATGTAAGGCGCCGTCGGGATGTTTCGACTTCGCGTCTGCGCCGCTCCGCTCAACATGACGGAGAGTAGGGTAATTGTGCATCGTGCATCATGCATTGTTCTGTCATTCCGAGCGAAGCCGAAGGCGGAGTCGAGGAATCCCGACGGTCGTGCGTGCGGGAGCCCGTGCGAGCCGTGGCGGTGAATGTCCGCTATGTCCGGATGTTTCGATTCCGGGGCTGGCACCCCTCTGCTCGACACGGCGGAAAGAAAGCCGGTCATTCCGGAGGGCGTTTTCGTGTTTTTCTCGATTTTTTTGTTATCTTTGCGCAACCTAAAACCTGACTCCTATGAAAGCGATGTTCCGCAAACTGATCGAAGACGCCTCCACCTGGCACTGGTGGAGAGAGTGGATTCTGATTTTTCTCGGGTGTATCATGATGGGCACGGCCTTCGTGTTCTTCATCAACCCCTACAAGTTCGTGCCGGGCGGCGTCTACGGGTTGGGCATCGTGCTTCACAACATTTTCCCCTCGATCCAGGTCGGCACCTTCGGCTACATGCTCGATGTGCCGCTCATGATTGTCGCCCTGCTGGTCTTCGGCGGCCAGTTCGGCGCCCGTACCGTCGCTGCCGCTCTCTTCACGCCGGGCTACATGAACCTGCTCACCCGGGCGGTCTATCCGAACGAGGCGGCCGTCGAGTCGCTTGACCCGGCGCTGCTGCTCAACGGACAGCTCAATCTGTCGGACGACCTGCTGCTGACGGCCATCATGGGTGCGGTCATCATCGGCGTCGGTCAGGGCATCGTGGTGCGCCAGCAGGCCACTACGGGCGGTACGGACATCGTGGCCATGCTGTTGCAGAAGTTCGCCGGCATCAAGTTCTCGACCGGCATCCTGCTGGCCGACGGCGCCGTGGTGCTGGCCGGTCTGTTGGTGATCGGCTTCGGTCTGGGTACCGGCGAGGCGGGTGAAAAGGGATGGGTGCTGACTCTCTATTCGCTCATCACGATCTTCACCACTTCGCGCGTGATCGCCTATGTGCTGGACGGAGCCTCCTACGACAAGCTGCTCTTCATCAACAGCGACCACCACGATGAACTGCGGCGCTTCATCATCGAGGATCTGGACCGGAGCGCCACCTACATCAAGGCCCGGGGCATGTATACCGGCAACGAACGCGAAATGATTTTCCTGGTCATCAGCCGCAAGGAGGTGCGCCAGGTGCAGCATAAGATCAAGGAGATCGACCCGCGGGCCTTCCTGGTCGTCACCGATGCCTACGACACCTTCGGCGAGGGATTCAAGCCTTTCCCCTCGGCCGACGTGATGCAGGCGGAATAAACTTAGGAATCGAACGAATGATGAACATAAATGCGTTGCGCCCCCTGGACGGGGTAGGTAAGAAACTCTTCGTAGAGACTTACGGATGCCAGATGAACGTGGGCGACACGGAGATCGTGATCTCCATCCTCCAGCAGGAGGGCTATCGCTATACGGAGCGGATCGAGGAGGCGGACGTGATCCTGATTAACACCTGCTCGGTGCGCGACAACGCCGAGCAGCGCATCTGGGGCCGTCTGGCCGACCTGCGCCGCTTCCGCAAGGCCAAGCCGTCGCTTCGGGTGGGCATCATCGGCTGCATGGCCGAGCGGCTCAAGGAGCGCCTGACCGAGGGACGCGATGCCGTGGAGATCGTGGCCGGCCCTGATGCCTACCGCGATCTGCCGCGCCTGCTGCACGAGGCCGAGTCGGGCGGACGGGGGGTCAATACGCTGCTTTCCCAGGAGGAGACCTATGCGGAGATCGCCCCCGTGCGGCTCGACCGCAACGGCGTGAGCGGCTTCATCGCCATCATGCGAGGCTGCAACAACTACTGCTCCTACTGCGTGGTGCCCTATACGCGCGGCATCGAGCGGAGCCGCGACCCCGAGACGATTCTGGGCGAGGCCCGCGAGCTGCTGGCGAACGGCTACCGGGAGGTGACCCTGCTGGGGCAGAACGTCAACTCCTACCGTTTCGGCGAGGTCGACTTTCCCGAGCTGATGCGCCGCGTGGCCGACATCTCGCCCCTGCTTCGGGTGCGGTTCGCCACCTCGCACCCGAAGGATATCAGCGACCGGCTGCTGGAGGTGATGGCCGCGAAGCCCAACATCTGCCGGGCGATTCATCTGCCCGCCCAGTCGGGCTCGACCTCGATGCTCGGGCGCATGAACCGCAAGTACACGCGCGAGTGGTACCTGGAGCGGGTGGCCGCCATCCGGCGCTACCTGCCCGACTGCGCCGTCACGACCGACCTGATCGCCGGTTTCTCGGGCGAGACCGACGAGGAGCACCGCGACACGCTGTCGCTCATGCGCGAGGTGGGCTACGAGTTCGCCTACATGTTCAAGTATTCGGAGCGGCCGGGCACGTTCGCCTCGAAGCATCTGCCCGACGACGTGCCCGACGAGGTGAAGTCGGCCCGCCTGCAGGAGATCATCGAGCTGCAGAACGAGCTGTCGCTCGCGAGCAACCGCCGCGACGTGGGCCGCGAATTCGAAGTACTGGTCGAGGGGACCTCGCGCAAGCGCAAGGAGCAGCTTTTCGGCCGCAACTCCCAGAACAAGGTGATCGTGTTCGACGCTTCGGACGACGTGAAGGTGGGAGATTACCTGCGGGTGCGGGTGACCGATTGCACCCCCGCTACGCTGTTGGGCGTACGGATTTAAAGAACGATATGTAATTTTAGGTATGAGATTCGACGAATTGGATTTGGAAGAGGAGCTGCTGGATGCCCTCTATGATATGAACTTCGAGGAGATGACCCCCGTGCAGGAGGCGACCATCCCCGTGATCCTGGAGGGCCGCGACGTGATCGGATGCGCCCAGACCGGAACCGGCAAGACCGCGGCCTACACCCTGCCGCTGCTGAACAGGCTGCTGATAAGCGGCAATCCCGACAACACGGTGCAGTCGGTCATCATCGTCCCCACGCGCGAGCTGGCGCAGCAGATCGACCAGCAGTTCCAGGGCTTCTCCTACTACGCGCCCATTTCCACCACGGTGGTCTACGGCGGCGGGGACGGCAAGGGCTGGGACGTACAGAAACGGGGCATGCTGATGGGCGCCGACGTGGTGATCGCCACGCCGGGCCGCATGATCTCCCACCTGCAGAACAGCGGCGTGGACCTTTCGCACGTGAAGTATCTGATCCTCGACGAGGCGGACCGCATGCTCGACATGGGATTCTTCGAGGACATCATGAAGATCGTGGGCCGCATGCCTTCCGAGCGTCAGACGCTGCTCTTCTCGGCGACCCTGCCTCCGAAGATCCGCGAGCTGGCCCGGCAGATCCTCCGCGACCCGGCTGAGGTGAGCATCGCCATCTCGAAACCCAACGAGGCCATCGATCAGTCGGCCTACGTCTGCTACGAGAGTCAGAAGATGGAGCTGATCCGCTCGCTCTTCGACCGCCCCGTCGAATCGAAGACCATCATCTTCAGCTCCTCGAAACAGAAGGTCAAGGAGTTGGCGTTCGCCCTGAAACGGATGAAGTTCCGTGCGGCGGCCATGCACTCCGACCTGGAACAGGCCCAGCGCGAGGAGGTGATGCTCGACTTCAAGAACGGAAAGATCGATCTGCTGGTGGCTACCGACATCGTGGCCCGCGGCATCGACATCGAAGATATCGGTACGGTCATCAATTTCGACGTGCCGCACGATCCCGAGGACTACATCCACCGCATCGGCCGCACGGCCCGCGCCAGCGCGACCGGACGGGCCATCACCTTCGTGAGCGAGAAGGAGCAGGGCAAGTTCCACCGCATCGAGAGCTTCATCGAGCGGGAGATCCCCAAGAACCCGCTTCCCGAACGGCTGGGTGTCGCACCCGAATACCGTCCCGACGATGATCGGGGGACGCGGGGACGCAGCCACGGAGGCCGCAGCGAAGCGAAGAAGGGCCGGAACGAAGGGCGCGGCGAGGGAAACCGGGGCTCGCGCGACCGGCGTCGCGGACGCGACAAGCGCAAGGAGGAGGCTGCGACACCTGCCGCCGAACCGGCCCGGAGCGCGGCAGCCGTCGCCGGCGAGGTGTCGGCGGAGCCGTCCGCAGCGGCGCCTCAAGCTCCGAACGGGGGTGAAAAGCGGGACGAAAAGCGCCGCCGTCGCCACCGGGGCGGCCGCAACCGCCGCCGCAAGGAGGGCGGAACCCCGGCCCCGGAGACTGAAAAGCAGGATAAGGAGCAATAATTTGCCAGGTATGACGAGTAACGAGCGATCGGAATGGTTCCCGATTGCTCGTTTCCGTTTGTCATCCCGTGCGGATCGCGCCGGTGGATGTCCGGAGCCGTCGGGATGTCTCGCCTACGGGGCTGACGCCCCTCCGCTCAACATGACAGACACAGAACAATCGTGCATCGTGAATTGTGCATTGTGAATCGTTCTGTCATCCCGAGCGAAGTCGAGGGATCCCGACCTTGCATGACGCAACCCGTTCGGCAACCGCAAGACATTCCACCCCGGACAAAACCGGCGTTTTACGCCGGTGTTTGCTGCGAACCGTGGAGAATACCGGCGAAATGAATTATAGTTTGTCGTTCTTCCGAGCGATCTGCTCGTGAAGATATTTATTCTTCAAGGGGACTTTTTCCGCATATTTGAGTATCTCGTCCAATCGGTTGCGGTCCTCCAGGAATTCGGCCCGAATCTTCCGGTTGTATCCGATGACGGAGGCTTCGAGCGCCTCGGCATCGGCAGGCGTGAGCTCGAACTCGTCGCAATCGGCCTGAGACATCAGGAAAGGACGTCCTTCGAGCATCGCTTCGCGCATGAAATAGATCAGAATCCCGTCGAACTCATCCTCGATCATCTCGAGCTGTTCGGGCATCGTGCAGACCGTCTGCCCCATGCCGTTGAAGGGAATGTCCAGACTGTCCATATCCGGAGCGAGCAGATCCCACTCCTCCTTGAGCAGGTAGGTCCGATAGGTGACGGTCAAATAGGTGCGGCTGGGCGGGAAGGTCCGATAGGTTTTCAGAAACTCGGGAATCGTCATCTTGTCGGGACTCTGTTTCGATACGTCGTCGACGAGGATTCTGAAAACCACTCGCGGCACATGCGAAAGGAGCGCGAAGATGTGGTGATGCCTTTTTTTGAGATCGAGCAGAAAAGCACGGAGTTCCCGGGCTCGGATCACCTGCCGGGCGGATGCGGAATTTTTCATGACCGGAATGTATTTGAGG
>CAJTLJ010000011.1 GCA_910577475.1 uncultured Alistipes sp.
GACCTTATCTCCGTCATTTCGTTCGGCAGCGACGTCTACTTCGTCTCGCTGTCAGCGGCCTGGAAGACCGCCACGAGACTGCCCTCGTCGAGCAGCATCAGCATCGGGCCGTCCATGTCGTAATGCGTCACGCCGTCTGCCCTTCGGAATCGGCCGCAGGAGAGCCCCATCGAAAAATTCATATTAGAAATGGATAAAAAATTTGCATATATCAATTATTATATGTAATATCGGGGTTGCTTTGACCTGATATTCTATTCAATAGCTTGGCAATGAATGTATAGAATAGGCAACTTATTTATTCACTTAAAATTAGGATGATGATGAAAACTTACTCCACGCGTCCCATCCGGGCTGCTTGATTCGAAAGCGAATCACTAATCGCATGACGCAGTACTGCGTTGATTACCTAATCCATTTAAACTCTTTAATATGAAAAATTTAACTGTCGCAATGCGACCACGAGCTGTTAAACCGATCAGAAACAACAGCACAAAAGTCAATTTACCGATTACTAACCAACTAATCGCAGGAACCGATTATGGAATCTACCATGCCCGAAGCCATCATCACGCTGTGGAATTTCATTGCAGGCCATAAGCAATGCAGTGTCGCTGCGGTTATTATCGGCACATTTTTATTCTGTATTTATATGATGTATACCCAGCCGAAGCCCCCCGAACCGCACCAGAACATTGTTTTCTACAGCAATGTTTTCGCCAGTAACGTGGAGTGCCTTTATGGCTTGAAGTTCAAGGCAGACAATGGCTTCTCCGGTATCGGAGACAGCAGAAAAGTATTCCAAAGCCATGGTACCTTGACGGTTTACGACTCTCTCAACCACCCCATCGTGTCGCTCCATGTCTTCTGCACGATCGACATGGAGAAAAAAATCGGATCCATCATGGATGACAGATCGTCCATGTTACCGGACATCACCGATAAAAAAGTCCAGGATTTTATGTATTGGTTGCGAAAGGGGCAAATCAATCTCGACAAGTTTCAATTCGATTCCGCCAAATTCATCTCCAGTGGCGAATGGAGACTATCCGCCAACGATGGATACGCCGGATCTTTCAAAATCCTATAGAGATGGAATAATCAATTTTCAACTGTCGAATTTCCTGACAATGCCATAGTTGGGAAACCAAACGGGAAGATTCAGAATCTTCCCGTTCTTTTTTTATCGTATGCTCCGCCGGAACTCAATCTGCGGAGAGGCTCAATACTGCTCCTTCTCGTTGGGGAAATCGTTGGACTTGACGTCCCGGATATAGGACGATACGGCATCGGTCATCACCGTATGCAGATCGGCATAGCGGCGCAGGAAGCGGGGCGAAAATCCCTTGTTGATGCCCAGCATGTCGTGGATCACCAGCACCTGGCCGTCGGTTCCGCCGCCGGCTCCGATACCGATGACGGGCATCTCCACCTCCTTCGTGACACGGGTAGCCAGCGTAGCGGGAATCTTCTCCAGCACGCAGGCGAAGCAGCCCGCCTCGTCGAGCAGATGGGCATCGCGGATCAGCTTCTCGGCTTCGGCCTCCTCCTTCGCGCGCACATTATAGGTGCCGAACTTGTGGATCGACTGGGGCGTAAGACCCAGATGGCCCATTACGGGGATGCCGGCCGAGAGGATACGCTGGACGGATTCGAGAATCTCCTCGCCGCCCTCCATCTTCACGGCGTCGGCCTCGGTCTCCTTCATGATGCGGACGGCCGAGTCGAGGGCCACCTTCGAGTTGCCCTGATAGGTGCCGAACGGCAGGTCGACCACGACCAGCGCCCGGTCGACGGCCCGCACCACCGAACGGGCGTGATAGATCATCATATCGAGCGTGATGGGGAGGGTGGTCTCGTAGCCGGCCATGACGTTGGCGGCGGAGTCGCCCACCAGAATGACGTCGATACCGGCGGCATCGACGATCCGGGCCATCGAATAGTCATAAGAGGTGAGCATGGCGATCTTCTCGCCGCGCCGCTTCATTTCGGTCAGACGGTAGGTCGTCACGGCTCTTACGGTTGATTCTACTGACATAGTTTCTTCTTCGCTTAAATAGGTTTGCAACGGGCGGCAAAGTTATAGCTTTCGACGAAGAAAACAAAAAAATCGCCATAAAACGACCCCGCCCGACACCGACACGTTGAGCGAGTGTTTCGTCCCGAGCTGGGGAATCTCGACGGCTCCGTCGCAGCGGTCCACCGCCTCCTGAGCGACGCCGAACACCTCGTTGCCGAACACCAGCGCGTACTTCACGCCGGGTTCGGGCCGCAGGTCGTCCAGCATCACGGCCCCCTCCACCTGCTCGACGGCCAGCAGCCGGTACCCTTCGGTCCGCAGGGCGTCGAGGCACGCTGCGGTCGTCTCGTGGTAGCTCCACGCCACGGTCGTCTCGGCCCCCAGCGCGGTCTTGTGAATATCGCGGTTGGGCGGCGTGGCGGTGATGCCGCAGAGGCAGATCCGCTCGACGGCGAAAGCATCGCCCGTGCGGAAAAAGGAACCCACGTTCTGCAGCGAACGCACGTTGTCGAGCACGACGACGACCGGCATCTTCGCCATGCGGGCGAACTCCTCGGGCGTCGGCCGCCCCAGTTCTTCGTTGGTAATTTTCTTCATCTTTCGGTTCGATCCGTATAAACTGCGGGCAAATGTAGTCAATTCCCAAATATTTTCCCTAATTTTGAGCGATTTTTACGACTTGAAATCACTCTTCATCATGAAAAAAGCAACCCTTCTCCTCCTCGTCGCGGCACTGGCCTCGCTGACCGAACTGCGGGCGCAGTCCTGGATCGCGGGCGCCGACTTCGAGACCAAATTCGACAACCGCGAATATTCGGGCAACCGGTTCGGCGAGTCGAAAACCGTCTTCGGCGTCCGCCTCTCGCCGGAGGTCGGCGTGGCGTGGGACGACAGAAACCGGCTGATCGCGGGCGTGGACCTGACGCACGACTTCGGCGACACGGCCCACTTCCTGAGCGACGTGCAACCCGTCGTCTACTACCAGTTCCAGTCGCCGAACTTTCAGGTGAACGCCGGCATCTTTCCCCGCTCGAAGATGCTGGGCCGCTATTCGGAGGCCTTTTTCGACGAGGAGGTGAAGTTCTACCACCACCGCCTGCAAGGCCTGCTGGCCAACTACCGGGCCGAACACGGCTACGTGGAGTTCGCCATCGACTGGGAGGGATTCCGCACCGAAAAGCAGCGCGAGAAGTTCCGCATCCTCTCCGAGGGCCGCTGGCACGACGACCGCTTCTACGCCGGCTACTCGCTCATGGTGCTCCACTACGCCAAGACCCTCGACGAGACCGAAGACCAAGGCGTGGTCGACAACATGCTCATCAACCCCCATGCCGGCGTCCGCTTCAACGCCTTCTTCGACTTCGACATCCGGCTGGGCTATCTCCAGAGCATGCAGCGCGACCGCCGCACCGGGGGGGGGTGGCTCACCCCGAAAGGGGGCGAGCTCCACGTCTCGATGAGCCGCTGGGGGCTGAAGCTCGAAAACCGGCTCTTCGTGGGGCAGAACATGCTCCCGCTGTGGAAAATCTACGGCCACGACCTCTACGAATGCAACACCTTCTTCGGGGTTACGGACCACATCTACAACCGCACGGCCCTGAGCTACGGCAACAGCTTCTTCCGCCGCACGCTGAAGGTGGAGGCGGCCCTCGTCCTGCAATACGACGGCGTGGGCTGCGGATTGCAGCAGATCCTGAAAATCGGCGTCAACCTCGAAAAAGTGTTCACCCGAACGAAAAAATAGCCCGCACGGACCAGCGGAGCGGAAAAAATCGCTACATTTGTACGCCCGAAAAAACCGTCAGGGGCCGGGCACCGAAACGAACCAACGAAAATCAAATATATGGCTATCGAAACAAACGAAGCACCGGCCAGAGAGAAGTCGGTCAATTTCCTCGAGGAGATCATCCAGGAGTCCATCGCCAAAGGCGAAACGCGCGTACAGACCCGTTTCCCGCCCGAACCGAACGGCTACCTGCATATCGGCCACGCCAAGAGCATCTGCATCAACTTCGGCCTGGCAAAGAAATACGGCGGCAAGTGCAACCTGCGTTTCGACGACACGAACCCCACCAAGGAGGATGTCGAGTACGTGGACTCGATCAAGCGCGACATCCGGTGGCTGGGATTCGACTGGGCCGTGGAGCGCTACGCTTCGGACTACTTCGAACAGCTCTACGAATGGGCCCTCGTCCTGATCCGAAAGGGTCTGGCCTACGTAGACGACCAGACCCAGGAGCAGATCCGCGAGGGCCGCGGCACCGTTTCGGAGCCCGGTAAGGAGTCGCCCTGGCGCAACCGCACCGTGGAGGAGAACCTCGATCTGTTCGGGCGCATGAAGAACGGCGAGTTCGCCGACGGCGAGAAGGTGCTGCGCGCCAAGATCGACATGGCCCACCCCAACATGCTCTTCCGCGACCCGATCTTGTACCGCATCATCCACGCCGAGCACCACCGCACGGGCAACAAATGGTGCATCTATCCCATGTACGACTACGCGCACGGCCAGAGCGACTCGATCGAGCAGATCACCCACTCGATCTGCACGCTGGAATTCGACGTGCACCGTCCGCTCTACGACTGGTTCATTCAGGCGCTGGAGATCTACCCCTCGCACCAGTACGAGTTCGCCCGTCTGAACCTCACCTATACCCTCATGTCGAAGCGCAAGCTGCTCAAGCTGGTGCAGGAGGGCGTCGTGATGGGCTGGGACGACCCCCGCATGCCGACCATCTGCGGTCTGCGCCGCAAGGGTTACACCCCCGCCTCGGTGAGGGCCTTCGCCGAGATGGTCGGCGTAGCCAAGCGCGACAATACGATCGACATCTCGAAACTGGAGTACTGCGTGCGCGAGGACCTGAACAAGGTGGCCGAGCGCCGCATGGCCGTGCTCAACCCGCTGAAGGTAGTCATCGACAACTATGAAGAGGGACGCGAGGAGCAGTTCGAGGCGATCAACAACCCCGAGAATCCCGAGGCCGGAACGCGCCGTGTTCCCTTCTCGAAGGTGATCTACATCGAACGCGAGGACTTCATGGAGGTCCCCCCCAAGAAATACTACCGCCTGAGCCCGGGCAACGAGGTGCGTCTGCGCTACTCCTACCTCATCAAGTGCGAAGAGGTCGTCAAGGATGCCGAGGGAAACATCGTGGAGCTGCACTGCACCTACGATCCGCAGTCGGGCAACGGCTCGTCGAGCGACGGCCGCCGCGTGAAGGGCGTGATCCACTGGGTGTCGGCCCGTCACGCCGTCGAGGCCGAGGTGCGGCTCTTCAACCCGCTCTTCACGAAGGAGAACCCCGACGATGTGGAGGAGGGACAGACCTGGGAGGACAACCTCAATCCCGAGTCGATGGTCGTGACGAAGGGCTATCTGGAGCCGTCGCTCCGCGAACAGCCCGTCGGCCGGACCGTCCAGTTCGAGCGCGTGGGCTACTTCTGCCCCGACACCGACTCGACCCCCGAACACCCGGTGTTCAACCGCACGGTGACCCTCAAGGATTCGTGGGCCAAGATCAACAAGTAAAATCGATCCGTCTCGATGCAAATGGGCTGTCTTTTCCGGACAGCCCATTTTGCATCGGCAAGAACCCGTGCGATTCATACCGGCAAATGTTCGGCGAACTCGGGATCTTTCGATTCCGCTGACGCTCCGCTCAAGGTGACAGAAGTGATTGTCATTCCGAGCGAAGCCGCAGGCGCAGTCGAGGAATCTGGACGGTCAGACGGACGTAGACCCGTGCGGATAGCAATAGTGAATGTGCCGATAGGTCGAGATGTTTCGACTTCGGGGCTTGTCGCCCCTCCGCTCAACATGACAGACACAGAACAATTGTGCATCGTGAATTATGCATTGTGAACTGTCGTTGCCGGCAGTCCGCAACCACCCCGGGCGAAGGACTGCACTTTTGTTTCGTCCTTTGCTGGCTGCGTACTGCGGGTATGGGTCGCAATGGTGAATATTCTGCACTGTCGAGATGTCTCGACTTCGGGCCTGCGGCCCTCCGCTCGACATGACAGAGAGGGGAACAAATAATTATGAATCGTGCATTGTTAATTGTGCATTGCTCTGTCACCCCGAGTGAAGCGCAGCGGAATCGAGGGGTCCCGAGGGTGGATTGGCAAGAGTCGTTGCGATCCGTACCGGCAAATATTCGGTCTGCTTAAAACCTTTCGACCGTACTTCCGAAAACGTTCAGGCCGAGGCGACAGCAGACTGACAGATAGATCATCTAAAAAATTAGTAGGATAGTTGCGTTTTCTCCCGAAAAACGATATCTTTGCATATCTAAAGTTTTAGAAGATGAAAAACGGCATGATACTGACAGCGATGCTGCTGCTCCTGCTGGCGACGGGATGGTCGGTCGCCCGGGGGCCGCAGGAGGGAGTCGTGGAGGGGCGTTTCGCCGAAGGGATCGACCCCGACGAGCGCACGGTCTACCTGATCGCACAACGGCACGGCAAACGGAAAATACTCGATTCGGTGCGGCTGACGGGGAACGGCTTCACCCTACGCGGTGCCGTATCGCGGCGCGGAGACAGCTGCCGCGTGGAGTTCTCCGGCACAAAAGCGGGTTTCGGCCTATTGCTCCGGCCCAATACGACCGTGCGGATGCAGATCGCGGCCGCACTCCCCGACCCCGCGGTCTTCTACCTGCGGGAGCCCGACAACGAACGCGCACCCGACGAACTGGACCGACTCCCCTACTCCGAGCGGATGCGCATCCTGCAACAGCGGGCCGACTCGCTGCTGTCCGAAATCCAGTGATTTATAGCAGGCTTTCGCGTTCCAGCACAGCGTGCCAAAGCGGCGTATTGCGAAAAATCCACCAAACGAGCATCGTACAGCCGAAGAACAGAACAACTCTTTTATCGAACAGGAGCCCGCTCAACCGCCGAACTCCAGGACAACTGACGAACGAAACATAGCACACCGCCAATAGATAGGGGGCAACGACAATCAGATAGGGATTCAGGAAAACCGCGGTCCGCCACTCTCCCCGAACGAAACAGGAGACTGCACGAACGGCCCCGCATGCGGGACAATCAAATCCGGTCGCCATACGGATCAGGCATCGCGGCGCCCACTCCGGACGACAAACGGATACGACGATATAGATTGCGAGCAGGGCTGTCCACCCTGCTCGCAGCCTTTTCTTATACCTTTTTTCAGGCACTACCGGTCGTTCAAAATCCGCTTGCCATCGGCATCAGTAAAGTTGCCGAGGGCGATCATGATGAAGTCGACGAGCGTCCAGACGCCGCAAGCTCCCAAAGTAATGAGTTGCAGAATGCCGGTACCTACCTTACCTACATAGAAGCGGTGCACACCGAAACCGCCCAAAAAGAAACAGAGCAAAAGTGTTACGATCCAATCCTTCGAGCTTTTATCGGCCGGATTTTTTCGGGGGGGGGGTAACGGAACACCCGCACTTGACGCATACGACAGCCTCGTCGTTGATCTCTGCGCCGCAATGATTGCAAAACATAGATTTAATGAGTTAAGGGTTAAAGTCGGCGACAAAGATACGGAAAATCCGGGACCGTTATACCCGCGGGCGGGAGATTTTCCGGAACGGCAGGCGGAGCACCCCCCAAAAGGCCTCGCCGAAGATGCCGGAAGACATCTTCGAGGTGCCGGCCGTGCGGTCCACGAAGACGATGGGCACCTCCTCGATTTTGAACCCGAGCCGCCAGGCCGTGTACTTCATCTCGATCTGGAATCCGTAACCGATCATCCGCACCCGGTCGAGGTCGATCCGCTCCAGCACCTCGCGCCGGTAGCCCACGAACCCTGCCGTGGCGTCGTTGACCGGCATGCGCGTCACCACCCACACGTATTTGGAGGCGAAATAGGAGATCAGCAGGCGCGACATGGGCCAGTTGATGACGTTGACGCCCCGCGCATAGCGCGACCCCACCACCACGTCGCACCCCGTCCCGAGAGCGGTCGCCAGCCGCTTCAGATCGTCGGGGTTGTGCGAGAAATCGCAATCCATCTCGAACACGGCGTCGTAATCGCGCTCCAGCGCCCAGCGGAACGCGGCCAGATAGGCCGTGCCGAGCCCCAGCTTGCCGCTCCGCTCCAGCAGATGGAGCCGGTCGGGATGCTGCGGCTGGAGTTCGCGGACGGCCGATGCCGTTCCGTCGGGCGAGCCGTCGTCCACGATCAGCAGGTCGAAATCGCCCTCCAGCGACATCACTTTCGCGATCATGATCGAGATGTTTTCGATCTCGTTATAGGTAGGAATGACAACCAGTTTTTTCATAGGCTCATGACAATATGCGGCCGAACGTCCGCCGGCCCGACAGGTAACAGAGGAGAACCGATCCGCGGTAGATGCCGACGGGTCGTTTTTTCGCACCGCCCCGCACGGTCCGCCGTTCGGCGCGCAGCACGGGATGGGCCTTCAGGAAATCCCGCCAGGCCCGAAAGACGGCGACGCACGCCCGGCCGTGCCCCTGCGCGAGGTAGCTCAGCGCGGCTGCGCCGTCGAGCAGCGGCCGCAGCAGAGCCGCCGCGAACCGTTGTCCGGGCGCGGCGCACTTGAAGAGCATGCGCAGGTTGTTCCGATGGTTGAGGTAGATCTTGCGCGGCGAATCGACGGCCAGCGTCGCCCCGCCGAGGTGGTAAACCGTACTGCGGGGTACGATCCGAATCGTCCAGCCCCGCAGCTGCAACCGCCAGCAGAGATCGATCTCCTCCATGTGGGCGAAGAAGGACTCGTCGAATCCGCCCGCCTCGCGGAAGGCCGAGGCCCGGCAGCAGAAGGCCGCCCCGCTCACCCAGAACACCTCCCGTTCGTCGTCGTACTGCCCCTCGTCGCACTCGATCCGCTTTAGGATCCGCCCGCGGCAGAAGGGATAGCCCAGCCAGTCGATATAGCCGCCCGCCGCACCGGCATACTCGAACCGTCCGCGGTCGTTCACGGAGCGGAGCTTGGGTGCCGCGACCGCCGCCTCGGGATGACGCTCCAGCGTCTCGATCAGCGGCTCCAACCACCCCGCGGGGGTCTCGACATCGGAGTTCAGCAGCACGAAGTAGGTCCCGTCCAGCCGCTCCAGCGCCCGGTTATATCCCCCCGCGAATCCGTAGTTGCGCTCCAGGCGCAGCAGCTCCACGTTCGGGAACTCCCGCTCGACGAAGGCGCACGAATCGTCCGTCGAACCGTTGTCGGCCACCACGACGCCGGCCCAGCGGGGCAGCGACCCGACGACCGAGGGCAGGAAACGCGCCAGCGTCTCCCGCCCGTTCCAGTTCAGTATGACGACTCGGACAAGCGGCATGGTCGACGATTATTCGGGACGGCGGTGCTTCCAGCGGCGATGCGACCACATCCACAACTCGGGACGGGTGCGGATCATCTCCTCCAGACGGCGCACGTAGCGTTCGGTTATTTCGTTGGGCGCCACGGGCGAAACGCCGTCGTAGAGCTCCTCGAACCAAATTTCGTACCGGCCCCGCTTCAGGCGGTCGACATGGACGAAATAGACCGGCAGGCGAAACCGCAGCGCCAGTTTTTCGGCCCCGTCGAAGAATACGGTGTCCTGATTCAGAAAGCGGAACCAATGGCTGTCGGGGCGCAGCGGCGGATTCTGGTCGGCGATCAGACCGATGGTGATGTTGGCATGCTCCTCGTTGCAGTGGCGCATGTAGTAGCGCACGCACTCCCGCATGGGGATGGGCTTCATCGAGGGTGCCACGTCCCGCAAGCGGTGGTAAAAACGTTCGAAAACCGGGCTGTGCAACGGGTGGTAGACTCCCATGAACGTCCGGTCCGGATCGGGATCGACCCAGCACCAGAGCGGAAAATACTCCCAGCAGCCGTAGTGCGAAGCCATGGCGATCCAGTCGCGGCCGGCGACGCGGAGCTTGTGCTCCTCGCCGTTGCGCCAGCGCACCAGGTCGGAGCCCTTCGCCGGGGTGATGCCGGCCATGCTCATCGTGTCTACCGCCACCTCGGAGAGGGTGCGGTAGAAGAGGTGCATGATCCGGAGCAGTTCGATCCGGCTCTTCTCGGGAAAGGAGTTTTTCAGGTTGGCCAGCACCACCTTGCGGCGGTAGCGGATGACCATCAGCAGAAAGACCAGCACGGGCTGGACTGCGTAGTAACGGAACCAGTAGGGCGTCCAGGCGAAGATTCGGCAGAAACCCCAAAGGGTTTCCAACTGCATCCGCTGCCACAGGGTGAGGTCCTTGTCGATACTTCTATCTCTCATCGTCTTCAGTCGATTCTTTATCGGCGCGGCCCGGCTTCGGTCGGCCCTCCGCCACGATCACGAACTCCCCTTTGGGTTCGTGTGCGCGGAAGTGATCCGTCACCTCCGCGAGCGTTCCGCGCACGGTCTGTTCGAACTTCTTTGTGATCTCGCGCGACACCGACACGCGGCGCTCGGCGCCGAACACTTCGGCGAGCTGCTCCAGACACTTCACCACGCGGAACGGGGATTCGTAGAAAATCATCGTGCGCTCCTCGTCGCGCAGCGCCTCCAGCCGCTTCATGCGGCCCTTTTTCTGGGGCAGGAAACCCTCGAAGGTGAAGCGGTCGCAGGGGAATCCGCTCTGCACGAGAGCCGGGATGAGCGCCGTGGCACCGGGCAGGGTTTCCACCTCGATCCCCTCCTCCACGCAGGTCCGCACCAGCAGAAACCCCGGGTCGGAGATGCCCGGCGTGCCGGCGTCCGAGATCAGCGCGACCGTGCGCCCCTCGGCGATGGAGTCGGCGACCATCCGCACCGTAGCGTGTTCGTTGAACTTGTGATGGGAGTGCATCCTCTTCTCGATGCCCAGGTGTTTGAGCAGGAAAGCCGACGTGCGGGTATCCTCTGCCAGAATGAAATCGACCTCCTGCAGCACCTTCACGGCCCGCAGGGTGATGTCGTCCAGATTGCCGATCGGGGTCGGCACGATATAGAGTTTCGCCATCGTCAGCACTCGCCGTATTTGCGTTCCAACAGCTCGAAGAGCAGCTTCGCCCCGTCGGAATTGGAGTTCCACGTATGATTTTCGGCCAGGTAGATCAGGCAGTCGTCCAGCGACTCCATGCCGTCCAGCTTCTCAATGGTCCGGTCGCAGCTCTCCGCGTCGCCGCCGAACAGCTCGCCGATCAGGAGAAAGCGGTCGTTGATTCCGATCGCCGACCGCAGCGAATCCACCGGTCCGGCATTCACCGTCCCGACCACACTCCGCTCCGCCGCAATCGTATCGGCCAGCGTCCGCCGGTCGGCACCGATCACCTCGCCCAGCACGGGCCCGCCCTCCGGAACAGGCTCCGGACGGACCGAAACCGTCTCGACGGGCTCCTCGGTAAAGACCACCTCGTCGAACTCCTCCTCAGCAGGTTCCGGCTCCGCGGCGACCGGTTCGGGCACCGCCTCCTCCGCGACGGGCTCGGGTATCACGACCGAGGCGGGCTCCCTTTCGGGCAGCACCACACCGATCGGCAGGGTCTCCCCCGCCTCCGGATCGGGCTTCACCCGAGGCCTGGCCGCCCTGCGGACAGGCTCATCGCCATAGAGCGACATCAGCACCCGACGGGTCTCCCGGCGGTGTACCGGCATCTCGTTCAGATCGAACAGCGAATGCTGCAAGCGGTCCGTCTCCTCCGTCGGGCCCTCCTCGACCGGCCCGCAAGGCTCGGGGTCGGAGGCGGGAATCTCCCGAATCCCAGGTTCGGGCTCCGGACGGGCCGGCTCTCCGGCAGAAACCTCCGGAATCGGTCCGAGAGGCACCTCGGAGAGGATCACCTCGTCCAGATCGATGACCTCCAGCACCGGGGCCTCGGGCTCCTCCGCGGGAGCGGCCGCGGCAGCCGGTTCTTCGGCCCGGGGCGCAGCGACTGCCGGCTCCGGATGTTGCGCCCGGGCGAACCGGAGTTCGTCGTAAAGCGACTTGATCTTGTCGAGGGCCAGATCGCGTTCGATAGAGGGGATCTCCCCGGCGGTTATCCACCCCTGCACGAGCGCGAGCAGGCGTTCGAGTTCTTCCCGCACGTTTTCCAAATTCATTCGTCAAAATTTATTTAGAGGTCAAAGGTAGCTATTTTTTACGAGATTTTCCACCCTGCCGGACATTATTTTATCGGCCGCCGCCGCACGCGGCAACAAAGGGCGGATTGTCATAGGATTTTCTGAAAAGATTCCCTATCTTTGCCCCAATTTCCGAGAACTAAAAACGAAAAAACGAGATATGGCTTTACAATGCGGCATCGTGGGTCTGCCCAACGTGGGAAAATCGACCCTCTTCAACTGCCTGTCCAATGCAAAGGCGCAGGCTGCCAACTTTCCGTTCTGCACCATCGAGCCCAATGTGGGCGTCATCACCGTACCCGACGAGCGGCTGATCCGGCTGGCCGAGATCGACCACCCGAAGCGGGTCGTGCCCACCACCATCGAGATCGTCGACATCGCCGGTCTGGTGAAGGGGGCCTCCAAAGGCGAGGGGCTGGGCAACAAGTTCCTGGCAAACATCCGCAACACGCATGCCATCATCCACGTGCTGCGCTGCTTCGAGAACAGCAACATCACTCACGTGGACGGTTCGGTGGACCCCGTCCGCGACAAGGGGATCATCGACACGGAGCTGCAGCTCAAGGATCTGGAGACGATCGAAAACCGGCTGTCCAAGACCCAGAAACAGGCGGCCGTAGGCGGCGACAAGGCGGCCAAGCGGCAAGTGGAACTGTTATTGCACTACAAGGAGGTGCTGGAACAGGGACTCTCGGCCCGCACCGTCGAGCTGGAGAAGGAGGACCGCAAGCTGGTCGCCGACCTCAACCTGCTGACCGACAAACCCGTGCTGTATGTCTGCAACGTCGACGAGAAGAGCGCCGTGACGGGCAACGCGCACACCGAAGCCGTCCGGGCGGCCATCGCCGGCGAGAAGGCCGAGATGCTGATCGTCGCCGCCGCCACCGAGGCCGACATCGCCGAGCTGGAGGAGTACGAAGAGCGCCAGATGTTCCTCGAGGAGATGGGGCTGAAGGAGTCGGGCGTGGCGCGCCTCATCAAGGCGGCCTACAAGCTCCTGAACCTGGAGACCTTCTTCACCACGGGAGCCGACGAGACGCGCGCCTGGACCTACAGCAAGGGGATGAAGGCGCCCCAGACGGCCGGTATCATCCATACCGACTTCGAAAAGGGCTTCATCCGCGCCGAGGTGATCAAGTACGACGACTACGTGACGCTGGGCTCCGAAAAGGCCTGCCGCGACGTGGGCCGGATCGGCATCGAAGGCAAGGAGTACATCGTGCAGGACGGCGACATCATGCACTTCCTGTTCAACGTATAAGACATTTCGTTAAAAACCATATCGAACCATGAAACAGATTTGGAAATTCGCCGTTCTCGGCCTGGCCCTCGTCATCAGCGCCTATACGCTGGCACGTGCCTACACCTACAAGTACCGCGCACAGAACACCATCGTCGTGACGGGTCTGGGCGAAACGGAGTTCTCGTCCGACCTGATCGTCTGGACGGGCAACATCACCGCCGAGTCGCAGAACGTGGAGGCGGGCTACCGCCAGATCGAACAGAGCAAGCAGAAGGTGCAGCGGTACCTGGAGCAGAAAGGCATCCCCGCGGAGGCCGTCGTATTCCAGTTCGTCAACGTCGACAAGCAGTACACGCCCAACTACACGGCCAACGGCAACTGGGCCGGACAGCGCTTCACGGGCTACGAACTGAGCCAGCGCTTCACCATCGAGTCGACCGACGTGGAGGCCGTGGAGAGCGTTTCGCGCGAGATCTCGTCGCTGATCGCCCAGGGCGTCTCGATCGAGGCCAGCGCGCCCGACTACTACTATACGAAGCTCGACGACGTGAAGCTCACCCTCATCGAGACCGCTTCGGCCGATGCCCGCACCCGCGCCCAGCGGATCGCCGAGAACGCCGGAGCCCGGCTGGGCGGCGTCGCTTCGGCCCGCATGGGCGTGTTCCAGATCACGGGAGCCAACTCCAACGAGGAGTTCTCGGCCGGCGGATCGTTCAACACCTCGAGCCGCAACAAGAAGGCCCGCATCACCATGCGGATCGAATATCGAATCAAATAACCGAAGAGATTAAACCGACATAAATAAAATGGAGAAGAAAGTACGGGTGCGCTTCGCGCCGAGCCCCACGGGGCCGCTGCACATCGGCGGCGTCCGCACCGCTCTTTACAACTATCTGTTCGCCCGCCAGCACGGCGGCACGATGATCCTCCGCATCGAGGATACCGACTCGCAGCGCTTCGTTCCCGGAGCCGAAGAGTACATCATGGAGTCGCTCAAGTGGTGCGGCATCGAGATCGACGAGGGTGTCGGCATCGGCGGCCCCCACGCCCCCTACCGGCAGAGCGAGCGACGCGAAATCTATCTGAAATACGCCACGCAGCTCGTCGAGGCGGGCTGGGCCTACTACGCCTTCGACTCGGCCGAAGAGCTCGACGCCCTGCGCAAGGAGTACGAATCGCGGGGCGAGACCTTCGCCTACAACTACGCCGTGCGCGGGCGGCTGGCTACCTCGCTGGCCCTCCCTGCCGAGGAGGTGAAGGCCCGCATCGAGCGGGGCGACCAGTGGGTGATCCGCTTCAGGATGCCCGAGAACGAGGTGGTGAAGATGCACGACCTGATCCGCGGCGACGTGGAGGTCAACACCTCGACGCTCGATGACAAGGTGCTCTACAAGTCGGCCGACGCCCTGCCCACCTACCACCTCGCCAACATCGTCGACGACCGCCTGATGGAGGTGTCGCACGTCATCCGCGGCGAGGAGTGGCTGCCCTCGCTGCCGCTGCACTACCTGCTCTACCGCGCCTTCGGCTGGACCGATTCGCAGCCCGAGTTCGCCCACCTGCCCCTGCTGCTGAAGCCCACGGGCGGCGGCAAGCTCTCGAAGCGCGACGGCGACAAGATGGGATTCCCCGTCTTCCCGCTCTTCTGGAAATCGCCCGCCACGGGCGAGACGGCCCACGGCTACCGCGAGGACGGCTATTTCCCCGAGGCCTTCATCAACATGCTGGCCCTGCTGGGGTGGAACCCCGGCACCGAGCAGGAGCTCTTCTCCATGCAGGAGCTCATCGAGGGCTTCTCGCTGGACCGCGTATCGAAGTCGGGCGCCCGTTTCCAGCCCGACAAGGCGAAATGGTTCAACGCCCAGTACATGCACCGCAAGAGCGACGCCGAGCTGGCTGCGCTCTACCAGCCCGTCCTGCGCGAGCACGGCATCGAGGTTTCGGATGCCGTAGCGGGCAAGGCGGCGGGCATCATGAAGGAGCGCGCCACCTTCACGACCGATCTGTGGGACCTGACCTCGTTCTTCTTCGTGGCTCCCGAGCAATACGAGGAGAAACAGGCCAAAAAATACTGGAAGGGCGACAATCCGCGCATCCTGAAAGAGGTGCGCGAGGTGCTGGCCTCGATCGACGACTTCTCGCTCGAAAACACCGAGCGGATCGTGCACGCCTGGATCGAAGAGAAGGGCTACCCGATGGGCCAGGTGATGAACACGCTGCGTCTGGCGCTGGTCGGCGCCGGCAAGGGCCCGGGCATGTACGACGTCACGGCCTTCATCGGCAAGGAGGAGTGCCTGAAGCGTATCGACAACCTTTTCGAACGCCTGACCCCCGCAGCATGACAACCGAGATCGAACAGGACGTCTGGGGCCTGACCGCCGAAGGCGAAGCGATCGTCCGCTACCGGATGCGCAACGCCTGCGGCGCGGAGGTGGAGCTGACGAACCTCGGAGCGGCCGTCACGGCCGTCCGGGTTCCCGACCGGGAGGGGCGGATAGCGGACGTAGCCATCGGTTACGCCGATGCCGCGGACTATCTGCGCGACCCGGCCAACGCCGGCAAGACCATCGGACGCTTCGCCAACCGCATCGCCGGGGGGCTCATGACCCTCGACGGCGAGGAGTACCGGCTGGAGAACAACTGCGGCCGCAACCACCTGCACGGCGGATCCGACGGATTCGCCCGCCGCATCTGGGAGAGCCGCGTGGAGACCAACCGCGTGGTGATGACCCTCCTCTCGCCCGACGGCGACCAGGGCTATCCGGGCGAGCTGGAGGCGGAGGCCGTATTCGACTTCGACGACGACAACTCGCTGGAGATCACCTACCGGGCCGCGACCGACCGCACGACGGTCGTCAACCTCACGAACCACCTCTACGTCAATCTGGACGGCGAACAAGCCGGCAGCGTGCTCGACCACGAGCTGCAGCTGCACGCCTCGCGGGTGCTGGAGGTGGACGAACGGCAGCTGCCCACCGGGCGGCTACTCGACACGGCGGGGACGGCGATGGATTTTCGCGAATTCCGTCCGCTTCGCAACGGCATCGACGCCGACTTCAACCGCATCCGCGACTTCGGAGGCTACGACCACTGCTTCGCCGTCGACGACTGGCAGCCGGGCATTCTGAAATCTGCGGGCACCCTGCGGAGCACCCGTTCGGGCCGTCGGATGGAGATCCTGACCTCCCAGCCCGGCGTGGTTCTCTACACGGGCAACGGACTGGCAGGCGGCTGCCCGCTCTCGAAGTCGGGCCGGCGCTACGACGACTACGACGGCGTAGCCATCGAGTGCCAGAACTTTCCCGACGCGGTGAACCGCCCGGAGTTCCCCTCGCCCCTGCTTCGTCCGGGAGCGGTCTACTGCCAGAAGATCGTCTACCGTTTTTCCACTTTCGAATAAGAGCGCATGGATAAGAAACTGAACCGGGACACGCTTTGCGTGCAGGCCGGATGGAGTCCGAAAAAGGGCGAGCCGCGCGTCGTGCCCATCTGCCAGAGCACGACCTTCAAATACGACACGAGCGAGCAGATGGCCCGCCTCTTCGACCTCGAGGAGAGCGGCTATTTCTACACCCGCCTGCAAAACCCCACCAACGACGCCGTAGCGGCCAAGATCGCCGCCCTCGAAGGGGGCGTGGGGGCCATGCTCACGGCCTCGGGCCAGGCAGCCAACTTCTACGCCGTGTTCAACATCTGCGAGGCGGGCGACCACGTGGTCTGCTCGTCGACCGTCTACGGCGGAACCTACAACCTCTTCGCCGTCACGCTGAAGAAGCTGGGCATCGGCTGCACCTTCGTCGACGCCGGCCTGCCGGAGGAGGAGCTCGACAAGGCCTTTCGCCCCAACACGAAGGCGCTCTTCGGCGAGACGATCTCCAATCCGGGCGGCGACGTGCTCGACATCGAGAAGTTCGCCCGCACGGCCCATCGCCACGGGGTGCCCCTGATCGTGGACAACACCTTCGCCACCCCGATCAACTGCCGCCCCTTCGAGTGGGGCGCCGACATCGTGACCCACTCCACCACGAAGTACATGGACGGCCACGCCGTGAGCGTGGGCGGAGCGATCGTCGACAGCGGCAACTTCGACTGGGAGGCCCATGCCGACAAATTCCCGGGACTGACGGCTCCCGACCCCTCCTACCACGGTCTGACCTACACGAAAGCCTTCGGCAGGATGGCTTACATCACCAAGGCGACGGCCCAGCTGATGCGCGACCTGGGATCGACCCAGTCGCCGCAGAACGCCTTTCTGCTCAACCTGGGGCTCGAAACCCTCCACTTGCGGATGCCGCGCCACTGCGGGAATGCGCAGCGGGTGGCCGAATGGCTCGAAGCCCATCCGAAGGTGAAGTGGGTGAACTACTGCGGACTGAAGAGCAGCAAATACTACGAACTGGGACGGAAATACCTGCCGGACGGGTCATGCGGCGTGATCGCCTTCGGGCTCGACGGCAGCCGCGAGGATGCCGTGCGATTCATGGACCGGCTGAAGTTCATCTGCATCGTGACCCACGTGGCCGACGCCCGCACCTGCGTGCTCCATCCGGCCAGCCACACCCACCGTCAGCTCTCCGACGAGCAGCTGCGCGAGGCCGGGGTGGCCCCCGATCTGATCCGCCTCTCGGTGGGCATCGAGAACGCCGAGGACATTCTCTCCGACCTGGAGCAGGCGCTGGAGGGGATGTAAAAAGAAACGGGGAATACATTTTTCATGTATTCCCCGTTTCTTAAAAACTGAATATCCTATTCAATTTGTCGAATCAGCATCCCTGGATAAAAATCGCCTCCGTTAACCTTCTCGGATTCAGTTGCTGTCAATGAAATACCTTCGTTCTCAACTTCGGGTTCGGCAAGATAGCGATTATCCCAGATTTTTTCTTTCAATTACGGACTGAAAAACATAGGATTATCATGTAAAAATTTGGCACATTGAGTAATAAAATGTATCTTTGAAGAGTAATTTTAGTGAATTTTACTACATGAAATGCACTACTCTGTTCTTTGCGGCAAAACCAGATACAACGCCACTTTTAAAGAGTAATCGCACACCCCGATTAGGACGAAAACAAAGATATCGTGGTGCAACAGCGCAGGATAGAGCCACAGTGCATCATCATATGACATATCGTTTGCTTGACACCCGGCAAAGGATGAATTTTTAATTGCAATTAAAGTCAGTATAAACACTATAAAATAACATATCTATGATAAAATCCTTTGAATGTTTTAGACTAATTGGAACCATCCTTGTTTTTATCTGCCATATAACTTTATTTGACCTCTCCATCGGCGGAGGAGTACCTGTTGAGATGTTCTTTGTTTTATCAGGATTTGGAATGATGTTGGGCTATGGAAACGATTCCATCAAGTTTATTCCATATATGAAAAAACGCCTCAACCGTTTGTATCCGTTATATTTCATTTCCCTTATTTTCGGGGCTCTTTATATGATATTCGTATTAGATTTAGATATGTGGCACACCATAATAAAAGCACCCGTATTTATATTGTGTTTGCAAACGCTTACGCCTTATACAAGTGCTACCGGCTTTAATTCTCCTGCGTGGTATGTTGCAACCCTATTATGGATATATCTTTTTTTCTATTGGTTTAGCAAAGCAAATCAATTCAAATGGGGGGGGGATTTTTGTATGCGATAATTATATTATCCGTACAGCCTCTGCTAAAACAGACCGAATTAATCACATGGATATACTATTTTTCTCCGTATACACGGGTTCTTGACTTTTTAATAGGAGTATCGGCAGCTTTACTTTATAAACGATACCCGTTAAAAATAAAGTCAAAACTACTCATGACCATATTGGAAGCATTATCCCTTCTATTGGTAATTGTTTGTATAATATATGAAAGCCAAATTCATTACATTTTCATTGTAGGAATAATATTTGCTTTATGCTTTTACATATTTGGTCAAGAGAAAGGATATTTATCTGAATATTTTGCCCTCTCCATATTTAGGAAATTGGCAAAATATAGCTATTCGTTTTATCTGATCCATTATCTGGTGATAATGTCTATGGTAAAAACATTAAATCTGCAAAATGGACTTACAGGTTTCAATATCCTTATGTCTATTGTTATGTTTGTTATTTCAGCCTTATTGTCGTATATACTGCAAGAGTTTACGCACAAACTCAAATTGCCTTTTACTATCCAACAATCAAAAGCATAATCTAATCTTACAATAATACAAAAAAATAACATGATGCAAAAGATATTGCACCATGATAAGTTGCGGATTTGGATAAATATCATATCAGTCTATAACTGGTATGATATTTAATAAACGGTTCGCTGGAAATTAATGAATAGTTTGCATATAACGGGCTCTGTATGGGCGAGGTTACATTCTGTAGAACTGTTGCAGCGAACAACAAAACATCTATCTGCGACTGACAAACAATGCACTTATGTGCATAAGTGCCAAACACAGCTTTCTGGACGAAACATTTTATTTCTTCGAAAAAAATTTTATTCTGCATCGCGATCCCGGGCGAAGCGGACGCCCAGTTCGTAAAGCAGGTAGATGGGCAGGAAGACGACCATCAGCGTAAAGGGGTCGCCCGAGGGGGTGATGACGGCCGACAGCACCAGCAGGGCCACGATGGCGTGACGCCGGTAGCGGCACAGCAGCGAGCGGCTCACCACGCCCAGCCGCGAGAGAAGCCACGTCAGCAGGGGCAGCTCGAAAACGAGCCCCATCACGAAGATCATCATCAGGAAATTGCCCATGTAGGAGTCGAGCGAGATCCGATTCTCGATCGTTGTGCTCAACTGGTACTCGGTCAGGAATCGGAACGTGAAGGGAAAGACCAGCCCGTAGCCGACGATGCAGCCGGCGAAGAAGAGTACCGTGCCGCACACGAAGGCGGCGGCGACGCTGCGACGTTCGTTCGGAAAGAGCGCCGGGCGCACGAAGCTCCACACTTCGTAGATCAGATAGGGAAAGATGACGAGCAGCGCCAGCCAGCACGAGGCGCTGATGTGGGTCATGAACTGCGAGGCGACGTTGTAATTGATGATCTCGACCGAGAAATCGCCGCCGAAATTCGGCAGCCAGTCGCCTCCGCCCGCACCGAGCTGCGCCAGCCAGCGATAGAGCGGGAATCGGGATGTGGTGGGGGCGAGGATCACATGGTCGAAAAGCCAGGGCATCGCGACGAAGCATCCCGCAACGGCAACTACCAGCACGGCGACGACACGCATAAGCGTGCGCCGCAGAGCCTCCAGGTGGGACCAGAAGGTCGACGGTTCCTCCGCTGCCATTCCGACGCTATTGCTTCTTCTCCGAATCGGGGCCCTTCTCGATCTCCTTCTCGATGTCGTTCATCCCCTCCTTGAAACTGCGGACACCCTTGCCGATTCCCTTCATCAGCTCGGGAATTTTCCGTCCGCCGAATAGCAGCAGCACGACCAGCGCGATGATGACGATCTCACCGGCTCCGAGATTAAATAACAACAATCCGTTCATATCTTCATTCGTTCTTTTTAAGCTACAAATATAGGTATTTCTTCGCTACGATACAATTTTTCCTACTCCAGCCGGCGGGCGCCCCCGCCGATCACTACGTCGATCGTGCGGGGATGGAGGCCGTAGCGCGCAGCATAACGCCGGTCCACCTCGTCGAGGAACGATTCGCAGGCTCCGTCGCTCACCAGATTCAGCACGCAGCCGCCGAAGCCGCCGCCCATCATGCGCGAACCGAGCACCCCGTCGTACCCGCGGGCGATCTCCTGGAT
Source organism: uncultured Alistipes sp. (assembly GCA_910577475.1). GTDB lineage: Bacteria > Bacteroidota > Bacteroidia > Bacteroidales > Rikenellaceae > Alistipes. Next base: position 21,060 of record CAJTLJ010000011.1, read on the forward strand.
GAAGTCCAGCTCCCCGCAGCTCACGCCGTACTCCTGCGACAACCCCCGGTGGCTCTCGAACATCTTCTCGCCGAACCCCGCGTAGTCCCCGCTCCGCAGCCGGTCGCAGCCGATCAGCAGGCGCACGTTCTCCTCGATCACGTAGCGGCAGCGGCGATAGACCCACTCGTCCATCTCCGAACGGTAGGTATCGAGCATGTCGAGCCCCACGTCGCGCAGCAGCGTCACCCGCGGCACGTGCCGGGCGATAATCGCCACGCCCCGCTCGCACTGGCTGCGGCGCAGGTTGTACTCGGTCCCGGCCAGCGAGTGGGAGACCATCGAGTCGATCAGCACCAGCCTGCACCCCTCGGGACGGAACGGGATCATTTCGTACTCCAGCGAGCGGCAGTCGAGCCGCATCACCCGGTCGCGCTCTCCCAGCAGGGAGATCATCTGGTCCATGATGCCGCATCGCACACCTATATAACGATGCTCGGTCATCTGCCCCGCCCGAGCCAGTTCGACCGGCGTCAGTTTCCGCTCCGAGAGGTCGTTCAGGGCGAAGGCGAACACGCTCTCCAGCGCCGCCGACGAGGAGAGGCCGGCGCCGGAGGGGATGTCGCCGCCGAACACGGCATCGAAAGCCGGCACGTCGACACCCCGGCGCACCATCTCGCTCACCACGCCGTAGATATAACGGGCCCACGACACACGGGGCGGCTCATCGGCGATGTTCAGTTCGATCCCCTCGTCGAAATCGACCGACCAGATCCGCGAGCGGCGCCCCGCAGCCGGACGGACGGCAAGCCAGATGCAGCGGTCGATCGCTCCGGGCAGGACGAACCCGCCGTTGTAGTCGGTATGTTCGCCGATCAGGTTGACACGTCCCGGAGCCGCATAAAGCCGGGCGCCAGAGCCGAAACGGGCAAGGAACTCTTCGAAGACACGATTCTTCATAGACTCTGTATAAAATATGGGTAGACGATACGAATATACGACTTTTCAGTCGTTTTACGACATATTCGCCGAAAAAAAGCACAAAAAGAGGGAGCGGCAACGCCGCACCCCTCCCCTGTCGTCAGGCGACCTTGAGCTGTACGCCCGAGCCCCGGTCCGACTCGACGACCACCGTGTCGCCCTGCTTCACGCCGCCCGAGACCACCAGGTCGGTCAGCGGCTCCTCGATCCGGTCGGTCAGCGTCCGCTTCAGCGCCCGCGCTCCGTAGCGGGCCTCGTAGCCCAGCTCGGCCAGCCGGCGCTTGGCCGTCGGGGTGATCCGGATGCCGTAGCCCATCCGCCCGGCCCGGGCGAAGAGCTCGCGCAGCTCCAGTTCGATGATCTGTTCCACGTCCTGCGGTTCGAGCGTGCGGAAGACCACCACGTCGTCGACCCGGTTCAGGAACTCGGGTGCGAAGGTCTGCTCCAGCGCCTGGCGATAGGTGCAGACGGGGGCCGACCGCTCCGAACAATCCTTCGAAGGGGTGGAGAATCCCACCTGACGGGCCCGGGTCACCGCCTCGCGCGAACCGACGTTCGAGGTCATGATGACCACCGTATTCCGGAAGTCGACCCGCCGGCCCGACCCGTCGGTCAGCGACCCCTCGTCGAAGAGTTGCAGCAGCGTATTGAACACGTCGGGATGGGCCTTCTCGATCTCGTCGAAGAGCACTACCGAGTAGGGCTGGCGCCGGACGGCCTCGGTCAGCTGACCGCCCTCGCCGTAACCGACGTAGCCCGGAGGGGCGCCGATCAGGCGGGCGACGTTGTGCTTCTCGCCGTACTCGCTCATGTCGATGCGGATCAGGCCGCGGCGCTCGTCGAAGAGCCACTTCGAGAGCTCTTTCGCCAGCAGCGTCTTGCCCACGCCCGTCGGCCCCACGAAGAGGAACACGCCGATGGGGCGGCGTTCGTCGCGCAGGCCGGCCCGCGAGCGGAGAATCGCCTTCGAGAGCTTCTCCACCGCCTCCTGCTGCCCCACGACCCGCTGCGAAAGGTGCTCGCCGAGCCCCTGGAGCCGGCCCAGCTCGCTGCCCGATACCCGCTCGGCCGGAATGCCGGTCATCGAGGTAATGACCTGCTCGATGTCGGCCGGCGTGATCTCGACCGGATGCTCCTCCAGCGAGCGCTGCCAGGCCGCCCGGCGCTCGCCGAGTTTCGACCGCAGCGCCAGCTCGCGCATACGCGCCGCAGCCGCCTGCTCGTAGACCAGCGCCTCCACCGCCTGCTGACGTTCGCGGCGCACCGTGGCGATGGCCTCCTCCATCTGCCGGATCTCGCAGGGCTTGTCGGCCATGCGGAGATGGACGCGCGACCCCGCCTCGTCCAGCACGTCGATGGCCTTGTCGGGGAAGTGGCGGTCGGTGATGTAGCGGCCAGTCAGGGCGATGCAGGCCCGAAGCGCCTCTTCCGTATAGCGAACCTTGTGGTGCGCCTCGTAGCGGGGAGCGATGTGGCGCAGGATGTCGAGGGTCTCCTCCTCGGTCGTGGGCTCCACGACCACCCGCTGGAACCGGCGCTCCAGCGCAGCGTCGCGCTCGATGTTCTCGCGATACTCGTCGAGCGTCGTGGCCCCGATGGTCTGAATCTCGCCGCGCGCCAGCACGGGCTTGAGGATGTTGGCCGTATCGAGCGAACCCTGGGTCGACCCGGCGCCGACGATGGTGTGGATCTCGTCGATGAAGACCAGCACGTCGCTGGCCCGGCGCAGCTCGTCGATCAGCTGCTGCATGCGCTCCTCGAACTCGCCGCGGAACTTCGTGCCGGCCACCAGCGACGACACGTCGAGCGAATAGAGCCGCTTGCCGGCAATCGTGTAGGGCACCTCGCCCGACGCGATGCGCAGGGCCAGCCCCTCGACGATGGCACTCTTGCCCACTCCGGCCTCGCCCAGCAGCATGGGGTTGTTCTTGCGACGGCGAGAGAGGATCTGCACCACGCGCTCGATCTCCTTCTCGCGGCCGATCACGGGGTCGATCTTACCCTCGCGGGCCTGACGGGTAAGGTCCACGCCGAACTTGTCCAGCAGCGACTCGCCGCGGGCGGACGGACTCTCGTCGTCGCAGTCCAGCAGATGAATCTGCACGTTCTTGCTCCGCAGGGAGTCGCCCGCAGAGAAGCGTGCCATCTCGGCCGCCACCACCTGCGCGTCGATGCGATACATCTCCAGCGCCTGAGCCGTCAGGGTGAGCCGGTCCTCGATGATGAAGCGCAGGGCGTGGGCCGACCCGAGATGCTGCTCGTCGGAGAACCGGTCGCCCAGCCGCTCCACGAAGCGGGTGAAGAACTCGCCGGGAAGCTCCTCCTCCGTACCGCTCCGGTCGCTCATGCCCGTTTCGACCTGCTTGTATATCTGCTGCAACTCCCACTCCTTGAGGCGGGAGGAAAGTATCTGATAGGCCATGGATCCCTCCTCCTGGAGCATGGCGAGGGCGAGATAGTCGCTCAAATGCCTCGTCACGCCGCCTTTGGCGGCATCGAAGGCCGTCCGGGCGATAAGCCCCTCTAACGTTTTCGAGAGTTTGGTCTGCATATTCAATCGTCGTTAAATTATTTTTCGACTGAATAACGAACCAATTCAACCAATTATTGCATAACCCCGACCGAACGGAATGCGGACGGAGGATCAGTAGTGGCGGAACCCGTGCCAGTCGGCAGCGAATGGGCAGCCGCCGCGAAGCCAGCGGACCAGGGGGTCGGCCGACGCCACGATCCGCCCCACGGGGTAGAGCGGCCGGCGGAAATGCGCCTCGAAATCGCGGCGAAGAGTCTCCGCCCCCTCTCCGCAGGCGGTCAGGAGCAGCTTGTAATCCTCGCCGCCGCAGAGGGCCGCTTCGAGATCGGCGCCGGCGGCTACGGGCACGCGCTCCACGTCGATCTCCGCCCCCACCCCCGAACGCTCGAGGATATGGACCAGATCCGAGGCCAGCCCGTCCGAGAGGTCCATCATGGCGTGCACCTCCCCGCGCCTGCCGAGCCACTCCCCTTCGGCGACCTGCGCCTCTGGCCTCTTGTGCAGGCACGCCAGCGGCGTGTCGTAACGGCCGGCCAGCAGGTCGCGAAGCCCGGCCGCCGAAGCGCCCAGCTCGCCCGCCGCCAGCACGACATCGCCCGGGCGGGCCGCATCGCGGCGCTTCAGGCAGGCGAAAGGGGCGCGGCCGATGGCCGTCACGTTGATCGAAACGCCCGAAGGCGAAGCGGTGGTGTCGCCGCCGATCAGATTGACTCCCGCCTCCGCCGAGGCTTCGGCGTAGCCCCGGGCGAACCGTTCGGCCCAGTCGCTCCGCACGGTATCGGCCGGCAGGGCCAGCGAGAGCAGCGTGGCGACGGGATGCGCCCCCATGGCGGCCACGTCGCTCAGATTGACGTGCAGCGCCTTGCGGGCCAGCTCCTCGGGCGAGGCGGCCCGCCTCAGGAAATGGACATCCTCGATCAGCAGGTCGGCCGTAAACACCAGCGCCTCGTCCCCGCCGACGGGCAGGACGGCGCAGTCGTCGCCGATCCCCTCGAAGCCGTTCGCAGGCAGGGTCCGGCACCAGTCGGCCAGTCGGCCGATCAATCCGAATTCGGTCGTCATGCCGGCAAAATTAGCGATTTTTGCCGGATTTTTCTACCTTTGCGAAAGTTAATTCCCATATCGATCATGAAGATACTGATTCTGAACGGTCCCAACCTCAACCTGCAAGGCAGGCGCGACACGGACATCTACGGCACCGAGACCTTCGAAAGCTGCCTGGAAAGGTTGCGCGAGCGCTATCCGGCCCACAGCTTCGACTACCGGCAGTCGAACATCGAAGGGGAGCTGATCGACGCCCTGCACGCCGCGCCGGGCCGCTACGACGGCGTGGTGCTGAACGCCGGCGGCTACACCCACACCTCGGTCGCCCTGCGCGATGCCGTGAGCGCCGTGCCGACCCCCGTCGTCGAGGTGCACATCTCCTCCATCCTCGCCCGCGAGGAGTTCCGCCACACCTCCCTGCTGGCCCCCGTCGCCAAAGGGTCGATCATGGGTTTCGGGCTGGACTCCTACCGGCTGGGGGTCGAGGCGCTGATCGGATAGCGGAACCGGCCGCGATGCGGGCCCGAAATTTGCGATTTGCGAATACATTTCGTATTTTTGCGGGATAAATCGGACGAACCATGTCGAAGACAGATCAAAATATCATCGAAGCGGTCGGAGAAGGCGAATACAAATACGGCTTCACGAGCGACATCGAGACCGACACCATCGCCAAGGGACTTTCGGAGGAGGTCATCCGCCTGATCTCCGAAAAGAAGGGCGAACCGGAGTGGATGCTCGAAATGCGGCTGAAGGCCTACCGCCACTGGCTTACGCTTCAGCCGCCCACGTGGGCGCACCTCCGCATTCCCGAGATCGACTTTCAGGATATCATCTATTATGCGGCCCCCAAACCGCGCAAACGGCTGCAGTCGATGGACGAGGTCGATCCCGAACTCAAACGCACGTTCGACAAGCTGGGCATTCCGCTCGAGGAGCAGATGGCCCTCTCGGGCGTGGCCGTGGACGCCGTGATGGACTCCGTGTCGGTGAAGACCACCTTCCGGGAGACGCTGGCCGCGCAGGGGATCATCTTCTGCTCGATGTCCGAGGCCATCAGGGAGCACCCCGAACTGGTCCGCAAGTACCTGGGCAGCGTGGTGCCCTATGCCGACAACTTCTATTCGGCCCTGAACGCCGCGGTCTTCTCCGACGGCTCGTTCTGCTACATCCCCAAGGGGGTTCGCTGCCCGATGGAGCTGTCGACCTATTTCCGCATCAACGCCGCGGGTACAGGGCAGTTCGAACGGACCCTGATCGTCGCCGACGAAGGCTCCTACGTCAGCTACCTGGAGGGTTGCACCGCCCCGCAGCGCGACGAGAACCAGCTGCACGCCGCCGTGGTGGAGATCGTCGCGGAGCGCGACGCCGAGGTGAAATACTCCACCGTCCAGAACTGGTATCCGGGCGACAAGGAGGGAAAGGGCGGCATCTACAACTTCGTCACCAAACGCGGCATCTGCCGCGAGAACGCGCGCCTGTCGTGGACCCAGGTCGAGACCGGATCGGCCATCACCTGGAAATACCCCAGCTGCATCCTGGCCGGCGACAACTCGGTGGGAGAGTTCTACTCGGTCGCCATGACCAACCATTTCCAGCAGGCCGACACCGGCACCAAGATGATCCACCTGGGGCGCAACACCCGCAGCCGGATCGTCTCGAAGGGCATCTCGGCCGGCCGCAGCGAGAACTCCTACCGGGGTCTGGTGCGCGTGGGCAAAGGGGCCGACAACGCCCGCAACTACTCGCAGTGCGACTCGCTGCTGATCGGCGACAAGTGCGGCGCCCACACCTTCCCGGAGATCGACTGCCGCAACCGCTCGGCCGTCGTGGAGCACGAGGCGACCACCTCGAAGATCTCCGAAGAGCAGCTTTTCTACTGCAACCAGCGCGGACTGGACACCGAGGAGGCCGTGGGGCTGATCGTGAACGGCTATGCGAAGGAGGTGCTGGCGAAACTGCCGATGGAGTTCGCCGTAGAGGCGCAGAAACTGCTGGCCATCAGCCTGGAGGGCTCGGTGGGTTAAACGGATAATAAAGAAAACGAAATATGCTTACAGTCAAAAATCTACATGCGTCGGTCGGCGACAAGGAGATTCTCCGGGGTATCGACCTGGAGGTCCGTGCCGGCGAAGTGCACGCCATCATGGGGCCCAACGGCTCGGGCAAGTCGACCCTTGCGTCGGTGCTGGCCGGCAACGAGAAGTTCACCGTCACGGCGGGCGAGGTGGAATTCCTGGGCCGCAACCTGCTGGAGATGCCGATCGAGGACCGCGCCCGGCTGGGTCTGTTCCTGGGCTTCCAGTATCCGGTAGAGATTCCGGGTGTCTCGATGGCCAACTTCATGAAGCAGGCCGTGAACGAGCACCGCAAGTTCCGGGGCGAGGAGCCGCTGACGGCTTCGCAGTTCCTGAAGCTCATGCGCGAGAAGAGCGCCGTGGTCGAGCTGGACGCCAAACTCACCTCGCGCGCCGTGAACGAAGGGTTCTCGGGCGGCGAGAAGAAGAAGAACGAGATTTTCCAGATGGCTATGCTCGATCCAAAGCTCGCCATTCTGGACGAGACCGACTCGGGTCTGGACATCGACGCCCTGCGCATCGTGGCTACGGGCGTCACGAAACTCCACACGCCCGAAAACGCCACGGTAGTCATCACACACTACCAGCGTCTGCTGGACTACATCGTACCCGACTACGTGCACGTGCTCTATAAGGGCCGCATCATCCACTCGGGCGACAAGACGCTGGCCCTCAAGCTCGAAAAAGAGGGATACGACTGGCTTATCAACGACTACGAGGGATGATGGACGCAGAGAGACTATACGAGGCCGCCGGGCGGATCGAGGGCGTGGAGCGTCTGCTTTCCTCCGCCGACAGCCGCATCGAGCTGGCACCGGGCGAGGAGCGCCGGATCGTGGCAGTTCACGACCGCCGAGACGCCGCGGAGCTCTCCGTCGAGTTGGGCGAAGGGGCCCGGCTCCATCTGGTCGAGCTCTTCACGAGCGAGGCTTTCCGGACCCTGAAACTCCGGCAGCGGAGCGGCAGCTCGGCCGACGTCACCATCCTGCAACTGGGCTCGGCCAACCTCGACTGCACGGTCGACCTGGACGGTCCCGAAGCCGAGAGCCGGGTGAACGGGCTCTTTCTGGCCGCCGACGGCGACCACTGCGAGTTCGCCCTGCGCACCAACCACAACGCGGGCGACTGCCGCAGCGAATCGCTCGTCAAGGGGGTCGCAGGCGGAAAATCGACCGGTGAATTCCGCGGACTGGTCTACGTAGCGCCCGACGCCCAGCGCACCGACGCCCGTCAGACCAGCCGGAACATCGAGCTCGGCGACGAAGCGCGCATCCTGACGAAGCCCCAGCTCGAAATCTACGCCGACGACGTGAAGTGTTCGCACGGCGCCACGGTGGGACAGCTGGACGGCGAAGCGATTCTCTACATGCGTCAGCGCGGCCTGACCGACCGGCAGGCCCGCCGGCTGCAGATCGAGGGGTTCGCCGCCGACGTGGCGGACCGCTGCGCCATAGCGGAACTCGCGGAGACGCTTCGCGAGGCCGTAGCCGCACAGCTGGAAAACATGTAAAAAGCCATTGAATATGTTCGATCCGAAAACCATACGCGAAGACTTTCCGATTCTGAACCGACGGGTCTACGACCGGCCGCTGGTCTATCTCGACAGCGGAGCCACGGCCCAGAAACCCCGGTGCGTGATCGAGAAGGTCGACGAACTGCATCGGACGCTGAACGCCAACGTACACCGCGGTGCCCATTTCCTCTCGGAGGAGATCACCGAACAGTACGAGGCGGCCCGCGAGGAGATCCGCGCCTTCATCGGGGCAGCCGACCGGAGCGAGGTGATCTTCACGGCCGGCGCCACGGCGTCGCTCAACACGGTCGCCTACTCCTATTGCGAGATGGCGCTGAAGGCGGGCGACAACATCGTGGTGAGCGAGATGGAGCACCACTCGAACATCGTCCCCTGGCAGCTGATGGCCGAACGCAAGGGTGCGGAGATCCGCGTACTGCCCTTCGACGACGAGGGGCGCCTGCGCACGGAGCTGCTGATCGAACTGCTGGACGAGCGGACGCGGGTGGTGGCGGTCACCCAGGCCTCCAACACACTGGGCACGCGGCCCGATCTGGCGGCCGTCATCGACGCGGCCCACGCCGTGGGCGCCGTTACGGTGGTGGACGGATGCCAGGGCATCGTGCACGGCGGTGTGGACGTCACGGCGCTCGACTGCGACTTCTACGCCTTCTCGGGCCACAAGCTCTACGGCCCCACGGGCATCGGCGTGCTCTACGGCAAGCGGGAGCTGCTGGAACGCATGCCCCCCTTTCTGGGAGGCGGCGACATGGTGGACCGCGTATCGTTCGCCAAAACCACCTACGCCCCCCTGCCGCTCAAATTCGAAGCGGGCACGGCCAACTTCATCGGAGCCATCGGACTGGGCGAGGCGATCCGCTACCTGCGCCGGCTCCCGACCGACGAGGTGGCGGCCTACGAACACCGCCTGACCCTCCGCGCCACGGAGGCCCTGCAGTCCGTGCCGGGATTGCGCATCTACGGCACCACACCGACCAAATGCAGCCTGCTGTCGTTCAACGTCGAGGGCATTCACCCCTACGATCTGGGAATGATTCTCGACAAGATGGGAATCGCCGTCCGCACAGGGCAGCACTGCGCCGAACCGGTGATGACCCACTACGGCGTGACGGGCATGTGCCGCGCCTCGCTGGCCTTCTACAACACGGAGGAGGAGATCGACGCCCTGAAAAACGGCATTCTCCGTGCAGCCCGAATGTTAAAATAAACGATAACCCATGCTGATCGTACTCGAAGGGCTCGACGGAGCCGGTAAATCAACCCAAATCCGACGGCTGCGCAGCTACCTCCGCGAAGAGGGGCTGGACAGCGAATACCTCCACTTTCCCCGCTTCGACGCGCCGTTCTTCGGCGAGCTGATCGCCCGTTTCCTGCGCGGCGAATTCGGCTCGGCAAAGCAGGTGGACCCCTATCTGGTGGCACTGCTCTACGCCGCGGACCGGGCCGATGCCGCGACGACGATCCGCAACTGGCAGGCCGAAGGCAAGGTCGTGGTGCTGGACCGCTACGTCTACTCGAACATCGGCTATCAATGCGCGAAGCTCGCCGGAGAAGAGGAGCGCCGGCGGCTCTCGGAGTGGATTCTCGAGCTGGAGTACTCCTATTACAAGATTCCGCGCCCGGACCTCTCGCTCTTTCTGGACGTGCCGTTCGCCTTCACCGAGCGCAAGCTCGCCGAAAACCGCGAGGGCGACGACCGCGGCTACCTGAAGGGCGGCAAGGATATTCACGAGGGGTCGCTCGCCCTCCAGCAGTGCGTGCGCGAGGTCTATCTGAAGGCCGCCGAAACGGACCCCGCGCTGAAGGTAGTAAGCTGCGACGACGGCCGGGGCGGCATGGACACGCCGGACGCCATCTTCTCGCGCATCCGCGAAACCGTCACCCCCCTGATCCGCTGAGCCGATGCCGACACGTTTGCTGAACCGGCTCACGCCGCTCTGCCGGATCATTCTGGGCGTCACCTTCGTCCTGTCGGGATTCGTCAAGGTCGTCGACCCCTGGGGAACGGCCCTGAAGGTGGAGGAGTATCTGGCCATCTACGGATTCGAGTGGCTCAACCGCCTGAGTATGGGTTTCTCCGTCTGGCTGTGCGGTGCGGAGCTGATGATGGGCTGCATGTTGCTCTTCAAGGTCCGCATCCGGCTGATCTCGATCTTCGCCCTCTTCTCGATTCTTTTCTTCACGATCCTGACGTTCCTGAGCGCCACCTGGCTGCCGGTCGAGGACTGCGGATGCTTCGGCGACGCGGTCAAGCTCTCCCCTTGGGGCACCTTCGCCAAGAATCTCGTGCTGCTGCCGATGGCCGCCCTGGTCTGGTACCGCTACCGGCCCGACCGGATCTTCGCCTTCCGGCCCGTGGAGATTCTGCTCACCTGTCTCTTCTTCTCGCTCTCGATGGGTATCGGCATCTGGTGCAGCCGCCACCTGCCGCTGATCGACTTCCTGCCCTACAAAGTGGGAGTAGACCTGCGCACGGCCTGGCTGAACCCCGAGTCCGAACGAATGGATGAGGACCGGGAGCAGCACGAAACGATCCTCGTCTACCGCAACCGCCGAACGGGCGAAGTGCGGGAGTTCGCTCTCGACGATCCGGAGTGGCAGAACGACGAGCTCTGGGAGTGGGAGGAGACCCGCACCCACTTCGAGACCCCCTCGATCCGTCCCATCATCAGCGAGTTCGCCCTGCGCGATCCGAGCGGCGACATCACCGAGGAGGTGCTGCGGACCGAAGGCAGGCTCTACATGATCTGCATCGCCTCGTTCGACCGTGTGCGGCGCGGATGCGCCCACCGGCTGCGGATGCTGATCGAACGGGCCGACCGCGAAGGGGCCTCCGTACTCTGTCTCACGCCCGGCCCCCTGGACGAAGAGGCCCGGCACGCCTTTCTCGGCAGCCGTCCCGTGCGTTGCTGCAACATCGACGTGCACACGCTCAAAACGCTCCTGAGGGCCAACAACGGCGTAGTGGTGCTGGAGGACGGCGTTATCACGGCTAAGATGAATTGTCGCGATATTCCGTTGTAAGGCCGGCGACCGAAGGTCTGGTATAAAAGTTGATTTTCCGCAGATCGGAAAATCGACTTTTTTTATGCACAGACTTTCGCTCCTCCTGCTGCTGCTCGCCTCGTGCGGCCGGAACGCCGAACCGGCGGACGACGCAATCCGCCCGGTGAAGGTCGTCGTCGCGGCCGACGCCTCGACGCTCGACCGGGACTTCGCCGGCATGTCGACCCCCGACGACGCCGTGACGCTGGCATTCAAAATCGCCGGGCAGGTGCTCGAAGTGCCCGTATCGAAGGGCGACAACGTCCGCAAGGGGGCGCTGATCGCCGAGCTCGACCCGCGGGAGGTGAGGCTTACGGTGAATGCCAACCGCACGGCCTATGACGAGGCCTCGTCGCAGCTGCAGCGCATGAAGCGGCTGCTGGCCCATCAGGCGATCTCGATGCAGGAGTACGAATCGGCCAACACGCAGTACGCCCAGGCGAAGTCCACCTACGAGAACTCGCTCTCGCTGCTCGAAGACACGAAGATCCGGGCCCCCTTCGCCGGGGTGATCGAGGCCACCTACGTCGACACCTACGAGCGGGTCGCATCGGGCCAGGCCATCGCCCGGCTGGTCAACCCCGCCACCACGACCGTCTCGTTCACCCTTCCCGAAAACACGCTCCACCTGATCGCGCTCCCCTCGACCCGCTTCTCGGTGCGGTTCGACAACTACCGCGGCGTGCGATTCGACGCCGTGCTGAAGAACTATGCCAAAACCTCGACCGACGCCTCGGGATTTCCCGCCTCGCTGACGCTTGTCGGTGTCGACACGCTTCGCTACCCCGTCTCGCCGGGAATGTCCTGCACCATCACCATGCAGACCGCCGATCCGGTGGCCGGAGCCGTCTCCCTGCCGCTCTCGGCCATCTATGCACCGGCGCAGGGCGGCACGGGGGTATGGGTGGTAGGTCCGGACGACCGGGTCGAACTGCACCCCGTCACGCTGGGCGAGATCACCGGCAGCGACCGGGTCGTGATTGACAGCGGCGTCCGGGCGGGCGAAAAGATCGTGACGGCCGGGGTCTACCGGCTCAAGGAGGGACAACGGGTAAAAATCTTGAACTGACGCAGCATGAAACTCTCCGAATGGACCCTCGACCACCCGAAAATCGTCTGGTTCCTGCTGGCCGTCGCCCTGGCGGGCGGCATCGTCGGCTTCGACAAGCTGGGCAAGAAGGAGGACTCTGTTTTCGTCATCAAGACCGCGGCCCTGAGCTGTTCCTATCCCGGGGCTTCGCCCGAGGAGGTGGAGCAACTGATCGCCGAGCCCGTGGAGCGGGAGATCCAGTCGATGCGCGCCGTGCACAAGATCACCTCCGAGTCGACCTACGGACAGGCGCACATCCTGGTGGAGCTCGACCCGGCCACACCGGCCCGCGAGATCCCGCAGCTGTGGGACGAACTGCGGCGCCGGACCCTCAACATCGCCCCGCAGCTGCCCGAAGGGGCCTCCGGCATCCGGGTGGCGGACGACTTCGGCGACGTCTACGGCATCTACTACGCCCTCACGGCCGACGGAGGGTTCTCCTGGGACGAACTGCGCGACTGGGCGCAGCGGATCAAGACCCGGCTGGCGACGGTCGACGGCATCCAGAAGGTGGTGCTCTACGGCGAACAGACCCCGGTGGTGAACGTCTATGTCAGCCTGGCAGCGCTGGCCGGCTTCTCGATCCGGCCGGAGACGATCATCGCCACCATCGGCCAGCAGAACGCCGTGATCGGCAGCGGCCGCAAGCAGGCCGGGGCTATGGAGATCGAGATACTGGAGAGCGGCACCTACCGCTCGCTGGAGGATTTGCGGAATCAGTTACTGATGGCTACGGACGGCAAGCAGTTCCGGCTGGGCGACATCGCCCGCATCGAGAGGGGCTATGCCGAGCCGCCCGCGTCGCTCATGCGCGTGAACGGCGAGCGGGCCATCGGTATCGGCATATCGACCGAAGCGCAGACCGACGTGGTGAAGGCGGGCCGGCGGCTAACAGCCGAGTTGAGCGCCCTGAAGTCCGAAATGCCCGTCGGGCTGTCGCTTTCGGTCCTCTATCCGGAAGACCGGATCGCCCGCGAGGCCACGACCGGTTTTCTGTGGAATCTGGTCGAGTCGGTCGTGATCGTGATCGGCATGCTGATGCTCGTCATGGGGTGGCGGGCCGGCGTCTGGATCGGCAGCTCGCTGCTCTTCGCCATCGGCGGCACGCTGCTCATGATGCAGCCGCTCGGCGAGGGGCTCAACCGCACCTCGCTCGCGGGGTTCATCATCGCCATGGGCATGCTCGTCGACAACGCCATCGTGGTCGTCGACAACGCCCGGCAGGGGGTGCAGCGGGGCGAGAGAGGCCGCGATGCGCTCGTGGCCGCGGCCGAAGGGCCGAAATGGAGCCTGCTGGGGGCCACGCTGATCGGCATCTTCTCCTTTCTGCCGCTCTACCTGGCCCCCTCGTCCGTCGCCGAGATCGTCAAGCCGCTCTTCGTGGTGCTGGCGCTCTCGCTGCTGCTGAGCTGGCTGCTGGCCCTCACGCAGACGCCGCTCTTCGGCACCTTCCTGCTCCGTCCGGCCCGCACGGCCCGCGACCCCTACTCCACCCCCTTTTACCGGGGTTTCGACCGGGTGCTGGCCGCCCTGCTGCGCCATCGCCGGAGCGTGACGGCCGGAGCCGTACTGCTCTTCATCGGATCGCTATGGGTGATGGGGCGCCTGCCGCAGAACTTCTTCCCGGCGCTCGACAAGCCCTATTTCCGGGCCGACGTGATTCTGCCCGAGGGGTATGCGATCCGCGACACGGAGCTCACGCTCGTCGAGATGGAGCGCTGGCTGGCCGGCCAGCCCGAGGTGAAGCAGGTGTCGATCACCGTCGGCGGCACGCCGCCCCGCTACTACCTCGCCAGCAGCAACGTCTCCGGACGCCCCAACTTCGGCAACCTGCTCATCGAACTCGACGACAGCCGGCAGACCGCCGCCGTCGAGGAGCGGTTCGCCCGCCACGTGGCGGAAAACTATCCCGACGTCTGGCTGCGTTCGTCGCTCTTCAAGCTCTCGCCCGTACCGGACGCCACCATCGAGTTCGGATTCATCGGCCGCGACGCGGATACGCTGCTCAGGCTCGCCTCGCAGGCCGAAGCGCTCATGCGCAGCCACCCGGGGTGCGACAATGTCCGCATCAGCTGGGGCAACCGCATTCCGACCTGGCAGCCCGTCTACTCGCAGATGAAGGGGCAGCGGATCGGCATCTCGCGCAGCCAGCTGGCTAAAGGGATGACGATCGCCACCACGGGGTACCGCCTGGGCGAATACCGCGAGGGCGACCGCTTCATGCCGATTCTGCTCAAGGACGAAAACGTCGCCGACTACAACCTCACGAATTTGCAGGTGCTGCCCATCTTCTCGCCGGCCGGCAAGGTCTTCTCGCTCGAGCAGGCGGTGGACAGCTTCCGATTCGATTTCCGCACGGGGATCATCGAGCGTTACAACCGCCAGCGCGTGATGAAGGCGCAGTGCGACCCGGCCCGGGGCGTCAACACGAAACGGCTCTTCAGCGAGCTCCACGAGGCCGTGCGCCAGCTGCCGCTGCCCGAAGGGTATGCGATGAAGGTGTTCGGCGAGGAGGAGAGCCAGGAGGAGTCGAACCGGGCTCTGGCCGACAAGATGCCGCTCACGGCCCTGCTCATCCTGACGGTCCTGCTGCTGCTCTTCGGCAACTACCGCGACCCGGTCATCATCCTTTCGATGCTCCCGCTGATCTTCATCGGCGTGGTGCTGGGGCTCACCGTGACCGGCAAGATCTTCAACTTCTTCGCGCTGCTGGGGCTGCTGGGACTGATCGGCATGAACATCAAAAACTCCGTCGTACTGGTCGACCGGATCGGCCAGCTGCGCCGAAGCGGCCTGGAGCCCTACGAGGCCCTGACCGAGGCGACGCGGAGTCGCGTCACCCCCGTCGTCATGGCGTCTGGCACCACCATTCTGGGCATGCTGCCCCTGCAGTTCGACTCGCTGTTCGGAGCGATGGCCGCCACGATCATGGGCGGACTGCTGGTCGCCACCCTACTGGTGATCTTCGTACTGCCGGTGGTCTACGCCCTCTTTTACCGGATCAAACCTCCCCAGAACCATGAAGCGTAACATCCTTCTTCTCCTGCTGTTCGCGCTCGCAGAGGCGCAGGCGCAGACCACGCTGGACGAATACCGCAGCGCCGTCGAGAACTACAGCTGGTCGCTGAAGTCCGCGAGGGCCGAAAGCGACCGGGCGGCACAGGTGCAGCTGCAAGCCCGCACCTCGTTCCTGCCCGCCCTCTCGATGGCGGGCGACTTTTCGGTCGCCCTGCGGCAGCACGAGGGCATCAAGCCCTGGGGCTTCGCCCTGCAGCCCCAGATCGTCGGGACCCTCTACGGCGGCGGAGCCGTCCGGTCGCGCTATCGCAAGGCGCGGCTCGACCACACGGCGGCCCTCTGCGACGAGGCCTTCACCCTGCTCGAGGTGCGCTACGCCGCCGAATACGCCTACTGGAACCTCTCGGCCATGGGACAGTACCGGGCCGCCATGCAGCGGTTCGTGGAGATCATCCGCTCGCTCAAGGAAATCGTCGACCGGCGATTCGAAGAGGGCTACATCTCCAAAGGCGACGTGCTGATGATCGAGGCGCGGCTGAGCGCCGCCGAATACGAACGGACGATTGCCGAGCGCAACTACGAGGAGGCCCTGCACAACTTCAACATCCTGCGCGGCACCGATGCCGACCTCGAAGTGACGCTCGCCGCCTCGATTCTCGACTCGCTCTCGATGCCCGAACGGGCGGGATTCGACCGCACCCTCTCCGCCCGGCCCGACTATACAGCCGCCCGGCTGCGCACCGAAGCGGCAGCAGCCGACGTGCGGACGGTCCGCGCCGCCTACAACCCCCGGATCGAACTGGGAGTGAGCGGTATCTGGCAGCCCCATTCGCCCAACCGGCGGGGCACGACCTCGATCGACGGGGCCGTATTCGCCCGGGTGGACATCCCCATTTTCCACTTTCGCGAGCGGCGTCACGCCGTGGGGGCCGCCCGGGCCGTCGCGCTGCAAAGCGAGTGGACGCAGGCCCAGCTGCACGACGACATTCTCCGACAGGAGCGCAACGGCTGGACGGCCCTCAACGAGAGCCGGGCGCAGGTGGACGCCGTGAAGGAGAGCCTGCGCATCGCCGGCGAAAACCTCGACCTGAGCACCTACTCCTATGGCGAAGGGCTGACGACGGTTCTCGACGTGCTGCAGGCCCAGCTGAGCTGGATCCAGCTCTACACGAACGCCATCACCGCCCGGTTCAACTACGCCGTGGCCCGCTCCTCCTACCAGCGGATCACGGCGGAGCAGGGAGAAAACGGTCTGTAACGGACGGTTCGGGAGATCAGCGGGGCCACTGCCCCACCTCCATGTCGCGGATATCGGCGCCGTCTACGGTGAAGCGGACCGCCGTGCGGACCTTGTGGATGCCGTAGCGGCCGGCAGCGCCCGGGTTGATGTGCAGCAGATCGTAGATCGGATCGTAGATGATCTTCAGAATATGGCTGTGGCCGGCGATGAAGAGCTTCGGGCGGCAGCCGACGATCCGCTCGACGACATGGGGCGCATAGTGGCGCGGATAACCGCCGATATGGGTCATCAGCACCCCCACCCGCTCGCACTCGAAATAGGTGAAGGTGTCGTAAACCCGCCGCATCACCCCGCCGTCGATATTCCCGCACACCGCCTTCAGCGGCTTGAAGGCGGCGATTTCGTCGGCCAGCTCCAGCGAACCGATATCCCCGGCGTGCCAGATCTCGTCCACATCCTTCAAAAACTCGCGCAGCGGGGCGTCGAAACAGCCGTGCGTATCGGACAGAATACCTATTCTCTTCATCTTCTCTCAATATTTGCCTTTCCAGAGCTGACGGATGCGCTCGGCGATCTTCGCCTCGGCGGCGTTCTGTTCGTCGGGTTCGTAGAAGCGCGTACCCGCAAGGCTCTCGGGCAGGAACTCGATATCGGCGAAATGGCCCTCGTAGTCGTGGGCGTACTTGTAGCCCTCGCCGTAGCCGGCCTGCTTCATCAGCCCGGTCGGGGCGTTGCGCAGGTGCAGCGGCACGGGGCGGTTCGTCGTGTCGTGCCCGACCCGGGCGAGCGCCCGGTCGATAGCCAGGTAGGCCGAGTTGCTCTTGGGCGACGTAGCCAAGTAGATCGCTGTTTCGGCCAGCGTGATCCGCGCCTCGGGCATGCCGATCTTGTGGACCGTATCGAAGCAGGCGTTGGCCAGCAGCAGCGCATTGGGATTGGCTAAACCGATGTCCTCCGAGGCCAGAATCACCAGCCGGCGCGCGATGAACCGCGGCTCCTCGCCGCCGGCCAGCATCCGCGCCAGGTAATAGACGGCGGCATTCGGGTCGCTGCCCCGCACCGACTTGATGAAGGCCGAAATGACGTCGTAGTGCTGCTCGCCGTTCTTGTCGTAGAGGGCGATGTTCTGTTGCAGGCACTCGGTCACGTAATCGTCCGTGATGACGATCTTTCCGGCCGACGCCCCCGTGACGATATCCAGAATGTTCAGCAGCTTGCGGGCGTCGCCCCCCGAAAAGGCGAAGAACGCCCCGGTCTCCTGCACCTCGATCTCCCGCCCGCGGAGCTCCGCATCGCTCTCCAGCGCCCGGTCGAGCAGCTGTTGCAGCTCGGCATCGGTCATCGACTTGAGGATATAGACCTGACAGCGGCTCAGCAGCGGGGAGATGACCTCGAACGAGGGGTTCTCGGTCGTGGCGCCGATCAGCGTCACGACCCCCTGCTCCACGGCCCCCAGCAGGGAGTCCTGCTGGCTCTTGTTGAAGCGGTGGATCTCGTCGATGAACAGAAACGGCGGCCGCGAATTGAAGAACTGCTGACGGCGGGCCGACTCGATCACCTCGCGCACCTCCTTCACCCCCGCCGTGACGGCCGAGAGGGTGAACATCGAACGTTCGAGCTGCGCGGCGACCAGCTTCGCCAGCGAGGTCTTGCCCACCCCCGGAGGACCCCAGAGGATGAACGACGGGACGTTGCCCGTCTCCAGAAACTTACGGAACACTCCGTTCGGGCCCACCAGATGGGCCTGACCGATATAGTCGTCGAGCGTGCGGGGACGCAGTCTTTCCGCCAGAGGTATGTTCGCCATGTCGTTCTCTTTTCAGCGTTCAAAGATAGCTCCTTTCCAAGGAATATCCTAATCCGGAGCTGCAAAAGCGGCGCCGGAATCCGTATTCCGGCGCCGCCTGATTCATCATACGAAGACTACTCCCCGGGCTCGACCAGCGAGAGGAAGAGCTCGTCCAGCTGGCTCTGGTCCACACGACCCGGCGCGTCGAGCATCACATCGCGGCCGGCGTTGTTCTTCGGGAAGGCGATGTAGTCGCGGATCGACTCCGAACCGCCGAAGAGCGAACACAGGCGGTCGAAACCGAAAGCCAGACCGCCGTGCGGGGGTGCACCGAATTTGAAGGCGTTCATCAGGAAACCGAACTGCTCCTGCGCCTTCTCGGGGGTAAAGCCCAGGCACTTGAAGATCGTGGCCTGCAGCTTGGCGTCGTGGATACGGATCGAGCCGCCGCCGATCTCGGTACCGTTGCAGACGAAATCGTAGGCGTTGGCCCGCACACGGCCCGGATCGCTCTCGAGGAACTCCACGTCCTCGGGCTTGGGCGAGGTGAAGGGGTGGTGCATGGCATAGAACCGCTGCGTCTCGTCATCCCACTCGAACATCGGGAAATCGACCACCCACAGCGGGGCGAACTGCTGCGGGTCGCGCAGACCGAGCTGCTGGGCCACCTCCAGACGCAGGGCGCAGAGCTGGGCGAGGGCCTTGAACTTCTTGCCGCAGAGAATGAATACCATGTCGCCCGCGTTCGCGCCGCAGCGTCCGGCCATGGCGCGCACCTCCTCGGGCGAGTAGAACTTATCGACCGACGACTTGACGCCGCCCTCCTCGACCCGGATCCAGATCAGCCCCTTGGCGCCCACCTGCGGACGCTTCACGAACTCGGTGAGGGCGTCGATCTGCTTGCGGGTGTAGACCGCGCAGCCCGGAGCGGCGAAACCGGTGATGTATTCGGCATCGTCGAATACGCCGAAGCCGTGCCCCTTCGCCAGATCGGTCAGATCGGAGAACTCCATGCCGAAGCGCAGGTCGGGCTTGTCGGAGCCGTACTTCTCCATCGCCTCGATCCAGGGCATGCGGCGGAAAGGCTCCGTGAAGTCGATGTGCATCACCTCGCGGAACATGTGCTTGGCCCACCGCTCGAAGACGTTCAGGATATCCTCCTGCTCGACGAACGACATCTCGCAGTCGATCTGGGTGAACTCGGGCTGCCGGTCGGCGCGCAGGTCCTCGTCGCGGAAACAGCGCACGATCTGGAAATACTTGTCGTAACCGGCCACCATGAGCAGCTGCTTGAGAGTCTGGGGCGACTGCGGCAGTGCGTAGAACTGATTGGGATTCATGCGGCTGGGGACGATGAAGTCGCGCGCGCCCTCGGGCGTGGAGCCCACCAGGTAAGGGGTTTCGATCTCGAGGAATCCCTCGGCGTCGAGGAACCGGCGGATCTCCTGTGCCATCTTGTGACGCAGGATCATGTTGCGCTGCAACGGCGCGCGGCGCAGATCGAGGTAGCGGTACTTCATGCGCAGATCGTCGCCGCCGTCCGACACCTCCTCGATGGTGAAGGGCGGGGTCTGCGCCTCGTTCAGGATGCGGAGCTCCGTCGCGGCCACCTCGATGTCGCCCGTGGGCATCTTGGGATTCTTCGACGAACGCTCGACCACCCGCCCGGTGACCTGAAGCACGTACTCGCGGCCCAGACGGGCCGCCGCCTCCCTCGCCTCGGCCGGGGAGCCCTCCTCGACGACGATCTGCGTGATGCCGTAGCGGTCGCGCAGGTCGATGAAGGTCATGGCGCCCAGGTTGCGCACCTTCTGCACCCAACCCGCCAGCGTAACGGTTTCATTCACGTTCGCGGCTCGCAGAGAGCCGCAGGTATGTGTTCTGTACATGTTGTTTGGTATGTTTATTTTTGTTATCTTTGTTCTTGCAACTTACAAAGGTACGAAATTTAATGGAGAATCGACGGATCGACGACGAAAAATTCATGCGCCAGGCACTAAACGAGGCCCGGCGGGCGTTCGAGCAGGAGGAGGTGCCCATCGGAGCGGTGATCGTGGCGGGCGACCGGGTGATCGGCCGGGGCCACAATCTGGTGGAGACGCTGCGGGACGCTACGGCGCACGCCGAGATGCAGGCGCTGACGGCGGCGGCTTCGACTCTCGGCGGGAAATACCTGCAGGAGTGCACGCTCTACGTTACGGTCGAGCCCTGCGTGATGTGTGCCGGAGCGATTGCCTGGAGCCAGATCGGGAGCGTCGTGTGGGGCGCGGACGACCCGAAGAAGGGCTATCGCCGCTACTCGGAGCGGATTTTCCTGCCGAAGGTACGGCTCCGGAGCGGAGTTCTGAAAGCGGAGTGCGAGGAGCTGATGGCACGATTTTTCGCGAAACTGCGGCGGTAGGATTTTTGAAAATGATTTTTAATGGCTATATTTGCGCGAAATTGACCGGAGGCGGAGTCTTCGGATCGAGGACAAACAGAACGAAAACAACAAAATAATCAAACTGAACTGAACTATGAAAAAACTGTTTTTATCGGTTGCGGCCCTGATGGCGGTTTGCTCGCTGTCGGCCCAGAGCGTAACGGAACTCTACAACGAAGGCGTGACGGCATTCAAGGCGAAGGATTTCGCCGCCGCTGCCGCAGCTTTCGAAAAGACCATCGATGCCGGCATCGACTCGGAGGATCAGAACGAACAGAATCTGGCGACCACGGCCAAATCGATGATGCCGAAATGCTACTTCCAGCTCGGCGGCCGCGCCATGATGGCGAAGAACTACGACGACGCCATCGAGAACTTCACCAAATCGGTCGAACTGGCCGAGCTCTACGGCGACGACGTCCAGGCCGCCAAGTCGAAGGGATTCATCGGCAAGTCCTACGCAGCGAAGGGCGGCGAGCCGTTCAACAATCAGAAGTACGCCGAAGCAGCCGTCATCTTCGAGAAGGGCTATGCCGCCGATCCGAAGAATGCGCAGATGGCCAACTGGCTGGCTACCTGCTACTGCGAGACCGGACGTTACGCCGAGGGTCTGGCTATCCTGAAGAAGGTGGGCTCCAACCCCAACCCCAAATATGCCACCGAGGCCGCCG
This sequence comes from uncultured Alistipes sp., assembly GCA_910577475.1. Taxonomy (GTDB): domain Bacteria; phylum Bacteroidota; class Bacteroidia; order Bacteroidales; family Rikenellaceae; genus Alistipes. Next base: position 42,484 of record CAJTLJ010000011.1, read on the forward strand.
AGGCCAGAAACCTGAGCGCCATGTACACCAACAACATGGTGGCCGGATTCCAGCAGAACAACGACTACGACGGCATGATCGCCGTAGCCGAGCAGATGCTGGCCGAGGATGCCGAGAGCCCCGTCGCACACAAGATCCGCGTGCAGGCCTACGACGGCAAGAAGGACTATAACAAGGTGATCGAGCTGGCCGACGCCGCTGCCGCCTTGCAGACCGATCCCGAAGATGCCAGCTACATCTACTACCTCCAGGGTTCGGCCTACAACGCCAAGGAGATGAAGCCCCAGGCCATCGCCGCGCTGAAGAAGGTAACGGCCGGTTCGTCGGTCGATGCCGCCAAAGCCGCCATCGCCGAGCTGTCGAAATAAGCCGCAGCACGAGCATGAAAAGGGCTGCCCTTCGGGGCAGCCCTTTTCATTATTGTCCGGTGCCGTGCGCACTGCGGGGATGTTTCGGGAAGGCGGATGCTCCGGAAGGTCGAGACCTTTCGACTTCGCACCCGAAGGCGCTCCGCTCAAGGTGACAGAGAGGCTGTCATCCCGAGTGTAGCGCAGCGGAATCGAGGGATCTCGACGGAGCGCTATGCAAACCATTACGAACCGCAACGGCGAATATTACGCCATGTCGAGATGTCTCGACTGCGGGGCAAAGCCCCTCCGCTCGACATGACATGCTTTTTTGTCACCCCGAGCTTGTCGAGGGATCTCGACGGAGCACTATGCGAACCATTACGAACCGCAATGATGGATGTTCCGGGAGATCGAGACCTTTCGACTACGGGCTTCGCCCTCCGCTCAAGATGACAGAGAAGAGTTCAGCGGCCGAGGTTCCGGCGAATGCGCTCCAGACCGCTGCGGGTGAGGGGCGTCAGGCCGAATGCGGCATCGAACTCCTCCTCCGTCATGCGCAGCCACCGCTCGCAGTCAAATGCCAGCGGATCGAGCGGCGAGCGGAAGGCGGGGTGCGATGCCAGCGGTGTGCGGAGGTTGTACGGACAACAGCTCTGGCAGCAGTCGCAGCCGAAGATCCAGCCGTGCAGACTGCGGGGAGCGACACCGGCGGCATTCTCGACGGTATGGCACGAGATACAGCGGCCGGCATCGATCGTGCGCTCCCCGCATACGGCCCCTGTCGGACAATGCTCCACACAGGCCCGGCAACTGCCGCAGCGGGATTCGGAGAAGGGTTCGTCGTAGCGGTCGCACGGTTCGGTGAGGACCACCTCGCCCAACAGGACGAAGCTGCCGAACTGCGGCGTGACGAGCAGGGACTGGCGACCGATCCAGCCGAGCCCCGCCTCGACGGCGAGCCGCTTCTCCACCAGCGGAGCCGAGTCGGTGAAGGCCCGTCCCTGCAAGGCGGGATAGCGCTCCCGAAGCCGCAGCAGCAGGGTGCGGAGCATCTCCTTGAGTGTCCGGTGATAATCGCGATTGAGGGCGTAGCTGGCTATTTTCGCCGGCCATTCGTCAGCATAGCCCAGACTGAATGCGTTTTTATAGTTGACGGCGCACACCGCGACGCTCTGCGCCCCCTCGACCAGCCGGCGCGGATCGAACCGTTTGTCGAGATTCCGCTCCAGATAGTGCAGGTCCGCCTGACGCCCCGCCGCGAGCCAGTCGCGGAACCGGCGTTCGGTCTCCTCCAGCCGGCGGCAGGGAGCGATTCCGCAGAGGTCGAACCCAATTTCCGCGGCCGTTTCTTTTATCTCTTTGGCGCTTAACATGGCTAATTTCCCCTCAAAAATAGTATTTTTTGCGGATTTTTTCGTACTTTTGTGCTGAAATTTGCGTTTTTACAGCAAAAACAATTACGGAATGAAGACCCTGAAAACGCTCTACGAGCTGGTAAAAAACAGCGTAGAAACTTTTGCCTCCCGCACGGCATTCGTCATGCTCGGCGGTGAAGAGGTAACCTATGAAGAGGTCGGAAAACGGATCGAACATGTACAGGAGCTGCTGCTCGGAGCCGGCCTGAAGCCCGGCGACAAGGTCGCCCTGCTGAGCAGCAACATGCCCAACTGGGGCGTATGCTATCTGGCCGTCACAACGGCCGGCATGGTCGCCGTACCCATATTGCCCGACTTCACGACCGAAGAACTCGACATGATCATCGAACACTCGGAAGCGAAGGCACTCATGGTTTCGGACAAGCTCTTCACGAAAATCTCGAAGCCGACCATCGACCGGCTGAACATCGTGATCCGCACCAAGAATCTCAAGGCCCTGAGCCAGAATGTAAAGGCCCAGGGAGAGAAACGCATCCCCGCTCCGGAGGACCTGGCCGTGGTGATCTACACCTCGGGCACCACCTCGAAGCCCAAGGGAGTCATGCTCTCCCATGCCGCCCTCTGCGCCCAGGTGGATATGGACTACGAGATTTTCCCCATCGACGGCAGCGACGTCTTTCTCTCGGTGCTGCCCTTGTCGCACACCTACGAGTGCTCGATCGGACTGATCTACGCCCTCTCGAAGGGTGCCAAGGTGGTCTATCTGGACCGGCCGCCCACGGCCGCGGCCCTGATGCCCGCCCTCAAGCAGGTGCGCCCCACCGTGATGCTGATCGTGCCGCTGGTGATCGAGAAGATCTACAAGCATCAGGTGCAGGCCAAGTTCAACTCCACGGCCTTCTGGCGGACGGTCACCCGACCGGCCTTTCTGCGCCGCTATTTCCACCGCATCGCCGGTCGCAAGCTGATGAAGGTATTCGGAAACCGGCTGCGCTTCCTGGGCATCGGCGGCGCCAAGCTCGACGCCGATACGGAGCGTTTCCTCCTGGAGGCCCGACTGCCCTACGCCATCGGTTACGGTCTGACCGAAACGGCCCCGCTGCTGGCCGGAGCCACCCCCGACGCCGTGCGGCTGGGATCCACGGGCACGGCCGCGCCGGGCGTGGTGCTGCGGCTGGACAACATCAACCCCGATACCCGGCAGGGCGAGATCGTAGCCAAGACCCCCAGTGTCATGCTCGGATACTACAAGAATCCGGAGTCGACGAAGGAGGCCTTCACGGCCGACGGCTGGTTCCGCACGGGCGACCTGGGCGAGTTGGGCGAGGACGGCTACCTCTATATCAAAGGGCGGTTGAAGAACATGATCGTAGGCCCGAGCGGCGAGAACATCTACCCCGAGGATATCGAAACCGTGCTGAATTCGCACGTCTGCGTCGCCGACTCCATCGTCACGCAGCAGGAGGGCCGTCTGGTCGCCCTGGTGCACTACAACACCGAACAGCTCGAAGCCAAGTTCGACGAGTGGCGCGACGAGTGGGAGAACAAGAAGGGCGAGTGGGAGCGCCGCAAGGAGGAGTTCAAAAAGGAGTTGCTGGAGTATGTGAACTCGAAGGTCAACCGATTCTCGCGCATCTCCGAGGTGGTCGAGGAGAAGGATGAGTTCGTCCGCACCCCGACCCAGAAGATCCGCCGCTTCCTCTACACGAAACGCGAAGCGAACGGCTCGAAGCAATAGCCCCGATTTTTTTGCGGCGGAATCGCCCGATTGCCCGCTGCCGATTCATACAAACCTATGGAGCGTGCCGAAATTCATATTTCGGCACGCTCCATTTTTATTATCCCTCCCGGTGCGACGACGAATGTCGCATCGGGAGGGGGGGGGCATGTTGCGCACCCTCGGGATGTTCCGGCTGCAGGACTTGCGCCCCTCCGCTCAACATGACAGCGACAGAACGACCGTGAATTGCTCGGGGTGGTGCTCCGCTCCAGGAGCCGACAGACAAATGCGGAATCGAGCGACAGCATTTCTCTTTGCCCATTATTTTTTCGCCCCATTGTGAATAAATTCACAATAAAGTTATATCTTTGTAAGAAGTTAAATCTAACCTAACGATTTCTGACATGGACAAAACTTTAGAAAAAGAGGTGCATGACGTCGTGATTCGCTTTTCAGGCGACTCGGGCGACGGCATGCAGCTCACCGGTACGCTCTTCTCCGACACGTCGGCACTGCTCGGAAACGGTATCTCCACCTTCCCCGACTATCCGGCCGAGATCCGCGCCCCGCAAGGCACGATCGCAGGCGTATCGGGCTTTCAGGTTCATTTCGGCGACAGCCGCCAGCTCAACCCCGGCGACTATTGCGACGTGCTGGTAGCGATGAATCCGGCCGCTCTGAAGGCCAACCGCAAGTGGCTGAAGAGCTCCGCGACGGTGATTCTCGACGGCGACTCGCTCACCGAGGAGCACCTCCGTAAGGCGGGCTTCAAAACCCTCGATCCGCTCGCCGAGCTCAATCTGGAGGGATACAACGTCGTGGTGCCCGACATCACCACGATGACCCGCGAGGCGCTCAAGGAGCTGGGGCTGGACAACAAGACCGTCGTGAAGTGCAAGAACATGTTCGCCCTGGGCATCTGCTTCTTCCTCTACAACCGCCCGGAGGATCATGCCAAGAAATACCTCGAATCGAAATTCGCCAAGAAGAATCCGCTGATCGCCGAGGCCAACAAGCGGGCCATCGACGCCGGATACAATTACGCAGCCAATACGCACCAGTTCGCCAACACCTATACCGTAGCCCCCGCGAAGCTGCAAAAGGGCACCTACCGCTCCATCAGCGGCAACGTCGCGACGGCGTGGGGTCTGCTGGCCGCCAGCGAGAAGAGCGGTCTGCCCCTCTTCTGCGGCTCCTACCCCATCACCCCCGCCACGGTAATCCTCGAAGAGCTGGCCAAACGCCGCGACCTGGGTGTCAAGACCGTGCAGGCCGAAGACGAGATCGCCGGCATCTGCACGGCCATCGGAGCCTCGTTCGCCGGCAACTTCGCCGTGACGACCACCTCGGGCCCAGGACTTTCGCTCAAGAGCGAGGCGCTGGGTCTGGCCGTGATGACCGAGCTGCCGCTGGTCGTGGTGGACGTTCAGCGCGGCGGCCCCTCGACGGGTCTGCCGACCAAGACCGAGCAGAGCGACCTCCAGCAGGCACTCTACGGCCGCAACGGCGAGTGCCCTGTGGTCGTGCTGGCCGCCTCGTCGCCCAGCGACTGCTTCCACTACGCCTTCGAGGCGGGCCGTATCGCCATGGAGCACATGACCCCCGTCATCCTGCTGACCGACGGTTTCATCGCCAACGGCTCGGAACCCTGGCGCATCCCCTCGATGGCCGACTACCCCGCCATCGTCCCTCCCATCGTGAACGAGGCACCCGAGGGCGGGTTCATGCCCTACGCCCGCAACGAGAAGCTGGCCCGAGGCTGGGCATTCCCCGGCAAGCCGGGGTTGGAGCACCGCGTCGGCGGTCTGGAGAAGGACGCCCTGAAGGGTTCGATCTCGCACGACCCGGCCAACCACCAGCTGATGGTAAAGACCCGCGCCGCCAAGGTGGCGAAGGTCGCGGAGGACATCCCCGCCCAGACGGTTCTTGGCGACACGACGGGCGATCTGCTGGTCGTAGGCTGGGGCGGCACGCGCGGCCATCTGCAGGCGGCCGTAGAGCGTCTCCAGGCCGAGGGGCGCAAGGTCTCGCTCTGCCACTTCAACTACATCGACCCGCTGCCCGCCGGCGTGCGCGAAATCTTCGCCGGGTTCAAGCGCATCGTGGTGTGCGAGCTGAACGAGGGCCAGTTCGCCAACTACCTGCGCGGACAGTTGCAGGAGTTCGCCTACGAACAGTATAACAAATGCGAGGGTCAGCCCTTTACGGTGGTGGAACTCGTCGAAAATTTCGAATCCTTATTGAAGTAATCGTTATGGCACAATACAACTATACACAGGCTGATTTCAAGAGCGACCAGGAGGTCCGCTGGTGTCCGGGCTGCGGCGACCACGCCATTTTGAGCGCCGTGCAGCGCGCCCTGCCCCAGGTGGCCGACCTGACCGACACGCCCCACCACCTCTTCACCTTCGTTTCGGGCATCGGCTGTTCGTCGCGCTTCATCTACTACATGCGCACCTTCGGATTCCACTCCGTGCACGGACGCGCCAACGCTGTGGCTACGGGCGTGAAGACGGCCAATCCGGCCCTGAACGTATGGGTGACGACGGGCGACGGCGACTCGCTGGCTATCGGCGGCAACCACTTCATCCACGCCATCCGCCGCAACGTCGACCTGAACGTCATTCTCTTCAACAACGAGATCTACGGCCTCACAAAGGGCCAGTACTCGCCCACCTCGAAACTGGGCAAGATCACCAAGACCTCGCCCTACGGAACGGTGGAGAAGCCCTTCAATCCGGGCGAACTGGTGATCGGCGCCAAGGGCACCTTCTTCGCCCGCTCGATCGACATGGAGATGCCGACCACCCAGGAGTGTCTGGTAGCCGCCGCCCGCCACAAGGGCATGTCGGTCGTGGAGGTGATGCAGAACTGCGTGATCTTCAACGACAAGACCCATGCCGATTTCGCGGCCGACAAGGCCACGCGCGCCGAGCGGACCATCACCCTGCGCCACGGCGAGAAGATGCTCTTCGGTCCCGACCGCAAGAAGGGGCTGGTGTTCGAGGATATGAAGCTGAAGGTGGTGACCGTCGGCGAGGAAGGCTACACGCTCGACGACATCCTCACCCACGATGCCCACACGAAGGATACCACGCTCCACGTACAACTGGCTGCGATGAAATATCCGGAATACCCCGTCGCCGTGGGTGTGATCCGCGAGGTGGAGGAGCCCACGGTCTACGACCGCGAAGTGGCCCGCCAGGTCGAGGAGGTGAAAGCCAAGAGCCCGATCCGCTGCGTGGACGACCTGCTGCGCTCGGGCGAAACCTGGAAGGTGGAGTAACTTGCCTATCCTATGTCGAAAAGGGGACCCGGCGGGTCCCCTTTTCGACATAGGGCAAGCTATTTCGCGTCGTCCAGTTCGGCGGTATCGAGCAGGGACTGCGGCAGGCTCTTCTTGATCTTCACGTGCAGGCCGACCATTCGTTCGCCCAGCCGCACGAGGTTGTTGTTACCGGTCGTGAACCGCTTGTAGGCCTCGTCATAGGAGCGCTGCGCCTGCTTGAGCCCCTTGTCCACGTCGAGCAGCGTGTCGGCGAAGGCGACCAGCTGGTCGTAGATCTTCGACCCGCACTCTGCGATGTCGCGCGTATTGCGCTCCAGGTCGCTCCGCTGCCAGAGATTGTCGACCAGCTTGAGCAGGGCGAAGAGGTTGGTGGGCGACGAGATGACTACCTTCCTGCGATAGGCGTCGGCCCAGATCTGCGGATCGGCCCGCATGGCCGCCAGAAAGGCCGACTCGTTGGGGATGAACATGATGACGAAATCGGGCGAACCGCTCATCAGCTCCTGATAGCTCTTCGCCGAGAGTTCCGCTACGTGTTTGCGCACCGAGTCGACATGGCTCTTCAGGCAGCGTTCGCACTCCTCGGGCTGTTCGGCGGCCGTGTAGCCGGCATAGGCCGTGAGGGAGGTTTTCGAGTCGATGACGATCTGTTTCCGGTCGGGCAGGTTCAGCACCACGTCGGGGCGCACGTTAGCCCCCTGCTCGTTCCGGCGCGTCTCCTGCGTCTGGTAGTGGACCCCCTTGATGAGATTCGAACTCGACAGAATGGTGTCGAGGATCATCTCTCCGAAGTCGCCCTGCACCTTCGAGTCGCCCTTGAGCGCCCGCGTCAGGTTGGTCGTCTCGGTGGTGATCCGGTCGTTGAGCTCCATCAGGTTCTTCAGCTCGTTCCTCAGGGCGCCGTGCTGCTCGGCCTCGGTGGCGTGGATCTTCTCCACCCGCTCGCGGAAATCATTGATGTTCTGACGAAAAGGATTCAGCAGCGCGTCGATGGATTCGCGGCTGCTCTGCTGGAACCGGCGCGACTGCTCGCCCAGAATATCGTTAGCCAGATTGCGGAACTGCGCCCGCAGGGTCTCCTCGTCCTGCACCCGGTCGGCCTTCTCGCGGTCGTGGCGGGCGATCTCCTCGCGCAGCTTCTGCTCGGCCCCATCGAGCTTCGCCAGCAGGGCGGCCCGTTCGCCCACCAGCTCGCGGATCTGCCTCTCGGCCTCCTCGGCGCGGTCTCTCCACTCGGCACCTGCGGCCTCCGACCGCGCCGCATCGGCCTTCAGCGCCGTCAGCTCCGCAGTCTGCCGGACCTCCACCCGGTGGGCCCTCAAATAGAGCAGGAGCAATGCGAGAATCGACAATACAAGCAGTAAATTCGTTACCATCGGAAATAAGTTCGTTGTTCCCGACAAAGGTAGCGATAAAAAAACGAAAACGGAACGAAATCCGGCCGGCAGCGGGGGAAATCTTTTCGTGTTTTGCTTCATTCTTTTGACTTTGTTTCGTACTTTTGTCGAAAATTGAGAATCTATGGAACGCATCCTCGCACCCTCGATGCTCTCGGCCGATTTCGGCCATCTGGAGCGCGACACCCGCATGATCGACGCCAGCGGCGCCCAATGGGTACATATCGACGTGATGGACGGCCGCTTCGTGCCCAACATCTCGTTCGGGTTTCCCGTCCTGCAAGCCATCCGCAAAGCGACCCGGAAGGTGGTGGACACCCACCTGATGATCGTGGAGCCCGAGCGCTACGTCACCCGCTTCGTCGAGGCCGGCTCCGACTACGTGACCTTCCACATCGAGGCCACCGAGCAGGTGCAGACCTGCATCGACCTCATCCATGCGGCCGGAGCGAAGGCCGGCATCTCGATCAAGCCCGCGACCCCCGTCGAAGCGCTGCGCCCCTGGCTGCCCCAGCTGGAACTGGTGCTGGTGATGTCGGTGGAGCCGGGTTTCGGCGGACAGTCCTTCATCGCGGAGTCGACCGACAAGATACGCGAGCTCCGGGCGCTGATCGCCGAGACGGGTTCGAAAGCCCTGATCGAGGTCGACGGGGGACTCTCGTCGAAAAACGTCGCGCCGGTTTTCGAGGCGGGGGCGGACGCCGTAGTGGCCGGCAGCGCCGTATTCAAGGCGCCCGATCCGCAGGCGGAGATCGACGCCATTCTGAACGCCCGATAGCGGTCGGACGTCCGAAAAAAAAGATATCGCACCCTACTATGATTTCACTGGACAACCTAACGGTAAGTTACGGGGGCTGGACCCTCTTCGACAATATTTCGTTTCTGATCAACCCCAAGGACCGCATCGGTCTGGTGGGCAAGAACGGCGCGGGCAAGACCACCCTGCTGAAGCTGATCGTGGGGCTGCAGCAGCCCACCTCGGGCGCCGTAACTAAAAACGGCGAGTGCACGGTGGGTTATCTGCCCCAGCAGATGAAGGTGGCCGACACGACCACCCTCGCCGAGGAGACGGCCAAGGCCTTCGAGGAGGTGCTGCGGCTGGAGGCGGAGATCGAGCGGCTGACGGCCGAGATCGCCGAGCGGACCGACTACGAGTCGCCCGAGTACGAACAGCTGCTGCACCGTCTGAACGACGCCAACGACCAATTCCACATCCTGGGCGGCGAGACGCGCGACGCCAACATCGAGAAGACCCTGCTGGGTCTGGGCTTCCGGCGCGAGGATTTCGACCGCGCCACGAGCGAGTTCTCGGGCGGCTGGCGCATGCGCATCGAGCTGGCGAAGCTGCTGCTGCGTCGTCCGTCGATCTTCCTGCTCGACGAGCCCACCAACCACCTCGACATCGAGTCGATCCAGTGGCTCGAGGAGTATCTGAAGAGCTACAACGGCGCCGTGCTCGTGATCTCGCACGACCGGGCCTTTCTGGACAACGTAACCAACCGCACCGTGGAGCTCTCGCTGGGCAAGGTCTACGACTACAAGGTGCCCTACTCGAAATACGTCGTCCTGCGGGCCGAGCGGCGCGTCCAGCAGCTGGCGGCCTACGAGAACCAGCAGCGGATGATCGAGAAGACCGAGGAGTTCATCGAGAAGTTCCGCTACAAGCCCACGAAGTCGAACCAGGTGCAGTCGCGCATCAAGCAACTGGAGAAGATCGACCGCATCGAGGTGGACGAGGAGGACCTCGCCACGCTCAACATCAAGTTCCCGCCGGCGCCCCGTTCGGGTCAGATCGTCGCCGAGATCCGCGAAGCCGGGATGTCGTTCGGCCGCAAGCATGTCTTCGGCGGGGCCGACTTCGTGATCGGCCGCGGCGACAAGATCGCGCTGGTGGGCCGCAACGGCGAAGGCAAGACCACGCTGGCGCGCATGCTCGTCGGACAGCTCGTGCCGACCGAGGGTTCGATCCGGCTGGGCGCCAACGTCAACATCGGCTACTACGCCCAGAACCAGGAGGACCTGATGAACGGCGAACTGACCGTCTACGACACGCTGGACAAGGTGGCCGTAGGCGACATCCGCACCCGGCTGCGGGACATTCTGGGCGCCTTTCTGTTCCGGGGCGAGGACATCGACAAGAAGGTGAAGGTGCTCTCGGGCGGCGAGCGGTCGCGGCTGGCGCTGGCCTCGCTGATGCTCGAGCCCCACAACCTGCTGGTGCTCGACGAGCCCACCAACCACATGGACATGCGGTCGAAGGATATCCTGAAAAGCGCTATCATGAAGTACGACGGCACGGTGATCGTCGTGTCGCACGACCGCGAATTTCTGGACGGCATGGTGCAGAAGGTCTACGAGTTCCGCGACGGCGGCGTGCAGGAGTACCTGGGCGGCATCTACTACTTCCTCGAGAAGCGCAAACTGGAGTCGTTGAAGGAGGTGGAGCGCAAGGCGGCGCCCAACGCCGCCGCGGCCCCGCAGCAGAAGGAGAGCTCCTCGGGCAAGCTCTCCTACGAGCAGAAGAAGGAGCAGGAGAAGCTGATCCGCAAGTTGAAGAGGAACGTGGAGCAGATCGAGACGGAGCTCGCCGGAGTGGAGCGGGAGATCGCCGCCCGGGATGCGAAATTCGCCGCGGCGACCGACTACGACGAGGCGGACTACAAGAGCTACAACGAATTGAAAACGCGCTACGACCACCTGATGCACGAGTGGGAGAAGGCCTCCTACGAACTGGAGATCGTAGCGGAAAACTAACGGAAACAACACCCAAACCACTATGGAAAACAATCTGGTATTCGGAATACGTCCGGTCGTCGAAGCGATCGAATCGGGCAAGCAGATCGAGAAGCTCTACATCCGCAAGGGTGCCGAGGGACAGCTGATGCAGGAGCTGAAGGATCTCTGCACGCGCCACCGGCTGCGCTGGCAGGAGGTGCCCGTGGAGAAGCTGAACCGCCTGACGCGGGGCAACCACCAGGGCGCGGTGGCGCAGATGGCCGCCATCGCATACGTCTCCCTGACCGATATTCTGGAGCGCGTGCCCGAGGACGAGACGCCGCTGATCGTGCTCTTCGACGGCGTGACGGACGTCCGCAACTTCGGCGCCATCGCCCGCTCGGCGGAGTGCGCCGGGGCGCACGGTCTGATTACGCCGCTCAAGAACTCGGCTCCGGTGAATGCCGAGGCGATCCGCTCGTCGGCCGGTGCGCTGACCGCCATTCCGGTCTGCCGCGTGGGTTCGGTCCGCAACACCCTCAAGCAGCTTCAGAGCGAAGGTTTCCAGGTCGTGGCCGCCACCGAGAAGAGCCGCAAACTGCTCTACGACGCCGATTTCCGCAAGCCGACGGTGATCGTCATGGGAGCCGAGGATACGGGCATCTCGAAAGAGGTCCTGAAACTCTGCGACGAGCAGCTGGCGATTCCGCTGATCGGCCACATCGAGTCGCTGAACGTATCGGCCGCAGCGGCCGTGATGCTCTTCGAGGCGGTCCGCCAGCGGATCGGGGATTAAAGACATCCGCACCGTGAGCAAGATCAGAAAGATATTCTCGGAGGCCTGGCCGACGCTGCGCCAGACCGTCAGACGTTATCCCGTCGAGCTGGCACTGTCCCTCTACGCCTTCGTCTGCTTCCTACTCGAAAAACTCGACGTGCTGTCGCACACCTGGGCCGAACGGCTGCTCTGGGGGCTGCCTATCGCGTTCGCGACGACCTATATCGTCAACACGCTGACCCGCGGAGGCTCGCGGCGGAGGCTCTACCCGTTCGCCTGGCTCGTGCTCGTGCCGGCCGTGTGGGTCGGATCGGAGCTCTTCTCGACCTCGCAGCACGTCATCGCCGACACCATTCTGGTACCGCTGGCCCTGCTGCTCTGCCGCCGCGCGACCGACAACCGCCGGTTCGTGGAGCAGGCGTCCGGACTGCTGACGGCATGGATCCTCGCACCCCTTTTCGCCGGCATCTTCTTTCTGACCGTCGAGGCGATCTTCACCTCGGTCAGCTACATTTTCGACATCTGGGACCACGCCCTCTCGGATATCTGGGCGTACAACTGCATCTTCAGTTTCTCACTGCTGGCCCCGACGCTTTTCCTGACCCTGCTGGACCACTTCGACCGCACCCGGCCGGAGATCGACCGGCTGGGCGCGGGCCTGCTGAACTACCTGCTCACCCCCGCCCTGCTGATCTACACCGTCATCCTCTACCTCTACGCCGCCCGGATTCTCTTCGTACGGGAGCTCCCGAAAGGGGGCGTGGCCTACATGGTCTTCGGTTACATGACGGCGCTGACCGTCATCATGGCCCTGCAGGAGCTGCTGCGCGAGCGCCGCTACGACGGCTTTTTCCGCCGGTACAGCCTGCTCTCCGCCGTCCCGCTGGTTCTCTTCTGGCTCGGGGCAATGCACCGGATCGGAGAATACGGTCTGACGGAGTGGCGCGTCTACCTGCTGGTCTGCGGGTTGATCTGCACCGTCTCGGCCCTCCTTTTCGCCCGTCCCCGTACGGGACGCTACCGCGGCGCAGCGCTCGCGGCATTCGTACTCTTCCTCGTCGTGGCCTTTCTGCCGCCGCTGACGGCCGACCGGATCGGCATCCGCTCGCAGAGCCGTCGCGCCGAGCGCATCGCCCGCGAACGGGGCATGCTGCTCCCCGACGGCCGGATCGACCTCACGACCCGGGCCGAAGCCGACTCGATCCATATCGGCGACTACCACCAGTTGGGCGAGGCACTGGAGTACCTCGCCGACCGGGACACCCTGGCTCTGGCCCGCTTCGGAATCCGGAATCTCGACACGTATTACGAAATCTTTCCCCGCTCCTACTCCGACCGCGTCCGCTACGACTGGCTGACATACGACCCGGTGGCGGTCGAAGAGGCGGTCGACGCCGACATCCTGCTCGCCGCCGACGCCGACACCCGGATTCCGTCCGCCGGATACCGCACCCTCTATCCGAATGCGGACCGCGACGACCGGAGCGACACCGTCGTGCTGCGCTTCGGCAAACGGCGCGCCGAGATCGACCGGAACGCGCTGCTCGCCGCCCAGATGGAGCGCGCCGGACTGAAGTGGGAGGACAATCCCTCCGCAGAGGATTTCCGGAAGGCGAAGGAGCAGTTTCTCTTCTACGAGAACGATACGCTCGGCATCGTGTTCAAGACCCTTTACATCGATCCCCGGGAACGCCGGATTTCGGCGCTTCATGTCGAAAACGTGCTGTCGCGATAGATGGAGAGCCGCCTGCAACATCCCCGGCTGGGTGAAATCACCCTCTCGCGAACCGCGCGGGCACGGCGAATCTCCCTCTCCGTAAAACCTTCGGGCGCCGTGCGGCTCTCCTTTCCGGCCGGTGTTCCGCCGCGACATGCCCTCGCCTTTCTGGAGAGCCGCATCGACTGGGTCGAAACCGTCCGGGCACGGCTCGCGGAACGGATCGCCGCCGCACCGCCCGCCCGCACCCCCGAAGAGATCGAGGAGCTGCGCCGGCACGCTAATGTGGTATTGCCGCCCCGGGTCGCCGAGCTGGCCGAGCTGTTCGGGTTCCGCTACGGCCGCATCACCATCCGCGTGGCCCGCACGAAATGGGGCTGCTGCACGAGCCGCAACAACCTCTCGCTATCGCTCTTTCTGATGACCTTGCCCGCCCACCTGCGCGATTTCGTGCTCCTGCACGAGCTCTGCCACACGGTCCACCACGACCACTCGGCCCGCTTCCACGCGCTGCTGAACCGCTGCGTCGGCGGCCGCGAGCAGGAACTCAACCGCGAACTGAAAACCTACTGCATCCGATAAACCGCTTTGCGTTCGTGAAGGAGAGCGGAACAAGGCACAATTCACGATGCACAATTCACCCCCCCTGCTGTCATGTCGAGCGAAGGGCCGCAGGCCCGAAGTCGAGACATCTCGACAATGCGGAACATTCACCATTGCGGATCACAACGGCTCTCGCCATTTCACCGTCGAGACCCCTCGACTTCACTCGGGGTGACAGCCTTTGCTGTCATGTTGAGCGGAGCACCTTTAGGTGCGAAGTCGAAACATCTCGACTCGTCGGAGCATTCACCTTTGCAATACATACCGCAGTGCGCAGCCAGCGAAGGACGAACGTTTGAGTGCAGTCCTTCGCCCGGGATGGCTGCGGACTGCCGGCGCAAAGCGCCGATTCGGCCGACTGAAACCCTCGGAAAAACCGAAATGACAACTTTTTTTGCAAAAAAAGTCATTTTATTATTGCAATCAGAAAAATTTGTACTATTTTTGAACCGCGATCCGCCGATAGGCGGGCGCCTTCGTTGAATGAAATCTTGGAGGATTTTAAGAACGACGAAGTGAAAAGCAGCCCGACGGGTCGTGGTCCCACGCCCCGGATGTGGTCAGTCATGCTGCAATTTGCGGGCGTGGGCGTTTTCACTTATATCGTTCAAGGCCTCCTCCAAGAGCCTCATTCAATATAAGGGGCCCATTGCTCGCTTTTTTAGCTCGGCGGGTCGCATAACTTGAAAAACGAAAAGTTATGCTATCTTTGCAGTCGAGAACGGTTCCGTAGAACCGATATATACTTAAAGGTTAGGACAACCTTTATACCAACGGTAAACTCGCAACTATTATGCAAATAATAGGTTTTCTTCTGGTATAAATGATGTCTGAACCCCGTGTCATGTCTGCGGCTTCACGCCGCAGGCGGACTGGGGCGCAGGGCAGTCTACCAGAGAAGGCTTGCGAGGCCTACCGTTGGGGCTGCTTCTGCGCCTCTTCTTTTTTTTATAGGCGCAATCAAAACAACAAACACCCCAACCGTTATGCGCCGGCATCGAGAAGACATATTTTATACGACTTGTACAGCTTGCAAGGATTCCGACCGTCGGGATGACAATTTCTCTGACAACTTGAGCGGAGCGATAGCGGAGTCGAAAGGTCTCGAGTTCGCCGAACATGCGCCGGTGCGATTCGTACGGATTTACGCCAATCCACCCTCGGGACCCCTCGACTGCGCTCGGGGTGACAGCCTTTGCTGTCATGTTGAGCGGAGCGATAGCGAAGTCGAAACATCCCGACTTGACGGAACATTCACCTTCACGAACCATACACGCAGTGCGCATAACACCGAAACGAACATAAATGACCGGTCCCGGTGCAGCATAATACCAAGATTAGAAAGAGGAACGCCCGCCGTCGATGGCTTCGTAACATATCACTCTACATTTAGTAGCCTCGACGGCGGGGCGTTCCACCCTTTGAGAGCCATCCTTCACACGATTGGCAGGCATGCCCGCTCAGGGCATGCCGTTTTATCCGCGCGTTTCCATGACGGACGGCCTCTGAACGGATTTCACAGCATTTCTTTTTCTAGTAGCACAGCTCATTCGATCCGTTCATGTCGTCCGGCTTCTTTTCACAGCAAGCCCCGCCCAAACCGCAAGTCGGAATTATTCATGATTTTTATATTTATATGCGGTCGACGGCGGGGCTTCGCTGTCTTTCAAAGAGAACCTGCAATGAAAGACGGAGATAAGGTCCTGACCTTATCTCCGTCATTTCGTTCGGCAGCGACGTCTACTTCGTCTCGCTGTCAGCGGCCTGGAAGACCGCCACGAGACTGCCCTCGTCGAGCAGCATCAGCATCGGGCCGTCCATGTCGTAATGCGTCACGCCGTCCAGCATCTGAAAGAACTGCGTCTCGCTGTCCATGTCGGGGCACATCATACGCGTGGCACCCAGCGGGCCGATCTTCAGCGACCGGTCCTCGCCGACCTGATAGCTACCCATCAGGCGGTTGCAGGCACCCTTGCCGCTCACGTCGCCCGTCTCGGCGAACCGCAGCGTGAAGCTGTCCGCATCGGCACCCTCCACGGCCCGGCCTCCGAGCTGCACCAGTTTCCACTCCGTACCGATCAGCGGGCGCTGGGTACGCTTCTGATGGGAACGGCATCCGCAACAGCCCGTCAGCAGCAGAACGGCTGCGCACAGGCCCAAAAAGAGATTCGATTTCATGGCTTTCATCTTTTTAATTTCCATTCGTCAACTTTTGTGCCGGCAAAAATAGTCCAAATAATCGGATCGCGAAAATATTTTCCGGACGGATCGCCGTTCGACCCGGAGAAAAGGCGTTGGAATCGATTTTTATTGTTACCTTTGCTACGGTTCCCTTTCGGACAAAACCGTTAAAAACGAAACGATATGAAAAAGATCATCGCATCGCCCCTGGCCCCGAAGGCCGTGGGACCCTATTCGCAGGCCGTCGAGCACGACGGAACCCTCTACGTCTCCGGACAGCTGCCCATCGACGGCGCCACCGGCAAGATGGCCGAAGGCATCGAGGCCCAGACCCGTCAGTCGCTCGACAACCTCGGTCACATCCTCCGCGAGGCCGGCTACGACTATGCCGACGTCGCCAAGACGACCGTTCTGCTCGACTCGATCGCCGACTTCGGAGCCATGAACGCCGTCTACGCCGAGTACTTCACGGCCGACATGCCCGCCCGCATCTGCTTCGAGGTTGCCAAGCTCCCGATGGGCGCGCTGGTCGAGATCGACGCTGTGGCGGTGAAATAACGATGGACCCGGAACGAAAAAGGTGCGCTGCGAACTGACGCAGCGCACCTTTCCCGTTTTTGTAAATAACTTGTCGATAAATAGGGGGCGCAAAAATTAGGTTGTCTCGAAAAAAAGGAACATCTTTGTAGGACCGTGACAACCCCAATCGGCTGTGAACACACGATAAAACAGATACATAGCTATGGCAGACAACAAAAAAGCACCGCAGGAGGTCAACTTCGCCGACGCGGTCGCCGAGTCGAAAAGGTATTTCGACGGAGACGAGCTGGCCGCCCAGGTGTGGGTGACCAAGTACGCTCTGAAGGATTCGTTCGGCCACATTTACGAGAAGTCGCCCGCAGAGATGCACGAACGTATTGCGGCGGAGATCGAGCGAATCGAAAACAAATACCCCGCACCCCTGAAGCACGAGGAGATTTTCCACCTGCTCGACCACTTCCGATACGTCATTCCACAGGGCGGCCCGATGACCGGCATCGGCAACAACTTTCAGGTGGCCTCCCTCTCGAACTGCTTCGTGATCGGCCATAAGAACCCGGCCGACTCCTACGGCGGCATCTTCCGCATCGACGAGGAGCAGGTGCAGCTCATGAAGCGGCGTGGCGGAGTGGGTCACGACCTGTCGCATATCCGCCCCACGGGCAGTCCCGTCCTGAACTCAGCCCTCACCTCGACGGGCATCGTCCCCTTCATGGAGCGTTACTCGAACTCCACGCGCGAGGTGGCGCAGGACGGCCGACGCGGCGCCCTGATGCTCTCGCTCTCCATCAAGCACCCCGACGCCGAACGATTCATCGACGCCAAGATGGACACCGGTAAAGTAACCGGCGCCAACGTATCGATCAAGATCGATGACGAATTCATGCGCGCAGCCCAGGCCGGAAAGCCCTATCGCCAGCAGTTCCCCATCGGAGCCGAAAAGCCCCGCTACGAACAGCAGATCGACGCCCGCAAACTCTGGAACAAGATCATCCACAACGCCTGGAAGTCGGCCGAGCCCGGCGTCCTGTTCTGGGACACCATTCTGCGCGAGAGCGTGCCCGACTGTTATGCCGACGAGGGATTCACCACCGTTTCGACCAACCCCTGCGGCGAGATCCCCCTCTGCCCCTACGACTCGTGCCGTCTGCTGGCCGTCAACCTGCTGAGCTACGTCGACAAGCCCTTCACGAAGGAGGCCTCGTTCGACTTCGCCAGGTTCGCCGACCATATTTATAAGGCGATGCACATCATGGACGACATCATCGACCTGGAGCTGGAGAAGGTGGAGCTCATCATCGAGAAGATCGCCGCCGACCCCGAGGATGCGGATGTCCGCTCCGTGGAGCTCAACCTCTGGAAAAAGATCCGCACGATGGCGCTCAAGGGCCGCCGCACGGGTCTCGGCATCACGGCCGAAGGCGACATGCTGGCCGCACTGGGGCTGCGCTACGGCACCCCGGAGGCGATCGACTTCGCCGTCGAAGTTCAGAAGACCCTGGCCGTAGAGGCCTATCGCGCCTCGGTCCGGATGGCCGCCGAGCGCGGAGCCTTCCCGATCTACGACGCCGAGAAGGAGAAGGACAACCCCATGATCGGCCGCATCCGCGAAGCCGATCCCGCCCTCTACGAGGAGATGGTGAAGGTGGGCCGCCGCAACATCGCCATGCTGACAATCGCCCCCACGGGAACCACCTCGCTCATGTCGCAGACCACCTCGGGCATCGAACCGGTGTTCCGCACGGTCTACAAGCGCCGCCGCAAGATCAACCCCTCGGACCAGAACGCCAAGGTGGACTACGTGGACGAGACGGGCGAAAAGTTCCAGGAGTACAACGTCTACCACCATAATTTCGTCAAGTGGCTCGAGGCCAACGGCTACGACACGGCGAAGCTGGAGAACATCTCGGACGAGGAGCTGAACCGCTGGATCGAGGCCTCGCCCTACCACGGCGCCACGGCCAACGACATCGACTGGGTGGCTAAGGTGAAGATGCAGGGCGCCATCCAGAAGTGGGTCGACCACTCGATCTCGGTGACGGTCAACCTGCCGAACAACGTCACCGAAGCGCTGGTGGCCGATGTCTACCGCACCGCCTGGGAGTGCGGCTGCAAGGGCGTGACGGTCTATCGCGACGGCTGCCGCTCGGGTGTGCTGATCGAGAAGAAGAAGGAGACGAAAAAGGAGGAGGCCCGCAACAACAAGCGTCCCAAGTCGATTCCGGCCGACATCGTCCGTTTCAAGAACGGGTCGGAGGATTGGATCGCTTTCGTCGGTCTGCAGGACGGCCATCCCTACGAGATCTTCACCGGCAAGATCGAGGAGGACGCCATGTACATCCCGCCCAAGATCACCTCGGGCCACATCATCAAGGTGCGCGAGGAGGACGGATCGAAGCGCTACGACTTCCAGTACCGGGACCGCTACGGCTACACGAACACCATCGGCGGCATCTCGCGTCTGTTCGACGAGGAGTTCTGGAACTACGCCAAGCTGATCTCTGGCGTGCTGCGCCAGCGCATGCCCATCGAAAACGTCGTCTCGCTCATCGAGTCGCTCCACCTGAACAGCGCCAGCATCAACACCTGGAAGACCGGCGTGGAGCGTGCACTGAAGCGTTACATCGTCGACGGCACCAAGCACAAGGGCAAGTGCCCGCACTGCGGCCAGGAGACGATGGCCTATCAGAACGGCTGCCTGACCTGCATGTCCTGCGGCTATTCGAAGTGCGGTTGATCTCCTCACCCTGTTCCGCGAAGCCCGAAACATACAGTTTTCGGGCTTCGCCGTTTTCGAAAGGCACTAATTTTGAGGGATATTTCGCATATTTGTACGTTTTTTTTGTCAGCATTTGTGAAAAAACATTATCTTTGTCGCGTAAACTGTCAAAAAAACATATTAAAACTAAAAGAATAGCGATTATGAAAAAACTTTTTCTTCTGGCATTGTGCACGGTTTTCGCCGCAAGTACGTTCGCCCAAGAGAATGAAGCTCCGGCCAAAAAGCCCAGCGTCAAAGGGTTCGTATCGAATGGCTTCTGGGACAACTGGGAGATCTCGGTAGGCGCAGGTCCCGCTACCGAGAATATCCACAACAATTTCGGCACGGGCGACCACGGCTCCTTCTGGCACCGCATCGGCTGGGAGGCCAACGTATCGGCCGCCAAGTGGTTCCACCCGGTATTCGGTGCCCGTCTGCAGCTGCAGGGCGGTCAGTTCAAAAACTGGCGCACGGCTCTTTCGGAGTCTCCCGAGTTCTCGCCGGCTCTCTTCGTACACGCCGACTTCATGGTGAACCTGTCGAACTGGATCGGCGGCTATCGCGAGGATCGCGTCTACTACGCCGTTCCCTTCTTCGGTTTCGGTTATCAGACCCTCGAATTCACCGATTCGGCCCAGAGCCACGGTGCCCTCAGAAACGACAGCTACGCCTTCACCGCCGGTTTGCTGAACAAGTTCCGCGCAAGCAAGTGCATCGATATCAACCTCGAGCTCAAGTGGTGGTACTATCCCGAGGAGGGACACTCCATGGATGACAACGGCAAGTCGATCTGCGCCTACAGCGCCACGGCCGGTATCACCTACCGCTTCAACAAGCGCAACTGGAACCGCGAGTTCGTCTACACCGGTCCCGACGCTGCCGCCTACGCAGCCATGGTAGCCGAGAAGGATGCCGCCATCGCCGCTGCCGTTGCCGAGGCCGAGCGTCTGCGCGCCGCCGCCAACAAGCCCGCACAGGTCGTAGAGAAGCCCGTTTACCTGACCGGCAAGAGCATCACCTTCTTCGAGATCGGCAAGACCACCCTTTCCGAGAAGGAGAAGGTTCGTCTGAACATCACCGCCGAGCAGATCAAGAAGAGCCCCGCCGACAAGGTATACCACATCCAGGGCCACGCCGATCCGCAGACCGGCAGCGCCGCCCGGAACCAGAAGCTCTCCGAGGCTCGTGCCAAGGCCGTTTACGACTACCTGATTTCACAGGGCGTAGATGCCAAGCAGCTCGACTACAAGGGTCTGGGTTCGACCGTCGAGCCGTTCTCCTCGCCCGCAACCAACCGTGTAACCATCACCGAATAATCGCAGGCTAACACGACATATCGAACCGCCGTCCTTCGAAAAGGACGGCGGTTTCTTATTGCAGTGGATTGCCGACATGAAATGCCGGGGAGAAGCGCACAATGCGGAAAGGCAACAGAACAATCGTGCATTGTGAATTAAAAAATACCCTTGATTTCGATTATCGATTATTTTTCCTACCTTTACACTCCCGAAACCTCTTCAGAACAGATAGAAAATGTATTTGCGCAAACTGTCGCTGGTGAATTTCAAGAACCTGGCCCAGGCGGAGTTCTCGCTGGGCGAGGGGATTAACTGCTTCGTGGGAAACAACGGAGCGGGAAAGACCAACGTGATCGACGCCATCTACTACCTCTCGATGTGCAAGTCCTCGCTCGCCACGACCGACGGGCAGAACATCCTCCACGATGCGGAGTTCTTCGTCGTGGAGGGGCACTACACCTCCGACGAGGAGAAGAGCGAGACGATCGCCTGCACCTTCTCCCGCAAAGGAGGCAAGATGCTGAAGCGCAACGGCAAGGAGTACGAGCGGCTGGCCGACCACGTGGGGGTGATTCCGGTGGTGATCGTCTCGCCGGCCGACGCCTCGCTGATCTCGGACGCCGCCGACGAACGGCGACGCTACCTCAACGGATTCATCTCGCAGCTCGACCGCAGCTATCTGCAAGCCGTCATACGTTACAACGCCGTACTGGGCGAGCGGAACAAACTGCTGAAAATCTCGTCGGACGAAGACATGCTGCTGATCTACGACCGGCAGCTCACCGAACACGCCCGCACCATCCACCGGCTGCGCCGGGAGTATGTCGAACGGCTGCAACCGCTGGCGGCAGAGTTCTACCGCACCCTCTCGGACGACCGCGAGCAGGTGACGCTCGACTACCGTTCGGAGCTCAACGACGCGCCGCTCGAGGAGATCCTCCTGCGCAACCGTCAGCGCGACCTCGTGAACCAGTTCACCGCGTCGGGGGTTCATCGCGACGATCTGATCCTGAAGATCGGCGGCTATCCCCTCCGCAAGTACGGTTCGCAGGGGCAGCAGAAATCCTTCCTGATCGCCCTGAAACTGGCGCAATACGCCGTCGTGGCCGAGCAGAAGGGGGAGCGGCCGCTGCTGCTGCTCGACGATCTGTTCGACAAGCTGGATGCCGGCCGCGTCACGCAGCTGCTGCGTCTGGTAGCTGGACCGGTGTTCGGCCAGATCGCCATCACGGACTGCAACCCCACCCGCCTGCGCACCATCCTCGACAAGGCTTGCGTGCCCTACCGACTCTTCACGGTCGACGGAGGGACCGTAACCCCATGAGACGGACGAAGACCCTGCTGATGGGCGACCTGCTGAAGGAGTTCTTCAGCCGCCCCTACATCGCGGCCAAAGTGGCCGAAGGGAAGCTTCCCGACACCTGGCGCGAAATCGTCGGAGAGCGGGCCGCGGCCGAGACCGTTGAACTGAAGCTCGAAAACCGGGTGCTCTACGTCCGGATCCGGTCGAGCATCCTGCGTTCGGAGCTCTTCTACCAGCGCGAGGCCCTGCGTCGCGAAATCAACGAACGCTCGGGAGTCAAGTTCGTGAATGTGGTCATCATCCGATAAAAGCCGCTGCCCGCGGCATTTTTTTCGCACTTTTTCCCGATTTCAGAAAATTTTAGCTAACTTTGCAAATTAGCAAAGAGATGCTTACAAGCAAAAAACCGAAAAAAAATAAATTATCACTATGGCAAAAGAGCAAATTACGAAACCCGAAGAGGTGACGTTGGAGAACGCGATGAGCAAAACCGAACAATTCTTCGAGCAGAATTCGAAATCCGTCAGCTACCTGCTGCTGGTCCTGATCGTGCTGGCCGGCTGCATCTTCGGCTACAAGAAACTGGTGGCCGAGCCCCGCAACGAAAAGGCGGCCGAGCTGATCGCGCAGGCCGAGGTCCGTTTCGGCGAGGAAAATCCCGATTTCCAGCTCGCCCTGGAGGGCGACGCCAACGGCGCCGGCTTCCTCGACGTCATCGAGCAGTACGGCTCCACCCCCTCGGGCAATCTCGCCAAGCACTGCGCCGGCATCTGCTACCTGAAGCTGGGCGACCTGGAGAATGCCGCCGCATACCTCTCCAAGTACGCACCCGTGAAGGGGCTGCCCGGAGCCATCGTCAACGCCCAGAATCTGGGTCTGCAAGGCGACATCGCCTTCGAGCAGGGCGACAAAGCCGCTGCCGTGAAGTTCTACGAGAAGGCCGTGGCCGCCGCCGACAACAACTACACCGCTCCCCTCTACCTCCGCAAGGCCGGCATCGCCGAGCAGGCACAGGGCCGTGCGAAGCAGGCCGAGGCCTATTTCCAGCGTATCCTGACCGAGTACCCCGCTTCGTCGGAGGCTCGTGAGGCCGAGAAACTGATCGGTTCGAACAACTAATCTCCACCCCGACCGCATGACCCGGATCCCTACCGCCCCGCATCGTCGCAAGCTGCCCGCAGCCGACGAAATGGCCTTCGGAATCGTCGTTTCGGAGCTTAACGGAGAGATCACGGAACTGATGCTCGAAGAGGCCGTGCGCACCCTACGCGAAGCCGGTTGTCCGGAGCTCAATATCCAGATCAAATATGTTCCCGAACTGTTCGATCTGGCGATGGGCGTACAATGCTTCGCCGAATACACCGATGTGGACGCCGTGCTGCTGATCGGCTGCCGGATCCGGCAGGAGTCGCACACCGATCCGCTGCCGGCACTCATGCAGAGCATCGGGCAGATCCAGATTCAGTGGAACATGCCCTGCGCCTGGGGAATCGTCGAAGCCGGCGACCGCAGCGAAGCCTACGAGCGAAGCGATCGCGGAGCCTGGGCTGCCGCAGCAGCGATCCGGATGGTTCATCTCCAGATCGAGATGGAGGCCGCATCGCCCAACAGCACCCCCGACCGCCGGAATCTGAACTGAGCCGCCGTCACCGAAAGCGCGTGCATCGAAGTCGATTTCGATGCACGCGCTTTTGCATGCAATTTGCCCGGAGCGGTCGGTATGAAAGCATATTCCTTTATCGCGACGGCGCTCGCCGCCGCACTCGCCGCCGGCGCACTCCGGGCGCAAGCCTGTACGCGCGTCCTCTATCAAGGACCCGCAGAGACGGTTCTTACGGGGCGGACCATGGACTGGAAAGAAGATCCGGAGAGCCGGCTGTGGCTCTTTCCGCGCGGCATGCACCGCAGCGGGGCGGCCGGAGAGAACTCGCTCGAATGGGTCTCGAAATACGGGAGCGTCATCACGTCGGCCTACGATATCTGCACCACGGACGGCATGAACGAAAAGGGGCTGGCGGCCAATCTGCTCTGGCTCGCCGAGTCGGTCTTCCCCATCCCGGATGCAAACAGAAAAGCCCTCTCCGTATCCATCTGGGCCCAGTACGTGCTGGATTGCTTCGCTACGGTCGCCGAGGTCGTAGAGCGCTTCTCGACCGGCGATCTCGATGTCGTGTCCGACTGGATGCCCGACGGCTCGCGGCCGGCGACCCTCCATCTGTCGATCTCCGACGCCACGGGCGACAGCGCCATCTTCGAATACATCGGCGGGAAACTCGCCATCCACCACGACCGCGCCTACACGGTCATGACCAATTCGCCCGTCTTCGAGCAGCAGCTGGCTCTGGACGACTACTGGAACGGGATCGGCGGGCTCGTCTTCCTGCCGGGAACCAACCGGGCCGCCGACCGGTTCGTCCGCGCCTCCTTCTATATCGGAGCCGTCCCCCGAACCGACGACATCCGCTATGCCGCAGCAGCCCTCACCGGCATCATCCGCAACGTATCCGTGCCGCTGGGCATTCGCACGCCGAACGAACCGAACATCTCCTCGACCCGATGGCGCACGATGGCCGACCAGAAAAACCGAATCTACTATTACGAATCGACCCTCGATCCGGCCCTGATCCGGATCGACTTCGGCGAGCTGGACTTCTCGGACGGCGCTCCCGTCCGCTGCCTCGACCCGAAAAAGAGCCGCCCGGTGCTCGCGAACAGCGCCGCCGAATTCGTTCCGGCCGCCCCGTTCCGCTTTCAGGCCGTCACGGGCGGCCGCTCATAGCACCGATAGAGAGTCCGATCAACAGCCCAAAAGGTCCAGCAGCCGGTCCGGGCGATCGATGATGGCATCGGCCTCCGCTCCGACCAGCTCTTCGCGGCTGCGGAACCCCCAGGTCACCCCCACCGACCGGATACCGGCCGCACGGGCCGCCTGCACGTCGATTGCCGAATCGCCCACGTGCACCGCCTCGCCGGCCGAAAGACCGGTCCGGCGCAGAATGTCGAGATCGACGGCAGGGTCGGGCTTGAGCGGCACGTCGGGCCGCTGTCCCGAGACGACCGCGAAGGGGATATCGGGAAAAAAGAGCCGCACCAGCTTCTCCGTGCCGGCCTGGAACTTGTTCGAGGCGACGGCCAGCCGCATGCCGCGGGCGTGCAGTTCGGCCAGCAGTTCCGGAATCCCGGCATAAGGGGTGGTGCGGGCATCGATGTGGTCCGTATAGTAGGAGACGAAATCCCGCCGGGCGGCCTCGACCGTATAGGGATTGCGCAGCGGCTCGGGCAGCGCCCGCTCCACCAGCCGCATAATCCCGTTCCCGACGAAACGGCGGTACTCCTCCAGCGAGTGCTGGGGCAGACCCCGCAGGGCCAGCACGGCATTGCAGGCGACGGCCAGGTCCCCGAGCGTATCGAGCAGCGTACCGTCCAGATCGAAGATAATCAGTTTGGTCATATCCGTTTCCTCATTTTCTGCGTGCAAAAATAGCGAAAAAGGGCGTAAGTTGCAACGATTCGCGCCCTTCGGAGGGAGGACGGATCGGGTTCCCGTTTATTTTCGCTAACTTTCGCTCTGCGACGAAGATTTACGAAAGATGAACGGATTGAAACGCATCGCACGATTCTACATCGACGGATTCCGCGGGATGACGCTGGGACGCACCTTGTGGGCCATCATTCTCGTGAAGCTGTTCGTCCTCTTCGCCGTGCTGAAGCTCTTCTTCTTTCCGGACCCCCTGGCCGGAAAGAGCCCCGACGAGCGGGGGTCGTTCGTCGGCGAGGCCCTGACGGAGACCCTGCAGCATAACGACTGAAAAAAACATACGATTCCATGTCCCCCGAAATCTTTCAAACCGTCGAATGGTCGCGGGCTCAGTTCGCCCTGACGGCCATCTACCACTGGCTCTTCGTCCCGCTGACGCTCGGCCTGGGATTCCTGATCGCCCTGATGGAGACCCGCTACTACCGCACGGGCGACCTCTTCTGGCTGCGCACCACCAAATTCTGGATGCGGCTGTTCGGCATCAATTTCGCCATCGGCGTCGCCACGGGCCTCATTCTGGAGTTCGAGTTCGGCACCAACTGGTCGAACTACTCCCACTTCGTGGGCGACATCTTCGGCGCACCGCTCGCCATCGAGGGGCTGATGGCCTTTTTTCTGGAGGCGACCTTCATCGCCGTGATGTTCTTCGGCTGGAACAAGGTCTCGAAGCGCTTCCACCTCGCCGCCACCTGGCTCACGGCCATCGGCGCCAACCTCTCGGCCCTCTGGATCCTGGTAGCCAACGCCTGGATGCAGAGCCCCGTCGGCTGCCGGTTCAACGTGGAGACCGTGCGCAACGAGATGACCTCGTTCGGCGAAGTGCTCTTCTCGCCCGTTGCTATCAACAAGTTTTTCCACACCGTCACCTCGTCGTTCCTGCTGGCCGCCCTGTTCGTCGTCGGGGTCAGCGCCTGGTACCTGCTCCGGGGCCGCGACCGGGAGACGGCCCGCCGGAGCATCGGCATGGCAGCTCCGTTCGGACTGCTCTTCGCCCTGCTGGCCGCCACGACGGGCGACAGGTCCGGCGCCGAAGTGGCCCGCGTACAGCCGATGAAGCTGGCCGCCATGGAGGCCCTCTACGACGGAGAGGCGGGAGCTCCGCTGACGGTGTTCGCCCTGCTGCGGCCCGAGGCGGAGCGCACCTCGAACGAAACGTCCAGACGGCTGCGGATCGAGATTCCGAAACTGCTCTCGCTGATGAGCTACCGCGATGTGGAGGCCTACGTGGCGGGAATCAACGACCTGATCCGGGGCAATCCGGAGCAGGGAATCCTTTCGGCCGAAGAGAAGATCGCCCGCGGACGCGAGGCCATCGGAGCGCTGGCCCGCTACCGGACAGCCCGCGAGGCCGGCGACCGGCAGGGGATGGCCGCCGTCGAACGGCTCTTCGACCCTGCCACCCCGGAGGGGGCGGAGTTCCTGAGCGAGAAATTCGCCTGGTTCGGATACGGTTATATCGACGATCCGGCCCGGCTGGTGCCGAACGTGCCGCTGCTCTTCTACTCGTTCCGCATCATGGTCGGCGCCGGTCTGTTCTTCATCCTGCTGCTGGGAGTCGTCTGGCGGCTCAACAGCAAGGAACGGCTGGCCGACAAGCGATGGCTGCTGCGGCTCTGCATCCTCGCCGTTCCGCTGGCCTACATCGCCTCGCAGGCGGGCTGGGTCGTGGCCGAAGCAGGCCGTCAGCCCTGGGCCATCCAGAACCTGCTGCCGGTAGGGGTCGCCGTCACGAAGATCGGCGCCTCGTCGGTCGCAGTCACCTTCTTCCTCTTTCTGGCTCTCTTCACCGCGCTGCTCGCAGCCGAGGTGAGCATCCTGTGTCGACAAATCAAAATCGGACCCGAAAAAGAATAACACCCCATGTTCACACTCGACTTTCTGCAACACTACTGGTGGTTTCTGATCTCCCTGCTGGGGGCCCTGCTGGTCTTTCTGCTCTTCGTGCAGGGCGGTCAGGCGCTGCTCTACGCGCTCGGCCGCACCGAACGGGAGCGGACCCTGATAGTCAACTCGCTGGGCCGCAAGTGGGAGTTCACCTTCACCACGCTGGTTACCTTCGGCGGAGCCTTCTTCGCCTCGTTCCCGCTCTTCTACTCCACCTCGTTCGGCGGGGCCTGCTACGTCTGGTTCGCCATCCTGATGGTCTTCGTCATTCAGGCCGTCGCCTACGAATTCCGTCACAAACCGGCCAACGTACTGGGTGGTAAGACCTTCAACGTCTTCATGCTCGTGAACGGATTCGCCGGGCCGCTGCTGCTGGGAACCGCCCTCGGAACCCTCTACACGGGCGCACCCTTCACCGTCGATCGGCTGAACATGGCCGATATGAACGGCGACAACATCATCTCGCAGTGGACGACCCCCTGGCACGGACTGGAGGCCGTCGCCTCGCCGGCACTCCTGCTGGGCATCGCCGTGGCCCTGCTGTCGATGCTGCTGGGGTGCCACCACCTGCTGCACGACACCGGGGACGACACGCTTCGCGAACGGACCCGCAAACTCGCAGGACGGGGCGCCCTGCCCTTCCTGCTCTTCTTCCTCGCGTGGCTGGCCCTGCTGCTGACGGGCGAGGGATATGCCGCAGACCCCGATACCGGAGTCATCGTCGCCGAGCCCTACCGCTATCTCCGCAGCCTGGCCCGCATGCCCGCCCTCTCCTGCACCCTGATCTCCGGGATCATTCTGGTGGCGACGGGGCTTCTGAAGGGGTGCCGGGGCTCCCGCGCCGCCATCCGTTTCAGCGGCACGGGCACGGTGCTGACCGTGCTGGCGCTGCTCCTGCTGGCCGGGTGGAACGGCACCGCCTACTATCCCTCGGTGGCCGACCTGCAATCGTCGCTCACGATCCGCAACTCCTCGTCGAGCCTCTTCACGCTGCGGGTGATGAGTGTGGTTTCCCTACTGATACCCATCATCTTCGCCTACGTCTTCCACGCCTGGCGCGCCATCAGCAACCGTCCTCTCACCTCGGAGGAGGTAGAAGCCGAGGAGCACAGCTATTGATCGGAACGCACGCACGGACCCCGGCCCTTCAAGGGCCGGGGCTCGTGCGTACAACAGCGGGTCAATCGATGAAAACAGGACCCGAAGCGGGCTTCATCACGTCGTGCACCGGCATCAGCTTCTCCGCCCCGACCTTCACCGTCCGGCTTGCGGAGAGCTCCTCGGACGAGAAGCCGAGCGAGAGGCGGTAGCGTCCCTTCGACACCTTCCAGGCCATATCCTTCTCGCTGAAGGTCGCCAGATCTTCGAAAGCGAGAGGCATCGTCACCGTGCAGCTCTCGCCGGCGGCCAGCTCGGGGGTCTTGCGGTAGGCCCTCAGCTCGATGGCAGGACGGTCAGTCTCGGGTGCGAGCTCGGTGGAGTAGAGCTGCACGACCTGCTTGGCGGCCCGATCTCCCGTATTGGTCACCCGGCACGAGACCTCGAAACCCCGGCCGGTCGGCGTCACCTCCATCTCCGAGAGCTCGAAAGTGGTGTAGGTCAGGCCGTAGCCGAAGGGATAGGCCGTCGCCACGCCGCGGGTCGCGAAATGGCGGTAGCCGACATAGATGTCCTCGACATAGTTCGTATAGTCCACGTTCGGGATATCGTACACCTTGCCGCTGCCGCAGAAGTTCTCGAACGACTGGTTGACGCCCGTCTCGGGGACATTGACCGGGAAGTTCTGCGCCGGCACGTCGGCATAGTCCAGAGGAAAGGTCATGGGGAGATGGCCGCTCGGCGAGACCTTGCCCGAGAGGACGTCGGCCACCGAGTGACCGCCCTCCTGCCCCGGCTCCCAGCAGACGAGCACGGCATCCACCTCGTCGCGCCACGAGGCGATCTCGACGGGACCGCAGACGTTCAGCACCACGAGCACCCGCTTGCCGGCGGCATGGAACGTCTTGCTGACGGCATGGATAAGCGCCTGCTCGTCGATACGCAGCCGGAAGTCGCGCTCGACATGTCGGTCGAAACCCTCGGAGGAGTTGCGGCCGATGGTGATGACCGCGAGGTTCGACGCATCCACGGCGCGACGGGCCAGTGCATAAGGGTCCCGGATCTCGTTGGCCCGCAGTTCGTAATGGCACCACCAGCGCAGTTTGCGGGCGGGCTCCATGCGGGCGTTCTCCCGCTTCATGTGGTTGAGATAGATTTCGTCCAGCTGCTCGTCGAGCGAGAAGCCGCAGGCCTTCAGTCCGTCGCGCAGATCGACCACGTAGGCCTTGTTGACGTCGCCCGAGCCCTTGCCGCCGGCGATGAAGTCGTAGGAGGTGACGCCGAACAGGGCTATTTTCTCATTCGGAGCGACCGGCAGCGTCCTCGCGTCGTTCTTCAACAGCACAAACCCCTCGCTCGCCACCTCGCGCGTCAGGCGTGCGTGCGCCGCGAGATCGGGATTTTCGGTCGGCTTGCAGCCGAGGAAGCGGGGCGTGCGGACCACGAGCCGCAGCACGCGCGCCACGCAGCGGTCGAGCGCCTTTTCGTCGAGCCGACCCTCGCGAACGGCCTTGACAAGGGCTTCGTACTGGTAATAGGCGCCCGGCTGGATCATGTCGTTGCCCGCAGCGATCTGGGCAACGGGATCGACACCGCCGCCCCAGTCGGTCATGACGACCCCTTCGAAACCCCATTCGTCGCGCAGGATATCTTCGAGCAGCTGCCGGTCCTGAGAGGTATAGCGGCCGTTGATGTAGTTGTAGGAGGTCATGACGGTCCAGGGCTGCGACTCCCGGACGGCGATTTCGAAGTTGCGCAGGTAGATCTCGCGCAGTGCCCGGATCGAGATGCGCGAATCGTTCGCCAGGCGGTTGATCTCCTGGTTGTTGGCCGCGAAGTGCTTGATCGAGGTGCCGACCCCGTTGCGCTGAACGCCCGCAATGAAGGCGGCAGCCGTCCGGCCCGCCAACAGCGGATCCTCGGAGTAGTACTCGAAGTTACGGCCGCACAGCGGATTCCGCATGATGTTGACGCCCGGAGCCAGCAGCACGTCGACGCCGTATTCGCGGACCTCGTTGCCGATAGCCTCGCCTACCTCGCGGATGATCTCGTCGTTCCAGGTAGCGCCCAGATGCACCCCGACCGGAAAACCCGTGCAGTAATAGGTCCGCTCGTCGCCAGGCCGCTTCGGACTGATCCGCAGCCCCGCAGGACCGTCGGCCAGCACGACGGGCGGAATGCCCAGCCGCTCGATGGGATAGGTCGTACCCGCCGCACCGGGGACGAGTCTGCGGGTATACCCCACCTGGCCCGCGGCCTCGGCATTGTCGGAGAGACTGGCCCCGACGACCAGATGGGCCTTCTCCTCGAGGGTCATCGCAGCGACGACGGCATCGATGTTCTCCGCGGTCAGCCGCGGCGGTTCGGCAGCCGTCGCCCGCACGGCGAGCAGGCAGACGGCCAGAGTCAGAAATCGGTTCATTCACAAAAAATTTAGGGTTGTAACAAATTCGGTTCAAGGTAGTTCAAAATCGGGAAACGGACCAACAATATCCGACCTGTTCGGGATAAAATCGTAAAACAGGGCCGAAATGTCCGGGAAACGCGCCGGAACGTCGCTTCGAAAGGGTTTGAACCCGAAACAAACCGCATTTCCGGAATTTTTTATTACCTTTGCCGACGATCTGGTAATTATGACCGTTTTTTTGGTCGTTTATACGGACCGGATCGCAATTAAACAGAGAATACAATTATGGGAAATTTGTTGCAAGGAAAGAAAGGAATCATCTTCGGAGCCCTGAACGAGCAGTCGATCGCCTGGAAGGTGGCCGAGCGTGCCGTCGAAGAGGGTGCCGAGATCATACTGACCAATACGGCCGTTTCGATTCGCATGGGAACGATCGGCGAACTGGCCGAGAAGTGCCGCACGGTCGTCATTCCGGCCGATGCCACGAACGTAGCCGATCTGGAGAATCTGATCGACAAGGCCATGGAGCACTTCGGCGGGAAGTTCGACTTCATCCTCCACTCCATCGGCATGTCGCCCAACGTCCGCAAGGGCCGCACATACGACGATCTGGACTACGACTACCTCTCCAAGACGCTCGACATCTCGGCGCTCTCGTTCCACAAGGTCATTCAGGTGGCCCGCAAGAAGGACGCCCTCAACGAGTGGGGATCTATCGTGGCCCTGAGCTACATCGCCGCCCAGCGGACCCTCTACGGTTACAACGACATGGCCGATGCGAAGGCGCTGCTGGAGTCCATCGCCCGCAGCTTCGGCTACATCTACGGCCGTGAGAAACACGTCCGCATCAACACCGTGTCGCAGTCGCCCACCAAGACCACGGCCGGCAGCGGCGTGCTGGGCATGAACGACCTGATGGAGTTCGCCGAAACGATGTCGCCGCTGGGCAATGCCGACGCCGACGACTGCGCCAACTACGTGCTGACGCTCTTCTCCGACCTGACCCGCAAGGTAACCATGCAGAACCTCTACCACGACGGCGGATTCTCGTCGATGGGCATGAGCCGCCGCGCCATGCGCATCTACCAGAAGGGAATGCGCTTCGAGGACGTGAAGGAGCACCAGTTCCCCTTCGGCCAGACCGAAGAGTAGGCTCCCGAA
Source organism: uncultured Alistipes sp. (assembly GCA_910577475.1). GTDB lineage: Bacteria > Bacteroidota > Bacteroidia > Bacteroidales > Rikenellaceae > Alistipes. Next base: position 74,600 of record CAJTLJ010000011.1, read on the forward strand.
GCCTGAAAAAAAGCGGGATGCTCATCAGCATCCCGCTTTTTCATATCTTTTCCGGTTCTATTCCAGCTCCAGAAGCGCCATCAGCCTGCGCGACAGCTCCGCATTGTCCAGTATGCCGTTGATCCGCTCGGCGCCGGCGCCGTACAGATAGACCGGAACCAGAATGCCCGTATGGCTTCCCGTGCCAAACTTGTACTCCATCCCGCTCTCCGAAGCGGTGAAGTCGGCCTTGCGGCTGGGCATCGTGAGCCCGCCCGTCTCGTGGTCGGCCGTCACGACCAGCAGCGTCCCAGGGTGGTTGTCCGCAAAACGCATGGCCGCCGATACGGCCGCCTCGAAGTCGCGGACCTCGGCCAACACACCGTCGGCACGGTTGCCGTGGCTCTCGAAATCGATCTGCGACCCCTCGACCATCAGCACGAATCCCGTTCCGGCATCCCGGGCATTGTTCTCCAGAATCTCCAGCGCCTTGCGGGTCGCCTGCGGCAGATAGTCGCCCCGTCCGTCGAGCATCGACGGCATATGTTCGTCGGCGAAGAAGCCCGCCACGCGACCGCTCCGGATATCCTCCGCCCGGCTCCAGTCGTAAATCACCCGGCAGCCCGAACGGGCCAGCTCGTCGGCGGCCGAACGTCCCGAAGCGTCGGGAGCCGTCATCTCGGCCTTGCCGCCTCCGAAGGCGACATCGATCCTGCTCGAGGCCAACTGACGGGAGATCTGGTCGTAGAGGTTCCGGCTCGGGACATGGGCGTAGAAAGCTCCCGGGGTGGCGTGCTGAATCTTGCAGGTCACCACCAGGCCCGTCGGCATCCGCCGTTTCCAGGCCTTCTCGATCATCGACTCCAGCGCGTGCCCGTCGGGCGCCTCTCCCAGCCGGCCGTTATCGGTCTTCGCACCCGACGCCAGCGCCGTACCGGCTGCGGCCGAATCGGTCACGAGGTTGTTCGCCGACCGCGTAGCGATCAGGGCCACGTTCTGCATCCGGTCGAAAGCCGTGGGGGCGTAGCCGCCCTCGATCATCATCGCCGCGACGTGCGAAAGCCCCATGCCGTCGCCGATCATGAAGATCAGGTTGCGCACCGGCTCCCCGGAGGCCGGCTCCGCATCCGCACGGACCGGAATTTCCGCCGGGGCGGCCGCGGGCCGGGAGGCGCTCTCACGCAGCGCCCCGCCCCTGGGGGTATATACGCGGATCTTCTTCGCCTCGGCGGACGAAATCAACAAGAGTGCGACGAAGGCACTGCATACCAAATGTCTCATATCTGAAATTTCGAATCGTTTTCGGAATCAACCGTTTCACAAATATATCCGATTCGGCGGAAATATCCAAACTTTTTACTATTTTCGCAAGGAATTTCAACCCCCTAAAACCGACCGATCATGGATGTCAAGATAGCGCAGGACTGGAAAGAGATTCTGCAACCCGAATTCGACAAGCCCTATTTCCGGGAACTGACCGATTTCATCCGGCAGGAGTACGCCTCCCGACGGATCTTTCCGCGCGCGGGCAACATCTTCCGGGCTTTCGACAAGTGTCCGTTCGACAAGCTGAAGGTCGTCATCATCGGTCAGGACCCCTACCACGGGGAGGGCCAGGCCAACGGCCTCTGCTTCTCGGTGGCGGACGGCATCCCTTTCCCGCCCTCGTTGCAGAACATCTTCCAGGAGGTCTCCAGCGACCTGAACCGACCGGTACCCGCCAGCGGGAACCTCGACCGCTGGGCCGAGCAGGGGGTCCTGCTGCTGAACGCCGTGCTGACCGTGCGGGCCCACGAGGCCGCCTCGCACGCCGGCCGCGGCTGGGAGACCTTCACCGATGCCGTCGTCCGCGCCATCGCCGAACGCAAACAGGGGATCGTCTACCTGCTCTGGGGCAGCTACGCCCAGCGCAAGGGAGCCATCGCCGACCCGGCGCGCAACTGCATCCTCAAGGCCGTACACCCCTCGCCGCTCTCCGCCTACCGGGGCTTCATCGGGTGCCGCCATTTCTCACAAGCCAATGCCTACCTGCGCTCCCAGGGAAAAGCGGAGATCGAATGGTAAACCGCTCCCGAGACGATGAATAATCAGACCCTACTGCTCGTGCTCTGCACCGCCGCGCTGGTACTCTCGATCCTCGCGACCCTCTACGTCTTTCTGCTGGGGGCTTTTTTCCTCTTCAAGATCGGCATCGGCCTCTGCCTGCTCTTCATCATCCTGCTGATCGTCATCCTCAAGGAGCGACGCATCCACCGGCTGATGAACGAAGACGATTACGACCGGGAGCGCGATGCGATTTAGCCCTTCGGTTCCATAAACAAAAGAGGGGAACGGAAACCGTTCCCCTCTTTTCAAACCTTTCCGACCGTTATCCCAGATAGGACTTCAGCAGCTTCGAACGCGACGAGTGGCGCAGGCGGCGAATCGCCTTCTCCTTGATCTGACGCACCCGCTCGCGCGTGAGGTCGAACTTCTCGCCGATCTCCTCGAGGGTCATCTCCGAGCATCCGATGCCGAAGAAGTACTTGATGATGTCGCGCTCCCGCTCGGTAAGGGTCTCCAGCGCCCGGTCGACCTCGGTCGAAAGCGACTCGTTGATCAGGCCGCGGTCGGCATTGGGCGAGTCGTGATTCACCAGCACGTCGAGCAGCGAGTTATCCTCGCCGTCGGCGAACGGAGCGTCCACCGAGACGTGACGGCCGGCCACGCGAAGCGTATCGGTCACCTTCTCCTTGGGCAGCGAGAGCTCCGAAGCCAGCTCCTCGGGCGACGGCGTGCGTTCGTGCTGCTGCTCGAAGCGGGCGAAGGCCTTGTTGATCTTGTTGAGCGAGCCCACCTGGTTCAGCGGCAGGCGCACGATACGCGACTGCTCGGCCAGAGCCTGAAGAATCGACTGGCGAATCCACCACACGGCGTAGGAGATGAACTTGAAACCGCGGGTTTCGTCGAACTTCTCGGCGGCCTTGATCAGGCCGAGGTTGCCCTCGTTGATGAGGTCGGGCAGGCTCAGTCCCTGGTTCTGGTATTGCTTGGCCACCGAAACCACGAAGCGCAGATTGGCTTTGGTGAGTTTTTCGAGGGCCTCCTGGTCTCCTTTCTTGATTCGTTGGGCGAGTTCCACCTCCTCTTCTACCGTGATGAGCTCCTCCTTGCCGATCTCCTGCAGGTACTTGTCCAGCGAAGCGCTCTCGCGGTTGGTGATGGATTTTGTGATTTTTAATTGACGCATATCTCTCTTTTACCTGTATATAGTGTTTTCAATCAACCGGTCACGGAACTCTCCCGGTGCGTTTGCGGCCCGAATCCGCCTCGGCGGTCCGGGCCGGTACGCCCTCTTGCACTATTCCACCGCCACGTAGCTGGCCGCCCGCCCGTCGGGGTAGATGCCGTCCACCGAGACGATCTTGTCGGCGAGACGCCTGAGGTCGGCCACCGAATAGACGGCACGATCATTGACGTGCGTGATGACGAAGCCGCTCTTCACGCGGGCCCGGGCCAGGAATCCGTTCGGCTTCACCGAAGCGACCTGCACACCGCCCCTGATCTCCAGCTGCCGGCAGAGCTTGTCGGGTGCGTCGACGAACTTGCCGCCCAACACCTCGACCACATCCACGTTCTCACGAGTGAGGAGTTCCGTTTTACCGGTTACATTACGTAAAGTAACCTCGAATTGTTTCATTTTTCCGTCTCTTTTTACGGACAAATTCACCTGATCATTGGGTCGGCGGCGTCCGATCTGCTCCTGAAGGGCCGAGCCGTCGGTGATCTTCACGCCGTCGATCGACTCGATCACGTCGCCCTTGCGGATGCCGGCCTCCGAAGCCGCGCCGCCGTCGACCACACTGGCTACATAGACGCCTCCCACCTCGTCGATGCCGAGCTCCTTGCCCATCTCGTCCACGAAGTCCTGATCGACCGGACGGAACGTGATGCCCAACAGGGCGCGCTGCACGACTCCGAACTCCTTCAGATCGGTCACTACCTTCTTCACGATAGTCTCGGGCACGGCGAACGAGTAGCCGATGTAGCTGCCCGTCGAGGACTTGATGACCGTATTGATGCCCACCAGTTCACCGTGCACGTTCACCAGCGCGCCGCCCGAGTTGCCGGGGTTGACCGCCGCATCGGTCTGGATGAACGACTCGATACGGAACTCGTTGGGAATCACGCCCAGCGTGCGGGCCTTGGCGCTCACGATGCCGGCCGTGATGGTCGACCGCAGGTCGAAGGGCGACCCGATAGCCAGCACCCACTCGCCCAGACGCAGCGAATCGGAGTTGCCGAAGGGGATGGTGGGCAGCTTCTCGGCGTCGATCTTGATGAGTGCGACATCCGTCGCGGGGTCCTTGCCGATGATGCGGGCATCGAACGTGCGGCCGTCGTTCAGCGTCACGCGCAGCTTCGTCGCCTCGTCCACCACGTGGTTGTTGGTGACGATATAGCCATCCTCCGAGATGATGACGCCCGAGCCTCCGGCCCGACGCTCCTGCGTGCGGGCGTCACCGCGGCGCGAACCCTGCGGCACGCCGAAGAACTCCAGGAACGGATCCCAGTTCTCGCGCACGGCCACCTCCTGCACCGCCTCAATGTTGACCACCGCCTTCACGGCGTTCTCAGCCGCATAGGTCAGGTCGGGATAGCGGTCCGCCTCGTAGGAGGTGAACTGCGACCCCAGCGCGGGGGTTCGCTCCACTTCGCGCTCGACATAGGCTATCTGCTGCTCGGCTGAACGGGTCACCATCCAGGCCGCGGCACCGCCGGAGACGGCCGCTGCGGCCATCACACCGACAAATAAAAAGATTTTTTTCATCGCTACAAATTAAGTTTATCGTTCGGAGCCGATCTGCATCATAGGCATCTGCATTACATTCGAGAAGCAAACGCACCCGGCCGGGCGGATAGTATGTTTCCGAAAGAAAAAAATCGCCCCCGGCGAACATTCGCCGGAGGCGGAAACGAAAAGATCGGACAGACTACTCCCCGCACAGCGACTCATAGAACTTCAGCCGCTTCCGGCAACAGCGCTCCACGATCCCGCCCAGGCGGACGACCCGGGTCATATGCTCCTCCAGCTCCATCGGGTGCTCCTCGAAGCCAAGCTCCCCGAAAGCCGCCTTGCCGAATCTTTTCAGAGCGACGAGCGTCGCATTGCCTCGCGTGCAGCTGTTGTCGAACAGCAGCATCAGCTCAGTCGAGAGGGTCCGCATCCGCTCGTGGAGAAACAGCGGATCATCCGAATCGAACGGCCGGTTGTGGTAGACGTAATAGAGGATCTTGTAGTAGAGCACTCCCACCTGCGCCGTCATGAAGGCCGACCAGCGGCGTTCGGTCGGGCTCGCGGGAGAGCCCGCACTCGCCGTCTTCACGGCCAGATCGGCCAGCGGCAGGAAGGTCTCGAAATAGGTGCGTGCATCGCATAGAGCCTTTGCGGAGTTGCAGGGGCGCATCGGCCGCCGGAAGTAAAAAGTATCCTTGCGATAGAGCAACACACCCTCCCGATAGGCGAAATAGAGAAACGGTGTGCGGTGTGACCGGACGTAGCTCAACAGGCAGACGTAGAGATTTATATAAGTCACTTTCCTCCGGCTGTAGGGCAGCTTGTAGCGCAGGTCGCGCTTCGCATCCGCCCAGTCGTGAACAGGCAGGTTCCCGACGACGATCAGCAGGTCGTAGCTTTTGGCCTCGCTGTGCGGCGTGCCGCCTGCCAGCGACCCGAACAGCAGGATGTACTCCGGGTCGAACAGACCCTCCTTCGTCAGAAGACGGACGATGGTTTCGGCCTCGGCCGGGTCGTAAAGCGGCTCCGGAGCGATTTCCGTTGCGGCGGAATGGTCCGCCGGATTTTCTTCGATCCCGCTCTCGCGCGCAGGTTCCTCCTGCGGACTCATTCGATTCATTTCCATGGTGTGGATTGTTTGCGATTAGACAATAAGGGGGCTGTCCTCGTCGGGCCCGGGGCGCGAAAAGAGCGTGAAACGACTGACCGAAAATCGCTTGTCAATCCGGAGGATGGGAACGGATACGAATCGGATGGCGGCGCAGCGGAAACCGCCGGCGGTCGGTCTCTCGGCCGGTCTGTACCGGAGTACGGACAGATAATGTTGTTCGCATAAAATAAACAGCTAACGGAATAGCAAATTTGAGAAAAGCGTAGCGAATAGACTGGAATAGCGTTCGTTACGCTTTTCTTTTGGGTTGGTATAAAGCCATTTCAAGCCGTGTTAAAGCCACTAAGCGCAAGAGTTCAGTTACCACCTCATTACCGTGCGGATAGAGCAGATTTCTTGCTAAGTGTTTGTTTTTCTGCGTTCTGCGGAGGTTTGCTTAGCAGTCGATAACTCACTGTAATCTAATTTTGTAACCCAAAAAAGAGTGAGTTATGCGAAGTACATTCAAAGTATTATTCTATGTAAAGAAAGGCAGTGAGAAGCCCAACGGCAACCTGCCATTGATGTGCCGCCTTACGGTGGACGGAGAGATTAAACAGTTCAGTTGCAAGATGGATGTTCCCCTGCGGCTGTGGGACGTGAAGAACAACCGTGCTTCGGGCAAAAGTATCGAAGCACAGCGAATCAACCGTGCCGTTGATAAAATCCGTGTGGAAGTGAACCGCCGCTATCATGAGCTGATGCAGACGGACGGTTATGTCACTGCCGCCAAACTTAAAGATGCCTATCTCGGCATCGGTGTCAAACAGGAAACTCTGCTTAAACTCTTTGAACAGCACAATGTCGAGTTTGCCAAGAAAGCTGTTGGTATCAGAGGAACGCAATACAGGTAAAAGCACGTTCCTGAACTTTCTGAAAGCCTTGTTTCAGAACAACGTGACATTCAACACCAACGAGGACTTCCGCAGCCAGTTCAATTCCGATTGGGCAGGCAAACTCCTTATTGTGATGGATGAAGTGTTGCTTAGCCGCAGGGAGGACAGCGAACGGTTGAAGAACCTAAGTACCACACTCTCCTACAAGGTGGAAGCCAAAGGTAAAGACCGTGACGAGATAGCGTTCTTCGCCAAGTTCGTTCTGTGTTCCAACAACGAGTATCTGCCCGTCATCATAGACGCAGGGGAAACACGCTATTGGGTGCGGAAGATAGACCGCTTACAAACAGACGATACCGACTTCTTGCAAAAGCTGAAAGCGGAAATACCTGCTTTCCTCTACCATTTGCAGCACAGGCAACTATCCACCGAGAAAGAGAGCCGTATGTGGTTTGCCACGTCACTGCTGCACACCGAAGCCTTGCAGAAGATTATCCGAAGCAACCGCAACAGATTGGAGATTGAGATGTGCGAACTTATACTTGATATCATGGCAAGTATGGGTATCGACACTTTCTCTTTTTGCTGCAATGACATTCTCACGTTGCTGGCAAACACGTATGTCAAAGCGGAGAAGCATCAAGTAAGAAAGGTATTGCAGGAATGTTGGAAGCTCATACCTGCACCGAACGGGCTGACATATACCACTTATCAGCTTAACTACAATCGGGAGTGTCGGTATGAGCCGATAAGGAGAGTGGGACGCTTCTATACCGTCACAAGGCAGCAACTTGAAACGCTGTAATTCCATTATCTTTTTGTTGAATTGTTGAATAAGGATATAATCATACTGATAATAAGCAATATATACTCTCAACAAAATCTCAACTGACCAAAAGAGAAGTTGAGCATAAAGCCACGACCTATTGTCGGTTTCTCTTTTGGTGAGTGGTTTGTTGAGCGGATGTTGAGCATCTATTTGTATGTATATAAACATATTACATATACCATTCAACGAATCAACGATTTTCATTCACCATTAAAACCATAGGAAGATTATGACTACACAGGAAGCAAAGAAGATACATATCGCAGACTATCTGCAAAGTTTGGGCTACAGCCCCGTCAAGCAGCAGGGGAAAAGCCTTTGGTACAAATCACCGTTCAGGGAGGAAGCGGAAGCATCGTTCAAGGTGAACACCGAACTCAACCAATGGTACGACTTCGGAACAGGCAAGGGCGGCAACATCATCGCTTTGGCACAGGAGCTTTACGGTTCGGACTATGTGCCTTACCTGCTTGGCAAGATAGCGGAACAAGCACCGCACGTCCGTCCCATGTCTTTCTCTTTTCGCCAGCAGGCATCCGAACCGAGTTTCCAACATTTGGAAGTGAGAGAACTCACGCACCCTGCATTGCTCCGTTACTTGCAGGAGCGTGGAATAAACACCGCATTGGCGCAAGCGGAATGTAAGGAACTGCACTTCGTCCACAACGGTAAACCCTATTTCGCCATAGGGTTCCCGAATGTGGCTGGAGGATATGAGGTGCGCAACCGTTTCTTCAAAGGATGCATTGCCCCAAAGGACATCAGCCATATCCGACAGTCGGGAGAGCCGAGAGAGAAATGCCTCGTGTTCGAGGGAATGACGGACTATCTTTCATTCCTCACCTTGCGGATGAAGAACTGCCCGACCATGCCCAACCTTGACGGGCAGGATTACGTTATTCTCAATTCCGTTTCCAATGTATGCAAAGCCATAGACGTGCTGCACGGGTATGAGCGCATACACTGTCTGCTTGACAATGACGAGGCAGGGCGGAATGCGTATTGGGAACTGGCAGGAGAGTTTGCCGGACGTATCAGGGACTTCTCCCGAAACTACAACGGGTACAAAGACCTGAACGACTACCTGTGCGGCAAGCCCCTGTCCCAATCGGCAGAGCCGATAAATCAGGAGAAGCAAGTCCAATCCGCAAGGCGGATGATGCAGCCACCGAAAAAGCGAGGGCTGAGGATGTAGGGAAGAGGTATGCTTGCAGCCGCACGGATATTTACCAACGGAAAATGCCGTAGCTTATTAGGGAATTTGTCCGAGCCGCATTGCAAGCAACGCTGAAAATTCCCCAATAAGCCAAAGAGGTTGCACCTCTCTGGACACTCCCAGCCAACGGCAAAAGCCGTACAAGAGTAAACCACCAACCATTGTTTCACAAGCTAAAAAGAAAGGATTATTATATGGGTTATGCAGTATTACACATGGAGAAGACAAGCGGAACGGATGCCGCCATGTCAGCGCACATAGAACGCACCATCAAACCGAAGAATGCCGATGAGAGCAGGACGCACCTAAATCGGGAACTGATAAGGTTTCCCAACGGGGTGGAGAACAGGACACAAGCCATACAGCACCGATTGGACACCGCAGGACTGACACGCAAAATCGGCAACAATCAAGTGAGGGCTATCCGTGTCCTGCTTACGGGAACGCACGAGGATATGGAACGCATCAC
>CAJTLJ010000012.1 GCA_910577475.1 uncultured Alistipes sp.
AAGCCTGCCGCTAGCGTTCATCCTGAGCCAGGATCAAACTCTCCATTGTAAAAATTAATGTGTTTAGATCTTTCGCTCAAATCTCAAAGGTATTGTTTGAAATCACTCTCCGAAGAGAGTGGAAAAAACTTTGCTGCTCAATAATCTTCAAAGAACGTTGTTCTATATTGTATCAGAACTTCCTCTGTGCGATCCGGAATCTTGCGACCCCCTCTCGGCTTAAACCGCCGTTTTTTATGGCGGAAAAGCGGTTGCAAAGGTAAAACCTTTTTTTCAATCTTCCAAATCTTTTTGAAAGATTTTTTTTCGCAACCCTCGTCAGAACCTTGCTCCACTCTTTTATCGTGAAAGCGGTTGCAAAGATAAAGACTTTATCCCATATTTTCCAAATAATTCGAAAGATATTTTTCAGGCGATTTCGGCAATAATCCGACAATCGTATATGTATCAGCGAATTATATATTGATATTTTTTAGAAAGTTTTCAGGATTACCGAGCCGAAAAATCGGATAAATCCCGTTTTCGGGGAGAAAACCGGCTCGATAAAAGTTGAAAAAAGATTCGTCCAGGCATCGAAACGGACCGTCTGCGGGTGAATTTTCTTCAAAAAAAAGAGACGATTCTTCCGATCCGGCACGCGACTCAGCCGAAAATAGATGCGTTGCATCGAAGAAATTCGCTACATTTGCCGAAAAAAAAGAAGACGAGGATGAAAAGCGCTTTAATATATATAGGTGTATTGTTATCGGTCTGCGCCTGCCGGTCGGAGGAGTTTCCGCTCCGCACGGGAGATTTGCTGTTTCAAGTAAACGAACCGTCGGAAATGACGGAGGCCATCACCGATGCCACAGCCCCGCACGACCGGCACAAAATCTCGCACGTCGCCATCTTCCAGCAGGCGGGCGACCGGCGACTGGTTATCGAGGCGACCGGCAGGGGCGGAGTGCGAAAGGTAACCCTGGAGGAGTTCCTCCGCTCTTCGGCCCGCATCGAAGGTCGTCCCGGGGTGCTTGCGATGCGTGTACGTGCGGAGTTCCCGGTCGGGGAGGCAATCCGGCGGGCGGAGGTCCACCTGGGCGAACCTTACGACTACTCCTACCTTCCGGATAACGGACGCATGTACTGCTCGGAGCTGGTCTACGAAAGCTATCGCCGCGAGGACGGCACTCCCCTCTTCACGGCCCGGCCGATGAATTTCCGCAATGCCGAAGGCGAGCTGCCCGACTTCTGGATCGAGCTCTTCGAGCAGTTGGGCGAGCCGATTCCCGAAGGGATTCCGGGCACCAACCCCGCCGACATGGCCAAGGAACCCGTGCTGGAGGAGGTCTATCGCTACTTCTGAGAGACATTCGCGATCCGTCAATCGAAAATATTCATACTCTGTTCGGATTCTTGTAGAAAGACCGCCTTTGTTTTCCGATCTTTTCCGAGGACGGAAATGAAAAGGGAATCGGGTGTAAATACCGGAAAATCGTGCTGTTGTGAGATTTCGCGATGATCCGAAAAATCCAAACCACCGATCTCAGTCGATATCGTACCGGAGAGATTTCGAAACATACCGCAGAGCCACGGCAAAAGGCTCTATGCAACCACGCAAACATATCGGAGCGGGCTACGAATGCAAGAAGCGACGGACAAAACAGCTACTGCCATAATGAGTTCGAAGTTAGAGCCGGTCCGTCGCGTTTTTTTACGACATCGGAACATCGACACGCATTTATTGCTATATTTGTATGGTCAAACACAACATAAACATGAAGAAAACTCTTTTTTTAACGCTACTCCTGCTGGGCGCCATATGCACCTCGCAGGCACGTGCCCGCATTCCGATCGGCACGCATGAAAAGACCGTCATCGTTCTGGAATTGCCCGACAGCACCTATTATCAGACCGATGCGGACAACTACATCGACCTGGGATACACCTACAAGGTGTTCGAGATCGCTCATATTCCCGTCTGGACTGTCGACAAGGGCGGCCTGGTTGGCTACACGGAGGCGGAGCCCGACACCAATTATCAACTCGACGACGAGGTTATGGGATGGATTCGCGAAGATACCGGAATCGAAGATCTGGACGAGCTCGGACGGATTCCGTTCTGGGACGCGTGGGGCGGCAAGCTGGTCGTGCTGGCGCTCGTCGCCGGCTATCTGATCTATACCTTCGGCAGAAAGAAACCCGAAGAAGAGACAGAGGAGTAGAGCCTCCTCAACAATCTTCCGTCCGGACGCTTGTTGCGTCCGGACGTTTTTTTTCGCGACACCTGACTGCAACGAAACGGATGATAGCCTGCGACATTCGGGCGCACTTGCCGCGCATTCGGGCCGAAAAGGACGGAAGTAGAGCGATTTTCGATTTTGGAATTCAAAATAAAGTATTATCTTTGCAGTAAATTCGATCACCGGCCATCCGGCCGGATATTAAATCAGTTCATTTTACTACGAAACAAGATATGCAGGATTTGGAAACGCTGGAAGGCAAGAATCTGGCGGAATTGCGGGAGATTGCGAAGGCGCTGGGCGTGAAGAACGTCATGACCAAAAAGAAGAAAGAGTTGACGGACGAGATCGTCCGCACTTCCGAGGCGGCTGCCGCTGCCGAGGAGAAGGTGGCGCCGGAGACCGCTCCGGCCGCAGAGGCGGTGGAGAAGCCGCGACGCGGACGCCGCCCCCGGCTGGCAAAGCCGGAGGCCTCCGCACCGCAGCCGGCGGAGAGCGATAAAGCAGCCGCAGAGACTCCGCGCGAAGAGGAACCGGCCGCCGAGCACGCACTGCACCACGAGGAGGAGGCCGATCCCGCAGCCGCAAAGCGACGGGGCCGTCGCAAGACGACGGAGCAGCAGTCCCGGACGGAGGGCGAAGCCCCACGCGAGGAGCATCGTCCGAAGCCGGAGGAGCCGGCCCCGGCCGCACCGCAGAAGCAGGCCTCCGCATCGCATGCGCATGCGGAGGAGGTCATCACGAAGGACGACTTTGCCGGCGAGATCGAGGGAGAAGGGGTGCTGGAGGTAATGCCCGACGGTTACGGATTCCTCCGCTCGGCCGACTACAACTACCTCAACTCGCCCGACGACATCTACGTGTCGCCGTCGCAGATCAAGCTCTTCGGTCTGAAGCCCGGCGACACAGTGCTCGGAACGATCCGCCCGCCGAAAGAGGGCGAAAAATATTTTCCGCTGGTGCGCGTGACGGAGATCAACGGCCTCTCGCCCGAGTATATCCGCGACCGCGTGCAGTTCGAATACATGACACCGCTCTTCCCGAGCGAGAAGTTCAACCTGACGGGACACGGCCACAACAGCCTCTCGAACCGCGTCGTGGACCTCTTCTCGCCCATCGGCAAGGGCCAGCGCGCCCTGATCGTCGCCCAGCCCAAGACCGGTAAGACCATGCTGATGCAGTCGCTCATCAACGCCATCGCCGACAACCACCCCGAGGTGTATATCATCGTGCTGCTGGTCGACGAGCGTCCGGAGGAGGTGACCGAAATGGCCCGCAACACAAAAGCCGAGGTCGTGGCCTCAACCTTCGACGAGCAGGCCTCGCGCCACGTGAAGGTCGCCGAGATGGTGCTGGAGAAGGCCAAGCGCATGGTCGAATGCGGACACGACGTCGTGATCTTCCTCGACTCGATCACCCGCCTGGCCCGTGCCTACAACTCCGTGCAGCCCGCTTCGGGCAAGGTGCTGTCGGGTGGTGTGGATGCCAACGCGCTCCACAAGCCGAAGCGTTTCTTCGGCGCGGCCCGCAACACGGAGGAAAAGGGTTCGCTGACGATCATCGCCACGGCCCTGATCGACACCGGATCGAAGATGGACGAGGTGATCTTCGAGGAGTTCAAGGGTACGGGCAACATGGAGCTGCAGCTCGACCGCAAACTGGCCGACAAGCGCATCTACCCCTCCGTGAACGTCATCGCTTCGGGCACCCGCCGCGAGGATCTGCTGCTGCCGCGCGAGGTGATGAACCGCACCTGGATCCTCCGGAAATACCTCTCGGAGATGACTACCACCGAAACGATGGAGTTCCTCCAGAAGCAGATGCACCTGACGGGCACGAACGAGGAGTTCCTGGCTACGATGAATCAATAGCGATACGAAATGAAGAAGACGATCCTTCTCGCCCTGTCGCTGCTGCCCTGGGCGCTCCCGGCCTCGGCCTGGGGGCCCAAGGGGCACGACGTCACGGCCTGCATCGCGGAGTGCAACCTGACGCCCGAAGCCGCGGCCGAAGTGGACCGCGTGCTGAACGGCTACTCGCCCGTCTACTGGAGCAATTGGCTCGACGCGGCGAGCCACACCCCCGAGTACGCCTACACCAAGAGCTGGCACTACATGGACGTCGATGCGGGCGAAACCCGCGAATCGACCCCGCGCAATCCGAAAGGCGACATCCTCTCGGCACTGAACGAGCTCGTCCGGCGTCTCGAGGGGCACGACCTGCCGGCCGAAGAGGAGGCGCTCTGTCTGAAGATGCTGATCCACCTGATGGGCGACCTCCACTGCCCCATGCACGCGGGGCATCTCACCGATCTGGGCGGCAACCGCGTGAAGGTCCGCTTCTTCGGACGCGACACCAACCTGCATGCGGTGTGGGATAGCTCCCTGCCCGAATGGGCCCACAAATGGAGCTACACGGAGTGGCAGAGCCAGATCGACCGGCTGACCGACGAGGAGGTGGCGGAGATCACCGGCGGAACGCTCGAAACGTGGTACGACGAGACGCAGGCGCTCTGTCCCGAGATCTACGCCTCGACCCCCGAAGGGGCGAACCTCTCCTACGACTACGTGAACAAATATGCGCCGCTCGTGGAGCGACAGCTTCTCAAGGGAGGCCACCGGCTGGCCGCCCTGCTGAACGAAATCTACCGATAGAATCATGCCGCACGACCACCGTAGCCCCGTCACGCCGTCGACGCGGAAGCTCACGCGAGCCTTCGCGTGGGGCATTACGCTCAACCTGCTCTACTCCGCCATCGAATTCGGCATCGGGTTCCACTCCGGCTCGATGGGGCTGATGGCCGACGCCGGCCACAACCTGAGCGACGTCATCAGTCTGGTGCTGGCGCTGCTGGCGATTCGGCTCTCCGCGCGCAAGGCGACCCGAAGGTATACCTACGGCTTCAAGAAGAGCACGATCCTGGCGTCACTGTTCAATGCCGTCCTGCTGCTGATCGCAGTCGGGATGATCGCAGCCGAGAGCATCTCGAAGTTCTTCCGCCCGCAGCCCGTCGAGGGCTTCGCCATCGCCTGGACGGCCGGTGCGGGCGTGATCGTCAACTTCCTGACGGCGTGGCTGCTCATGCGCGGGCAGGAGCGCGACCTCAACGTGCGGGGCGCCTTTCTGCACATGATCGCCGATGCGCTGGTCTCGATCGGCGTTGTGGCGTCGGGACTGGTTATCGCCTACACCGGCTGGACGGTCATCGACCCGATCATGGGGCTCCTGATCGCCCTGATCATCGTCGTCTCGACCCGCCGCCTGCTGTGCGACAGCCTGCGGCTCTCGCTCGACGGCGTGCCCTGCGGGCTGGATGCGGAACGCATCGCAGAGATCGTGCGCACCACACCGGGCGTCGAGCGCATCCACCACCTGCACATCTGGGCCATCAGCACCACGCAGAACGCCCTGACGGTCCATGCGGTCCTCGCCGACGAGCGGCAGAGCTCGGAGGTCCGTCGGGAGATACGCCGCCGGCTGCGGGCCGAAGGCATCACGCATGCCACTATCGAGACCGAGATTGCGGGCGGAGAAGGAGACGAAGATGAGGATTGAAAACGGCGGGGCGGCATTTTCGTGCCGCCCGCCTTTCCGATTGGGCGAATCGGACAGTTGGATCGCCATTCGAGTATTGCGAAACCGGGTGCGAACCCCTTTCTTTGTCGGGAAATAAAGCGAAAATGAAACGGCTCCGCATATTACCGTTGTGGCTAACGCTCCTGCTCGGAGGAGGCTGCGAATATTTCGAGGTCCACCCTTACGACACCGACGTGGAGGGCCCCGTGAATACCAATGCGGTCAATGCGCTGCGCATCGAGAGCGCACTCCTCGACCGGTCGGACTACCGGTTCGCCGTCATCAGCGATACGCAGGGGCGCTATGACGAAACCGAGGAGGCGGTAGCCGCCCTGAACGCCCGGGGCGATCTGGACTTCGTACTCCACTGCGGCGATCTCTCGGACTTCGGGCTGAAAAAGGAGTTTCAGTTCCAACGCGACATCCTGAACCGGCTGACGATGCCCTGCATCGCCCTGATCGGCAACCACGACTGTCTGGCTACGGGGCAGGAGGTGTTCCAGCGAATCTTCGGGGAGACGAATTTCGCCTTCACGGCCGGCGACACCCGTTTCATCTGCCTGAACACGAACGCTATGGAGTACGACTACTCGGTGCCCGTGCCGGATTTCGACTTCATGGAGCATCAGCTGACCCACCTGCCGCCCGGGGTGGTCCGCGCGGTCTGGGTCATGCACGTGCGTCCCGGCGAGTTCCAGTTCAACAACAACGTCAAGAAGGCCTTCGAATACTACATTCTCCGCAGCCCCGGTCTCCCCTTCTGCCTCTACGGACACGAGCACACGGCCCGCGTGGACGATCTTTTCGGCGACGGGGTTCTCTATTACCAGTGTCCCGACATCGGCAAACGGACCTACCTGCTCTTCACCATGCACGAAACCGGCTATGAATACGAGACGGTCGTTTTTTAGTCTGCTCCTGCTGCTCTGGCTTCCGCTCCTCGCCTGCGGGAGCTGTCCGCCCGCCGACTCGCTCCGGCCGGAAGGGGCGCCCCTCGACCGCCGTCTGCACCGGGGGCGCCAGGGATGGGAGCGCATCATCCCGACCCACGTCAAGGCGCAATACGCCGGCAGCATGGGTCTCCTCTCCCTGGGTTTCGGCTGGGACTACGGCCGCAAATGCCGCTGGGAGACCGACCTGATGGTGGGCTACGTCCCGCGCTACTCCACCCGGCGCGGCCACGCCACGCTGACCCTGAAGCAGAACTACATCCCCTGGAGCCTTTACGCCTCGGACCGCTTTTCGTTCGATCCTCTCTACGGCGGCATCTACCTCAACACGATCTTCGGGCACGAATTCTGGGGCCGCCAGCCGGGGCGCTATCCGAGCGGCTACTACTGGTTCTCCACCAAGCTGCGCACCCATATCTTCTGGGGCTGCCGCGCCACCTGGCACCCGGGTATCCGCCGCAAATACTGGATCAAGGGGGTCACCCTCTTCTTCGAGGTCAACACCTGCGACCTCTACATCGTCCGCGCCGTCGGCAACGACTACCTCCACCCGCAGGACATCATCGGTTTCTCGGCAGGTCTGAAGCTACAGCTGTTCTGACCGGACCGCGGCACCCGGCTGTCCGATTTGTTCTTTCCGTTCTCCGATTCGGCTGCAAATCAGACAATCGGAATACAGAATCCGGATTCAATCGCTATATTTGTCGGGATTTTACAGCAATTTACAGACAATATGAACAATCAAGAGATCATCAGCTTCTCCATCAGCGAGCTCCGCGAGAAGAATCCCGACGCACCGGGAATCGTTCACAACGGATGCTTCATCTCTCTGCCCGAATACGACAACCAAAACAGATCCGTCCTGTTCAACTACCCCTGCCGCATCAACGCCTACTTCATCATGATCTGCGAAAGCGGCTCCGCGGACATCAACATCAACCTGAACGAATACCGGATCAGCGAGAATTCGATCCTGATCCACAAGCCCAACAACATCCTGCAGATGATCGGGACGAACGAGGCCAGGGGCTACCTGCTCGGATTCGAGGAGAACCTTCTCCAGCAGGTCGACATCAACGTCCGGGGACTGGGTCCCGTCCTGCTTCAGGTGCTGGAGGAGCCGGTTCTCCATGTCACCCCGGAGGAGAGCCGCCAGTTGCAGGGGCTGATCCGCAGCATCGCCGACGAGATTGCAAAAGCCCGGGAGATGCCCTTCTTCGAGGAGATCCTGCGCAGCTACTTCTCCCTTTTCCTCTACAAGCTGTGCAGCATCGTCAGCAAGGACCGCAAGGAGCGGCCCAGCGTGGAGAGCTCGGCGAAGAGCCGGAACGAGGAGTATTTCCACCGCTTCATGCAGGAGCTCTCGCTGCACTACAAGAACGAACGGTCGGTGGGGTTCTACGCCTCGCAGCTCTGCATCACGCCCAAATACCTGACTACGCTGATCAAGAAGGTGAGCGGCCATTCGGCTGCCGACTGGATCGACAGGTACGTGATTCTGGAGGCCAAGAATCTGCTGCGCTACTCCTCGATGAGCATTCAGGAGGTGGCCTACTACCTCAACTTCCCCAACCAGTCCTTCTTCGGCAAGTATTTCAAGCACCAGACCGGCATGTCGCCCAGCGCCTACAAGATGCAGCAACGAAGCGACGAAGCGTAACACGGAACGGTCGGCACGGATTTTGCGTTCGATCCCCGAAGATCAAACGGAAAATCATCATGCGGAAAAAATTGGGATTCGGCTGCATGCGCCTGCCGGTGACGGTGCGCAACGGCCGCGAAGAGATAGACTACCGGGAGTTGGAGTCGATGGTCGACCTGTTTCTGGAGCAGGGCTACACCTATTTCGATACGGCCTACACCTACCACGACGGCCAATGCGAGGAGGCGTTGCGCAAGGCGCTGGTCGAGCGCTACCCACGCGACCGCTTCACGCTGACGGACAAACTCCCCACCCTCCTGCTCGAGGATGAGATGCAGCAGGAGCGCATCTTCGCCGAGCAGCTGCGGCGCTGCGGCGTGCAGTGGTTCGACCGCTATCTGGTCCACTGCGCCACGAAGGCCTTCTACGAGAAGGCACAGCAGTTCCGCAGTTTCGAATTCGCCCTCCAGAAGCGGCGCGACGGATTCGTCCGCCAGGTAGGCTTCTCGTTCCACGACTCGCCCGAGCTGCTGGAGGAGATTCTGGAGCGCTACCCCGACATCGATTTCATCCAGCTGCAAATCAGCTACATGGACTGGAACAACTCGCCGATTCAGGCCCGCCGCTGTTACGAAATCGCCCGCCGCGCCCGAAAGCCGGTCGTGGTGATGTGCCCCCTCAAGGGCGGCATGCTGGTCCACCCGCCCCAGGCCATCGAAAAACGGCTTCGCGAGGCCCGGCCCGAGTGGTCGGCCGCCACCTGGGCCATTCGTTTCGCAGCGAGTCTGGATGGGGTGGAGACCGTGTTGAGCGGCATGTCCTCGCTCGAACAGATGCGCCGGAACATCGCCGGGCTGGAGGGGTTCACGGGTCTCGAGGAGCGGGACTATGCGGTCCTGAACGAGGCAGCCCGCCTGAACGCCCGACTGACTCCCATCCAATGCACCACCTGCGGCTACTGCCTGCCGGTCTGCCCCGCGCACATCCCCATCCCTACCGATCTCTGGCTGCTGAACGAGGATGTCGCCGACGACGGAAAGGGAATCGAGAACCGGCGCAAGAGCTACCGAGCCCTCTCCCAGGGGCTGGGCCGAGCCTCGGACTGCATCGAATGTTACCGCTGCGAGAACGCCTGCCCGCAGCACATCCATATCACCGGCTGGCTGAAACGGGCCGTCGAACGGTTCGAAGCCGTTCCCGAACCGGTTCTGCCGTAAGCAATGAGAAAAGAGCAGTCGCGGACGATCCCGATTGCTCTTTTTTCTGTCATCCCGAGTGAAGCGGAGCGGAATCGGCGGAAACTTTTTGCGAATTGTAAAGGTGAATGTTCCGCAACATCGAGATGTTTCGACTGCGCACCTACGGTGCTTCGCTCAACATGACAGCAACGCTGTCATCCCGAGCCTGTCGAGGGGTCTCGACGGTCGTATGGGCAGGAACCGGTGCAAAGCCCGATCGTGAGGGTGGATGTTCCGCAACATCGAGACCTTTCGACTACGCACCTACGGTGCTTCGCTCAACAGGACAGCAACGCTGTCATCCCGAGCCTGTCGAGGGGACTCGACGGTCGTATGGGCAGGAACCGGTGCAAAGCCCGATCGTGAGGGTGAATGTTCCGCAACATCGAGACCTTTCGACTGCGCGTCTGCGACGCTTCGCTCAAGGTGACAGGCTCAGCATAATCGCGAATTGCTCTTCCCTACTCCACATAGAGCACCAGCCCCTTCAGGTACTCCCCTTCGGGGTGGTAGATGTTGATCGGATGGTCGGCCGGCTGGGTAAGCTGGTGCAGAATACGCACCTTGCGCCCGGCGATGGCCGCCGCCGAAAAGACGGTCGTGCGGAACAGCTCCTTCGACACCGCCTGCGAGCAGGAGAAGGTGAAGAGGATGCCGCCGGGTTTGATCTGCGACAGCGCCCGCGCATTCAGCCGCTTATAGCCCTGCATGGCGTTGCCGAGCACCTTGTGATGCTTGGCGAAGGCCGGCGGGTCGAGGATGATGAGATCGTAGCGGGGCCCGATCTCCTTCAGATACTCTACGGCATCCACCGCCAGCGAGGTGTGGCGCACATCGTCGCCGAAGTTGAGCCGCATGTTCTCGTCGGCCATCGCCACGGCCCGCTCTGAAGAGTCGACCGACACCACCTCCGCAGCCCCGCCGGCCATGGCATAGACCGAAAATCCGCCCGTATAGCAGAAGGTGTTGAGCACGGTGCGCCCCTTGGCATAGTGTCCCACCAGCTCGCGGTTCTGCCGCTGGTCGATGAAGAATCCGGTCTTCTGACCCTCCTCCCAATTCACCTGGAAGCGGTGGCCGTTCTCCAGCACGGTCTGCGCGGCGCACTCGCCGCGACCGCCGTAGAGATAGCCGTCCACGGCATTCAGTCCCGCCTTATAGGGTACGGTCTGCGAACTTTTGTCGTAAATCGCCGTAATGCGGTCGCCGTATACGGCGCGGATGGCGGCCGCGATCTCCTGACGGGAGCGGAACATGCCCACCGAGTGGCACTGCACCACGGCAGTCGACCCGTAGACGTCGACCACCAGGCCGGGCAGCGAATCCCCTTCGCCGTGGATCAGGCGATAGCAGGTGGTCTTCGGATCGTCCGTCAGCCCCAGCAGACGCCGCACGTCCCAGGCCGTGGCGACCCGCCGGCGCCACCACTCCGCATCGACGGGCTCGTCCTCGAAGGTCAGCACCCGCACGGCTATCGATCCGATCTGGTAGTGGCCGCGGGCGATGAAGTCGCCCTGCTTGGTGTGGACATCCACCAGATCGCCCTCGCGGGGCTCCTCGTCGGCCTTGATATATTCCACGGCTCCCGAAAAGATCCAGGGGTGACGGCGCAGAAGCGACTCCTCCTTACCTCTTCGCAGATAAACTTTGGCTCTTGTCATGTATGATTGCTTTTTTCGGTTTCGGTACACGCTGCAACCGCTCGTAGATGCGGATACAGCTCCAGGCGTCGGTCGCGGCGTACATCTGCTGCTGCTCGGTGAGCTTCGCGGCCTCCCAGTTGCTCAGGCGCTGGGCTTTCGAGACGCGGCACCCCAGCACGATGGCGGACATCTTGCGGAGACTCTTCTCCTCGATACCCCACTCCCCCACGATGGATTGCAGATCGACGAATCCCCCTTCGCGGAAGTGCCGCAACTCGTGCAGCGCCGCCAGATCGCCCGACACGGCGGCACCGATCTTCAGAATCCGCTTGTTCTCCAGAATCCGCAGGATCTCACGGGCGAGCGGAACGGCGCACAGCCTGAACAGGAAACAACGCCGGGGCGTGGAGAGTTGCAGCAGCGCCACGCGGTTGTGCACACCGGGACGGAACGACGGCCGGGTCTCGGTGTCGAAGCCGATCACCGGTTCGGCGGCCAGCTCGGCGCAGGCGGCGCGAATGGCGCGCACATCGTCCACGACGACGATTTCACCGGGGAAACGGGCCGCAGGCAGCTGAGCCGTCTCCTCGTTGCCGATGGCGGAGAGAAAAGGGGGAGTATCGGATTTCATATCGTTTGCTTATCGGAGAGCAAAGTTACCTATTTTTTACGACTTTTCCGCTTTCGAGCTGCGAGATTTTCGCCGAGGCCAGCAGCTCGTCGATAGCCTCCGCCCCCTGCCCCGGGTCACACGCCAGCCGCGCGACCAGCTCGCGGACATCCAACGCCCCCTCCTCCAGCAGGTTGAGAATCCGCCCGGAGAGATCGTCCGAGCGACGCTGCCGGCGCTTGCGCTCCAGACAGAGATCGCACACACCGCAGTCGGCAGGGTTCTCCACGCCGAAATAGGCCTCCATCAGCGCCGAGCGGCACTGCCGGTCGTTCTCGGCATAGCGCAGCATGCGGTCGAACCGCTCCAGCGTCAGCTCGCGCCGGAACTTGTAGCTCTCGGGAGAGATGTAGAGGTCGGCCCGGGGAAGGCGCTCGGTGAGAAAGGTGATCATGGGCGAACGGTTCGAGGGGATGTAGCGGATGATCCGCATCTGCCACAGCCGCTTCAGCAACTCCTTCACCCGCTCGACGGTATATCCGCTCCAGCGGGCGATCTCCAGTTCGTCGATCTTGCGAAATTCGGTGAACACCCCGTTGTAGAGCCGCAGGATCGTGCGGATGAAGGGGTCGAGCTCCTCCTTCTCGCAGCGGATCCGGTAGAGATCGTCGCGACTGATGCAGAAGATGATACGGGCAGGGTTCTCCATCTCGTCCGAAAGGGACATGTAGCCGTTCTGCTCCAGCAATTCGAGGGCGCTCTTCACTTTGCCGTGATAGAGATGCTCCCGCGCGCAGAAGTCGTGGATATTGAAGGTGTGAGAGCTCCGGTCGCCCTCGCCGATCTCCACCCGCAGGTAGGAGCCGATCTTGTCGTATACATCCTTCACGCTTTCGAGCGGCGGGAAATCGGCCTCGAAGCGCCGCCGCACACGGTCCGGATCCTCGGGGCTCACCAGCAGCAGGGCGTAGCTGCGTGCACCGTCGCGGCCCGCACGGCCCGCCTCCTGATAATAGTTCTCCAGCGAGTCGCAAAGCGTGTAGTGCACCACGAAACGCACGTCGGCCTTGTCGATACCCATGCCGAAGGCGTTGGTCGCCACCATGACCCGCACTTTTCCGTTCATCCACTCCTCCTGCCTCAGGGCCCGTTCGGTATGGGGCAGGCCGCCGTTGTAGGCCGCCGCCGTGATCCCCTCCTGCCGAAGCCAGGCGGCGATCTCCTCGGTCGCCTCGCGGGTCCGCACGTAGACGATTCCCGAACCGGGCACGTTTTCGGCAATGCGGAGCAGCTGCCCGTTCTTGTCCTCCGTATGGCGGACAGCGTAGCTGAGGTTGGGGCGGGAGAAGTCGCCGCGGAAAATCCGCTTCTCGTCGAAATGCAGATTCTGCATGATGTCCTCCGCCACCGCCCCGGTCGCCGAGGCGGTCAGCGCCAGCACCGACGCCTCGGGACACCGCTCGCGCAGCTCGGCGATCTGCCGGTAGGCCGGACGGAAGTCGTAGCCCCACTGCGAGATGCAGTGCGCCTCGTCGACGGCGATCAGCCGCACGTTCATCCGCGGCAGCCGCAGCCGCAGGGTCTCCGAAGCGATCCGCTCGGGAGCGATGTAGAGGAACTTCATCTTCGGGTCGTAGGCGCAGTTGTCCAGCGCCACGTCGATCTGCCGGGGCGACAGTCCGGCATGGATGGCGACCGCCCCGATGCCGCGGGCCCGCAGGCAGTCCACCTGATCCTTCATCAGGGCGATCAGAGGCGTGACGACCACGCACAGCCCCTCGCGAGCCAGGGTAGGCACCTGATAGATCAGCGATTTGCCGCCGCCCGTAGGCATCAGCACCAGGGCGTCCCGATTCGCCAGAACGGTCCGGATCACCTCCTCCTGCAACGGTCGGAAGCGGTCGAAGCCCCAATAGCGTTTCAGCACCCCGCGAATGTCGTTCTGCTCCATATACGCAAAAGTACGACAAGAGCGGCGGAAAAACAAATTTTCCGCCGCCGCTGCCTAAAGTCAGGTAAAATCAACCGCCCGCGCACCATCTTTGAAAAAAAGTCCTTATCTTTGCATGATCGATATAATTTCGGACGGACAATGAAACTTCGCGAAGAGTACAAGGTACGGGAGATGGCCGGCGAGCACGTGGTCATCATGCAGGGACGCTACGGGGCGGACATGACCCGTATCATCTCGCTCAACGAATCGGCACTCTATCTCTGGAACGAATTGCAGGGCAAGGAGTTCGATACGGAAGAGGTCGCCCGGCTGCTCACCGCCCGCTACGAGATCGACTCCGAAACCGCCCTGCGCGACGCTGCCGCCTGGGTCGAGAAACTAAAAGAGTGCCGCCTGGTATGACGATATGAAGGGGAAACGGATCATAGCGCTCCTGCTCGTACACCTCTACCTGCTCACGGTAGCCGTGCCGGCGGCGTGCGCCCTCTCCTGCCCTTGTCTCGACGGGATGCACCGGCCCCATGCGGAGAGCTGCATCTGCCACGGTCAGTCGGGCCACCAGCATCTGGACGGTCCCGACGGTTGCGGCCACGATCACGACACGCGGATCCAGCTCTACACTTTCGACCGCGACGAAAACGGAGCATCGTCCCGTATCGCCAGGCACCTTTGCGACGCCCTGAAGGCCGAAGACGTTCGCTCCGTCCTTCCTGAATGCAGGCGGGGCATCCGCATCCCGACTCCGCCCGACGAATGTTCCTGCGAGACGTGCGCCACACCCACGGCCCTCAGGGCCCCTCCCGCTCAGGCTTGACCGAATAGGGACGAGGCGCCGCGAAGCGGCTCCGTCGTCGATCGATTCATCAAGTCTAATAAGGGAAAAATCATGAAAAAACAGCTTTTAACTATTCTGTTTCTATCGCTTTTCGTCGCCGCACGCGCACAGGATCTGCGCGGTGTGGTTCGCGACGAGGAGCAGCAACCGCTCGTCGGCGCCACGGTGCTCTGGGAGGGCACGACCGTCGGCGCCGTCACCGACGCGGAGGGCAAATACCGCCTCCACCGCGTCAAGGGCCGCGATCGGCTGGCCGTCGGATTCCTGGGCTACCGGGAGGAGGTACGCACCATCGAACCCGGCACCGTCGAGGCCGACTTCACCCTCCAGGCCGAGGGGGTCGACATCGAGAGCGTGGTGATCGAGAGCACCGTGGGAGGCAACTACGTCAAGCACGACGGCGTGCTGAAGGGGGAGATGATCTCCTTCGCCGGTCTGTGTAAGATGGCCTGCTGCAACCTGGCCGAGTCGTTCGAGAACTCCGCCTCGGTGACCGTGGGCTACAGCGACGCCATTTCGGGAGCCCGCCAGATCAAGATGCTCGGCCTGGCCGGCACCTACACGCAAATTCTCGACGAGAACCGCCCCGTCATGCGGGGCCTGAGCTCCCCCTACGGGCTGAGCTACACGCCCGGCATGTGGCTCAACTCGATTCAGGTGTCGAAGGGCGTGGCCTCCGTCACGGCGGGTCACGAGGCCATCACGGGCCAGATCAATCTGGAACACCGCAAGCCGACGGACGACGAACGGCTCTTCGTCAACCTCTACCTCGACGACGAGCTCCGCCCCGAGGCCAACATCTCCACGGCGCTGCCCGTCACGCGCGACAAGAAGCTCTCGACGGTGATTCTGCTGCACGGCTCGGCCGACACCGACGTCCGCAAGATGGACCACAACGAAGACACGTTCCGCGACCTGCCGCGCGCCGACCAGATCAACGTGGCGAACAAATGGCTCTACAGCGCCGACAACGGCCTGCAGCTGCGCTGGGGCTGGAAATTCGTCCAGGAGAACCGTCTGGGCGGACAGCACGGCTACAAGCGGTCGATGCGCGAGCTGATGGAGCGCGACTGGGAAAACGGCGGCAAGGAGGGCGGTCCGCTCTACGGTTCGCACATCCGCAACCGCAACGCCAACGGCTACGTCAAGCTGGGCATGCCGGTCGGTGCCTCGGTCTACGACGCCGACGAGCAGGACGAACTGCGTTCGAACATCGCCGCAATCGTCGACTTCGACCACTTCGACGAGGCGGCCTATTTCGGCCTAAACGACTATGCCGGCAACGAAAACGCCCTCTCGGCCAACCTGATGTACAACCACTACTTCACCTACCGGTCGTCGCTGATCGTCGGCCTCTCGGGGCAGATCCACCACTACGACGAAACGGTGCTGAACCCCACGCCGTGGCTCGACCATACGGGGCTCTTCACGATGAACCGCAAGGAGCGCGAAGCGGGTGTCTATGCCGAATACACCTACGCCATCAAGGAGAAATTCTCGGTCGTGGCGGGTCTTCGCGGCGACTACAACACCTACTACGACAAGTTCTACCTCACGCCCCGCGGCCACGTGAAATGGAACATCACCCCCTCGACCGTCCTGCGCGCTTCGGCCGGTCTGGGCTACCGCTCGACGAACCTCATCACCGACAACATCGGCGTGCTGGCGACGGGACGCCGGTTCGACATCCGCGGCGGTTTCCACAACCTGGACCGGATGGAGAAGGCCCTCACCGTCGGCGGCAGCCTGACGCAGACCTTCGGGCTGGTGCGGCCGGGCGACGCCACGCTGAGCTTCGACTACTTCCGCACGCAGTTCTACAACCAGGTGGTGGCCGATCAGGAGTACCGCTCCGATCTGGTGCTCTTCTACGACACCGACGGCCGCTCCTACACCGACTCGTGGCAGGTGGACTTCACCTGGTCGCCCGTCGAGCGGCTCGATATCTTCGCCACCTTCCGCTACACGGACAGCGCCATCACGCTCGACCGTCCCGACGGTTCGCGCAGGCGGGTGGAGCGTCCTCTGATCAGCGAGTACAAGACCCTGCTGAACCTGCAATACGCCACCAAATTCCGCCGCTGGACCTTCGACGTAACGGCCCAGCTCAACGGTCCCAGCCGCCTCCCTTCGCTGGACGGCAATCTGGACGACCTGCGCTACTCGCCCCGCTACCCCGTCTTCTTCGCCCAGGTGAGCCACAAGATGGGGAAGTTCGACGTCTACGTCGGCTGCGAGAACATCGCCGACTACGTGCAGAAGGACCCCATCACGGTCGACGGGCACGCATTCCGTCCCGGTGACAACCCCTTCCAGACGTCATTCAACTCCTCGTCGGTATGGGGTCCTCTGATGGGCCGCAAATTCTACATCGGCATGCGCTTCAACCTCTACTGAAAACCTGTTGCAACAACCTGAAAAAAAAGAATAACGATGAAAAAATTTCTGATCTGCTGCCTGATGGCGGCTACCCTGTTCGGCATGGAGGCCTTTGCCGACAACAAGAACAAGACGACGCGCACCGTCGTCTTCACGAGCGATATCGACTGCGACCACTGCGCCAAGAAGATCCTGGACAACGTGCCCGTGCTGGGAAAGGGGGTCGAGGACGTGCAGGTCGATGTCCCGACCAAGCGCATCACGGTGGTTTACAACCCCTCCAAGACCGACGAGGCCACCCTTGTCAAGGGCTTCGCCAAGCTGAAGGTGAAGGCCGAGCCCGTCCGGGAGGAGAAGAAGAAATAGTCCGGCGCCAGCCGAAGACGCCGGCTTTGTCCGGGATGGAAGTTCCCGCTGTTTTCGAACGGCTTGGCCGTGCACTGAAAAAGCAATCGAAACTGAGTTTCGATTGCTTTTTTCATAATTCCGTCACCATAAGCGGAGCACCGCAGATACGCAGTCGAGAGGTCCCGACCTCGCGGAGCATTCGCCATAGAGGATTGCACCGGCTCTCGCCGATACGCCCCTCGAGACCCCTCGACAAGCTCGGAGTGACAGAAAAGAACAGTCGAAGATACCGCCATGCGGAACGTTCGCCCGGAAAACAAAGAGGGGTGCCCGATCATTCGGACACCCCTCGCGCAGTTACGATATTCGGTTACTCGTACACCTTCGGAACGATCTCGCCTCGCAGCGCCAGCAGCGCATTCATCGCCAGCGCCCCCTGCTCGTTCTCGCCGGGATAGACGGCGACAGGAGCGAAACACTCCACCTGCCGGCGAACCCGTTCGACGACATACTGGCTGTGGGCGATGCCGCCCGTAATCAGAATGGCGTCGACCTTGCCCGAGAGGGCTGCCACCATGGCACCGATCTGCTTGCCCATGTTGTAGCACATGGCATCGAGCACCAGCCGGGCATGTTCGTCGCCCTTTTCGATCCGCTCGACCACCTCGACGACGGAGTTCGTACCCAGATGGGCCGTCAGTCCGCCCTTGCCGGCCAGCAGCTTGAGAATCTGATCCCGGGTATACTCGCCCGAGAAGCAGAGGTCCACCAGTCCGATGGCCGGAAGCGTACCCGACCGCTCGGGACTGAAGGGACCGTCGCCGTTCAAGGCGTTGTTGTTGTCGACGATCCTCCCCCGCTCGTGAGCGGCCACCGAAATGCCGCCGCCCATGTGCATGATGACCAGATTCATCTCCTCGTACTTCCGCCCCTGTTCGCGCGCATAGATCCGGGCGATGGCCCGCTGATTGAGCGTGTGCAGGATCGAGATCCGCCGGATCTGCGGCAGTCCCGTCATGTGCACCAGTTCATCCATCTCGTCGACGACGCCCGGATCGGCGATGTAGGCCTTCACCCCGGCCCGCTGCGCGATCTCGCGCGCAATCAGGCCGCCCAGGTTGCAGGCGTGCATCATCCGGGGGTGGTGCAGGTCGTGGACCATAGCGTCGTCGACTTCGTAAATACCGCTTTCGATAGGCTTCGTGAGGCCTCCCCGGCCGATGACGGCCGAGAGGTCGGAGACAGGAAATCCGCGTTCCTCGACTCCTCGCAGTATCATGTCTCGCCGCCACTCCATCTGATCCATCACGGAGTGGAAACGCGCCAACTGTTCGGGGGTATGGCGTAACGTCACCTCCAGCAGCAGGCGCTCGTCCTCGTAGAGAGCGGCTTTCGTGGAGGTAGAGCCCGGATTAATCGCTAAAATCTTGAAGCCCATAGCATATTCCTATTTTGCAGCCAGACAGGCCAGAGCGATCGAATAGAGTTTGGTCTTGCTGGTGTCGCCGCGCGAGGTCAGCACGCACGGAACCTTCGTACCCATCACCATGGCGGCCAGTTCACCCTTGCAGAGGTGCGACGCAGCCTTGAAGAATACGTTGGCCGACTCCAGGTTGGGGAAGAGCAGGCAGTCCGGGTCACCGGCCACGGAGGAGCCCTTCACCTTCTTGTGCTCGGCGACCTCCTTGTAGAGGGCCACGTCGAGCGACAGCGGACCGTCCACGATCACGTCGCCCAGCTGGCCGCGGTCGGCCATCTTCGCCAGCAGAGCGCCTTCGGTCGACGAAATCACGTTGGGCAGCAACTGCTCGGAAGGGGCGATGCAGGCGATCTTCGGGGTCTGGATGCCCAGCAGCCGGGCCGTCTGGGCCAGGTAGCCGATCTGCTTCTGCTTCTGCTTGAAGTCGGGCAGCGGAATCACGGCTACGTCCGAAACGACCAGCAGTTTCGGATAGCAGGGCATCTCGACGATCGAGACGTGGCTCAACACGCCCTTCGGGGGGAACAGGCCGGCCTCCTTGTTCAGAATGCCGCGCATGTACTTGTCGGTCGAAACCAACCCCTTCATCAGCACGTCGGCCTCGCCGGCCACGACAGCGGCCACGGCCAGCGCCACGCACTTCACGTCGCTCTTCTCGTCCACGATCTTGAAAACGCCCGCGTCGATGCCCTCGGCCTTGCAGATCTCCTCGATCACGGCGCGCTCGCCGTAGAGCGTGGGCTCTACCAGCCCCTCCTTGTAGGCATCGTAAACTGCTGCCAGCGTATGCGAATCCTGTCCGTAAGCTACGGCCAGCCGTTTCCGGCCTCTCTTTCTTGCCTCTTCGACAATCTCGGTCAAATGTTGAATCATGACTTTTCTTTTATTTTTCGGATTAGAATTATTTTACCAGGTTGTAGGTGTCGGTCGCAATCACCAGCTCCTCGTTGGTCGCGATGACGGCCACCTTGACCTTCGATTCGGGCTTCGAAAGGATCTTGTCCTCGCCGCGCACGTTATTGGCCTCGCAGTCGAACTCCACGCCCATGAACTCCAGACCCGAACATACGCTCTCGCGCAACTCCTTCGAGTTCTCGCCGACGCCGCCCGTGAAGACGATCAGGTCGACGCCTCCCATCTCGGCGGCATACTCGCCGACGAACTTCTTCACGCGGTTGTAGTACATGTCGCGGGCGACGATCGCCTTTTCATTCCCTTCGTCGTAGGCCCTGTCAATATCGCGCATGTCGCTCGACAGACCCGTCAGTCCGTAGACGCCCGACTTCTTGTTCATCATCGTATCCAGCTCGGCGAAGCTCATGCCCTCCTTCTCGCCGATATAGGTGATGGCGCTGGCATCGACATTGCCGCAGCGGGTGCCCATCACCAGACCGTCCAGGGGCGAGAAGCCCATCGAGGTGTCGAACGACTTGCCGTTCAGCACGGCCGTCACCGAACCGCCGTTGCCGATGTGGCAGGTGACGATCTTCGAGGCGTTCAGATCCAATCCGGCCAACTCGGCGCCCGCACGGGCAACGAACTTATGGCTCGTGCCGTGGAAACCGTACTTGCGCACCCGGTACTTCTCGTAGTAGCCGTAAGGCAGGGCGAACAGGTAGTTCATGGCGGGAATCGTCTGGTGGAACGAGGTGTCGAACACGGTCACCTGGGGCACGCCCGGCAGCACGGTGTCGATCGCCTCGATGCCCTGCAAGCTGGCGGGATTGTGCAGGGGGGCGATGGCGCAGAGCGAACGGATCTTCTCCTTTACATCCGCATCGACCAGACAGCTGACGGGGAAATACTCGCCGCCGTGAGCCACGCGGTGACCCACCGCCTTCACCTCGTCCAGCGACGCGATCACGCCGTGCTCGGGGTCCGTCAGGGCCTTCATCACCAGACTGATGCCGACCGTGTGGTCGGGAATGGGCTGGTGCAGCTCGAAATTCGCCTTGCCCACGGGCTTGTGGGTCAGATCGCCCTCGGGCAATCCGATGCGCTCGACCAGACCTTTCGCCAGCAGAACGCTCTTTGCGGCCTCCATGTCGATCACCTGATACTTGATCGAGGAGCTGCCGCAATTCAATACCAATATAACCATAAGATTTTGTAAGTTATTATGTTGATTTTCGTTAACGATTGTTCGCACTCGTACCGCAAATATAATAATTTTTTATCTCAGAAAAGCGAAAAAAGCGAACGGAACTTTGTGAAAAATCATCAAAAAGATAGAAATTTCAATCAAAAAAGGCCCGTCCGGGCGTCCGGACCCGGAAAAAGGCTCAGTTCTGGAACTTGTACCCGAGCCCCTTGACCGTCGAGATGTAGTGGTCGCCGAGCTTCTGGCGGAGCTTGCGGACGTGGACATCGATGGTGCGGTCGCCCACTACCACCTCGGTTCCCCACACCCGGGCGTAGATCTCCTCGCGGGAGAAGAGCCTGCCGGGTTCGGAGCTCAGCAGCGCCAGCAGGGCGAACTCCTTGCGGGGCAGCGGCAGCGGCCGTCCGTCGAGATAGACCAGATGGCGCTCCCGATCGATCCGCAGCGACCCGTCGGCCGCCACCCGCTTGAGAATGGCGGCCACCCGGCTCATCAGCACCTTCATGCGGATCGGCTTGGGGATGTAGTCGTCGGCACCGGCGTCGAACCCTTCGATCTGCTGCTCCTCCTCGCCCAGGGCGGAGAGAAAGACCACCATCACCTGACTCAGCCCCTCCTGCTCCCGGATGCGGCGGCAGGTCTCCACGCCGTCCATCACGGGCATCATCCGGTCGAGCAGAATCAGATGGGGCCGATGCTCCACGGCCATGCGGAGCCCCTCGGCACCGTCGCGCGCGGTAAAAACCTCATACCCTGCCTTGAGCAGATTATAACCCACGAACTCCAGAATATCGGGTTCGTCGTCGACCAAAAGAATGCGGTGCTTCATGCGGATGCGCTCTGATTTTTCGCGAAGATAACAATTTTATCGGAAAAACATGCGTCATGCCGGGAAAAATGGTTATCTTTGTGGGATTTCCGGACCTTCCGGCTCCAGAGAGCCGAGCGAACCGGAAAAAACGAAAACAAGAGAGCCCTATGAATTCGAACCTTCCTGTTCCCGAGGAGCAGTTCGGCACTCCCGCCGAAGATGTGCGGCCCGTTACCCCCGCAGCGACCGCAGAAAACGATGCGACACCCTCCGCAACCGATGACAACCGCATGGACTTCACCGACGAAGAGGCGGCGCTGGCCGCCGACAGCGCCGGACTGGAGCTGGACGAAGCGACCCCCGAAGAGGTGGAGTCGTCCGCAGGAGAGACCTCCGAGGAGGAGCGCACCCTGACCGGAAAGAGCCGCGGGGAGCTGATCGCCTGGTTCGAAAAACGCATGGAGGAGCAGCCCGTACAGACGCTGCGCCGCGAGGCCGAGGCGCTGAAAATCGCCTTCTACAAGCAGCACCGCGCCGACGTGGAGGCCCAGCGCCGGGCCTTCGTAGAGGCAGGGGGCAGCGAAGAGGAGTTCGCACCCGCGACCGACGAGTGGGAAAACCGGCTCAAGGAGCTCTTCAGGGAGTATCGCCGCCGCCGGGACGAGTTCATCGCCTCGCTCGAGGAGGTCAAGCAGGCCAACCTGCAGGTGAAGCTCCGCATCATCGAGGAGCTCAAGGAGCTCGTCGACAGCGACGAGACGCTGAACCACACCTTCACCAAGTTCCGCGAGCTGCAGCAGCGCTGGAAGGAGACGGGCATCGTCCCCCAGCAGCACATGAAGGATATCTGGGAGACCTACAACCTCCACGTCGAGAACTTCTACAACTTCATCAAGATCAACAAGGAGCTGCGCGATCTCGACCTGAAGAAGAACTATGAGCAGAAGACGGCGCTCTGCGAGGCCGCCGAGGCGCTCGTGGAGGAGCCCTCCATCGTGGAGGCATTCCACAAGCTGCAAAAGCTGCACGACGAGTGGCGCGAGACGGGACCGGTCGCCAACGAATACAAGGAGACCGTCTGGGAGCGCTTCAAGGAGGCCTCGAGCCGCATCAACCGCCGGCATCAGGAGCATTTCGAGAACCTCAAGCAGGAGCAGCTGAAGAATCTGGAGCTCAAGAACGGCCTGTGCGAGCAGACCGAGGAGCTGGTGTCGCAGCCGCTGACCACCCGCAAGGAGTGGAACCGCGCCAGCGACCGGCTGCTGGAGATTCAGAAGGTGTGGAAGACCATCGGTTTCGCCCCCAAGAAGGATAACACCCGCATCTACGAACGGTTCCGCAACGCCTGCGACCGTTTCTTCGAGGCCAAGCGGGCCTTCTACGCCTCGATGAAGGACGAGATGGAACACAACCTCCAGCTCAAGAACGAACTCTGCGAGGCCGCCGAGGCGCTGCAGGAGAGCGAGGAGTGGAAGAAGACCACCGACGAACTGATCGCCCTGCAAACCCAATGGAAGGAGATCGGCGCCGTATCGCGCCGCCACGCCGACGCCGTGTGGAAGCGTTTCCGCGCCGCCTGCGACCGCTTCTTCGAGCGCAAGGAGCAGCACTTCAAGGAGATGGGTGGCGAGCAGGAGCAGAACCTCGCCCGCAAGCTGGAGCTGCTGGCCGAGATGGCTGCGGCCGAGGTCCGGGAGGGCGGCTACGAGACCATCCGCGAGTTCCAGCGCCGCTGGAGCGAGATCGGCTTCGTGCCCATCAAGCGCAAGGAGGAGATTCAGAAGAGGTACAAACAGACGGTCGACGCCCTCTTCGCGCAGCTGCGCGGCAGCGAGCGCGACCGCTCGATGAACCGTTTCCGCGAGAAGGTGTCGTCCCTGCGCGAGGCCGGATCGAAGCGCCTGCACTCCGAGCGCGAGCGGCTCTACGGCAAGGTCCGCCAGCTGGAGCAGGAGATTGCCCTGCTGGAGAACAACATCGGATTCTTCTCCAACTCGAAGAACGCCGAAGCGCTCGTGGCCGGTGTGCGCGACAAGATCCGCAAGGCCCGCGAGGAGATGGCCGCGACGGTCGAGAAGGTGAAGATGATCGACCGCGAAAACGACAAGACCGCACAGCAATAGAGAACAAAGCACTTATTATTTATATGAAATTAGCCAAACCAAAGTACATCTTCGTCACGGGCGGCGTAGCGTCGTCGCTCGGCAAGGGAATCATCTCGGCATCCATCGCCCGCTTGCTGCAGGCGCGCGGCTACTCGGTAACCATCCAGAAGCTCGACCCCTACATCAACGTCGACCCCGGAACGCTGAACCCCTATGAACACGGCGAATGCTATGTTACCGAAGACGGTACGGAGACCGACCTCGACCTGGGCCACTACGAGCGCTTCACCTCCATCCACACCACGGAGGCCAACAACGTCACCACGGGCAAGATCTACAAGAACGTCATCGAGAAGGAGCGCAAGGGCGAATTTCTGGGCAAGACCGTGCAGGTCATCCCCCACATCACCGACGAGATCAAACGGCGCATCCAGCTGTTGAGCCAGCAGAAAGTCTACGACATCATCATCACCGAGATCGGCGGTACGGTGGGCGACATCGAGTCGCTCCCCTTCATCGAGTCGGTGCGCCAGCTGCGCTACTCGCTCGGCTACCGCAACACGGCACTGGTCCACCTCACCCTGATCCCCTACATGGCCGCGTCGGGCGAGCTGAAGACCAAGCCGACCCAGCACTCGGTGAAGGCGCTGCTGGAGAACGGCCTGCAGCCCGACATCCTGGTGCTGCGCACGGAGCACCCCCTGACGCCCAACCTGAAGCGCAAGGTGGCTCTCTTCTGCAACGTGGACGCCAGCGCCGTCATGGAATCCATCGACGTGCCGACCATCTACGAGGTGCCGCTGAAGATGCACGAGCAGCATCTGGACGAGGTGGTTCTCGACAAGCTGGGGCTTCCGGCCGAGGAGGGCGAGCCGAACCTCGACTCGCTGCGCGACTTCGTGCACAAGATCAAACACCCCTCCGACCGGATCGACATCGCGCTGGTGGGCAAGTACACCGAACTGCCCGACGCCTACAAGTCGATCAGCGAGTCGTTCATCCACGCCGGCGCGGTCAACGACTGCAAGGTGAAGCTGCACTACGTCAACTCGGAGAAGATCGACGCTTCGAACGTGGCCGAGAAGCTGGGCACGATGGCGGGCATTCTGGTCGCCCCGGGCTTCGGCAACCGCGGCATCGAGGGCAAGATCGAGGCGGTGCGCTTCGCCCGCGAGCAGGGCATCCCCTTCCTGGGCATCTGCCTGGGCATGCAGTGCGCCGTGATCGAATTCGCCCGTCACGTCCTGGGATTGCAGGATGCCAATTCGAGCGAAATGGGGCAGACGGCCCATCCGGTCATCGACCTGATGGAGGAGCAGAAGGGCATCACCGCCAAGGGCGGCACGATGCGTCTGGGCGCCTACCCCTGCCAGCTGAAGGCGGGATCGAAAGTCGCCGCCGCCTACGGATCGGAGCAGATCATGGAGCGTCACCGCCACCGCTACGAGTTCAACAACGACTACCTGGCCGATTTCGAGGCCGCCGGCATGCAGGCCGTGGGCACCAACCCCGAAACCAATCTGGTGGAGGTGGTAGAGATCCCGTCGCACCCCTGGTTCGTCGGCACGCAGTACCACCCCGAATACAAAAGCACCGTCGAGCGGCCCCATCCGCTCTTCGTGGCCTTCGTGAAGGCCGCGCTCGAAAACCGTAAATAAACCGAACGCACGACCCCGCTCTACCCTCCCCGGCCGGAGAGAGTAGAGCGGTCGTTTAACCCTATCTTATTCGCATGGATAAACAGACCATTACGGGTATTGTCCTGATAGCCTTGATTTTCCTGGGCTTTACCCTCTACAATTCGAAACAGCAGCAGAAGTGGCAGGCCGAGCAGGCCGCCATCGAGGCCGAAGCGGCACTGGCCGACTCGCTGGAGCGGGCGCTGAACCCTGCCCTTCCCGTCGCCGACCCGACCGCCGGCGTCACCCCCGCACAGTCCGATTCGCTGGCCCTGAATGCCGAGGCGGCCTACTACGGTCCGCAGCTGGCGGCGGCCCGCACGGCCGAACCCGAGACCTTCACGGTGGAGAACGGAGTGATGAAGGTGGAGTTCTCGACCCGCGGCGGTCAGATCACCGACGTGACGCTGAAGGACTACACGAAATACGCCCCGAAGGGGGAGCGTAACCAGCCCGTCCGGATGTTCGATCCGGAGCTCTCGAACTTCGACCTCTCGCTGTACGTAAAGAACGGCTTCAAGAATGTCCGGATCAACACCTCGGAGTTCACCTTCGGTGCGGAGCCGGTCGCCGCCCAGGAGCAGACGCAGCGGGTCGTGATGACCCTGCCCATCAGCGACGACGCCCGCCTGCGCTTCGAGTACACGATTACCGAGAGCGGCTCGCCCGAGCGCGACTACCTGATCGACCTCGACGTCCGCTTCGAGAACATGGCCCCGCTGATGGCTAACCAGACCTCGGTGGTGATCGACTGGAAACAGCTCACCTATCAGAACGAGAAGGGATTCAAGAACGAAAACATGTATACCACGGCCGCCTACCGCTTCCCGGGCGAGGCTTCGATCGAGGAGCTCGGCATGAGCGATGAGGACAAGTCGAAGAAGGTGGCTACGGCGGTGAACTGGGTAGCTTTCAAGCAGCAGTTCTTCTCGTCGGTGCTGGTGGCTTACGACGACTTCTCGACCGCCGATATCGGTTTCGACACGGCCGACGCCGGATCGGGCTACGTGAAGGAGTTCGCCATGCAGGCCACCCTGCCCTACTCGCCGCAGACCGAGGTGTTGCGGCTGGGCCTCTACTTCGGTCCCAACAAGTACGCCATCCTGAAGAAGGTGACCGATCCCGAGGGCGGGGCGCTCGCTATGGAGCGGATGATTCCGCTGGGCTGGGGCATCTTCGGCTGGGTGAACCGCTGGTTCGTGATTCCGGTCTTCGACCTGCTGCGTCAGTTCAACCTCAACTTCGGCATCATCATCCTGATTCTGGCGATTCTGGTGAAGGTAATCATCTCGCCGCTCACCTACAAGAGCTACGTATCGACCGCCAAGATGCGCGTCATCAAGCCCGAAGTGGATGCGCTGGCCCAGAAATTCCCCCGTCAGGAGGACGCCATGAAGCGCCAGCAGGCGACCATGGAGCTCTATAAGAAGGCCGGCATCAACCCGATGGGCGGCTGCATCCCGATGCTGATCCAGATGCCGATCATCATCGCCATGTTCCGCTTCTTCCCCGCCTCGATCGAGCTGCGCGGCCAGCACTTCCTGTGGGCCGACGACCTCTCCTCCTACGACAGCATCGCCAACCTGCCCTTCTCGATCCCCTTCTACGGCGACCACGTGAGCCTCTTCGCCCTGCTGATGACCGGAGCGCTGTTCGCCTTCTCCTATATCAACTACCAGCAGACCGCCTCGTCGCAGCCCCAGATGGCCGGCATGAAGTTCATGATGGTCTACATGATGCCGCTGATGATGCTCTTCTGGTTCAACGACTACGCCAGCGGTCTCTGCTTCTACTATTTCCTGGCCAACCTGATCACCATCGTCCAGACAATGGTCATCCGGCGCATGATCGACGACGACAAGATCCACGCGATCATGGCCGCCAACGCCGCCAAGAATCAGAATCGCAAGAAATCCAAATTCCAGCAGCGCTATGAAGAGCTGATGCGCCAGCAGGAGCTGCAACAGAAAAAACAGAAGAAATAACCGACAGAGGAGGCTGTCCGACGGACAGCCTCTCTTTTTATAACATCCCGATATGCGTACGACACTACTGACCGCACTGGCCGGCCTCCTCCTGAGCGGAGTTGCAGGAGCACAAGAGACAGCAACTCCCCGCTGGCAAATCACCGACGACGGCGCGATCGTCTGGCGGATCGACGTGCGCATCCCCCACTACGACCATATCGAGATGTCCGGCGAGAGCCTCTCGGCGGTTCTGCGCTACGGCGTGAACGGCGACGGCAGCTTTTCGATGGAGCGCTCGATCGTATGGCCCATGCTGCGGACGGTACCCAACAATACGCACGCCAGCCTCACCCGCCGATTCGCTACCGACTTCCTGCAAGCCGTGACGGTCGACGGACAGACGCTCAACGGCGAGCAGGTGCAAAGCATCACGCTCGACGGAAAACTGACGGCGGTAAGCCGGTTCACCGTCGGACACGACAGAGACATGCGGCAGCGCCGCAGCGACCTCCGGCCGGAGATCGAGCTGACCCGCATCTACGCCCCATCGACCACCCTTCCGGCCCTGTGCGAACTGTACGTATTGAAGAATATCGGCTCGCGGCGTCTCGAGGTCTGCCTGCCGGCGCAGCGGATCGTCTACGCGACCGACCCGGCCAAAGGCGTGCAGGGATCCTATACACTCATCGCCAAGACCGACCACACCGAAAGCCGGCTCGCCGTCCTGAATCCGGGCGAGGAGCTCCGGTTCGGCGCCTCCGTACAAGGGGTGGCCGGGCATCAGGAGGAGCGGTCGCCCGTCATCGAGGAGGAGCTCGCGGAGCGGGAGGCACTCCGCCGGGAGCTGCGTTCGAAACTGGTGCTGGAGTGTCCGGACTCCGTAATCGTCGCCGAGTTCGAATTCGCGAAGCTGCGGGCCGCCGAAAGCATCTTCCGAACCAAAGGAGGGCTGATGCACAGCCCCGGAGGCGAGGCCTACTACGCCGCCATGTGGGCCAACGACCAGGCGGAGTACGTCAGCCCCCTCTTCCCGTTCCTGGGGTACACGAAGGGCAACGAGTCGGCCCTGAACTGCTTCCGGCACTACAGCCGGTTCATCAACGACCGCGCCGAGGCGCTTCCCAGCTCCATCATCGCTGAGGGCGACGACCACTTCGGCGTCGCCGGAGATCGGGGCGACTGCGCCATGGTAGCCTACGGAGCGGCCCGCACGATCCTCGCACTCGGAAGCGAATCGACCGCCGCGGAGCTGTGGCCCCTGGTGCGGTTCAGCCTCAAATACTGCCACGGCAAACTCAACGACAGAGGGGTCGTGGCGTCCGATTCGGACGAGCTCGAAAACCGGTTCCCGTCGGGCGACGCCAACCTCTGCACCTCGACCCTCTACTACGACGCCCTGCTGTCGGCCTCGTACATCGCCGAACAGCTGGGCGAACGCCGTACCGCAGCCCTTTACCGCACCCGGGCCGGCCGGCTCAAGGAGTGCATCTCCGCCCACTTCGGCGCCTGCGTGGAGGGTTACGACACCTATCGCTATTACGACGGCAACGACGTATTGCGGTCGTGGATCTGCATGCCGCTGGTCGTGGGGATTACGGACCGCGCCGCAGGCACCGTCGAAGCCCTGCTGTCGCCGCGCCTGATGACGCCCGACGGCCTGCTCACCCAGTCGGGCACCCGAACCTTCTGGGACCGCTCCACCCTCTACGCCCTCCGCGGCATCTTCGCCACGGGCGAAACGGAGAAGGCCACGGCCTTTCTGGAGCACTACGCCGCCACCCGACTGTTAGGAGAGCACGTGCCCTACCCGATCGAGGCGTGGCCCGAGGGGAATCAGCGCCATCTGTCGGCGGAGAGCGGGCTCTTCTGCCGCATCTTCACCGAGGGGATCTTCGGCATCCGGCCCACGGGCTTCAGCAGTTTCGAACTCACACCGCGGCTGCCCGAGAAGTGGGACCGCATGGCACTCGGAAACATATACGCTTTCGGCGGCGCACCCTTCGATATTCGGGTAAGCCGTCGAGGGGAGCGGCTCGACGTGCGAGTCGTCCGGGAGGGAAAGATCGTCTGTCGGAAAGTCATCGGCCGCGGGCAGACCGTGCGCATCGCACTGCCCCGCGAGTAATCAGGAGCGCTCCCGCATCCGGCGCAGCATGCCGAGCGCGACCTGCGCCGCCTCCAACCGGAAGGCCAGCGAGAGACCGATGTAGAGCACCGCGCCCAGCAGGATCTTCGTCAGCAGCAGGAGCGGCAGCGCCAGCGTAACGACATCGCCATAGAGGCGGACCGCCGCGAACATCGCCACGGAGAGAAGCACGGCCGGCACGATCGCGCGGGCGATCCGTCCGAACGACAGCTCGGCGAAGCGCCGCGCCGCCCGCAGGTTGAGCGCCAGCTCGCAAAAGGCCATCGCCACGACGCCCCACGCAATAGCCCTCACGCCGCAGGGGATCGACACGGCGAGAATCAGGGTCTGCACGGTCTTCTTCACGACCTCCAGCCGGACGATCACGCTCCCGTCGCTGCGCGCCTTCAGCACGTTGCAGGCCACCATGGCCAGCGGCATGAAGAGCCCCGAAAGGGAAAGAATCTCGAAATAGGGCACCGTGGGCATCCACTTCTCGCCCAGAAAGAGCGCGAACAGCTCCTCGGCCACCGCGACCATGCCCAGCATCACCGGAGAGACGACGAAAGCCACCATCAGCAGCAGCTGCCGATACCCCTCGGCGAACTTCCCGGAGTCTTCCCGAATCTTCGACAGCGCCGGGAACGAGACGTTCTGCACCGACTGGATAGTCGCCGTCACGGGCAGATCCTTCAGCTTCTGCCCCTGATTGAAGAAGCCCAGCATCTCGGCCGAATACATCTTGCCCACGAAGAGCTGCGAAATGTTGTTGTAGAGGGTCGAAATCAGGTCGGTCGCCAGCAGTCGCAGGCTGTAGGGAGCCATCGCCCGCAGGGCGCGGCCGTCGTAACGGCCCGCAGGACGCCAGTCGCTCAACATCCAGAGCAGCGCCGCCTTAACCCCCATGGCGGCAAGCCGCTGCGCGACGAGGCTCCAGACGCCGCAGCCCGACCAGGCCATCGCCACGGCGACACCGCCGCTGACGGCCGAGGAGGCGAAGACCACCTTCGAAAGGGTGTCGAACCGGAACCGGCGCGTGTAGATCGCCTGCTGGATAACGCACAGCGCGTTCAGGGGCAGCAGCAGGAAAAGCACCGGAGCGATCCGCGTCAGCACGGGCTGGTCGAAGAAGGCGGCCAGCAGCGGCGACAAGGCCACCATGACGCCGTAAAGCAGCGTCGCGACCGTCAGATTGAACCGGAACACCGACCGGTAGTCGCTCGGCGACGGCTCGCGGCTGCGGATGAGCGTCTGCGAAAATCCGCTGTCGACCACGACGAGCGACAAGGTGGCGAAGACCGTCAGCAGAGCCATGACGCCGTAGTCCTCGGGCGCGAGCATCCGGGCGACCAGAATGCTGACCCCCATCTGCAACAGCATGGAGCCCGCCTTCTCGGCCAGGCTCCACGCTACGCCGCGCGCCACACGATCCCGCAACTCCTCCCGCATCGCCGCCGGGGTCTATTTCTCTACCAGTTCGGCGTTGCGGCTGCGGATATCGCCCACCTTAGCCAGCTCGACATAGGAGGCTCCGCGCGTCGGGCCGAACGAACCGCCGACACTGACGAGCAGATCGTTGTCGTTGAGTTTCGTATACTGGCCGATGAAGTCCAGCGCGTCGATCAGGAAGTGGTACTTGTCGCCCTCGGTCTGTTTGCGCAGGATGGGCACCACACCGTAGGAGAGCGCCAGAATGCGCTGCGCATGCAGCGTATAGCAGACGGCCATCACCGTGCGGCGTCCGCGGAATGCCGCCAGATAACGGCCCGTGCGGCCGGTCAGCGTATCGGTGATGACGTAGCGGACCGGCAGATTGGTGCAGGCGCGCACGGCCGAACGGGCCACCTGCGCCGTGATCTCGTGATCCACCGAGACCATATTGATGTCGATGATGGGTGCGAAATGGTTCTCGTCCCGCTCGATCTCGCGGGCGATATTGGACATGGTCGAAACCGCCTCGACGGGGTAGTCGCCCATCGCCGTCTCGTCGCTCAGCATGACGGCATCCACACGCTCGTAGATGGCGCTGGCGACGTCGCTCACCTCGGCCCGGGTCGGACGGGGCGAACGGACCATGGAGTAGAGCATCTGCGTGGCGATGATGACGGGACGCTTGGCCGCGATGCAGCGGTCGACGATCATCCGCTGGGCAGCGGGAATCTTCTCGGCGGGCAGCTCGACACCCAGGTCGCCGCGCGCCACCATCACGCCGTAAGAGGCCTCGATGATCTCGTCGATATGGTCCAGACCCTCCTGATTCTCGATCTTCGAGATGATCTTGATCGGACTGTCGTACTCGTCCAGAATGGCCTGCACGGCCTGCACGTCGCGGGCGCTCCGCACGAAGGAGTGGGCGATGAAATCGACGTCGTTCCTGACGGCCCATTCGATGAAGCGGCGGTCCTTCTCCGTCACCGACGGCAGGTCGAGCGACACGCCCGGCACGTTCACGCTCTTGCGCGAGAGCAGCCGTCCGCCCGTGATGAAGCAACAGGTCAGCTCCTCGTCGTTCTTGTCGGTCACCACGATCTCCAACTGACCGTCGGCGATGAGCATGTGGGCGCCCACCGGCACGTCGGAGACCACGCAGGGGGCGTTCATATAGATCAGCTCGCGCGTGGTCTGCCGGCCGCTGTTCGTGCCGCGCACCTTCACCAGGTCGCCGGCCTTGAAGTCGATGGCTCCGTCGTACTGCTCGGCAATGGCCGTCACCCGCACCTCGGGGCCCTTCGTATCCAGAATGATCGGAATGGAGCTGTTCACCCGGTGCACCGTCTCCACGATCCGCGACGCCCCCTCTTCGGGCGCATGGGCCGAATTGATGCGGACGACGTCCATGCCCGCGTCGTAAAGGCTCTTAATGTACTCCTCCGAACACCGGCGGTCCGAAATGGTCGCGACGATCTTCGTCTTTTTCATTCTCAGCATATATCTCGTTTTATTGTGTTGTTGCGATATCCGCCGATCCGCCCGCGCGCAATCGGCAGGGTAAAGATACGACAATTTTTCCGAATACGGGATTCGAACTCCGAATTCGGTCGAATTTCTCCGCCTTTCTCCGGCGGAGCGCCCGGCTCCGGAGCCGGCGGACACCGCCTGCAACCCGGCGGTACAGCGGCAAATACCGCACCCGCGAATCTTAAAATTATCCAAAAAACTATCGAATTTGTATAATCGAAAGCCTCCTTTTTGCCGAAAAACATTTTTTCGCTACCTTTGGTAGTTCTTTTGGAATTGGTTAGCCAGCATATATATACCGAAATCAGGCAAACGACAATACGATAAAAATACAAACCTAAAAATAACACGAAGGATGAAAAAAGATCTATTTTCGAGGGGGGGGGCTGACGCCTACACCGCCCCGCAACTGGAACTGCTGGAAATCGAGGCGGAGCAGGGCTTCGCCGCATCGGACGTCTGGGGCGACGGCAATCTGGACGACGAAGAGAATGATTTGGGAGGTTATTGATCGCTAAACTGAAACGAATGATGAAAACGAAAAATCTGATGTGGGGTTTACTGATCGGTGCTTTAAGCCTCGCGAACTGCACGAAAGACGATACGGACAACGGATTCGGATCCGCCGAAAACAGCGAAAAGCTGATTACCCGCACCCTGACCGTCAGCGACGAAGCCTGGGACGAGGTTCGTTCGAGCTATGAGCCCGGAGTCGGAATCCGCCTCGACGGCACGGAACACCTGAGCGTCTATTACAGCGTGAGCGGAACGACCTCCGAGGCCGGTTCGAAAACGCTCGGCTACAAACTGCTCGGCGTGGTGGACGGCGCCCCCACCGGCGACGGCAACTACACCTTCTCGCATCCGGAGGTCGCCGGAGCCGAAGCCTACGACTATTTCTTCATGATGCCCTATCTGCCCACCTCGAAGCTAAACTCCGCAGGTACGGCCAGCTACCACCGCATCGGTCCGGTTCAGATGCCGAAAGCCGCAACCTTCGATCCCAATTTCGACTACATCGTCGGCAAGCCGGCCCTGGATGTCGCAGCGGCCGACCAAAACACGGTCGTCACCCGGTTCAAGAGACTGATGGCTCCCCTGAGGCTGAAGTTCACCGACAATGCCGGCGTGCTGGCAGGTCAGAAAATCCGCCAGGTAACCATCGGCTTCAGCGCCGCGACCGACAAGGCCGAAAACAGGTGCATGAGCGGACTGTTCTACTTCCAGTACTCGGAGGAGGCCGCAGAGTGCCATGTCTCGGGCTGGGAGAACGGCAGCTCCAGCAACGCCGCCACGGCCGACTACCCCGCCGGTCTGGAGCAGGACGGCACCTGGGAGACCTGGCTGATGGTGAACCCCGTCGAGCTCGAGGCCTGCGACATGACTATCGACGTCGTGTCGGACAAGATGCGCATCACCCGCACCGTGCCGACGAACAAGGTGTTCAACATCACGAAAGATGCGATCAACGTCCTGAGCTTCGACATCTCCGGCAACGGATACACCGCCGAGAGCGCCTACTCCGTGGATTTCACCGAGTACACGAAGGT
This sequence comes from uncultured Alistipes sp., assembly GCA_910577475.1. Classification (GTDB taxonomy): domain Bacteria; phylum Bacteroidota; class Bacteroidia; order Bacteroidales; family Rikenellaceae; genus Alistipes. The sequence continues at coordinate 34,171 of CAJTLJ010000012.1, forward strand.
TCCCACCACCATCGCGGCGAGCGACGGCTACACCTATGACTGGATCCTCGCCAACTGCACCTTCACCGTGCAGCCGGAGCTGGGTAATGCGCTGCGTCTGAAGAACACCGCGAACAACGGTTCGATTACCCTGCCCGAACTGCCGGAGGGCGCCTCCTACAAGGCGATCTACCTGACCGAAAACACGAACAACACCTCGAAGAAAGCGACCGTAGTCTGCAAGCAGGGCGAGCTGGAGGCGGCGACCGGAACCTTCGGCTACTACGAGGAGGTGTCGCAGCAGGGCGGCGTGCTGAAGCTCGACATTCCCGCCGAATACGCACGCGGTCCGCTTACCATCGAGCACGACTGCACCGATGCCCTGTGGATCAACCGCATGACCGTTACCTATGAAGGCGAGCTGCATCCCATAAAGCCGCAACAGAACTATTCCGATATTTACGAAGCGGGCGGCGATATCGTGATCGGCAGCCTGGTTATCAACAAGACGACCTTCCCGACCGCCAAAGTGGTAGACATCGCTACGGTCAACAACAAGACTTTCACCGACGGCGGTCTGGTATTCCTCGACGGAGAAGGCAGCTATACGATGACCACCAGCCCTTCGATCCATACGGGTCTCGTCGTGATCGGCAACAACCCCGAAAAGCAGCCCACCATCGTCTGCAAGGGGACCAGCACCTACTATTTCGCCGTTCGCGGTGAGGATTGCGACTACGTCTTCAAGAACCTGAACATCGACGGCAGCTCTAACAATTACCTGTTCTCCAATACGGACAATGCAAATGCCTCCGGCAAGATCAAGAGCCTGACTTTGGAGGATTGTACGATCTCGACGAACGGCAATGTGATTCAGGACGGCAACTCGACCAACTCCATGCAAAACGTTGCCGTCCGGAACTGCATCGTTCGCATGCCCGCGACGAGTTCCGGCAAAGCCGTCTACGGCTGGGTGACCGGCAAAACGGATACCAAGGCGACGGACCAGCTCGCCACGGTAACCCTGACCGACAACGTCATTTACGCTTCCAGCCCGGCAAGCCATTATCTGGTGATGGTCGGAGGCAGGGCCGCAAATGTCAATTACGATTCGAATGCAACAATCGTAGTAGAGCGAAACTCGACCTACAACATCTATCATGGAAACGGCATGGTTTCGGCCTACTCCGCTGCTGACATGCAGGTCAACTACAACGTATCGGAGTTCGACGATTCGACCCTGGCTAAGAACTCCTACAGCTCTGGCTATTCGAAACCGAACGATCCCAAAAAATTCACGGTGACGAACAACTACGCCTTCACGAACAGCGGAGAGACCCAGAGATGGAAGGCTTTCTGGAAGAATGCGGAAGTTACCGCAACCGTGACGACTAAAAACAACTCGTTTACATTGCAGGAGAGTCCTTTCGTATCGGCGAATACCGAGACCGGTTACTTCCCGGTCAATACGTCCGTCGTGACCAACGGAGCCGGAGCCTCCTACGACACGAAGTTGTGGAACAAGTGGGAATAGGCGTTCGACCCTGACTCCCGAGACGAAAAAACACCGGCAGCCTTTTGGTCGCCGGTGTTTTTTCGTCTCGACTCCGCACGGGGTGATTGAGAAGAAAAGGTTGCATATCTAAAAATTTAGTAATATATTTGTATCGGACGAACCGACAATCGTTTATGGAAAACAAGCACAATGAACTGACGCGGGGCGAAGAGGAGATCATGCAGATTCTGTGGCGGATCGGAAGCGGATACGTGAACGACATCATCGCCGAAATCGACGGTCCGAAGCCCAAATACACGACCGTAGCCACCTTCATCAAGATTCTGGAGAACAAAGGCTTCGCAGCCCATCAAGCACACGGGAAAAGCCACTGCTACTATCCCGTCGTGACGCGCGAGGAGTATGCGCAGGGACGCATGAAGCGGATGCTGAGCTCCTATTTCGGCGGGTCGTTGGCCCGGATGGTCTCCTTTTTCTCGCAGCACGAGGAGATCCCGATGGAGGAGATGGACGAGATACTGGAGATCATGGAGCGGGCGAAAAAACAGGAGCAGCCATGAAGGAGACGGTCATCTATCTGCTGGAGGTGTTGGCGTCGAGCGGGATTCTGCTGGCCGCCTACACGCTGCTGCTCGAACGGCGCACCGCCTTCGCCCTGTGCCGCCGCTACCTGATCGCCATGCCCCTGCTGGCGGCGGGGATTCCGCTGCTGCGCATTCCCGTATGGAGCTCCCCGACGGTCTCCGGGCCCGCCATCGTCCTGGGCGACATCACGGCCGAGGCGGTCGCCGCTCCGGTCCGCCAGCCGCTTCACGCGCCGGACCAGTTCGTCCTGCTGATCTACGGCGCAGGCGTGGCGCTGATCTTGGGGTCGCTGCTCCGGCAATACCGCACGGTCCGGCGGCTCGAACGGGGTGCCGCGGTCGAATTCCGCGGCGGCATCCGGTTCGTGCGGACCCGCCGTCCGATGGCCGCCTTCTCCTTCTGCCGCACGATATACCTCCCCGAGGGGCTTTCCGACGCCGAGCAGTCCGCCATCGTCGCCCACGAACGGAGCCACATCCGCCACCGCCATTCGGCCGAACGGCTCGTCATGGAGCTCTTCAAGGCGCTCCTCTGGTGGAACCCGTTCGTATGGATCGCCTCGCACCGGCTGGTCGAGGCACAGGAGTTCGAGGCGGATCGGGATGTCGTGGAGCAGGGGTGCGACCTCGCGCAATACATGGGCATCCTCTTCGAACAGCAGTTCGGCCGCACTCCGGAGATCGCCAACGGACTGCGGAGCTCCCTGACAAAAAAACGATTCATCATGATGACGCGAAAAGGAAAGAGCCGTCACGCACGGCTCCGGGCGGCGGCCGCGCTGCCCATCGTCGCGGCGCTCGTCGTCGCTTTCGGATTCACTGCCAAAGAAGCCGTTCCCCGCTCCGCAGAGCCCCCCGCCGGAACCGAACAGCCCGGAAGGAGCGTAACGATCAGCGGGCAGGTGGTTCAGGCTCCGGAAAACCGTCCGGTCGCCGGAGCGAAGATCATCGCCGGCGAAAGTATGACGGCAATCGCCGCCCGGTCGGAACACGTCGATGCGCGCAGCAATGCGGAGGGGCGCTTCACGCTGCAAGGGCCGGCCGAAGGTTATCTGGTAGTCTCGAACAGCGAAGGAACGAGCGCTGCGGCCCGCGCCTACCGGTGCGAACCGACGGAGGACAACCTCGCTGTCGTCGTCCGGCTGGAGAAGCCTTCGTCCGGAAAGCAGACCGACGAGGAGACCCCCTACCTCTCGGTCGAGACGATGCCCCGCTTCGAAGGGGGCGATCCGGCGGATTTCCACGCCTGGGTGCAGGCGCAGATCCGCTACCCCGAAGAGGCGATGAAGCGAGGGCTACAGGGTCGCGTCGTCGCACAGTTCATCATCGAACGGGACGGGACGTTGGATGAAATAACGATCTTGCAGACGCCCGACGCCTCGTTGTCGGACGAAGCCCGGCGCGTGCTGGAAAAGTCGCCGAAATGGAGCCCCGGCCTGCAAAAGGGGGAACCCGTCCGCGTAAAGTTCGCCTTCCCGATCGATTTCCGGCTGGGAGAGAAGAACGCCCCGACGGCACCGATACCGCCCGCGAAACAAGTTCCATCCCGGTCATAAACGCACGGGCCCGGTCGCAATTGCGACCGGGCCCGTATTCTCTTCGGACCGGCCCGCTAACGGTCGATCACGCCCGAGCCGACCAGCTCGTCGCCGTCGTACCAGGCGGCGAACTGCCCCGGGGCGATTCCGCGCTGGGGCTCGTCGAAAAGGATATAGGCCCCCTCGTCGCGCAGGATCAGTTCGCCCGCCTGCAAGGGCTGCCGGTACCGGATCCGGATCGAGAAGCGCTCGCGACCGCCCGAAGTCAGGCGGCGGGTCGGGTCGACCCAGTGCAGCTCCTCGCGGCGGATGAAGAGCGCCCGACGATAGAGCCCCGGGTGGCTGTCTCCCTCGCCCACGTAGATCACATTCTCCGCAACGTCGGTCGCCAGCACGAAAAGCGACTCTTTCCGGCCGCCGATCCCCAGCCCCTTGCGCTGTCCGATCGTATAGAAATGGGCACCGTTGTGCTCACCGATCTTCTTGCCGTCCCGCACGGTATAGCGCCACGGCTCTGCGAGAGCGGCCAGGTCGTCGTCGGCCGCCGTCCGTCCGTATTTCGGCCATCCGGCCTTGATCTCGTGGACGTTGCCCCGCTTCGAGGCCAGCTTCTGCTGGAGGAAAACCGGCAGATCGACCTTGCCCACGAAGCAGATGCCCTGCGAATCCTTCCGCCGGGCCGTGGCGAGCTGCTGCTCCGCAGCGATGCGCCGCACCTCGGGCTTGAGCAGGTCACCCACCGGAAAGAGCGCACGGCGCAGCTGCTCCTGCGAGAGCTGGCAGAGGAAATAGCTCTGATCCTTGTTCGGGTCGCTACCTGCCAGCAGGCGGCAGACCGGCCGCCCGTCGACCGAGACGGTCTCCTTGCGGCAGTAGTGACCCGTAGCGACGTACTCCGCACCGAGCTTGAGAGCCTCTTTCAAAAAGACGTCGAACTTGATCTCCCGGTTGCACAGCACGTCAGGATTGGGCGTTCGGCCCCGTTCGTACTCCGCGAACATGTAGTCCACGACCCGCCGGCGATACTCCGCCGAGAGGTCGACGACATGCAGCGGGATATCCAGCCGCCGCGCCACCAGTTCGGCGAATACCCGGTCGTCGTGCCAGGGGCAGTCGCCCTCCAGTGTGCCGGTCGTGTCGTGCCAGTTGACCATGAACAGACCGATCACCTCGTGTCCCTGCTCCTTGAGGAGCCAGGCGGCCACCGACGAATCCACGCCGCCCGAAAGTCCGATTACCACCCGTGCCATAGGCTACAGCTCCAACAGTCCGTCGGGCAGCACGAGCTTCACCGCGCAGCCCTCGAAATCGATATGGGCGAAAAACTCCTCGACGGCCGGCACCAGCACGCTGCGGCCCTCCAGTTCGAGCTCGAACAGCGGATTGGCCTCGCTGTCGTAATAGTCCGTGACCGTGCCGCGGACACCGTTCGCCTCGACGGCGAAGCCGATCAGGTCCTCCATACAGAACTCGTCCTCCTCCCGCTCGTCGCCGATTTCCGCGCAAAGCTCCTTTCCCAGAAACTCCTCCACGCGGCGCGGCGTGTCGAGATCGGCGAAGCGGACCAGCGCGCTGCTGCGGCCGCGCCTCTCGAAGCGGTCGCAGTAGAGCGGCACCTCCAGCCCGTCGACCCGGGCGATCAAAGGTTCGTTTTCGAAGTCGAACTCCTCGGGGAATTCGGGATAAAGGTTCAGAATCACCTCGCCCTCGCGGCCGAAGAGTTTGGATATACGTGCAACAGGATCCATGATTCGCAGTTTGAGCCGGCCCGGCGGGGGCCGAAAAATAAATTGAAAAAGGGTGCCTGCAACGGCACCCTCGTTTTGACTTGTCGGTCGCCGGACAGACTACTCCTCGGCGGCAGGAGCCTCTGCACCGGCCTCCTCGGCGGCGGCTTCGGCAGCAGCAGCCTCGGCAGCCTCGCGGGCAGCGGCCTCAGCGGCAGCCTGCTTCTCGGCGATAGCCTTGGCACGCTCCTCGTTGATCTTGGCCTCAGCAGCCAGACGGGCCTTCTCGGCGCTCCGGGCATCGCTCGCCAGCTTGTCGGTCTTCGCGGAGATCTTGCCGTTCTTCTCATCCATCCACTTGTTGAACTTGGCCTCGGCGTCGCTCTCGGAGAAAGCGCCCTTGGCTACGCCGCCCAGCAGGTGCTTCTTGTAAAGAACACCCTTGTAGGAGAGGATGGCCCGGCAGGTATCGGTGGGTTGTGCGCCTTTCTGCAACCAATTCAGAGCTTGCTCGAAGTTCAGATCGATCGTAGCAGGATTCGTGTTCGGGTTGTAGGTACCCAGTTTCTCGATAAATTTACCATCACGTGGCGCCCTGCTATCGGCAACGACGATGTGATAGAAAGCGTAAGCCTTCTTACCATGACGTGCCAGACGAATTTTAACAGCCATAATGCTATAAAATTTTGTTGGTTAATAATTACGCATAACCCTTTCGGGTTTTAAAGCCTGCAAAAATAGGAATAAAATTCCGATCTGCCAAGCGTTTTCGCTTTTTCCCGCCGAAAATCGCCCAGGCCGGGACTATTCCTCCTCCTCGAATCCGTCCAGCACCTCGTAGCCGCCGACCGTCTCGACGGCCTCGGCCAGCCGGTCGACCTCCAGCAGATCGAAGTCGGGAACCGTCCAACCCTCGCGGCGGGCGATGCGGATGTAGCGCAGCAGAAAGGCCTGCCGCTCCAGCAGCAGATCCGTTTCGTCATCGGTCAGCTCCCGGTGGGTCAGCAGCAGATAGATCAGCCGGACGCTCTCCAGCATCTGTCCGAAGATCAGCCAGCAGCACATCTCGCGACGGTGTTTTTCGACCTTCTCCATCCGGTCCAGCACCTGCGGCTCGGGCAACTGGGCGAACTGCCACCAGGACAGCAGCTCGTCGGGAATAGCGTTCGAAGGAGCACGGAGCCGCTGCTCCCGAATGTACTCTACGATTTCATCCGCCTTTTGGAAACAAAAACCTTCGCTGACTCCGTAGTCATCGAAATACTCTTCGGAACAACTATACTTTGACATACCTATCATGGTTTTATCGACATATTTCACGAAAGAGCGGACGCGGGTCCGGCCTCATATTTAATTGAGGTTCTTGGCAAAACCTGTGCGATATAAGGAAAAACCCACGCCCGCAGGCATATATTATTACCCAAACACCTCCGGGACGTGGGACACGACCCGTCGGGGTGTTTTTCATCGTCGCACATAAAAAATCTGCCAAGATTCCAATTAAACGATGGCGATGCACAAAGGCAGTTCGCACGACAAATATAGTGATTTTTTTTCAAACCTCTAATACCGTGCCCGATTTCGTTGCGATACGCAGGCGGGGGCGGGCCATTGCTGGTCCGCCCCCGCTTCCGTTGCGTCATCGGCTACTTTTCGATCAGCGAGATGCTTCGCTGGATAAAATCGGTCAGGCTCTTGCCCTTCAGCATGCCGTTCGACAGCAGGGCCAGGTCGATGATCTGCTTCACCAGATCGTTCCCGCGGCCGATCTCCTTCAGGCGCTCGTTCCGCTCGTCGCGCAGCGTAACCACCTTCTTCGACAGCTCCTCGCGCATCGTCTTCTCCTCGTCCGTGAGGTCGGCCTCCTTCTTATCCTTAGTCACCTCCTCGAAACGCTTCTCCTCGGCCGCGGCCGCGTCGATCTTCTTGGTGATCGACTTCAGCTTGTCGCCGTAAGCCGCCTCGACCTTGCCCAGGATATCGATCACGATGGGGTGATTGCCGTTCACGGCAATCGTGAAGTTATCGGGCATCTGTCCGTAGAACTGGCTCATGCCGCCTCCGCCGCCCATGGCCGCCATCTCCTTCATGCGGCGCATGAACTCGTTCTGCGTAATGACAACCGGCGCCTCCTCGGGCTCCATGGCCTCGAACGAGATGTTGTAGTGGATCTTCTCGTCCTGCGGCATCTGGCTCTCGAAGACGGGACGCAGCAGCTCCTGCTGTCCCTCCGAAAGGGAGATCTTGAGCGTGGTCTGCTTCTGGATCAGCTTCTCCACCACGTCGCTGTCCACACGGACGAAGCGGCAGTCGTTGTGCTTCGACTCGTACCAGTTGATATAGTGATTGTCCAGCTGGCCGTTCATCTCCAGCACGTCGTACCCTTTCGCCCGGGCCGCCTCCAGGAAAGCGTGCTTTTCCTCCACGTCGTCCACATAGAGGAAGATCAGCGTGTTGTTCTTGTCGGTCTGGTTCTCCTTCACCCGCTCGGTATACTCCTTGGGTGTGAAATAGCTGCCGTCGGTATTCTTCCAGAGCATGAATTCGGAGGCCTTCTCGGCGAACTTCTCGTCGGTGATGATGCCGTACTGGATGAAGATCTTCAGGTCGTCCCACTTCTGCTCGTAGTCCGCGCGCATCGTGTTGAAGAGCTCCTGCAAACGGTCGGCCACCTTGCGGGTGATGTAGTTCGAAATCTTCTTCACGTTCGAGTCGCTCTGCAGGTAGCTGCGCGACACGTTCAGCGGAATGTCGGGCGAGTCGATCACGCCGTGCAGCAGCGTCAGGTACTCCGGCACGATGCCCTCGACCTGATCGGTCACGTAGACTTGGTTCGAGTAGAGCTGAATCCGGTTCTTCTGAATCTCGAAGTTGTTGTGAATCTTCGGGAAATAGAGGATGCCCGTCAGGTGGAACGGATAGTCGATGTTCAGATGGATCGAGAAGAGCGGGTCGTCGCTCATGGGATAGAGTTCGCGGTAGAACTCCTTGTACTGCTCCTCGGTCAGCTCCGAAGGCTTGCGGGTCCAGAGCGGCTCGACGTTATTGATGATGTTGTCCCGGTCCGTGTCGACGTACTTGCCGTCCTTCCACTCCTTGACCTTGCCGAAGGCGATGGGCACGGGCAGGAACCGGCAGTATTTCTTGAGCAGTCCCTCGATCTTGGCCTCGTCGGCATACTCGGCGCACTCCTCCGAGAGGTGCAGCACGATCGAGGTGCCGCGGTCGTGCGCCTCGTCGGTCTCCTCCATCTCGAACTCGGGGGTACCCGTGCAGCTCCAGCGCACCGTTCTGGCCCCCTCGCGGAACGAGCGGGTGATGATCTCCACCTTGTCCGACACCATGAACGAAGAGTAGAAACCCAGTCCGAAGTGGCCAATGATCGCCTGATCCTTGTACCTCGCCATGAACTCCTCGGCACCCGAGAACGCGATCTGGTTGATGTAGCGGTCCACCTCCTCGGCCGTCATACCGACACCGCGGTCGGTCACGGTGAGGGTTTTGGCCTCCTTGTCCACCGAGACGCGAATCGTCAGATCGCCCAGTTCGCCCTGCATCTCGCCTTTGGCCGAGAGGGTCTTGAGCTTCTGGGTCGCATCCACGGCGTTCGAGACCAGCTCGCGCAGAAAGATTTCGTGATCCGAGTAGAGAAACTTTTTGATGACGGGGAAGATGTTCTCCGTAGTAACCCCGATTTTTCCGTTTGCCATCGTATTTCCGTTTTTGTTATTTTCTTTGCCTTTTGACACTTCAAACGTTATGCCACGTCCCGGAATCTGCCAAACGGCTCGCCGCGCGTGACAAAATGGCAGTCCGAAACCGTCAAACCTCCTCGCCCGCAGCCTCCAGGTCGGCCCGGCTGCGGCTCTTCGTCACGAAGAAGACCCCCGTGAAGACCAGCACCACGGCCGCGCCCTTGAGCAGATTGAAACTGTCGAGCCCCCACCAGACCGCCACGCAGCTGGCTACGATGGGCTGCACGTAGTTGTACATGCTGGTCACGGTGGGGCGCAGGTAACGCTGGCCGACCGGCACGAGCAGGTAGCTGATGTAGGTACCGCAGAACACTACGGTAAGAACGCCCGCGAGGCTCATCGGATCGATCCGGCTCCACTCCACCGCGAGAATTTCACCATACGAAAAGGGAATGACGCAGATCGAGGCATAGGTAAAGATCCACTTCATGAGGGTCACCGGCGAATAGCGTCCCGTCAGACCCTTGAAAAATACCAGATAGCATGAGAAGCTCAGCTGCGCCAACAGGCAGAGCAGGTCGCCCAGCATCGAACCGCCCGTCGAGCCGCCCTGACGGCCGCTCAGGATGAGCAGCAGGGCTCCGAGCGCACCGAGAAAGACCCCTTGCAACTTCTTGCCCGTCACGGGTTCGCGCAGGTAGAGGGCGGAGATGATCATCGTCAGGATCGGCAGCGAGGTCGTGATGACCGACGCATTGATGGGCGAGGTGTGCCCCAGACCGAAGAGGAACATGCCCTGATTGAAGACCACGCCCAGCAGGGCGGCGAAGAAGAGCCGCAGCATGTCCTTGTGGTGTACGGGCTCCTTCCGGGTGAAGAGCGAGGTGGTCCAGAACAACAGCGCCGCACCCAGAAGCCGGCAATCGGTCAACAGCAGCGGTGTGACGGCCCCCGACAAAACCAACTTCGCAACGGGAGCCATCAGCCCCCACATGATTTCGGCCACGAGCATCGCTCCGTGACCGTGCCATTCGTTTCTTGTCATCGAAATCTCATTTACCTGAAAAACCGCGCAAAAATAGAAAAAATATACGGATTATCTCCGGAAAAGACGATGCGGCGCTCAGAGAGCTGCGGCTGAAACGGAGCGTCAGAGCAATCCGTGTCCGCGGAAACTGTAATGGTCGTGGCGTGAGAGGATCAGATGGTCCAGCAGGCGGATGTCGAACAGCGCCGCCGCCTCGGCAATCCGGCGGGTCAGGAGCTTGTCCTCCTCGCTCGGCTCCGCCGTGCCCGACGGATGGTTGTGAATCAGAATCAACTGCGTGGCAAGCAGCTCCAGCGCCCGCTTCACGACCAGCCGATGATCCACGACCGTGCCCTCCACGCCGCCCTGGCTGATCCTCACCTGATCGATGATCCGATTGGACGATCCGAGATAGAGCGCCCAGCACTCCTCGTGGGCCAGATCGAGCAGCCGCGGCCGGAACATACGGACCACATCCTCGCTGGTCGTCACGCTCCGCACCGCTATGGCGGCATCCTGCGCCAGCATGCGGCGTCCCAGCTCCGCCGACACGACCAGCCGGGCCGCACGCTTCAGCCCCACGCCGGCCGTCATGCGCAGCCGGGCCAACTCCGAGCGCCCTACCCCCAAGAGCGACCCGCCGCACGCCTGCAGCAGCGCCTCGGCGCGCGCGAGCGAACCTTCGGCGCCGTCGTCCATCAACAGGGCCAGCAACTCGACGTCGGTCAGCGAACTGGCCCCCTTGAGTTGCAGCAGATCGTGCAGCGAATTCATCCGATTCCGATTATTGGGCGGTCTCCACCCGGTCCAGCCGGTCCAGCGCCCGCAGACAAGCCTCGTCGTCCATCGAGGACTGCGCCATCCGATAGGCGGCGTTCTGCTCCGCCTCCTTCTTCGAGGCGCCGGCTCCGTGTCCCACCTCCATCTCGTCGATGAAGACGGTCGAGACGAAACTGCTCGACGAGGAGCTGTGCCGCGTGCGGAAGACGATGGCATGGCGGTTCTTCTGGCACCACTCGATCAGACGGCTCTTGAAATCGGTCTCCTCCTCGGTGAGCGACTCCATGTCCAGGCAAGCGGCATAGATCCGGTTGATGAGCAGGCGGTTGACGAAGTTGTAGCCCTGATCCAGGTAGATGGCCCCCATCATCGCCTCGAAAGCATCCCCGTAGATATGCTTCTGGGAGATCGTGGCACCGGAGTGCGCCACCAGCAGCTTGTCCAGTCCCAGCTTCACGGCCAGCGCATTGAGCGACTGGCGCGAGACGATCTTGGAGCGCAGTTGCGTGAGAACGCCTTCGGGTTGATCGGGAAACTCGATGTAGAGGAAATCCGAAGTGACCGCCTCTATCACGGCATCGCCCAGATACTCCAACCGTTCGTTGTTGATCTGGCTGCCGTCCGACAAAACAAAAGAAGCTGACTTGTGAATCAAAGCCAGCTTGTAAAGTTCGATATTGTTCGGGATGAACCCGAACATATCGTCCATATGTCTGTAATGCTCTTTGTCGGGGCCGAAATTACGTCTCAGGGGACGCAGCAGGAAATCGAACACGGCTCGTCGAAGAGTTTACTCGCACTTGCGAAGGATGACCGTCGAGTTGTGACCGCCGAAACCGAACGTATTGCTCAGAGCCACCTTCACCTCACGCTTCTGCGCCTTGTCGAGCGTCAGATTGAGTTTGGTGTCGATCTCGGGATCGAGGTTGCTGCAATTGATGGTGGGGGGCACGACGCCATGCGTGATGGCGAAGATGCAGGCCAGCGCCTCGACGGCACCGGCGGCACCCAGCAGGTGACCGGTCATCGACTTGGTCGAGGAGATGTTCATCTCGTAGGCGTGGTCGCCGAATACTCCGGCCACGGCCTTCAGCTCGGCGAGGTCGCCCAGCGGGGTCGAGGTACCGTGTACATTCACGTAATCCACCTCTTCGGGTTTCAGCCCGGCATCGTTCAGCGCGTCGCGCATGGCCTTGATGGCACCCTTTCCCTCGGGATGGGGAGCCGTGAAGTGGTGGGCGTCGGCCGAACAGCCTCCGCCGACGAACTCGCAGTAGATCTTGGCACCGCGGGCCTTGGCGTGTTCGTACTCCTCCAGAATCAGGGCGCCGGCGCCTTCGCCTACGACGAAGCCGTCGCGGTCGACGTCGAACGGACGCGAAGCCGTAGCCGGATCGTCGTTACGGGTCGAGAGCGCCTGCATGGAGTTGAAACCGCCTACCGAAGGTTCGTTGACAGCAGCCTCCGAACCGCCGGCGACCATCACGTCGGCCTTGCCGTAACGGATCTGGTTGAAGGCGTCGATCAGGCCGTGGTTCGACGAAGCGCATGCCGACACAGTGCAGTAGTTGGGGCCCATGAAACCGTATTTCATGGAGATGAATCCCGCAGCGATATCAGCGATCATGCGGGGAATGAAGAATGGGCTAAACCGAGGGGTCATACCGCCCTCGGCATAGCCCAGACATTCATCGAAGAAGGACTTGAGTCCTCCGATACCGGAACTCCAGATCACGCCGACACGCTCCAGATCGGTCTTTTCGAGATCGAAACCGGCATCCTCCACGGCCTGCGTGGCGGCTACCAGAGCGTACTGCGTAAAGAGGTCGTACTTGCGCACCTCCTTGCGGTCGAAATGCTGGGACCAGTCGTAGTTTTTCACTTCGCAGGCGAACCGGGTCTTGAATTTTTCGGCGTCGAAATGCGTAATCGGTGCGGCACCGCTAACCCCCTTTTCGAGATTGGAAAAATACTCTTCAATATTATTGCCGAGCGGGTTGATCGTACCGATGCCCGTAACAACTACTCTTCTCTCTGTCATAAAATTCGTAAAGATTTGGTTCGGAAATGAAAAAAGTATGGATTGAGGGGAAAATTATTTCTTGTGCTCCTCGATGTAGTTGATGGCGTCGCCAACGGTAGCGATCTTCTCAGCGTCCTCGTCGGGGATCTGGATATCGAATGCCTTCTCGAACTCCATGATCAGCTCAACGGTATCGAGCGAATCGGCACCCAGGTGGTTGGTGAAACTTGCTTCGGGAACCACTTCCGACTCCTTAACGCCCAATTTGTCAACGATGATCTCGACAACTTTCGACTGTACTTCTGACATAACTTTAATTTTTTAAGTTAAACAATTATTTTGTAGAAATAGTTTTCGCAAACCAGTTATTTCTTCCACAATTTTGGGCAAAAGTAACACTTTTTTTATTACTTTTGACATTACGAAGCAAGATTTTATCGACCGATTTTCGATCCACACATATAAACAATTAAATATCAGTATATTATGAACCTACTCCTCATATCCAATTCGACCAACGCCGGCGAGCCCTACCTGCAATATCCGATGGCCGAGATCGCACAAACGCTTCGCGGCATCAAGGAGATCGTCTTCATCCCCTACGCCGCGGTCACCTTCCCCTATGCCGAGTACGAGCGCAGGGTGCAGGCGCGCTTCGACGAACTGGGCATCCGGGTCCGCTCCATCCACCAGTCGCCCAACCCGCGGATGATGATCCGCCACGCCGAAGCGATCTGCGTCGGCGGCGGCAACACCTTCGCGCTGGCCAAAAAGATGCAGGAGCAGCAGCTCATGGGCGCCATCCGCCGCCGCATCGCGGCCGGTGTCCCCTACGTAGGCTGGTCGGCCGGCAGCAACGTCGCCTGCCCGACCATCTCGACCACGAACGACATGCCCATCGTACAGCCCGAGTCGTTCGATGCCATCGGCGCCGTCAAATTCCAGATCAACCCCCACTACCTGGACGCCAACCCCGCCGGGCACGCCGGCGAGACGCGCGAGCAGCGCATTCTGGAGTATATCGAGGCTAACCCGCGCCGCTGGGTCGTCGGACTTCGGGAAGGCTCCATGCTGCGCCTTACGGACGAAGGTCTCACACTGATCGGCCGCCCGCTGCGCCTCTTCAAGAAGGGCGAGCCCATCCGCGAACTGCAACCCGGAGAGGACCTCTCCTTTTTATTATAAGGTAAGCATGGAGACGAGTGCGGAGATCGGAGCCCGCGGCGAGCGCATCGCGACGGATTGGCTGCGCAGCCGGGGGTTCGTGATCGTGGAACGCAACTGGCGGAACGGACGTTACGAGATCGACATCATCGCCCGCCGTTGGGACGAGATCCACTTCGTGGAGGTCAAGACCCGCAAGGCGGGCGGGTGGACCACTCCCGAGCAGGCCATCGACCGCGACAAGTTCCGGTCGCTCCGGCGGGCGGCCGCGCTCTATCTGGCGCTTCACCCCTCGCCTGAGACGCCGCTCTTCGACCTGTGCGCCGTCGAGACACGTGCCGACGGTACATTCGACGTGCGCTTTGCGGAGAATGCGATGGAATCGCACTGGTGATTTTGGTTTTACGACAAAAGATGTTATCTTTGCACGCACAAAACGGATAACGACGATGTGGTTATACAATTTGGGACTCCGCGCCTACTCATCCGCCATCGCCCTGGCGGCCTGCTGGAATCCCAAAGCCCGGCTCTGGAAAGAGGGTCGGAAAGGGCTCCTCGAGCGGATGGCACGAACCATCGCGCCGGGAGATCGTATCGTCTGGCTTCACGTGGCTTCGCTGGGCGAGTTCGAACAGGGCCGCCCGCTGATGGAACGTCTCAAGCGCGAATATCCCGACCGCAAGATCCTGCTGACCTTCTTCTCGCCCTCCGGCTACGAGATTCGCAAGAACTATGCCGGAGCCGACTACATCTTCTACCTGCCGCTCGACCTGCCGCACAACGTCCGCCGATTCCTGGACATCGTAAAGCCCGAAGCGGCACTTTTCGTGAAATACGAGTTCTGGCTCAACATGTTGGACGAGCTGCGCCGCCGCCGCATCCGCACGTTCGTCGTCTCGGCCATCTTCCGCCGCGACTCGGTATTCTTCAAATGGTACGGATGGATGTGGCGCCGGGCACTGAAGAGCTTCGAGACCTTCTTCGTACAGAACGAGGAGTCGAAACGACTGCTCGCCGAGCTGGGGCACGCGAATGTCGTCGTCGCAGGCGACACACGGTTCGACCGGGTGGCTGCCATCGCCGCCGCCGCCAAACGGATCGAGCTCGTCGAGCGCTTCAAGGGTTCGCACCGGCTGCTGGTCGCCGGATCGACCTGGGGTCCCGACGAGGAGATTTTGCTGGAGCTGATCGACCGCAATCCGGAGATCCGCTTCGTCGTCGCTCCCCATGAGATGGACGAGGAGCGCATCGCCCACCTGCTCCGGAGCGTGCGGGGAGGTGCCGTGCGCTACACGCAGTGCTGCGACGCGACCTCGTTCGAGAAGTGCCAGGTGCTCGTGCTCGACACGATCGGCATGCTCTCTTCGGTCTACGGCTATGCCGACTGGGCCTACATCGGCGGGGGATTCGGAGTCGGCATCCATAACACGCTGGAGGCAGCCACGTTCGGCCTGCCGCTCGCCTTCGGTCCCAACTACGCCAAGTTCAAGGAGGCCCGGGAGCTGATCGCTATCGGCGGCGCCCGGTCGGTGGCGAATGCCGGCGAGCTGATCGGGTGGTTCTCCCCGCTGCGCGACGACGAGACGACCTATCGGGAAACGGCCTGCCGGATCAAAGCGTACACCTCGCAGCATCAGGGGGCGACGAAGCTGATCGTCGACACCGTTTTCCGGCAATAGTCCCCCACCCCTGCGCCCCGTTCGGGCAGCGGCCGGAATCCGGCGCCCCGGAGCGTTGAATTTCAAATTATTTTATTAACTTTGCCCCCGTAATTCTAAAACGAACAGCATATGAAACACGCATACGTTTTCCCCGGTCAGGGCGCCCAGTCGGTAGGCATGGGCAAGGACCTGTATGAAAATGTACCCGAAGCGAAGGCCCTCTTCGAGCAGGCCAACGAAATCCTCGGGTTCCGCATCACCGACATCATGTTCGCCGGTACGGACGAGGAGCTGAAGCAGACGAAAGTAACCCAACCCGCCGTATTCCTCCACTCGGTCATCATGGCCAAAGCACTGGGCGTGAAGCCCGACGCCGCAGCCGGCCACTCGCTGGGCGAGTTCTCCGCGCTGGTAGTCGCCGGAGCGCTCTCGTTCGAGGACGGTCTGAAGCTGGTATCGAAGCGTGCGCTGGCTATGCAGAAGGCCTGCGAGGCACAGCCCGGCACGATGGCCGCCATCCTGGGTCTGGAGGACAAGGTCGTCGAGGAGGTATGCGCCGGAATCGACGGCGTAGTGGTCGCCGCCAACTACAACTGCCCCGGCCAGCTCGTCATCTCGGGTGCCGTGGAGGCTGTCGATGCCGCCTGCGAGCAGCTGAAGGCCGCCGGAGCCCGTCGCGCCCTGCGTCTGCCTGTCGGCGGAGCTTTCCACTCGCCGCTGATGGCTCCGGCCAAGGAGGAGCTGGCTCAGGCCATCGCCGAAGCCCCCTTCCACACTCCGGTCTGCCCCATCTATCAGAATGTGGACGCGAAGCCCTATACCGATCCTGAGCAGATCAAGGCCAACCTGATCGCCCAGCTCACCGCCCCGGTACGCTGGACCTATATCGTCAAGAATATGCTGGCCGACGGCGTAACGGAGTTCACCGAGCTGGGTCCCGGCAGCGTACTTCAAGGCCTTATCAAGAAGGTGGACGCCTCGGCTGCGGTAGAGTCGAAGTCGACGCTCTAAAAATGTAGCAATCAAGCGGATAATCATCCGCTCGCTCCGATGCGGGAGCCCCGGAAACAGGGTGCTCCCGCATTTTCTTTTAAGAAAAGTCAAAAAATTATTAAAATAACTTACAAACAAAGGCGCAACTTCCGATAAAAATTTTTATATTTGTGACGCAAAAAGCCCCATATTCGTTTATCCCATGAGTTCATTAACCGAATTTTTCAATAGACACGGCGACGAGAGCCTGCACGGTATCTCGCACAAGAACAACCTGATAAAGCGGAACATCATCGCTTACATGGCCGTAAACGGCGAATGCACCCTTTCGGAGCTGACAAAAGAGCTGCACATCAGTGTCCCGACCATCACCAAACTCGTGCAGGAGCTGGTCGAGGAGAACATCGTCTCCGACCTGGGCAAGGTGGAGACCCCCGGCGGACGCCGTCCCAATGTCTTCGGACTGGCTAATTCGGCCATTTACTTCGTAGGCATCAACGTGGGCCGCGACCACATGACCTACTTAGTCACCGACCTGCAGAACAACATCATCAAGGAGCAGATCGACAACGACTTCGAGCTCGTCGACCGCCCGCAGTGTCTGGAGCGGATCTGCTCGAACATCGCAGGTTTCATCGACGGTTGCGGCGTCAACCGCGACAAGATTCTGGGCGTGGGCGTCAGCATCGTGGGCCGCGTCAACTCCGAGACGGGAAACAGCTACAAATACTTCACCTCGAGCGAACAGCCCCTGCGTGACATCATCGAGGAGCGCATCGGACTGCGGGTGCACCTCGAAAACGACACCCGGGCCCGCTGCTACGCAGAGTACACCTGCGGCAAGTCGAAGGACGAGAACAACATCCTCTACCTGCACATGGGTCGCGGCGTAGCCGTCGGCATCGTCATCAACGGACAACTCTACTACGGCAAGAGCGGCTTCGCCGGCGAATTCGGCCACATACCCTTCTTCGACAACGAGATCATCTGTTCGTGCGGCAAGAAGGGGTGTCTGGAGACCGAAGTGTCGGGCGTAGCGATCGAAAACAAGATCCTACACCTGATCGACAGCGGCGTGAACACCATCCTCCGCGACAAGTACAACCGGCAGGAGCCCATCCATATCGACGACATCATCGCCGCCGCCAAGAACGACGACAACCTCTCGATCGAACTGATCGAGGAGGCGGGCGAGAAGGTCGGCAAGGCCGTCGCCTTCCTGATCAACACCTTCAACCCCGAGACGGTGATCGTGGGCGGCAACCTCGCCGCGGCGGACGACTACATCATGCTGCCGCTGAAATCGGCCACGAACAAATATTCGCTCAACCTGGTCTACAAGGATACCAAGTTCCGCGTATCGAAGATGACCGAGACCGCCAGCGCCTGGGGTTCGGCCATGTTGATCCGCAACAAAATCATCGGACTTTGATCCGCCGGGGCGTCAATCTGGAGGGCCGGCTCTGCCGGCTGCGGGCGCTGGAGCCCGGCGATATCGACCTGCTCTACGCCTGGGAGAACGACCCGTCGGTCTGGGGCGTCAGCGGCACGCTCGCCCCGTTCTCCCGGCACGCGCTGGAGGCACTGATCGAGTCGCAGCGCTACGATCTGTTCCAGAGCCGTCAGCTGCGCCTGATCGTCGAGACACACGGAGGGCGGGCGCTGGGTGCCCTCGACCTCTTCGAAATCGACCCCCTGCACCGCCGGGCCGGAGTGGGCATCCTGATCCACCGCACCGAGGACCGGGGTGAGGGATACGCCACGGACGCCCTGCGGATACTGATCGACTACGCCCGCACGACGCTGGGGCTGCATCAGCTGTGGTGCGGCATCGAGACGGACAACGCCGCCAGTCTGGCGCTGTTCCGCGGGGTCGGATTCGAACCGGTAGGCGTGAAGCGCGACTGGAACCGTTCGCCCGAGGGCTGGAAAGACGAGGCGACCTTTCAACTGATCCTGTAACCCAAAAGAGTAATCCTCCGGATTACTCTTTTATCATTCCCTACTACGCATCGATATAGTGGGTGGGACAACGAGAAAAGGAGGCTGCCAGGCAGCCTCCTTTTTTCGTTGCGGAGCGAAATCCTACAGCAGGTTGTCGCGCTCGATATCCTTGAAGTAGCGGTAGGTCGCCACACGCAGCTCCTCGGCGGCGGGATCGTCGCACACCAGAATGCTGCACGGGTGCACCTGCAAGGCCGAAATGGTCCACTGATGGTTGTAGGCCCCCTCAACACCGTGACGCACGGCGCGCGCCTTCTTGTGTCCGGTCGCCAGAATCATCACCTTCTTCGACGAGAGCACCGTACCAACACCCACCGTCAGGGCAGTCTTGGGTACCTGGTTCACGTCGCCGCCGAAGAAACGCGAGTTGACGATGATGGTATCCTGCGTGAGGGTCTTCTGACGGGTCCGCGAGTTGAGCGACGAGAAGGGCTCGTTGAAGGCGATATGTCCGTCCTCACCGACACCGCCCATGAAGAGGTCGATACCGCCGGCGTCGACGATACGCTTCTCGTAGTCGGCGCACTCCTGCTCCAGATCGGGGGCGTTGCCGTTCAGAATGTTCACATTCTCGGGCTTGATGTCGATGTGCGATAAGAAGTTGTTCCACATGAAGGAGTGGTAGCTCTCGGGGTGATCCTCCGCCAGGCCGACATACTCGTCCATGTTGAAGGTCACGACGTTGGCAAACGAAACCTCACCGGCCTCGTACAGACGGATCAGCTCCTTGTAGGTCTCCAGCGGTGTCGATCC
Organism: uncultured Alistipes sp.; assembly: GCA_910577475.1. Lineage (GTDB taxonomy): Bacteria > Bacteroidota > Bacteroidia > Bacteroidales > Rikenellaceae > Alistipes. The sequence continues at coordinate 53,615 of CAJTLJ010000012.1, forward strand.
CGTTGGCAGGCCGAGCACGAAGGGCGACGGGGTATACTTCGCCTTCAGCCTGATCTGTTCGACAATGTAACGGGCCGCCCACCGGGCCACCTGTTCGGAGGTGTTCTCAATAATCAGTCTCATGGTTTCTATTGTTTTTGTTTCGTAATAATTGACCTAAAACATTCTCACGAACACCTCGATGGCCTGATATTCGGCCATGCCCAGCTTGTCGTACAGACGGGCGGTGTTCTGCGTGCGCTCCTCGGCGCGCTGCCAGAACTCGCGGGGATCGCTGCCCGGGAAAGGCATGATGTCCTTCTGCGAAAGGTGGCGGTAGATGGCGTGACGCTTCATGATCATCTCGTCAGGCGAGAGGGGCACCGCCATGTCCACCATACCGAGGTCCCACTCCATCCAGGCTCCGCGGTAGAGCCACAGGTGGCAGTTCTTCAGCCATTCGTCGTCCTTGACGACCTCCAGCGCGCCCAGTACGGCCTCCATGCAGGTGCGGTGCGTACCGTGCGGGTCGGCCAGGTCGCCGGCGGCGTAGATCTGATCGGGCTGGATGTCGCGCAGCAGCTTCACGATGATATCGATATCCTTCTCCGTCAGCTGGCCCTTCTTGATGCCGCCCGTCTCGTAGAAAGGCAGGTTCAGGAAGTGGGCGTTCGTATCGGGATTCAGGCCGAACGAGCGGACGGCGGCGCGCGCCTCGGCGCGGCGGATCGAACCCTTCAGATTGAGCAGCGGACGGGGCTCGGGCTCGCCCTTCTTCTTCGAGGCGATGATCTGCCGAACCTCCTCGACATGGTCGCCGTAACCCAGTTCACGAGCGGTGTCGATGTTCTGGAGCACCACGTCGTCGGCCACGGCCACGTTACCCGAAGTCTCGTAGGCCACGTGCACGTCGTGCCCCTGCTGCACGAGACGGATGAAAGTGCCGCCCATCGAGATCACGTCGTCGTCGGGGTGCGGCGAGAAGATGACGACCCGCTTGGGGAAGGGGGTCGACGGGGCGGGGCGCGTCGAGTCGTCGGCTCCGGGTTTGCCGCCCGGCCAGCCGGTGATGGTGTGCTGCAGGTCGTTGAATACGTCGATATTGATCCGGTCGTAGGTGCGGCCCTGCTCCAGCAGTTCGCCCAACGAGTTCTCGATATAGTCCTTGTAGGTCAGCTTCAGGATGGGCTTGTTCACCACGCCGCACAGCCATACCACGGCCTTGCGGACGAACTTCGGCGTCCACTCGCAGGGGCCCACCAGCCAGGGCGTCTGCTCGCGCGTGAGGAGCTGGGCGGCATTCTCGTCGATCACCACCTCGATGTTGGGATGCTCCTGCAGCAGCGACGCGGGCACCTGATCGGTCACGGGGCCCTCGACCACCCGCTGAATGACATCGGCCTTGTTCTCGCCCCACGCCATCAGGATGATCTTCTCGGCGCGCATTACCGTATCCAGCCCCATCGTAATGCCCATCTTGGGGGTGTTCTCCAAACCGAAGAAAGCGCCCGACTGCAACTTGCGCGAATCGTGCGTGAGCTGCACCAGACGGGTGCGCGACTTGGCGTAGGAGCCGGGCTCGTTGAAGCCGATCTGCCCCTGCTCGCCCATGCCGACCACGATCAGATCGATCTTCCGGACCATCTGGTCGTAGGAGGCGCAATACTCCGACACGCGGTCGAAGGCGACCGTACCGTCGGGGATATGGACATTCTCGGGCAGGATGTCGACCTGATTGAGGAACTCCTCGTAAATCCGGTAGTTGCGGCTCTGCTGCTCGGTCTTGCGGATCGGATAGAACTCGTCGAGACCGAACACGGCCACGTTGGCGAAGCTGATTTCGCCCCGCTTGTAACGCTTCACCAGTTCGTTGTAGAGACCCAGCGGCGTGCGGCCCGTCGAAAGACCCAGCGTAAAGGGGACGTTCTCCTCGTAGATCTGGTTCGAACAGTTGGCCTCGTTGTGGTTGCGAATCATCTTGACGATGGTGTCGGCCACGTATTGTACTCCTTCATACTCACTCTCATACACCAGCGTGTGCATTTTCTCGTAACGATGAATGATGTCGCGCGGTGCGGCGGACGCGATCAGTCCGCCATCCTTCGGCAAAGAATACTTGTTGTTTTTCATATTATTTTGAAAATTGAACGGTCCTGAAATATTGCGGCAGGTGGAAATCGGGCGCCGGAGCGTCTATCGGCTTCCACGACAGAAAGTGGGGCTTCGTGAGCTTGTCGCCGCACTTGTAGAGGTTCATGCGGGCCTCGACGCCGCACCACGAACCGAGGCGGTGACGGAACAGCGCCGATGCCGGCACGGCCAGCGTCATCGTCCAGCGGTTATCCCCCTCGCGCTCGGCGAAGCACTCCCCGCCGAGCGACGGCCAGCGCTCCACCGACCGCATCACCTCGGGCGAGGCGTAGGTCGGTTCGGTCTTCCGCTTGCGGAAAGCGAGCAGCAGGCGGCCGTTGCACGAGGTCTCGAAGTTGTAGTAGCCCGTATCGTCGAGCGAGAGGAAGAACTCCACGCACGAATCGGTCCACACCTCGCCGTTGTCCTCGGCCACGAGCGCCTGCGTATAGCGCTCCTCCACCTCGAAACGCAGGTAGAGCTTCTCTCCGGTGTGGAACATCCGAAAGCCTACTTTCGGTGCATAGGGATACTCCTGCGCCCAGTTGTTGCAGGCCACGGGCCGCAGCTCCACGTAGCGGAAAGCGCTCTCGATCTCTTCGGGCGTCCGCGCGGGAATATGGTCGATTCGGGTCGTCGTCATGGCTCTCCTCCTATCTGTATTTCGCGGCCACTTCCTTCACGATGGCGCACATTTCGTTATACTGTTCCTCCATGCTTTGCAGCAGCTTGTACTGCGCCCGCGTCCGCACCAGGTTGTGATCCGCGGACTTGACGCGGTAGTAGCGGTCGCCGTCGATATAGTCCATCAGAAAGCGCAGCACCTGTTCGTAGGTGATGTAACGGGCCGAGAAGGCGAGGTAGTCGATCTCCGCCTGCTCCAGCTGCGCAGCCCGCTGCGAGAGGAAACCATCGGTGTAGGCGCGGAACATCTCGGGCGAAAGGCCCACCTGCGAGAGGTCGGCATCGTCCTCGGCTCCCGTATTCGCGTAGGTGCGGATGGCATCGCCGAAATCGTTCAGGCAGGTGCTGTTCATCACCGTATCGAGGTCGATGGCACAAAGCACCTCGCCCCGTGCATCGAAGAGCACGTTATTGATCTTCGTGTCGTTGTGGGTCACGCGGGTAGGCAGCACCCCCTGCTCGACCAGCTCCCAGAAGGAGAGCATCTCGCGACGGCGGCTCTCCACCCAGCCGATCTCTTCTGCGACCGAAGCCTTGCGCCCCGCGGGATCGGCGGCCAGCACGGCATCCCACTGCCCGAAACGGTAGCGGATGTTGTGGAAACCCTTGATCGTCTCGGCCAGCGGCTCGGTGAAGTCGGCCAGCTGCGCCTGGAACTTGCCGATCCCCTCGCCCCCCTTGCGGGCCAGCTCCGGGGTGTCGGCGCGGTTGTAGGCGACCGTATCGGCAATGAAGATCGTCACGGCCCAGTACTCCCCCTCCTCGTCCACGAAGTAGAGCCTGCCGTCACGGGTAGGCACCACGGTCATCACCTCGCGCATGGGGTCGCCTCCGCGGGCGACGACGCCCCGGCGGATGTGGTCCGTCACCTTGCGGATATTCTCCATCATGGCCGGCACGTCCGGAAAGATCGACTTGTTCTTGCGCTGCAGGATGTAGTCGGGCGCCGTGCCCGCCGTCCGGACGAGGAGCGTGTCGTTGATGAATCCGTCGCCCAGCGAGCGGATGCTTTCAATGTCGCCCTCCAGCGAAAATTGTTCGGCGACCCGCCTCAGGCGCCGCTCCGTTTCGTGATTCAGGTTCATTATGATAGTCGTTTTTGATTACGGTTGTTTGCACGATAAAGGTACGAATAAAATATGAGAAAAAAGCAAACACCTGGAAATATTTCGACCGTAGGCAGGTGCAAAAACGGAGCCGCCCGCCTCGACGGCGGACGGCTCACGGATTTCATCGGGCGGAATACGCCTCTACCGCTTTCCGGTGCCGCTCTCCAGAATGGAGACGATCGAGAAAAGCGTGAAGCAGATGGCGCCGAATCCGGTCAGCACCCGCGCGGGCACGAAGTACTTCGCATCGAAAAGAGCCCCCTCGAAGAGGAAAGCCGCCATGAAGAGGCAGATGAGGGCCGTCAGCACGGGAATGATCGGAATCCGGTTGGCCAGCCTGTACTCCGCATGCCACACCTTCGCCAGCAGAATCACCTTGCTCGAGATGCTCCAGCAGATCAGCGCCAGACCGAAAAGCACGAAGGCGACGAAATCGACCGGATGGCCCCGGTAGAGGAAGAGCAGCACGACGCCCATCACGAAGGCGGCGGCACCCATGCCGATCACCAGCCCCGTCCAGCGGCGTCGCTCGGCCATCGTATAGCAGCCGCGCACCTGCCGGGCGATGCTGGAGACCAGCGCGATGAGCGACGTGCAGACGCAGGCGATGCCGAACATGACGCTGCCGGCGACCAGATGAGGCGTGCTCGCCCCGCGAATGAGAAGCAGGATGCACCAGATCCAGGCCGCCAGGGCGAAAATAGCCACCAGCGAGATCAGCAGCGCCACCCTGCCGGCCGAAAAACCGTCGCGGTTGACCGAGAAGGTCTCGTCGGCCGAGTTGGCGGGGATCAGGCTGAAGCGGGTGGAGGCGGTCACAGCCGTAGCGACGCAGGCGGCGATCAGGCCCAGTCCGCAGACGACGTGGCCCGTCACGTAACTGCCGGGCATGTAGGAGCGGATCATGATCGTGCCGCAGACGAAAGTGAGGAGCGCCGCCGCATAGGCGATGATCGGGAAGAGATACTTCGCCGTTTTCGTATAGCTGCCGATGATCTGCCGGATGATGGTCGTGGCCGTACAATAGAGTGCCAGACAGATGGCTCCCAGAAAGAAAACGACGGGACCCGCCGTCAGACGCGACGGATCGTCGCCCGCGGAGAATACGTAGGCTCCGTAGGCGAAACAGAAAGCGGCCATCGCCAGCGGGATGGCCCTGAAAAGAATACTGATACCGTGATTCATTCGCTTCTAAGATTTTGGTTCGGCGAATGAAATTGCAAATCCCGGGCCAGTCGCCCGGGATCGTTCATTCTTCGAAGAGAAAGACCCGCTCGCCGTCGCGCTGCATGCGGAACCGCTCGCGGGCGTACTCCTCCAGATAGTCGTCGTAGCGGAGCTGTTCGATCAGGGCGCTGTCGGCCTCGATCTGCTCGAGGTAGGCACGACGCTGCTCCCCGAGCTGCGAAAGGCTGCGCTTGATCTTCCAGACGTGGACCAGATTCCGCACCACCACGAAAGCCGTGAAACCGACCGTCACGACGGTCAGCACCAGCCAGAAGAACTTGCTCGGACGGGAGCGCAGGGCAATCATGTCAGGGAATCCGCATGTATTTGTGGCTCTGGATCGAGATCGACCAGGCGGGGTGCTCTTTCGCATACTCGACGATGCGGGGCATCATCCGCTCCGCGACGCTCCACTCGGGCTGCAGGTAGAGCCGGCACGAACGGCGCACCCGGCGGGCGTTCTGCTCGGCCCAGTCGAAATCCTCCTCCCGCTCCACGATCACCTTCAGCTCGTCGGCCCGGGCATAGGCCTCCTCCAGCGGAGGCTGCTGCCGCTTGGGCGAAAGGCACACCCAGTCGAAACAGCCGCTGAAGGGGTGCGACCCCGAGGTCTCGAGAAAGATCTCGAGCCCCCGTTCGCGCAGGATGCCGGTCAGCGGCCCGAGCGGGTAGAGCAGCGGCTCGCCGCCCGTTATGACGATGGCGCGGGCCGGACAGCCCGTCGCCCGGCCGACGATCCGTTCGATCCCGACGGGCGGATAGAGCCGGGGGTTCCATGTGTACTTGGCGTCGCACCAGCGGCAGCCCACGTCGCAACCGCCCAGGCGGATGAAGTAGGCGGGCTTGCCGGCATGGAAGCCTTCGCCCTGGATGGTATAGAAATCCTCGACGAGGGGCAGCTTGCGCCCTCCGTCGAGCAGGTCGGTATCGGTTTTCTCGTTATTCATTCGTCACGACGTAAACGTCTTTCAAATTGCGGCCCAGCTGGTCGTAGTCCAGACCGTAGCCCACGATGAACTCGTTGCCGATCTCCAGAGCCCGGTAGCGGATCGGGTACTGCTTCGAGTAGGATGCGGGCTTGAAGAAGAGCGTGCAGACCTCGACGCTGGCGGGCTTGCGGCTCTCCAGATCGGCGATCATGTGGGCAATGCTCTCGCCCGTATCGACGATATCCTCCACGATGATGACATGCCGGCCCTCGATGGATCCGTTCAGTCCGATCAGGCTTCTGATCTGTCCCGTCGAAGAGGTTCCCTCGTAGGAGGAGATCTTCACGAACGAAAGTTCGCTGTTGAATTCGATCTTCTTGATCAGGTCGCTCAGAAACATGAACGAGCCGTTGAGAACCCCCACGAAGAGCGGAGTATCCTTGTCGGCATAGTCGTTGTTGATCCGTTCGGCCACCGCCGTCACGGCCTGGTCGATCTTCTCGGCGGGGATCATTACCCGGAAAGTTTTGTCGTGCAGTTTTACGGTCTTCTCCATGCTGAAAAAGGGCTTTGAGAGTTTTTGAAAGCACAAAAATAACAAAATATTTCCAGAGTATTCAAAAAAGGCGCGCCAAGATGCAAAAAACGTCCGCCCGCACGGCGGCCGCCCCGGAGGCCGTCGCCGCCGGTCAGTCGAGATCGAGCCCCCTGCCCCGGCAGACGAACCAGGGATTCTGCAGATTCTCCTTGTTGTACTTCAGCTCCGCGTCGTCGGGCAGGACGCGCGTCACGCCGCCGGCCTCCGCGAGGATCAGCTCGCCTGCCGCCGTGTCCCATTCGTAGGTGTGCGTAGTGCGGACATAGTAGTTCACCGACCCTTCGGCCAGCATGCAGAACTTGTAGGAACTGCCCTGCTCCACCACCTCCAGGTCGGGATAACGCCCGCGCAGGGCATCGATGTGCGCCGCCGTTTCGGCCGTCTGGTGCGACCGGGAGACCGCTACGCGCAGCCGCCCCTTCGGCAGGGCGACGAAAGGCAGACGTCCGGCCCCCTGCATGATCCCCTCGGCGGAGTAGGCGGCCGTCTCGTCGGGCGCGACATGCTCTTTGAGAAAAGCGCCGAATCCGCGGGCGGCGAAATACATCTTCTGCAAATAGGGGACGTAGATCACCGAGGCGACGCTCCGGTTGTCCTCCATCAGTGCGATGTTGACCGTAAACTCATTGTTGCCCTTGATGAACTCCACCGTACCGTCGAGCGGATCCACGAGCCAGAACATCTCCCAGTTGCAACGCTCGTCGTATCCCATTTCGCGCCCCTCCTCGCTCAATATCGGAATGCGGGTCTGCCCCAGGTATTCGCGGATGGTGCGGTGCGCGGCCCGGTCGGCCACGGTGATGGGGGTACGGTCGCTCTTGAGCGTCACGTCGTAATCGTCGCGGTGCTTGTAGATCTGCATGATAGCGCCGCCGGCTCTGACCGCCGCATTGAATACGCTGGTCAGGAGATAATTACGCACCTCTTCAGTCAACATGGTGTCGGAAATTTTTGATCGGTTCACTTCATTAACGAGTATAAAGTTAATATTATTTTACGAAAGTGTGAACTTTTTCACAGTAAATTTTCGCAACAGCCACCTCCAGGCCTCGCGCCTCGCCTGCACAGGTCCGGCGAGCGGAGCGACATAGGGTGCCGCGGCCCTCGCGACGACCCACACGAGCAGCCATCCGCAGAGGCAGCCGGCCAGCCCCACCCAACGGCCCGCCCAATAACCCGCAGCCGCCCACACGACCGCGAAGGCCGCGACCGCGATCCGCGTCCTCCCTCCGGGCGGCGGAACGACGGAGCGCAACACCGCCTCCCCGACCTGCCGGCGATGGCTGCGATGCACCCGCAGCAGCAGACGGGGCGAAAATCCGCCGATGGCCGCCAGCTCCTCCCAGGCGATCATCAGAGCGGGCACGCCGACCGTCGAGGTCACGACGCGCACCGTCCTCCGGGCATCCCGGTTCACCTCCGCGGCCAGCCGGCAGAGCCCCGTCGGCAGCAGCCGCTCTCCGGCCCGCAGCGGCAGCAGCCAGTCGAAGGAGGCCACCTCGGCGGCGGCATCCCAGTCGTCCGTCGGAGCGCTCCGCTCCCTGTCGATCAGCACCAGCCGCCGGAACCCGCGGGACTGCGACCGGTAGAGCCCCCGAACGCCGAAGACCGGCAGTTCGGTTCCGGGCCGGTAGTCTACCGCCGCCAGGGCATAGCGCCGCTTCAGCTCCTCCAGCAGGGGCGCCTGCGTCTCGGAGTCCGCCACCACGATCACCTCGTAACGGGCATACTCTTCGGCGAGCAGTTCGGCCGCCTCCCCGGCGTCGCGAATCCCGGTGTAGAGCAGGGAGATCCCCGCCCCGTCCGCCGCATCGCAGAAACCGGCCATCCGGCCCCGCAGCCACTCCCCCTCGCGCCGGCCACGCCACAGGCGCCACAACGCCGCCAGCGCCACGACGCAAACCGCAGCCGACACCGCCAGCACCGTCCACCGGATCACGTCCATAAGGCAGCGGATTTATAGGTTGCGGCGAGCCGTTCGAAAGCGATCCGCTCCTCGCCGTACAACAGATGCTCGACCGCCCGCAGGGCATATCCCTCATAGGCGGCCCGCCGCAGCAGCGACCGCCGCTCCTCGGCCGAGAGGGGGCCGCTCCCGGCCCAACGGTCGGGAAGAGCGAGATGCAGGTCGCAAAGCGTCTCCAACGCCTCGCACCCCACCCGCTCGTCGGAGGCCAGCCCCAGCACCAGCCCCCGCACGCTGTCGATTCCGAAGTGGCGGGCCATGCAGAGCCCTACACGGCGCAGATTCTCCTCGGAAGCTCGCAGCAGGGTGTCGCAGGCCAGCGGGAGGCCGCCGCGGCACATCAGCGCCAGCAGCTCGGCGCACTCGAAGCGGCTGAACGGATCGGGATATTCGCGAAGCAGCGTCAGCGCCTCGCCGGGATCGGCCGCCAGACGGGCCAGCAGGGCATAGAACCGCACCGCACGACTGCGCGACCGGGCATAAGGCTCCAGCCGCACCGTCATCCGGCTGCTCAGCGGCAGGGCCGCCAGCAGCGCCAGCAGACGGGGACGGTCCGCCCCGGGACGCCGCAGCCGCCGGAGGAGCTTCTCCTCCAGATCGTAGCTCCGCACGACGCTCCTTAACACCGCGGCGTCGCACCCGTAGGTCATCCGCCTCAAACCGGCAATCGCCTCGGCGAGCGCCCGGTCCGCACCGGGGCGGTCGACGAACGGGAACCGGGCGCGCCCCTTGCCGTCGCAGCGGAGCAGCAGGGTCCGCAGATAGATCATCGTAAGCCGCTGCCTGCGACTCCGGCGGCGGCGAATCAGCCAGCGCAGCGCCAGCACGCCCCCCATGACCAGACAGCTGCCCGGCAACAGCACGAACAAAGTCAACCACAATTTACTCATAAACGCCCGTCAGCTCCTCGGCCACCTTGCGGCGCAGCCGCGCCAGGTTGACCGGGAAAGTCATACATTGATCGGCCCCCTGCTCGAGCAGCGCCAGCACGATCCGCTCGGAGTGGTGCCACGTCAGGATATAGAGACGCGGATTTCCGACGGCCCGCCTCAGCCGCTCGACCTCGCGCTCGCGCGCCAGAAACCCGGCTGCACGCAGCACGATCAGCAGATCGACCGCCCCCCGCTCGCAAATGCGGAGCCACTCTCCGCGGCTTGCCACGCAGCACACCTCGGCCCCGAGCCCTGCGAGCGAAAGGCTCACCGCGCGGCTCAAAAAGGGGTTGTCCGAAACTATGACGATACGACGCATACGGGGTCACACTGAATTCGCCGACCCCACTCCGAAAAATATGCCAAACCGCTCCGGCGCGAAAAAAAGTTGAACGAAGTGTTGTCCGTTCGGAAAAATTGCGTATATTTGCAGTCCGAAATATGTTCATACACATACAATTTTAGTAAATGTACGTAATAGTAGAGATTGCAGGTCAGCAGTTTAAGGCTGAAAAAGGTCGGAAGCTCTATGTTCACCGTCTTCAGGGCGAGGTAGACTCGTCGGTGAGCTTCGACAAAATCCTGCTCGCAGACAACGACGGTCAGGTCAAAGTTGGTGCACCTGTAGTAGAAGGCGCCACGGTAAAGTGCAAGATTCTGAAGCACCTCAAGGACGACAAAGTTCTGGTGTTCAAGAAGAAGCGCAGAACGGGTTATCAGAAGTGCAACGGCCACCGTCAGTACCTGACCCAGATTCTGGTAGAAGAAATCGTTGCATAACCTTAAAAATTAGAGAAACATGGCACACAAAAAAGGTGTAGGTAGTTCGAAGAACGGCCGTGAGTCGGAGAGCAAGCGACTCGGTGTAAAACTTTTCGGTGGTCAGTTCGCTAAGGCTGGCAACATCATCGTTCGTCAGAGAGGTACTGTTCACAACCCCGGCGAGAACGTAGGTATGGGCAAGGACCACACCCTGTTCGCTCTGGTAGACGGCACGGTGTCGTTCTGCAAGAAGCGCGAGGGTCGCTCCTATGTCAGCGTAACTCCGCTGGCCGAGTAATTCGACTTTCGAATAGTAACGAATCGCCGCTCCGAATCCCGGGGCGGCGATTCTCTTTTGCGGGAGGGGCCACTCCGATTTCCGAGATCCGATAGGACTGAAGCATATAGCGTTCCGGAAATCTCTCGATACTCCGTTTCACCGCACGATTGAGAGCTTTCGTTTCCACCCGGTAAAGAGTGGCGAGATCGAAATCCAACATGACCCGCTGTCCGCGGATTTCGTAGATTTTGTTCTGGATAAGAGTGATTTCGTTCATGGGGATAGCAGTTTATCTACATAATAGAGCAAGATTTCAGCAATAAAACAGAATTGTCCGGAATTTTCTCGAAGATAAAACAATAATTAGCAATGGATAGCTGTCATGTCGAGCAAAGGGCCGCAGGCCCGAAGTCGAGACATCTCGACATAACGGCACATTCACCTTTGCAATACATACCCGCAGTGCGCAGCCAGCGAAGGACAAACGTTTGAGTGCAGTCCTTCGCCCGGGGTGGCTGCGGACTGCCGGCGCAAAGCGCCGAATC
>CAJTLJ010000013.1 GCA_910577475.1 uncultured Alistipes sp.
CTCGATCAGCTCCTTCATCTTGCGGAAGAAGAAGGTGAGCATCAGGGTCGTGATGTGGGCGCCGTCCACGTCGGCATCGGTCATGATGATGACCTTGTTGTAGCGCAGTCCGTCGAGGTTCAGCGCCTTCGAGTCCTCCTCGGTGCCGATCGTCACGCCCAGCGCCTTGAACATGTTCTTGATCTCCTCGTTGTCCCACATCTTGTGCTCCTGCGCCTTCTCGATGTTCAGGATCTTACCGCGCAAGGGCATGATGGCCTGGAACTTGCTGTTACGGCCCTGCTTGGCCGATCCGCCTGCCGAGTCGCCCTCGACGAAGAAGATCTCGGCTACCGAGCGGTCGCGGCTCGAACAGTCGGCCAGCTTGCCCGGCATGCCTACGCCCGAGAGGGGCGTCTTGCGCTGCACGGCCTCGCGGGCCTTGCGGGCGGCGTGACGGGCCTTGGCGGCCAGAATCACCTTCTGCACGATTGCCTTCGCGTCGCGCGGGTTCTCCTCCAGATAGTCGGCCAGTGCGGACGACATGGCCTGATCGACGGCTGCGGCCACCTCGTCGTTGCCCAGCTTGGTCTTGGTCTGCCCCTCGAACTGCGGTTCGGCCACCTTCACCGAGATGACGGCCGTAAGGCCCTCGCGGAAGTCGTCGCCGCTGATCTCGATCTTCTCCTTGGCCAGCATGCCCGAATCGTCGGCATACTTCTTCAGGGTGCGGGTCAGCGCCCGGCGGAAACCGGTGAGGTGTGTACCGCCCTCGATGGTGTTGATATTATTAACATAGGAGTGAACGTTCTCCGAGTAGGAGTCGTTGTATTGCATGGCTACCTCCACCGGTACGCCGTTCTTCTCCGTGTCGAGATAGATGATCGACTCGGTGATGGTCTCGCCGCGCGTCGCGTCGAGGTACTTGACGAACTCCTTCAGGCCGTCCTGCGAGTAGTAGTGCTCCGAACGGAACTCGCCGTTCTCGTCCCGGGTGCGGCGGTCGGTGAGCGTCAGGTGGATACCCTTGTTCAGGAAAGCGAGCTCGCGCAGACGGTTGGCCAGAATGTCGTACTTGTATTCGGTGGTGTGGGTGAAGATGTCGGCGTCGGGCTTGAAGGTGACGGTCGTACCGCGGTCCTCGCATTCGCCGACGATCTCGACTTTCGACGTGGGCACGCCCTTGCTGTAGGTCTGCTTGTAGATCTTGCCGCCGCGGTGCACCTCGGCGACGAGCAGGGTGGAGAGTGCGTTCACGCACGATACGCCCACGCCGTGCAGACCGCCCGACACCTTGTAGCTGCCCTTGTCGAACTTGCCGCCGGCATGCAGGACGGTGAGGACGACCTCCAGGGCCGACTTGCCCTCTTTCTCGTGGAAGTCGGTCGGGATGCCTCGGCCGTTGTCCCTTACGCTGATCGAATTGTCTTCGTTTATGGTGACGAAAATATCGGAGCAGTAACCGGCAAGCGCTTCGTCGATCGAGTTGTCGACGACCTCGTAGACCAGGTGGTGGAGGCCCTTTTCGCCGATGTCGCCGATGTACATGGCCGGACGTTTGCGGACGGCTTCGAGTCCTTCGAGGACCTGGATATTCGACGCGGAATACTCCTCTTCCTGTCGTTTTACGTTTTCTTGTTCTGTACTCATTAGTTTATTCCAAAATATCGTACAAATGTAGCTCTTTTTTTTGAATTCTGCAAGGGTGGAGCGGTGTTTCCGGGCGTCAGAGGTTCGCCAGCAGCTCTCCGACGTTCACCTCCTGCATGCGGCCCCGGGCGAAGAGCAGGGTGCGGGCCGGGTACTCCTCGATCAGGGCGGTGTTGTGGGTCGACATGACGACGGCGCACCCCAACGCCGCGATTTCACGGAAGAGCTCCAGAATGCCGTCCGCCGTCACGGGGTCGAGGTTGCCCGTCGGCTCGTCGGCCAGCAGGAGCTTGGGGCTGTTCAGCAGCGCGCGGGCAATCACCAGACGCTGTTGCTCGCCCCCCGAAAGCTCGAAGGGCATCTTGTAGCTCTTGTTCTCCAGCTGTACGAGCTGCAGCACCTCGTCGATGCGCTTGCGGATGGCGGCCTCCTCCTTCCAGCCCGTGGCCCGCATGACGTCGTAGAGATTCAGAAAGACGTTGCGGTCGGTCAGCAGCTGGTAGTCTTGGAATACGATGCCGATCCGGCGGCGGAGATAGGGGATGTCCTTGCGCCTGAGGCACCGCAGGTCGAATCCGACCACCTCGCCCTCGCCCTGCAGGAGCTGCAACTCGGCGTAGAGGGTCTTCAGCAGCGAGCTTTTGCCGCTGCCCACGCGGCCGATCAGGTAGACGAACTCCCCCTCGTGCACCTCCAGATCGATGTCCGAGAGGATCAGCTCCCCATCGCGCACCAGCCGTTCGGGCGGGTAGCTGCCGAACGGGTCGTCGGCGTGGTAGATGGATACGCCTTTGAGGCGGATGACGCGGTTGTCGTTCATGGTCGGATGTATTCGGTGAAACAAAAGTAGTAAAAAAGGGGAGTTTTTCAGCGGCCCGGCGAAACTTTCGCCGTATTCCGGCTCTCCAGAATGTCGGCCCGGTTGCGGTCCGCCCACTCGAAGAGCGCGTAGAGGTGGGGGAGCAGGGTGCGGGCCCGCTCGGTGAGCCGGTACTCCACGCGGGGCGGAATCTCGGGGTAGGCCGTGCGCAGGACCAGTCCGTCCTCCTCCAGCGTGCGCAGCGTGACGGTCAGCATCTTCTGCGAGATGTCCGGCAGTTCGCGCATCAGCTCGCCGAAACGCAGGACCTCGCGGCCGTCCAGCGCATGGATCACCAGCAGCGACCACTTGTCGCACAGCCGTGCCAGTATGTTGCGGATCGGGCACTCCGGATAACGGAGACCCGTAGGGTTCGTTCGGTTCATGTCTCGTGTCGGATTTTTACGGTTTACAAAGGTAAGTAAAAATATTTTTCACTGCAAGCCGATTTTTTCACGGCTGCAACACGCTTGCCCCCAACAATGGTTACTTGCGGGTAACTATATGATTTGCAGGAAACTACTTGTATATATCGTTCCGAACTTCTACTTTCGCGTCGTCAAACCTTATCGAAACTTTAGTATGAAAACAGGCAAGATGATTGCGGCCGCGGAAAATTTCGCCGCCGCGGATTTCGGAGCGATCGAGTCGCTGGGCGACTATACGTTGGAGCTGGGGGAGGTCCGAATCCCCGGCAAGGTGTTCGGCGGAGCGGCCGTCGGCGCTACGGGAGGCGAGTTCTCCTTTCAGAGCTTCGCGCCCGGCGCGGAGACGGGTTTTCTCCAGACCCACAGAAGTCACGAGGAGCTCTACTTTTTCCTCCGCGGCCGGGGCGAGTTTCAGGTCGACGGACGAATCTTTCCGGTGCGGGAGGGGAGTGCGGTCCGGGTGGCACCTGCCGGCCGCCGTTCGGTGCGCAACAACGGTACGGAGCCGCTGGCGATGCTCTGCGTGCAGTATCGCGGGGCGACCTTCACGCCCGGCGATGCCGCGGACGGCGAGATTCTGCCCGATCCCGTGACGTGGTGACGGCTCCGGGAAATGCTCCCCCGGGGAGAACAAATTCTGCAGGCCGGTGTCGCAATTCGGATTTTTGTATTATCTTTGCAGGGCAATCGCGAATCATCCGACTGCGGAATCGGGGCTGACCGGTTTTGACAGCAGGCAGAGTTCGATTGTAAGCACGTCGAGCGCTGTGTGGCGGCTCGTAAATCCCGACGCTCAAACTACAAATGGCAATAACAGCTATGCACTCGCTGCCTAATTTTCAAGGAAAATTGGCTTAATCGCGCGGCCCCAGGCGGTTTTGCGACGAGTATCCCGAAGGGACGTTCCGCTCTTTAACGGCTCTTCATACGGGGTATCATTCATTTAGAGATAGTGCGGCATGCGCCTCGGTTGCCGCGCGAGATTCAGAGGCTGGGACTCGGGTTAGGCTGCCGCCTGCCGGGCTCGGGTAGAAGGATGAAACGGTCGGCTAAACGTGTAGAAAGCTTTCGGGTTCCTTGTTTGGACAGGGGTTCGACTCCCCTCAGCTCCACTTTCGAATACGCATCCCCTCCGGGGTGCGTATTTTTTTTGTGCCGGGCCGGAAAATCGTGCGGAACGGGCGGCCCGACGTTGCGTATTCTGAATTATTTTCTACCTTTGCGATGGCAAATCAAATCTACCGACTTTTTCAATATGGCTATGAATGGAGTGACTATCGAACGCGCGCACCGCATGGACGGGACGGGCGAGTACTATTTTTCGCGCCGGCTGCGCGAAATCGCCGAGATCGAGGCCGCCACGGGGCGGCAGATCATCAAGCTGGCGATGGGCAGCCCCGACCTGCCGCCGCACCCTTCGGTGATCGAACGGCTGTCGCGCGAGGCGCAGCGTCCAGACGTCCACAAATACATGTCCTTCAAGGGGGAGCCTGTCCTGCGAAGGGCTTTCGCCGAGTGGTATTCCCGCTGGTACGGCGTGGAGCTGGACTGGGATTCGGAGGTGCTGCCGCTGATCGGATCGAAGGAGGGCATCATGCATGTCTGCCAGACCTTCGTCAACCCCGGCGACCGCATTCTGGTGCCCAACCCCGGCTATGCCGCCTACAAGGCCGCCGTGCGGATGACGGGCGGCGTCATGGTTCCCTACTCGCTCAACAAGGCCAATGACTTCATGCCCGACTTCGAAGCCATCGAGCGCGAAGGGGTGGAGGGCATCAAGCTGATGTTCTGCAACTTCCCCGGCATGCCGACGGGGCAGACCCCCACGCGTGAACTCTTCGAGAAGATCGTCGCCTTCGCCCGCAAGCACAATATCCTGGTGATTCACGACAACCCCTACAGCTTCATCCGCAACCACGACAAGCCGATGAGCATCCTCTCCGTCGAGGGGGCGCGCGAGGTGGCTATGGAGATGAATTCGCTGTCGAAGGGACACTCGATGGCCGGCTGGCGCGTGGGCGTCATCGTGGGAAAGAAGGAGTGGGTCGACTCCATCCTGACCTTCAAGTCCAATATGGATACCGGCATGTTCTACCCGATTCAGGCGGCGGCCGAGACGGCGCTGTCGCTGGGGCTGGAGTGGTTCGACGAGCTGAACGCCGTCTACTACGAGCGCGAAAAGCAGGGCTACGCCATCTTGGACGCGCTGGAATGCAGCTACCGTCCGCATCAGGCGGGTCTGTTCATCTGGGCCGAGATTCCCGAGGACTATCCCGGCGACTCGTACCGGTACTCCGAGGAGGTGATGGAGGCCACGGACGTGTTCCTCACGCCGGGCGCCATGTTCGGCACCGAGGGCGAACGCTACGTGCGCATCACCCTCTGCTGCCCCGCCGAACAGCTGGAGCGTGCCGCCCGCCGGATCCGCGAGCGCTGGCACCGATAATTCATTAAAGAAGAAACCGATGAAGAAGATTATGCTTTTGGGGTCGGGCGAACTTGGTAAGGAGTTCGTGATCGCGGCCCAGCGAAAAGGGCAGTACGTCATAGCCTGCGACTCCTACGCCGGTGCTCCGGCCATGCAGGTGGCCGACGCATGCGAGGTGTTCGACATGCTGAACGGCGAGCAGCTGATGGCCGCCGTTGAAAAACACCGTCCCGATATCATCGTCCCCGAGATCGAAGCCATCCGCACCGAGCGGCTCTACGATTGCGAGCAGCAGGGGATTCAGGTGGTTCCCAGCGCCCGCGCGGTGAACTACACCATGAATCGCCGGGCGATCCGCGACCTGGCCGCCCGCGACCTGGGTCTCAGGACGGCGAAGTATTTCTATGCCGATTCGCTCGACAAACTCAAGGCCGCTGCGGCGGAGATCGGCTTCCCCTGCGTGGTGAAGCCGCTGATGTCCTCCTCGGGCAAGGGCCAGTCGCTGGTGAAGAGCGCCGGCGAGCTGGAGGAGGCGTGGCGTTACGGCTGCGAGGGCAGCCGCGGCGACATCGAGGAGTTGATCGTCGAAGAGTTCATCCGCTTCGACAGCGAGATCACCCTGCTGACCGTGACGCAGCAGAACGGCCCCACGCTCTTCTGTCCGCCCATCGGCCACGTGCAGAAGGGCGGCGACTACCGCGAGAGTTTCCAGCCCGCACCCGTATCGCCCGAGCAGCTGAAAGAGGCGCAGCGGATGGCCGAGGCGGTGACCCGCGCCCTCGGCGGAGCGGGAATCTGGGGTGTGGAGTTCTTCCTGAGCCGCGAAAACGGCGTCTACTTCTCCGAACTCTCGCCGCGGCCCCACGATACGGGCATGGTGACGCTGGCCGGCACGCAGAACCTGAACGAGTTCGAGCTGCACCTGCGCGCCGTGCTGGGATTGCCCATCCCCGAAATCACGCAGGAGCGGATGGGTGCCAGTGCCGTGATCCTCTCGCCGATCGCCGGTACCGAGAGACCCCGCTACCGGGGGCTGGAGGCCGTGTGCGCCGAGAAGAACACCTACCTGCGCATCTTCGGCAAGCCGACGACCCGGGTGAACCGCCGCATGGGCGTCGTGGTCCGCTACGCTCCCAACGGCAGCGATCTCGACGAGCTGCGCGATCGCACCAAAGCCGCCGCCGCGCTGGTCGAAGTTTATTAGTACATAATTTAAGTATTATAATTAAAATTATTATGAAAAGATTGACTATTCTTTTGGCCTGTTTGATAGGTATAACATCTTTTGTATCATGCTCGAAAGATGATGATGAGGGTGGCGCAGATGCTTTTGTCGGGTATTACAATGTCAGTGTTATTGAAAATGTGGTTTGGGGCGGAACTTCTGGAACGTTAAATGATTCCGGAGTAATGTCGATTTCAAAAATATCAGACAATAAAGTAAAAGTTGAAGGATACATTAGCACAATAGGAGAGGTTGTAGGAAATTTGATTTATTTTGAGTCGTCTTCTTCAAGTGATTCTTCTGGGTATCTTACAATTTCATATGGGGTAGGAACTCTTAATGGGAATGTCTTGACTTTTACGGCAAATCAAACTGGGCAATTGGCTTCTAATGGGGTAATGTTTCCCTTTAGGTGTTCTGCTTCATTTACAGCTATTAAACAATAAGATGTTGAAAAAACAAAGGGCTCCTGAATGGGAGCCCTTTTTACAATGTACCTCGAAAGCTATGGCCGCTGGGGTGAATGTCGTCATTACGTCAAGATGTTTCGACTGCAGGTCCGAAGCCCCTCCGCTCAACATGACGGTGTTTCTGTCATCCCGAGCTTGTCGAGGGGTCTCGACGATGCACGGCGCGCACCCCTCGGAAGTGTAAGACCTCGATCCCGGATAGCGCCGGTGCTTGTCGCTACTCCTCCACGATGCGCACCGAGAGCATGCGGTCGCCGGGGCGGATGTCGTCGATCACGTCGAGACCCTCCACCACCTGGCCGAAGCAGGTATGGCGGCCGTCGAGGTGCTGCGTGTTCTCGCGATTGTGGCAGATGAAGAACTGCGAGCCGCCGGTGTCCTTGCCGCGGTGGGCCATCGAGAGTACGCCCCGGTCGTGGCGCTGGCGCGGAGCCGAGGTCTCGCACTTGATCGAGTAGCCCGGACCGCCCGTGCCGTCGCCCTTCGGGCAGCCGCCCTGAATGACGAAATCGGGAATCACGCGGTGAAAGGTCAGACCGTCGTAAAAGCCGTGCTCGGCCAGATCGACGAAATTGCGTACCGTGCCCGGCGTCTCCCGGGTGTAGAGTTCGGCCTTCATCGTCCCCTTTTCGGTCTCGATTACGGCGTATTGTTTCTTGTCGCTCATGATGATTGATATTGGTTCGTTTCCGCAAAGATAGACACAACGGAGCCATCTTCCAAATATCGCGGTCGCTGCGACGGAAAACAATTTTGCATTTTGTGTCAGAATAGTCTATCTTTGCAGCCGATTTTTCGATTCGGGTATGACAGGACTTTTCTACATTCTTCTTTTCTGGCTGGCCGGCAATGCGTTGAGCGCGCTGACCGGCAACCACATCTCGGGCAACGTGATAGGCATGCTGCTCCTCTTTCTGGCGCTCAACCTGCGATGGGTCAAGGCCGAAACAGTACGGCCGGCGGCCAGGTTTCTGCTCGGTGCGATGGCGCTCTTCTTCGTGCCGTTCGGCGTGGGGCTGATAGTCTCCTACCGCACGATTCTGGACAATCTGGGGGCGGTCGTCGTTTCGGCTGTCATCAGTACGGTGCTGGTGCTCCTCGTCTCCGGATGGGTATTTCAACTGTCGAACCGTAAAAAACGCCGATAACGATGGAACAGATTCTGACTTCGAACCTCGGACTGCTGACCCTGACGGTCGGCCTCTACTGCCTGGGCATGTCGCTGTATCGGGCGACCCGGCTGGTGCTGCTGCATCCCGTGCTGATTACTTTCGTGGCGATGATCTTCCTGCTCCGGGCCTTCGGCGTCTCCTACGAACGCTACGAGGAGGCGACCTCGGTGCTGAATTTCGCCCTCGGCATGTCGGTCGTGGCGCTGGGCTACCTGATGTACGAACAGATGGAGCGCATGCGGGGCCGCCTGCTGCCGATCCTCTGCTCGACGCTGACGGGCTGTCTGGTGGGGATTCTGAGCGTGGTCTACATCGCCCGCGCCCTGGGTGCCGACCGGGTGCTGCTCACCTCGCTGGCCCCCAAGTCGGTCACCGTGCCCATCGCCGTGGCCGTGGCCGAGCCGCTGGGAGGCGTGGTGACGATCACCTCGGTGGTGGTGTTCTGCACCGGCATCTTCGGCTCGCTGTTCGGTGGCTGGATCCTCAAGCGCTGCGGGATCAGCGATCCGCTGGCCACGGGCTATGCGCTGGGATCGGCCGCGCACGGCATCGGTACGGCGCGGGCCATCGAGATGGGAGCCGCCGAAGGGGCCCTGAGCGGGGTGGCGATGGCCCTCATGGGGGTGGCGACGGCGCTGCTTTTGCCGCTCGTGGAAAAATACCTATATTAAAATTTTTTCATAACGGATTATTTCCTTAATTTTGCACTTTCCGAAATTTTCAATACCTATTTTTCGTTTATGGATTGGTTACAAGCCCTTTTTTGTGAGCAGGGAATCGCCCACGCGGTCCTGACGCTGGCACTGGCTATCACGGGCGGTTTGTTGCTGGGCAAGGTGAAGGTGGGCGGCGTGTCGCTGGGAATCACGTGGATTCTCTTCGTGGGCATCGCCCTGAGCCACTTCGGCATGACCATCGACGCGCCCGTGCTCCACTTCGTCAAGGAGTTCGGCCTGATTCTCTTCGTCTTCTCCATCGGCCTGCAGGTGGGTCCCGGTTTCTTCTCGTCGTTCAAGCACGGCGGCATGACGCTGGTGACGCTCGCCTCGGCCATCGTGCTGTTGGGTGTGCTGACGACCTATGTGCTTCACCTGACGACCGGCGTCGATATCCCCACGATGGTCGGCATTCTGTCGGGTGCCGTGACGAACACGCCGGGTCTGGGCGCCGCCCAGCAGGCCTATGCCGATGCTACCGGCATCAACGACCCCAATATCGCATTGGGTTACGCCGTCGCCTACCCGCTGGGTGTGATCGGCATCATCTTCTCGATGCTGCTGGTCCGCTACGTGATGCGCGTGAACTTCAAGAAGGAGGACGAGGGGCTGGCCGCCATCAGCAACGAGCACAAGATGGCCGAACGGGTGTCGGTGGAGTTCACCAACGAGACGCTCGACGGACAGAAGATCGGCTATCTGCGCGAGCTTGTCAACCGGGCCTTCGTCATCTCCCGCATTCTGCACGCCGACGGATCGATCACCATAGCCGATGCCGAAACCGTGCTCACGAACGGCGACCGGCTGCTGGTAATCAGCTCGCCCGACGACATGCCGGCCGTCATCGCCTTTTTCGGCCATACGGTCGAGATGACCGACGAAGAGTGGGGTAAGAACACCCCCAACTCCGAACTCGTGTCGCGCCGTATCCTGATTACGAAGTCGAACATCAACGGCAAGAAGTTCTCCGACCTGAAGCTGCGCACCCGCTACGGCATCAACATCACCCGCATCAACCGTGCGGGCGTCGACCTGATTCCCTATCAGGGCATGGAGCTCCAGATCGGCGACCGAGTGATGGTGGTGGGCTCCCTGAAGGCCATCGAGAAGGTCGAAGGGGTGCTGGGCAACTCGCTCAAGAAGCTCAACCAGCCCAACCTGATTACCATCTTCGTGGGCATCGCGCTGGGTGTGCTGCTGGGTTCCATTCCGCTCCTGAACGTTCCGCAGCCCGTCAAGCTGGGTCTGGCCGGCGGTCCGCTGATCGTCGCCATCCTCATCGGCCGCTTCGGCCCGCACTACCATCTGGTGACCTATACCACCATGTCGGCGAACCTGATGTTGCGCGAGGTGGGCATCGCCCTCTTCCTCGCCGCCGTGGGTATCGGAGCCGGTGACGGATTCATCGAGACCATCGTCAACGGCGGTTACCGCTGGATCGGCTACGGTGCGATCATCACCGTGCTGCCGCTGCTGCTGGTCGGATTCTTCGCCCGGATCGTTCTCAAGCTGAACTACTATACCATGATGGGACTTTTCGCCGGCAGCATGACCGATCCCCCGGCATTGGCCTATGCCAACGGTACGGCCGGCAACGACATGCCCGCCGTCAGCTATGCGACGGTCTACCCGGTGGTGATGTTCCTGCGTGTCCTGACGGCGCAGATCTTCATCCTCTTCGCGCTGTAGGACCTTCCGATACGCAAAAAAGGCGGACCGCCCATATCGGGCGGTCCGCCTTTTGTTCTGCCGTTCACTCCCGGCCGCACCACTCCTCCAGCCGGATGCCCCTTTCGACGATCTTCTTCTCCACCATGTTTCCGGGGATGAAAGAGACCAGGGCCTCGACGATGCTGTTCAGCAACCGCTCCCTCATGAAGTCCTGCCGGATATAGATCGACACGCTTCTGCCGGAGAGGTATTTTCCTTCGATGGGGCGGACGTTCCGGCGCTGGGCGTCGGTGAGAAACGGCAGGTGCATCTCGGGGATGATGGTGAATCCGCCATTCTGGTCCACGATCCGGATGAGCGTTTCGATACTCCCGGCCTCGTAGATGCGTTTGCCCGCACTGCGGGCCTTGCAGAAGCTGAACGCACTGTCGCGCATGCACTGCGACTCCTTCATGATCCACATCTTCTCGTGTTCGAGGCTCTCCGGATCGAATGCCGGCAGCTTGCGCCGGCAACTTTCGGCGAGGTAAACCCGAAAGGGCTCGGTGTAGAACGGAATCTCCGCGATCCCCGGCACCCGGTTGCCGCTGACGGCAATCCCGACGTCGACCTGACCGAGCTGCAGCGCCCCGATCATGGCGTCGGCCTTCATTTCGTTGATCGTCAGCTTCACCTCCGGATAGGTTTCCGAATAGAGCCTGATGAACTTCGGAAGCAGGTAGGGCGCTATGGTCGGCCCGGCCGACAGCGAGAGCGGTCCGCTGACGGCGCCTTTCTCCTCGGCTGCGAGCCCGGCGATGCGCTCTGCCTCGTAGACGGCCTTTTCGGCCTGACGGATGATCTTCTCGCCGATGGCGGTGGGCGTGACCTGTTTGTTCGTGCGTTCGAAGATCCGCACGCTGAGTTCGCGCTCCAGCTTCACGAGCAGGGCGCTCAGGGTGGGTTGGGTGATGTCGAGATGCTCGGCCGCCCGCGCGAAACTGCGATAACGGTCGATCGCTGCGACGTATTTGAGCTGTTGTAGGGTCATGATAGATAAATTCTATGCAAATATAGTCAAAAATCTGTTGTTCGTCTATTTTGTAGCGGCTAATTTTGCACCGTAAATCAAAGACCGATATCTATGGCAACAACGAATTTTCACCGTTATCATCCCACCGCGGGTCGGGCGCTCTACTGGATCCTGCCGATCTATCTCGTATTAGGTTACTTCTATCCCGTCGTCGGACTGCTGGCGCTGATCTGTATGATCGCTCCGGTTGCGTTCGCGGTGCGTCGCGGGCGCTGGTGGTGCGGGAATGCCTGTCCGCGGGGGAATTTCTACGACCGCGTGCTGGCTAAATATTCGCCTCACCGTCCGATCCCGGCGTTTGTCCGCACATTCGGATTCCGCCTGTTCATGGTGCTGTTCATCTTCGCCATGTTCGGTGTACAGATGTACTTCGCCTGGGGCGACTGGAATGCGATGGGGCGGGTCTTCTGGACGATCATTCTCATTACGACCGTCGTCGGGATTGTCCTCTCCTTCGTCTATGCCCCGCGAACCTGGTGTAGTTTTTGCCCGATGGGTACGTTGTCGTCGTGGGTGTCGCCCAAAGGTGCTCCGCTGCCCGGCGGCTTCGTGAATATCCATGTAGCCGATACCTGCCGGATGAAGTGTCGGAGCTGCGCGCGCGTCTGCCCCATGCAGCTCACGCCTTACGACTGCCGTGGCGAGCAGACGGGCTATCTGCATGCCGACTGCATAAAATGCGGAAAGTGCGTGACGGCCTGTCCCGTCCGGATCATGGAACTTCGACATGACAAATAACTTATAGAATATGGAAACGATTCAGGAATATCTCCCCTATCTGAAAGGGTACGACTTTACGGGCAAGACGCCCGTGGTCATCGACTTCTACGCCACGTGGTGCGCCCCGTGCCGGGCACTCTCGCCCCTGATCGAACGTCTGGCCGAGGAGTATTACGGGCGGGTGAAGGTGCTCAAGGTCGATGTCGACAAGAACCGGGCGCTGGCCGCCGCAGCCAACATCCGCTCGATCCCCACGCTCTTCTTCATCGACATCGAAGGCCGCATCGTGCGCCACGCGGGCGGGTTGCCCTATGACACGCTCTGCGCGAAGGCCGACGAACTGATCCGTAAATAGGAGTGTGCAGAAACGCGGGGGTCACCCGCATTTCGCATGCCCGGAACCGGACGAAAAGAGCCGCCCTCCATCCAGGAGGGCGGCTCGAATGTTTGTGTCGGATCGCAGTCCTACTCGGCCTTCGCAGCCTCGGGACGCATGATTACCTTCACGATGTTGCCGTCGGCGAGAACCTTCTGCGCCAGAGCCTTCACGTCGTCGTAGGTGATGCCGGCGAGAGTCTCCTCATAACCGTTCACGAAGTCGACCTGAGCATCGTAGTAGTTCTTCAGATAACCCATCCAGGCGCCGTTCTTCTCCAGGTTGTTCTTGTGTTCCTTGGCCAGATATTCGCGGGTCTTCTCGATATCCTCGGCCTTGGGGCCCTCCTGGGCGATCTTCTCCAGCTCGGCCATGATGGCGGCCTGTACATCGTCGGCCTGCTTCTCGTTGGTGTCGCACATAACCTGCACGAAATACTTCTCGGTGGGCAGGTAGTCCAGCGAACCGGCTGCACCTACGCCATAGGTAGCCCCCATCTCCTCGCGGATGGTCTCGTGGTAGCGGGTCGAGAGGGCCTCGCACAGCATGGTGAGCACCAGGTTGTTCTTGAGCGAGTAGTTTTCCGTGCCGGAGAAACCGAAGAATACGCTCACTTTGGGCTGCTGCATGACGGTGTTGAAATCCTCGGAGACCTGACCTGTCACGATATCGACATGATCGTCGACCAGCTCGAGGCGGTCCTTCGTCGTGGGGATCGAGCCGATGTATTTCTCCACCAGCGGCTTCAGCACTTCGGGATCGATGTTGCCCACGAAGGTGAATACGAACTCGTTGGCATCGGGGAAGAGCATCCGGTTGATGGCACTCAGACGGCTGAAGTTCACCTTGTCGAGCAACTCGGCCGAGATGATCTGTGCACGCTCGTTGCCGTCGTAGAGGGTCTGCAACAACTGCTTCTTGAAGAGGTAGTCGGGGTTGGAGTTCATGTTCTCCAGATAACCCTTGTACTGGTTGTAGAAGGTGCCGAAATCATCGGGATCGAAGCGGGGAGCGGTGAAGTTGAGATATACCAACTGCATCAGGGTCTCCAGATCCTTGGGCGAGGTGCTGCCGCGCAGACCGTGCTCGTTGCGGCCCACATAGGGGCTCACGTCGGCCGCCTTGCCCGAGAGTTGCTTGCGCAGGTCGGTGGCCGAGAAGCGGGATATGCCCGACATCTGACGGATCGGGGCCAGGAACTGACGGGCGATGGCGGCCTCGTCGGCATCGGGAATCATGGCGGCGCCGCCTTTGGCCGTCGCGGACATCTGAATCTCATCGGCCTTGAAGGTCGTGGGTTTCAAGATGATGCGGGTGCCGTTCTTGAGGGTCCACTCGATCGTGCCCATCTTCTCGTCGGTCGCGGTGCTCTTCACGGGCGAACCCTTGAACTTCACGTTGTCGGCGATCAGCGGCTCGGTGACGGTGTTGTCGGCATAGGGCTCGATCGCCTCGTCGGGCAGCGCCTCGATCTGCTTCATGATGGCTACCAGCTGCTCGGCGGTGGGGTTCTGCAAGCCCTCCTTCTCCGGAGCGTTCATGACAACGACCTGATTCTTCGGCTCGAAGATCTGCTTCGTGTACTGGTTGATCATGTTCAGATCCATCGCGTTCAGCAGCACGCTGTCCATCTGCCATTCGGTCTCGGCATCGGGAATGGGCGTGTTCTTCTGGTAGTGGCTCATGTAGCGCTGTACGAAACTGTCGTTCGTGCGGTCGTTGCGGTTGTCGTACTGACGCTCGCACTGACGGAGCAGGTCGGCCTTGGCGCGCTCGAACTCACCGGGCGTGAAGCCGTGGCGGCGGATGCGCTCCAGCTCCACGAGCGCCGAGGCGTAGGCTACGGGCAGTTCGCCCTCCTTACTCGTTACGCCCAGAACACCGGTCTCCAGGGTGGGGATGATGCCTACGCTGCCGTTGTAGATGTTGGCGCCCAGGAACGGAGCGTCGGGCTCCATGGCAATCTCCTCCAGACGGGCGTTAGCCATCTCGGCGATGTAGGAGTCCATCAGGTCGATGAATTCACCCATGACGAGCGAGTTCATCTCTGCCGGACGGGCTTCGTGCTTGTAGTAGACCGAAACGGAGGACTGACGCATCTCGGGATCGGTGTAGACCGAAACGATCGGCTCCTCGTTGTCGGGAACAACGATTACCTCTTTCTGTGCCGCATCGGCCGGAGAAGCGGGGATGTCGGCCATCAGCGACTTCAATTTGGCCTCGATGCTGTCCACATCCACGTCGCCGACGACGATGAAGGCGATCATCTCCGGGCGGTACCACTTGGCGTAGTAGTTGCGCAGGGCCTCGTAGGGGAACGACTCCAGAAAATCGAGATAACCGATCAGGTTGCGCTGTTCGTAGCGGGTGCCTTTGCCCAGCGCCTTGATGAGCTCCATCATCGAGCGCCACTCGGCGCCGTCGCGGGTGCGGAGCTCCTCCATGATAACGCCGCGCTCCGAGTCGATCTCATCCGACTCGAGGGCGATGAAGTGCGACCAGTCGTGCAGGATCAGCAGGGCCGAGTCGATCACGCCCTCGCGGGCGGCGCCGTCCTGCTTGACGGGCACGTCGGTCAGACGGTAGGTGGTCTGGTCCCAGCTGGTGGCGGCATTGAGGTTGTAGCCGAACTTGACGCCGATCTTCTCGGAGTATTCGATCACCTGCTTGCCGGGCAGGTTCTTCGTGCCGTTGAAGGCCATGTGCTCCAGGAAGTGGGCCAGACCCTGCTGGTCGTCCTCCTCCTGAATGGCGCCGACATTATACAGAATCCAGAAGTCGGCCATGTTCTTCGGCTTCTCGTTGTGGCGGATGTAGTAGGTCATGCCATTCTCCAGCCGACCGATCCGTACATCCTTGTCGGGTGCGATGGGCTCCATCATCGGATTCTGCTGGGCCGTCGCACTTATCGTTGCGACGAGGGCAACGACAAATAATACGAGCTTTTTCATAGGTGTTAGAAATTGAGTGAGTGAATTTATGGTCTTTTTGTTCGTTACTCTTCCTGCGGGTCCGGACGATATTCGATGATGTCGCCCGGCTGGCACTCCAGCTCCCGGCAGATCGCCTCCAGCGTCGAGAAACGGATGGCGCGGGCCTTGCCGTTTTTCAGAATGGAGAGGTTGGCGGGAGTGATGTCCACCCGTTCCGAGAGTTCGCCGAGCGACATTTTCCGCTTCGCCATCATCACATCTATATTGATGATTATCGCCATGTCTGCGTCCCCCCCCCGACGGATTCTTTATTGATATTCATGATGTTGTTGCTTTTATCTCATTTTCGGGATCAAATCGTCAGCTTCTGTTCCTCGCCCAGCCGGGTGCCGATGGCGAATACCTCGGCCATGAAGAGCATCAGCACGCCCATCAGCAGGTTCCAGTAGGAGAGCGGGAACGAGACGTCGACCGTCATCGCGCTGCCCTTCAGCGCCTCGGCCGCTCCGGTGCGCATGCACCAGCCGATCAGCCCTTCCAGCACTTCGGAGCCGATCAGGATGAAGCCGATCAGCCGCGTGTAGAGAATGTTGCGGCGGTTGAGCGGCAGCTCCTCGCGCACGCTGCGGCGCAGCGATGCGAAGATGATTCCCATCAGGACGAAGATGGAGAGCTTGGCCAGCGGCAGGAGCAGAATGGCCCAGTAGAGGTAGCCGCTGTCGCCCAGCGAACGGAAGGCGAGCAGGATCGGGTTCTCGTCGCTCGCTTTCCGCACGACGACATGGACCCGATCGGTCATGATCTCCGCGCTGCAATCGGTATCGCACGAAGCCTCGACGACCTTCTCGGGAGCGGTGCTGACCGGAATGTCCAGCAGCAGATACTTGTAGTAACCCCCTTCGCTCGTCCAGCTCTCGGCCGTCTGATAGCCGGTTCTGAATCCCCGGATGAAGTTGGAGTAGGAGCGGGCGAACCCGCCCAGAAGCAGCAGCATGAAGAGCGTGTAGATCGCCAACAGGCGTCGCAGTTGTGATTTTTTTGTCGTCATGATTGTTCTACTTTCTGTTATTTCTGCGACAAAGATAGTGATTTCTTTTTGAAAAACAAGTAAATTTTATTGTTTTTCGATATTTTATTATCAAAAAAGAACCGCTCTCACTTGTCTGTCCGACATCGCCTTTTGACAAAGATAGAAATTTTTCCTAAATTTGTATCATCTTACCTGATTAAATGTGCAAATGGCGGAAAAGACAACTTATTCCTATCGGGTGGACCCGCAGGATGTGGATTTCACCCTGCGGGCCACGCTGTCGTCGCTGGCCAATACGGTGTTGAGCGTGGCGGGCATCGATGCGCAGCGGAAAGGTTTCGGCACCGACGTGCTGAACCGCGACAATATTTCGTGGGTGTTGCTGCGGATGGCGATGGAGTTCGACCGCCGTCCCGAGCAGTATACCGATTTCGAGGTCACCACCTGGGTGAGCGACTACGCCCGCATGATGTCGACCCGAAATTTCACCGTCGGCGATGCCGGAGGGCGGATCTTCGGGCGGGTCGTGACGCAGTGGTGCATGATCGATCTCACCTCGCGCCGGCCGGTCGACCTCACCACGCCGGCCGTGGCGGCCACCTACGGCCGCTACCTGGTCGACGCCCCCTCGCCGGCCGATGCGCCCCGCCGCATCACAAGCGTGGCGCCGCAGCGGGAAAGGTCCCACGAAGTGGTGTACAGCGACATCGACTTCAACCGTCACGTGAACACGCTCCGCTACCTCGACATGATGCTCGACATGCTGCCCATAGAGAGCTTCGCCGGCGAACGGGCCGTGCGGATGGATATCAATTTCCAGCGCGAATGCCGCTACGGGCAGACGCTGACTATAGGTCACGAACGGCGCGATGCGTGCGATCTGTTCGAAATCTCGGCCGAGGGGAGCCCGGCCGTGCGGGCTGCGCTGGAGTGGCGATAGGCGGCCGTTCGGGTTTGGTATCGGTTTTGCACCTGAGCAGGGTGTAAAACCGATAATCTTTTATTAGACATGAACAATCCGACCGCTACCGCGACGCCCGCTTCCGAAACCGCGTCGTCCAACTACCGCCAGAGCATCGAGCTGATGAACCGGGCCGTCGGGCTCGAAATCGCGTCGTCGATGCAGTACATGTATTTCCATGTGCACTGCGAGGATGCCGGGTATCACTACCTGGCCCGCATGTTCCGCAACATCTCGATCACGGAGATGCGCCACATCGAGCAGTTCGCCGACCGCATTCTCTTTCTGAAGGGGGACGTGGACATGAACCCTGCTTTCCGGACCAAGCAGATCACCGACGTAAAGCAGATGCTGGAGATGTCCCGTCAGCTGGAGCGCAGCACCATCGACCACTACAATGCCTGGGCGAAGGCCTGTTCGGAGGGAAGCGATGCCGCTTCGCAGACCCTCTTCCGCACCATTTTGCAGGAGGAGGAGCACCACTTCGACACCTTCGACACGGAGGATCAGAATCTGGAGGATTACGGCAAGGAGTACCTCGCCTTGCAATCCATCGCCCGCAGCCGGGCGGAGAACAGCCACAAGGTCGAGGATTGGGAGAAATAGCCGAGTAGGGCTCCGGCCGAACCGGCGGAGTTCATTGCGCAGCAGGGCTGTCTGAGAAGTCTCAGACAGCCCTTTTTGCAGTCAGGGCATAGACCTCCAGCAGGCGCCGGCACATCTCCTCCCACGAGAAGCGCTCGCGTTCCCGCTCCATGTTCGCCCGGAAGCGAGCGAGCGTTTCGGGGTCGGCGATCCGCTCGATGGCGTCGGCCACCCCTTCGGGCGAGGGGGGGCAGACGAATCCGACCCGGTCGTCGGGGACGATCTCCGCGAGACCGCCCACGCGCGTCACGATCACCGGCAGCCGGAACTGGTAGGCGATCTGCGTCACGCCGCTCTGGGTGGCCGATTTGTAGGGCAGCACCAGAAATTCGGCGGCCGAGAAGTAATCCTTCACCCTCTCGTCGGGAATGAACCGGTCGTGGAACGTCACCTCCTCCTCGAGGCCGCTTTGCACGATCCGGCGGCGGTAGGGTTCGGGGTCGGTGTAGCATTCGCCCGCGACGATCAGCCTCCATTCGCTGCCGATCCGTCCTTCGGCACGCAGCTTCGCCCAAGCTTCCAGCAGCCAGTCCAGCCCCTTGTACTCGCGGATCAGTCCGAAAAAGAGGGCGTAGCGCCGCTGCGGATCGAGTCCCAGCCGGCGGCAGGCCTCCGTCCGGTCGACGGGTTCGCCGTAGCTATCGAAGCGGGGGTGGGGCGAAAAGAGCGCCGGAGCATTCGTGTAGCACTCCAGCTCGCGGTGCACCTGCTCCGACATGTAGACGAAGCCGTCCACGGCGCCCAGAAACCAGCGGTTGAACCAGCGGTCGAAGAGGTGGCGTTCATGGGGCTCCACGTTGTCGATCTGACACAGGAAACGGGTGTGCCCGTTGCGGCGGGCCAGGCGGGCTATCGTTCCGAAGCAGGGGGCCATGAAGGGGGTCCAGTACTTCAGCAGCACGATGTCGGGACGCTCGCGGCGGATGCGCAGCCCCATGCGCAGCCAGTTGAAGGGGTTCACCGTGCTCACGCACCGTTCGATCCTCAGATCGTCCGGTGCCGGCGTGTCGACGAACTGGCTCTTGCCCGGGAAAAGCCACTGCGGGTACTGCACCGTGAAGGTTTTCAGGTCGACCCGATGGCCGTCGCGCTGGAAGACGCGCGCCATGGTCTGCATGATGATCGCCAGACCGCCGCGATAGGGGTGGGCCGGTCCGAGCAGGGTGATGTTCAACTTTTCCATAGAACAAATATAGAAAGAAAAATCGAGAATGATGACGGCGCGGAGCGTTTGCCGGGAATCTTCGGCGGAGGCGATCCCAAGTACGGAATCCGCATGCGGAGGAAAATAGTTCCATCCTGATTACGAAAATAAAATTTTTAATATACCTTTGCGAAATAAAACCGGTCCGATGCCCGTTCGTGCATCAGGCTGACGTTCAATATCAATGAAAGAATCGCCATGGCAAACAACGAAAAAATCCGTCCGGAGAAACTCTTGCTGCAAACCTATGCCTCCGATGCGCGGCGCCTTTACCGGAAAGGCGCCGACGGTTTCGGGAGGCTTTCCCGCCGCACGCGCCGCTGGATCGGCGGGGCGCTCTGTCTGGCGCTCGTTTCGGTTGTAGCGGTCAACTACGTCCTGCGCCACCGCCCCGTACCCGAGATGCTGCCCGTGGTGGCGGTCGAACCCGTAACGACCGAGGATGTCCATATCTACGGCGAGTATGTGGGTCGTATCCGCGCCCAGCAGTTCGTCGAGATCCGGGCCCGTGTGGAGGGCTATCTCGAACGGATGCTCTTCGCCGAGGGCACCTTTATAGAGAAAGGGCAGACGCTCTTCGTCATAGACCCGCAGCTCTACCGGGCCCGGGCGAACCGGGCCAAGGCCCAGCTGAACAAGGCGCGGGCGCAGGCGCTCAAGGCGCAGCGCGACCTGAACCGCATACGTCCGCTCTACGAGCAGAACGCCGCCAGCCAGCTCGATCTGGACAACGCCGTGGCCGCCTATGAGAGCGCGGCGGCCGACGTCATCGTCTGCGAGGCCGACCTCACGCAGGCGGAGCTGACGCTGGGCTATACGACCGTGCGGTCGCCGGTGTCGGGCTATATCTCCGAGCGCAATGCCGATATCGGGGCGCTGGTCGGACCGGGCGGCCAGTCGCTGCTCGCTACGGTCGTCAAGAGCGATACGGTGCGGATCGACTTCAGCATGACCTCGCTCGAATACCTGCGCTCGAAGGCTCGAAACGTCAACATCGGTCATCGCGACTCCACCCGCACGTGGGACCCTTATATCACGGTTACGCTGGCCGACGGTTCCGTCTATCCGCTGCCGGGTCTGGTCGACTTCGCCGATCCGCAGATCGATCCCAA
Source organism: uncultured Alistipes sp. (assembly GCA_910577475.1). Taxonomy (GTDB): domain Bacteria; phylum Bacteroidota; class Bacteroidia; order Bacteroidales; family Rikenellaceae; genus Alistipes. The sequence goes on from CAJTLJ010000013.1 coordinate 20,652, forward strand.
GACCGGAACCTTCTCCGTGCGGGCCGAAATGCCCAACCCCGACCACGTTCTCCTGCCCGGCCAGTTCACCCGCGTGAGGCTGCTCATGGATGTGCGCGAGGACGCCGTGGTCGTGCCTACCCGTGCGCTGGCGATCGAGAACGGAGGCGCCTATGTCTATGTCGTGCGGACGGACGATGTCGTGGAGAAACGCTTCGTCGAGACCGGTCCCGAGGCGGGCAACAACACCGTGATCGAGCGCGGCCTCGCCGCCGGCGAACGGATCGTCGTCGAGGGGTACCACAAACTCTCGCATGGCATGAAGGTCGAACCTTTAATCCGTGAAGCCGAGTGATGAAGCGCAACTTTTTTCTCGACCATCCCGTCTTCTCGACGGTGCTGTCCATCGTCATCGTCATCGTCGGTACGATAGGCCTGACGCTGCTGCCCGTCGATCAGTATCCGCAGATCGTTCCGCCCGTGGTACGGATCGCCGCCTCCTACCCGGGAGCCGATGCGCAGACCGTCACGCAGGCCGTAGCCACCCCGATCGAGCAGGAGCTGAACGGTACTCCGGGCATGATCTACATGGAGTCGTCGAGCTCCAATTCGGGCGGTTTCTCCGCCACGGTGACCTTCGACATCGCGACCGACCCCGATCTGGCTGCTGTCGATATTCAGAACCGGCTGAAAAAGGCCGAGTCGCGCCTGCCCGCTGAGGTGGTGCAGAACGGCATCTCGGTCGAGAAGCAGGCCGCCAGCCGGCTGATGACCATCACGCTGCTCTCCTCGGATCCGAAATTCGACGAGATCTACCTGTCGAACTATGCGACCCTCAACGTCCTCGACCTGCTGCGCCGTGTGCCCGGCGTGGGCAGCGTGTCGAACGTCGGCAGCCGCTACTACGCCATGCGCATCTGGGTGCAGCCCGACAAGCTGGCCGACCTGGGGCTGACGGTCAAGGACCTGCAGTCGGTGCTCAAGGACCAGAACCGCGAATCGGCGGCCGGCGTGCTCGGCGAGGCTCCGATCCAGGGGGTCGACATCACGATTCCGATCACGGCCCAGGGCCGTCTGTCGTCGGTCGACGAGTTCGAGCAGGTCGTCGTGCGGGCCAACCCCGACGGGTCGATCATCCGGCTGAAGGATGTCGCCCGCATTTCGCTCGAAGCCTCCTCCTACTCGACCGAGAGCGGCATCGACGGCGGAAACGCCGCGGTGCTCAACATCAACATGCTGCCCGGTGCCAACGCGATGGAGGTCGCCGAACGGGTCAAGGAGACGATGCGGGAGATCGGCCGCAACTTTCCCGAGGGTATCAGCTATGCGATTCCGTTCGACATGACGACCTACATCGCCTCCTCGATCCATCACGTCTACCGTACGCTGTTCGAGGCGCTGCTGCTGGTGATTCTGGTGGTCTATCTTTCGCTGCAGAGCTGGCGGGCGACGCTGATTCCGGTCGTGGCGGTGCCCATTTCGCTCGTCGGAACGTTCGGCGTGATGCTCGCCTTCGGCTTTTCGCTCAACATGCTGACCCTGCTGGGACTGATTCTGGCTATCGGCATCGTGGTGGACGACGCCATCGTGGTGGTCGAGAATGTCGACCGCATCATGCACGAGGAGGGGCTGCCGCCCTACGAGGCTACCCGGAAGGCGATGAGCAACCTCGGCGGCGCCCTGATCGCCATGTCGCTGGTTCTCTGCGCCGTGTTCGTGCCGGTGAGCTTCCTGCCCGGCATCACGGGACAGCTCTACCGCCAGTTCACCGTCACGATTGCCGTGTCGGTCATCATCTCGACCGTCGTCGCCCTGACGCTCAGCCCCGTGATGTGTTCGCTCTTTCTGCGCGCCGACAGCGGGCGTCCGAAGAACCGGCTTTTCCGGAGCATCAACTTCGGACTGGCTACCGGCAACCGCTTCTACGGTCGGCTGGTGGATGGGACGCTTCGCAATCCGCGGCGCATGTTCGCCGCCTTCGGCCTGATTCTGGTCGGCATCTGGGTGATGAACGAGCTCGTGCCGCAGAGTTTCATGCCCCGCGAGGATCAGGGCTATTTTACCGTGGAGCTCGAACTGCCCGAAGGGGCGACCATCGAACGTACGCGCGCCGTCACCGAGCGGGCGATCGCCTTTTTGCAGGCCGATCCCGACGTGGACCACGTGCTCAACGTCACGGGATCGAGCCCCCGTGTCGGTTCCAACCAGGCCCGCAGCCAGCTGACGGTGATCCTCAAGCCGTGGGACGAGCGCAATTCGGAGGGTATATCCGCCGTCATGGAGCGCACGCGGAGCGAACTGTCGCGCTATCCCGAATCGAAAGTCTATCTCTCGACGCCCGCCGTCATTCCGGGACTGGGCAGCTCGGGAGGCTTCGAGATGGTCCTCGAGGCGCGTGGCGACGCAACTTATGCCGATTTGCAGCGGGCCGTCGATACGCTGATGCGCTACGCGGCCGAGCGGCCCGAACTGGCGAGCCTCTCGACCTCGATGCAGAGCGATATCCCGCAGCTCTACTACGACGTCGACCGCGACAAGGCCCGCCTGCAGGGAGTTCCCATGTCGGATATCTTCTCGACGATGAAGGCCTTCACGGGATCGCTGTACGTCAATGACTTCAATATGTTCAACCGCATCTACCGCGTCTATATCCAGGCCGAGGCACCCTACCGGGCCTATCGCGACAACCTGCGTCTGTTTTTCGTGCGCGGAGCCGACGGAGCGATGATCCCCGTCACGGCGCTCGGCACGACCCACTACACGACGGGTGCCGGAACCATCAAACGCTTCAACATGTTCTATGCGGCGCCCGTAACGGGTGAGGCAGGCTCCGGATACAGCTCCGGGCAGGCCATGCAGGCTCTGGAGCGTATCGTCAGCGAACACCTGCCCGAAAATATCGGCGTCGAATGGAGCGGCCTCTCCTATCAGGAGAAGCACGAAAGCGGCAATACGGGGGTCGTGCTGGCTCTCGCCCTGCTCTTCGTATTCCTTTTCCTCGCCGCCCAATACGAGAGCTGGACGGTGCCGATTGCCGTCATCCTGTCGCTTCCCGTTGCCGGACTGGGTGCCTACCTCGGCATTTGGGTCTGCGGGCTGGAGAACAACATCTATTTCCAGATCGGTCTGGTGATGCTGGTGGGACTGGTTGCGAAGAACGCCATTCTGATCGTCGAGTTCGCCGAGGAGGAGGTGGCCCGCGGACGCGACGCCGTTTCCGCCGCCCGCACCGCCATGCGGCTGCGGTTCCGGCCCATCGTCATGACGTCGCTCTCGTTCATTCTCGGCCTGCTGCCGCTCGTCTTCGCCTCGGGACCGGGTTCGGCGAGCCGTCAGGGCATCGGTACGGGCGTCTTCTTCGGCATGCTCGTGGCCATTGCCGTGGGCATCGTCTTCGTGCCCTTCTTCTTCGTATGGATCTATCGGTTGAAAGCAAAATTGAAAAGATGAAACAGATACGTTCGATAATCGCTGCGCTGGCTCTCTTGCCGCTGCTCGGGGCTTGTTCGGCCGTTCGGCACTGCCAGGCTCCGGAGCTGAATCTCCCCGAGACGATCGTTCCCGGGGGAGTGGACACGCTCACGCTCGCCGACATGGAGTGGTGGCGGTTTTACGGCGACAGCACCCTTTGCACCATCATCGGCCGCACGCTCGAGAACAATCGGAATATCCGGGCCGCAGCCTCCCGTGTCGAGCAGCTGCGCGAGATGTATCGAATCCGGAAAGCGGAGCGCCTGCCCTCGCTGAGCCTTGGAGCAGTCGCCGATTTCGAGACCAACGATTACGCCGGCGAGGCCTCCAAGCGCGATCCGGAGTTCGGGCTCAAGGCCACGATAGGCTGGGAGCTCGACCTGTGGGGCAATTTGCGCTGGGCCAAACGCAAGGGAGAGGCCGAGTGGCTCGCCTCGGTGGAGGACGAACGGGCCATGCGGATGACCCTCATCGCCGAAGTGGCGGCAGCCTATTTCCGGCTGGTTGCTCTGGACAACGAACTGTCTATCGTGCTCCAGACGCTGGAGACCCGGCGCGAAGGGGTCGCCAAGGCCAAACTGCGCTTCGAGGGAGGTCTGACATCCGAGATCGTCTATCAGCAGGCCCAGGTCGAGTATGCCTCCACGGCGACGCTGGTCCCCGATCTGGAGAACCGCATCGAAATTACGGAAAACGCTCTCTGCCTGCTCATGGGCACCTACCCCGGGGAGGAGATTCTGCGCAGCGGGACGGCTCCGGCAGTTCCGTCGTCGGGTTCGCTGCCGGTCGGGCTTCCGTCGCAGCTGCTCCGGCGTCGCCCAGACATCCGGGCCGCAGAGCAGCAACTCCGCGCATCCATGAGCTCCGTGGGGATGGCCTATGCCGACCGTTTCCCGCGGCTGACCTTCACGTTGCAGGGCGGATGGGAGAACGATGCCCTGAGCGGTTTCTTCCGCTCCCCGTTCTCTTATATGGCGGGGCAGCTCGCCTCGCCCCTCTTCGCTTTCGGCCGGAAAAAGGCACGCTACCGCGCCGCGCTGGCCGCCTGCGACGAGAGCCGCCTGAAGTACGAACAGAAGGTGCTGGAGGCTTTCAAGGAGACCGACGATGCCGTCTCGACCTATCGCAATGTCCGCCATACCGCGGCCCTGAAGGCCCATTCACGCAACGCCGCCCGCAAATACGTCGAGCTGGCCGAGCTGCAGTACCGTTCGGGCAGCATCAACTATATCGACGTGCTCGATGCCCAGCGGCGCTATTTCGATGCGCAGATTGCCCTGAGCAACGCCGTGCGGGATGAGAATCTCGCGCTCGTGCAGCTCTACAAGGCGCTGGGCGGCGGCTGGCAGTCCCCGGCCGATCCGCAATAGTGTGAACCTTTGAACGAAATGAAACCGGGGAGTATCCATTGCGAATACTCCCCGGTTTCGATTTCGGGCGGACGGTTACTTCACGTTCGGCTCCTCGAGTCCGTAGTGGCGTGTCGCATCGAGCCGCTTGAGCCAGAGACCCAGCAGCAGGGCGGCGATGCCGAGGCTGGCGAAGATCAGCATCGGAACGGTGTAGTTGTACTGCAACGGATCCTCCACACCCCGGTTCGTGGCGCTCAGCACCGTACCGATGATGATGGGGAAAAGGTAGAGTCCGATATTCTGGATCCAGAAGATCACGGCGTAGGCCGATCCGAGGAAGCGGCTGTCCACCAGCTTCGGTACGCTGGGCCACAGGGTGGCCGGAACCAGCGAGAAGGAGATGCCCAGCAGGATGATGCCCAGATAGGCGATCAGGGCCGACTGCGTGGCTGGCAGGACGAATGCGAACGTCAGGTGGCAGAGCGTCATCAGCACGGCGCCCAGAATCAGCATGGTGGCACCCTTGCCGCGGCGGTCCAGGAAGTTGCCCAGGAAGGGCGTGATGGCAGCGGCACCCAGCGGGAAGACGAAGAAGACCAGACCGGCCTGCTCGGCCGTATATTGCAGGTTGCACTGCAGCATGTTGATGGCGTATTTCTGGAAGGGGAAGATGGCCGAGTAGTAGAGCACGCACAGCAGGGCCACCACCAGGAACACCGGATTGGTGAAGAGTTTTCCGATGTCGCTGATTTTGAAGGGATCGTCCTTCTCCTCGCCGCTTTCGCCCATCTGATCCTCGAGTTTCTTGTCCATGAAGGCGTAGGCGATGAAGTTGATAAGGCCGATTGCCAGCAGGATCACGGCGACCACCACGGGGCGCGAAACGCTTACCGGATCGATCTTGTTCGCCAGCACGGGCGAACCCAGCACGACGACGGCCACGCCGATGCGGGCGATAGCCATCTCGACGCCCATAGCCAGGGCCATCTCCTTACCCTTGAACCATTTGACGATGCCGCGCGATACGGTGATGCCGGCCATCTCCACGCCGCAGCCGAAGAACATGAAGCCCAGGGCCGACATCTTGGCCGAGGCGGGCATCCCCTCGTAGAAGGGGGTGATGTTCCACCACTTCAGCGGCAGATTCATGAAACGGTCCATGACCTGCTCCGCGCCGCTGCCGATGAAGGCGTCGCTGACGGCGTAGCAGTTGACGGCCGCGCCGATCAGCATCACGCTGCCCGAAAGAATGGCCGTGAAGCGGACACCCATTTTGTCGAGGATGATTCCGGCGAAGATCAGGAAGAAGACGAAGACGTTCAGAAAGGTCTCCGAACCGGCATAGCGTCCGTAGGCATCGGGCGTCCAGCCGCGCGAGGTCGCCAGCAGCTCCTGCAAGGGCGAGAGGATATCCATGAAGATATACCCGAAGAACATAGCCCCGGCCAGCAGACACAGCGCCGTCCAGCGAGCGGCTGCCGAGTCGTTGAGTTTGCGTTGAATAGTTTCTGTCATATCAAGTATTTGTTTAATGAATTAGTCGTGTTCGGGACGGGCATGTTGCCGCAGGACCTCGTAAGCCTGCCGGATGCCTAGCTCGCCGGCCTTCGATATGTCGAGACACCCCTTGCGGGTATCTTTCATGAAGATCTGCACCAGTCCGCGGTTATAGTAGGCCTCGGCGAACTGCGGATTCAACTCGATGGCCCGCGTATAGTCCTCGTAGGCTTCGGGCAGTTTGCCGGAGAGCGCCATCAGATTCGCGCGGTTGTAGTAGCTGTAGGCGAAATCGGGGTAGAGCTTCAGCGATGCGTTCAGGTCGGCGATGGCTTCGTCGTAGTTGTAGCTGCGCGAGTGGTCGTTCTGCAACCGCAGTGCCGGGTCGGTGTCGATCGTGATGCGCTGGTAGGCGTTGTCGATCGAGGAGATGAAGTCGATCATTTCGGCCCGCGTGGTCGACCGGTTCAGGTAGAGGAACGGGTTGGCGGGGTTGATCTCGATGGCCTGCGAGTAGGTGTTGACCGAGTTGGTGTACTGCTTGACGAGCGACTGCGTGATGGCCCGCTGGAACAGCAGCTCCCACGAACGGTCGTCGCGGCGCAGCGCCTCGGCGAACTGCCGGTCCAGAAGGACGAGCGAATCGGTCGCCACGTTGCTCTCTTCGTGCGAGAGGGTTAGCAGCTCGTTGTTTACGTGACGCTTGAAGTCGACCATGCGCGGCGTGAAGTAGACCCGGCGCAGGGCCGTCAGGGTCGAGTCGCTTCGCGAGAGGGTGAATTTGAAGAGCGGGATCAGCTTCAGGTCGCTTCCGTTTTCACGGGAGGCGATGCGGTCGAAGCTGCTGCCCGACAATTTGCTGTCGAACGAAAGCAGCCGGTCGAAATGCTGCGTGGTATCGGCGAAGATGGAGTAGGTGCTGTCGCTCAGCCGGGCCTTGTAGGCCGCGATCTTGCGACTGGCCAGATCGCGGTCGCGGCGGGCCTGCCGCATGTCGCCCATGCGGTAGTAGATGTCGCTGCGTTGCAGGTAGGCGTTGGCGAAATCGGGGTAGAGTGATATGGCCCGCGAGAAATCGGCCAGCGCCGCGGCGTCGTTGCCGAGGTAGGCCTGCAGGGAGCCCCGGTTGTAGTAGACCAGCACGTTTTCGGGCGAGTAGCGGGCTACCCGGTCGTAATCGTCCAGGGCCCGGTTATAGTCCCCGATCTGCGAGCGGACTATCGCCCGATTATAATACCCCAGCGAAGAGGAGCTGTCCAGGGCGATCACCTTGTCCAGATCGTCGAGCGATTGCAGGGGCCGGTTCGTGTCGGAGTAGACCAGCGCCCGGTTGAAATAGGAGGGCAGGTAGGCCGAGTCGCACGAAATGGCCTTGTCGAAATCGGCCTCCGCCTCGGCGAACCGCCGCTGCTGCATGTAGAGCGTACCCCGGCGGTTGTAGCTGTCGGGGTTCTCCCGGTTGGTCCGCACGGCCAGGTCGAAGTTGTCGTATGCCTTCAAGGTATCCTTGAGGTAGAGATAGCAAACGCCTCGGTTCAGATAGGCATCCGCTACCTTATTTTCCTGCCGGATGAAGAGGTCGAAATCCTCGATGGCCTCCCGGAACTGCTGATTCAGCAGACGGGTGACGCCCCGGCTGTAGTAGGGGTTCGGCAGGTCGGGCCTCAGGTCGATGGCCTCCTGGAAATCGCGCAGGGCGTCGTCGTAGTTGCCCAGCCGCGAGCGGGTGATGGCCCGGTAGGTGTAGGCCGTGGTGAAGACGGGATTCTTTTCGAGGGCGATGGTGAAGTCGGCATCGGCACCCAGCAGATCGTTGAGCTGGTATTTGGCGATGCCGCGCCAGAAATAGCCCTCGTAGGCCTCCGGATCGGCCCGAAGCAGGATGTTGAGCGTGCGGATGGCCTCCTGATAATCCTTGTTCATCATGCACTTGCGCCCCACCCAGAAGAAATACTCCCGGTTGTACTGAGCCGCGGCCGTCAGCGTCATGACGACCGCAGCCAACGTGATGATGATTCTCGATAGTCGCTGCATGCCTGAAATACCAACGTATTCGTTCCCTCTTTTCGTGCGGCGGTTACTCCGGATCGTAGCCGAACCGGCGCAACTGGTTGTCGCTGTTGCGCCAGTCGCCGTTCACCTTCACGAAAAGTTGAAGGAAAACCTTCTTGCCCAAAAAACGTTCCATCTCCTCGCGCGCCTTCTGGCCCACGCGCTTCAGCTTCTCGCCCTTGTGGCCGATCAGAATGCCCTTCTGCGAGTCGCGCGTCACGTAGATCGTGGCGGCGATGCGGTCGATGGCGGGCTCCTCCTTGTAACTCTCGATCCCGATCTCGCAGCAGTAGGGAATCTCCTTGTCATAGCTCTTCAGAATCTGCTCGCGGATGATCTCCGAGGCGAAGAACCGCAGGGTCTTGTCCGTCAGCGTATCCTTGGGGTAGAAGGGCTCGCCCTCGGGCAGCCGCTCCAGAATGCGGTCGAAGATGGCGCCGATGTTGAACCCCTCTTTGGCCGATGCCGGCACGATCAGCGCCTCGGGCAGCCGTTCGTGCCAGCGGGCCACCAGCTCCTCCAGTTTCTCTTGAGTTGTCAGGTCGATCTTGTTGATTACGACGATGGCGGGAATTCCGCTCAATCCGATCTTGCGCACGATCTCCGACCCCTCGGCGTCGCCCTGCTCGACCGTGTCGGTGACGTAGAGGATGACGTCAGCGTCGGCCAGCGCTCCGGTCACGAACTTCATCATCTTCTCCTGCAGCTTGTAGTTGGGCTTCAGAATGCCCGGCGTGTCGGAGTAGACGATCTGGAAGTCGTCGCCGTTGACGATTCCCATGATGCGGTGGCGGGTGGTCTGCGCCTTCGAGGTGATGATCGACAACCGCTCGCCCACCAGGGCGTTCATCAGGGTCGATTTCCCGACGTTGGGGTTGCCGATTATATTGACAAATCCGGATCTGTGCGTATTCATTTCGATTTTTGAAAACATTTCGGACAAAGATAGGAATTTATTGGAATTTATCCTAACCGCCGACGGAGATTCGGCAATTTCCCGATGACAAAGGCCGGCGCAGAGATGATTCTGGCCGGCCTTTTCAGGGTGTATGGTTGCGATTACCGCCTAAAAGGCATCTTGCCGCCGCGGGGCATCTTCATGTTGCCTCCGGCTACGGCCTTCATCATCTTGCGGGTCTCCTCGAACTGTTTCAGCAGGCGGTTCACCTCGGCCATCGAGGTGCCCGAACCGGCGGCGATCCGCTCGCGGCGGCGGGCATTCAGAATCTCGGGATGCTCGCGCTCGGCGGGGGTCATCGAGTCGATGATGGCCTCCACGGGTTTGAAGGCGTCCTCGGGAATATCCACGTTCTTGAGCATCTTGCCCACGCCCGGAATCATCGAGGCGAGGTCCTTCAGGTTGCCCATCTTCTTGATCTGGTTGATCTGGGCGCGGAAGTCGTTGAAGTCGAACTGGTTCTTCACCAGTTTCTTCTTCAGCCGGCGCGCCTCCTCCTCGTCAAACTGCTCCTGAGCGCGCTCCACCAGCGACACGACGTCGCCCATGCCCAGAATACGGTCGGCCATACGCTCGGGGTGGAACACCTGCAGGGCGTCCATCTTCTCGCCGCTCGATATGAACTTCAGCGGCTTGTCGACCACCGAACGGATCGAGATGGCGGCACCGCCGCGGGTGTCGCCGTCGAGCTTGGTGAGCACCACGCCGTCGAAATCGAGCCGCTCATTGAACTCCCGGGCGGTATTCACCGCATCCTGACCGGTCATCGAGTCGACCACGAAGAGGGTCTCCGACGGGTTGACGGCGGCCTTGATGGCGGTGATCTCCTGCATCATCGCCTCGTCGACAGCCAGGCGGCCCGCCGTGTCGACGATCACTACGTTATAGCTCTTCTGGCGGGCGTATTGGATGGCATTCTCGGCGATCTGCACCGGATTGCGGTTCCCCTCCTCGGTGTAGACCTCCACGCCGATCTGCTGTCCCAGCACCTTCAGCTGATCGATGGCGGCGGGGCGGTAGACGTCGCCCGCGACCAGCAGTACCTGACGGCCCTTCCTGCTCTTGATGAAGGAGGCCAGCTTGCCCGAGAAGGTCGTCTTACCCGAACCCTGCAAACCGGCGATCAGGATGACGGCCGGCGTGCCCGTGAGGTTGATGTCGGTCGCCGTGCCGCCCATCAGGGCGGCCAGCTCGTCGCGGACGATCTTCGTGAGCATCTGCCCCGGCTTCACGGCCGTGAGGACGTTCTGACCCATCGCCTTCTGCTTTACCTCGTCGGTGAAAGTCTTGGCTACCTTGTAGTTGACGTCGGCGTCGATCAGCGCGCGGCGGATCTCCTTCAGGGTCTCGGCCACATTGATCTCGGTGATGCGGCCCTCTCCCTTCAGGATTTTGAACGACCGCTCCAGTTTATCGGTTAGATTCTCAAACATATCAAGTTTCGATTTTGCCGACAAATATACGAAACAAATTCGCAATTTACAATCTTCGGCCGAAATTGCTGCCCTACAACAGCCCTGCCTCGTAATAGACCACGATCTGCTCGATCATCCGGTCCTCGCCCTCCTTGTCGTATTCGTTCTTGAGGTTGTGGCCGAAGACGCGCGACACGCCCTGCCAGAATCCGGCGACGAAGCCGCCCCGAAACTCCTTTAGGATCTCGTAGGCCGTGTACTCCGTTTCGCGGTCGATCAGCTTGATGAGCACCCGCCCCTGCGTGCGGGTCATCCGCTTCAGGATGGGGGTGTACTCCTCCCGGATCTCGTCGTAGACCCGCTTGATGTAGGCCTTCTGCTCCTTGCGGCTCTTCAGGCGGCTGAGCTCGTCCTCCATGTCGGCCATCTTCTCGCGGGCGAGCTTCGCGACGGGGTAGACCCGCTTTACGGCGGCTACCAGCCGGTTCCAGCGGCGCAGGTCGACGCCCCGGCTGTAGACCGGAATCGGGAGCATGTGGATCACGGCTATCGAGTCGCCCTTTTCGTCGCGCCCCCACTCCTGGTGCCACCAGCCCTTCACATCGCGGCGCCGGTAGGTGCGCTGCGCCCCGGCGGTCGAGGGCAGTGCCGCGGCCGCGCAGATCAGCAGAAGGATCGGGATCCACCGTTTCATCGCTTTCGAAAAAATGATTACCTTTGCAAAGATAACGATTAAAACGTCGATATTATATCTAATACGGAGAAAATTATGTTGGAACAGGGACTTTCCGCGCGCAGCATTGCGACGGTGACGGCCGATAACACGGCCGCGAGTATGGGGTCGGGCGACCTGCCCGTCTTCGCGACGCCTGCGATGGTGGCGCTGATGGAGAATGCGGCCATGCAGGCCGTGGCCGGCAAACTGCCCGAGGGGGCGACCACGGTGGGCGCCGAGATGAACGTGACCCATATCAAGCCGTCGGGGCTGGGGGCTGCCGTGACGGCGACGGCCGTGCTGACGGCGGTGGAGGGTCGCAAGCTCACCTTCAACGTGGGGGCCCGCGATGCCGAGGGGATGATCGGCGAGGGCGTTCACGTCCGCTACGTAGTCGACCGAGCGCGTTTCATGGAGAAGGCAGGCTGACCGGCTTTCCGTTTTTTTTGCGGCATCGTTTGGCGGGGAAATAAAATTTTCCTATCTTTGTCGCGCTTTCGAGCATCGGATTGAACTATGGTGTAATGGTAACACAGCAGATTTTGGTTCTGTCGTTCCAGGTTCGAGTCCTGGTAGTTCAACTCAACCGACGGGGTGTCTGATTCAGGCGCCCCGTTTTTTTATCCCTTCTGAAAAGCTTGTCTTTTCGGCGCTTTGCGCCGGCAGTCCGCAGCCACGGCGGGCGGAGGCCTGCACCCGATGTTTCGTCCTCCGCTGGCTGCGAACCGATGGGGCATTTTTTTCACGGGAGAATGTTTCGGCAAGTCGAGATGTTTCGACTTCAGGCTCCCGCCCTTCGCTCAACATGACAGCAGAGCTGTCACCCCGAGTGAAGCGCAGCGGAATCGAGGGGTCTCGACGGTTCACGGCGTACGCCATCCGGAGCCCACAGACTATACTTGCTGTCTGATAGCTTTTTATGCGGATTATAGCTCAAGCTCCTTCAGGTGCAGGATGCGCTGGTTGGAGCTCCCGCGGAACGAGAGGGCGGGGTCGCGCAGCGCTGCTACGTAGGGGCCGTCGACCAGCGTGTCGATCCAGCGCAGGCAGGCGCGGCGGGCGGGGTCGGTCAGGCACTCCTCGAGCGTATACCCCGTGTAGCACCAGATGTTCTGCCCGGTGCGCTCCTTCAGCGTGCGCAGCAGTTCCAGCAGGAGTCCGGGACGATGAAACGGGTCGCCGCCCGAGAGGGTGATGCCGTCCAGCAGCGGATTGTCGTTGATGTTGTTGCAGATGTGGTTCAGGAACTCTTCGGTCAGGGGATCGCCGGCGGCCGGGTCCCAGCTCTCCGGGTTGTGACACCCCGGGCAGCGGTGCGAGCAGCCGGCCAGATAGATCGAATACCGGAGACCATACCCGTCGGATATGGTCTCCGGATAGATTTCCAGCACGTGCAACCGATCCAGCATAAGCCTCTTCCTGCGTTTATCTTCAGTGATGCTTCACGCGGTCGCGCTCCTCGGCCTGCTTGGCGGAGTTCCACGATTCCAGACTGCCCGTGAGGTAGCCCGTGATGCGGCGCATGCGCGAGATGTTGTCCGAGTTGCAGACCGGGCATTTCGAGTAGATGACGCCCCGGTAGCCGCAGCTGCGGCAGGTGTCGACGGGGTGGTTGATCGAGCCGTAGCCGATCCCCTCGTCCTCCATTACCTTCACGATCTTCAGGATCGCTACGGGGTTCTTCTTCGCCTCGCCGTCCAGCTCCACATAGGTGATGTGTCCGCCCTTGGTGATGGCGTGGAAGGGGGCTTCGAGTTTGATCTTCTCGATGATCGACACCGGTTCCTTGACGTCGATGTGGAACGAGTTGACGTAATAGTCGCGGTCCGTCACGCCCGGAATCACGCCGTAGCGCTTGCGGTCCATTTTCGTAAATCGCCCGCTAAGTCCCTCGGCAGGAGTAGCCAGCACGGCGTAATTCAAGTTGTACTTCGCCTTGTATTCGTTCACGACGGCATTGATTGCCAGCACGGCGTCGTAAAGCGTCTGCCAGGCCTCCTGCGAGTGGGCGTGTCCTTCGCCGTAGATGGCTGTCATGGCGTTGTGTCCGCCGATGAAGCCGATGCCGAGCGTACCCTGCAGCAGCAGGTCGCCCACCTCGTCGTTGGGCTGGAGCCGGCCGCCGCCCTTCCACACGTCGTTCGACATCATGAAGGGGAATTGACGGACCAGCGCCGTGCGCTGGAACTGGTACCGCTCGTAGAGCTGTTCGGCGATCATCGAAGCCGTCTTGCGGACCGACTCCAGAAAGATCTCGCGGGCCTCCTTGCGGATGGCGTGCTTGTTTCCGTCGGGGATCATGTCGTTGGCCTCGCGCACGGCTTCGATCGCCAGTCGGGGCATGTTCATCGAGGTGAAGGAGAGGTTGCCGCGGCCCCACGAACTCTTCTCTCCGTGCAGGTTCTCGAATACGCGCGTTCGGCAGCCCATCGTCGCCACCTCGTAGCGGAAGCGGTCCGGATCGTCGGCGCGCCACTTGTCGTGGCGGTTGAAGGGGGCGTCGAGGAACATGAAGTTGGGGAAAAGGGCCGTGGCCGTCGTGTTGCAGGCCTCGATCAGCAGGTCGAAGTTCGGGGCCTTGAACGAAATCCCGCCGGCCAGCGCCTTGTCGAAATCCCGGACGGCGGCTTCGTAGTCCTCCCGGCACCACGAAATGCCCTCCTTGATCTTGAAGATCTGGATCGGGAACACGGGCACTTCGCCGTGACCCAACCCCTCGATGGTGGCCTTCAGCAGCTCGCGGATCACCATGCGGCCCTCGGGCGAGGTGTCCGTGCCGTAATTGATCGAGCTGAAGACGACCTGATTGCCGCCGCGCGAGTGCATCGTGTTCAGGTTATGGATGAAGCCCTCCATTGCCTGGTGGGTGTCCTTGCGGGTAGACTCCAGCGCCTGACGCCACGCCGTGGCGAGCTGCTCGGCCGTGAACTCCAGTCCGGCAGCCTTCATCCGTTCGGCCAGCGCTTGCTTGTCGCGGTCGTTCTCCTCGATCGAGGAGATGCTCTCGCGGATGTAACCCTTGCACGCTTCGCGCTCGAAGGCTTCGGAGCCGTTCAGCCGCGAGATGAACTGCAAGGTGTCGGTAAGGTGCTTCATGAAGGTCTTGCGGACGCCCGGCGCCATGAAATGATCGAAGGCCGGGATCGACTGACCGCCGTGCTGCTCGTTCTGGTTGGTCTGGAAGACGATGGTGGCCAGCGTGGCGTAGCTCTGGATCGACTGGGGCGAACGGACCGATCCGTTCTTGGTCGAGAAGCCGCGGCCGAACAGGTCGTCCAGATCGTACTGGATGCAGGTCGTGGTCTTGGTGGGGTAGTAATCCAGGTCGTGGATGTGGATGTCGCCGTCGCGGTGGGCGCGGCCGTGGCGGACGCCGACCAGGTATTTCAGTGCGTAATCCTTGGTGATCTCCGAAGCGAAGGTCATCATCTGCCCCGCGGGCGTGTGCGACGACATGTTGGCGTTCGAGAGGTTGATGTCGTTCTTCTCCACCGTGACGATGCCGTCCATCACCTCCTTGATCGAGGATTTGCGGTCGCGCTCCACGTTGCGCCATTCTCGGTAGATGATATAGCGTTTGGCGATCGAGGGGTTGCGCTTCATCAGCCGCTCCTCGACACGGTCCTGAATCTGCTCGACCGAAATTTCGGGTTCGGTGATGGTGCCCGCGACCTCGGCGGCGATCTGCTCGACGATAGCGTCTTCGTCGACGATCCCGCCCGCGCGGTAGGCCTTCGTAATGGCCCTCACGATCTTCTCCAGTGAGAAGGGCTCCCGTTTGCCATCACGCTTGATGATGGAAATTTGCGTGTAATCCATTGTCGTATGAATTAGGTTCTAATCGTTTTGTCTGTTCGGCCCTCGTCGGTCGCCGTCCTCCGCCGAGGCGGAGGACGGCGACTGCAAATCGCATCGATCGGGGATCGACGACGGCCGGCCGTAACAATATGTTTCTCTCTATTCCGTTCGGTTGCGGTGCGCTCCGTCCTCGCGGCCGCGGCATCGCGCTGCGAAGGCAGGTCTTCTGGCTCGGACCTCCGTACTCGCCTTCCCGCCCCGCAGGGCAGTGGCTAAAGATCGAGAGCACGGTTTCAGGTCGCTTACAGCAGCGGGACTGCCCGGGAGTCGCACCCGGTTCCCTCTTGCCCTGCGCCGTTCGGCGGCAGGGGCACCTTCGCTCCGCAAAGTAAAGCATATTTTCGGCGCGAAGCAACTCTTCGCCGCAGAATTTGTCAACATTTTCCGATTCCGCCGATTTTTCCTATCTTTGCGTCCGCGTCCCGGCGGTTCGGGACGACACGACAAAAGAGAACTCTTATGGATAAACTGCTCTATACCACCTCGGGTACTTGTTCGCGTGCCATCGAGATCGAACTGGAGGGCGACGCCGTTCGCCGCGTACTCTTCCACGGAGGATGTCAGGGAAACACCTGCGGCATCGCCTCGCTGGTCGAAGGGATGCCGGTCGCGGAGGTGGTCCGCCGACTGGAGGGGATTGACTGCCGCGGCAAGGGGACCTCGTGTCCCGACCAGCTGGCTCGGGCGCTGCGCTCGATGCGCCCCGAATAGGCTCGCCGGCAGCGTCCGGCGCGATAATTGCACATAATCCGAAACGTCAACAAAACATTTTGGATTATGTGGTTCTTTTTATGGTATCTTCTCATCGGCCTGGTGGCCGGATGGATCGCCAATCTGATCGTGAAAGGTCGCGGAGGCGGCCTGGTAGTCAACATCATCGTCGGTATCGTCGGCAGCTTGCTGGGCGGCTGGATCTTCTCGCTGTTCGGCCTCTTCGCCATGGGTACCGCCGGTAGCCTCATTACGGCCATCGTGGGTGCCATCATCCTGCTGTGGATCGTATCGTTACTCTCAACCAAAAAAACTTCCAAGGTATGAACAAGGAGCAAGTAAAGGACACCATCGAGAAGGGGGCCGACAAGGCCAAGCAGACCATCGACCGGATGTCGGACAAAATCGAGCACGCGACCGAGCGCGGCCGCGAGAAATTCGAGCACGCGAAGGATAAGGTGGCCGAGAAGGCGACCCATCTGAAGAACGTGGCGGAGGAAAAAACGACCGAAGCCGCCCATCGTGTAAGCGAGACCGCTCAAAAGGCGGCTCACCGGGTGGAGGAGAAGGTAAAGTAGTTCCGAAAGGTTTTATCTGTCGAAAGGGGCTGTCCGGATGGGTCGGACAGTCCCTTTTTCGTGCCCGGCCGCTCCGGTATGGTGGAGCCGAATGGAGCCGCTCCCCAGCGGAGCCGAGGGGTCCTGACGGTCGCAACCGTGTGAACCCGTCTGAAGAATGTTCGGACTAAAAAAGACGTCGGCAACGGAGAACCTCCCCGTTGCCGACTATGGTTCGCGGTCCTCGACCGGACTATTTCTGCTGCTGGCTGTTGTCGGCCACGACCATGTTCTTGTCGATGCGCAGCGTGACGTTGCTGTCCACCTCGATCAACAGGGTCGTCTCCCGGATCTCCTTTACCGTGCCGTAGATACCGCCGGCGGTCACGATCTTGTCGCCCTTCTTGAGCCCCTCGCGGAACTTCTGCATCTCCTTGCGGCGCTTCGATTCGGGACGCCACATGAAGAGCCACATGACCAGAAACATCAGGCCGATCATCAGGAAAAAGGAGAGTTGCGACTGACCGCCTGCGGCCTGTAATAAATTCATCATAATCGTTATTTTTTAGTTTATGTTTTGTTCCGAGGACAAATATACGAAGAATTTCGGGATGTGCAAATGTTATTCCACCTCGGCCTCGACATAGATGCGGAGCGGCTCCCGGGCACCGGCCGGGAGCAGGCGGAACAGTTTGAGCTGCCAGCCGTAGAGCCCCCGCGTGTCGAAATCGATCTGCATGGAGAGGGCCTCCGACGGCTTGACCGGCCTGCGGTCGTACTCCAGCGCGATGCAGCCGCAGGTCAGCTCGTGCTGCAGCATCACCATCGGCCGGTCGGTCCCGTTCCGCAATTGCAGCCCCACGCGGGCCCGCTCGCCCTCGTGCAGGCGCCCGAGGCGGATCGTATCCGAACCTCCGCGGAGCAGCAACGAGTCCGTAACGGTTACGGTGCGCACCGCGACGGGCTGTTCCGGCACCGCGGTCTGCCGCCGGCCGCACGAGCCGGCGAAGAGCAGCGCCGCACAACAGATGGCAAGAGGTCCCCGGCGTCTCACGGCCTCTACTCCTTGCTGAGGTGGCCTACCAGACCGCGGCCCGACTTGCGGATGCGCTCCTCCTCGGTGAGGGAGACCACCATTTTGTCCAGAATGCCGTTGATGAAGAGACTGCTGCCGGGCGAGGAGTAGTATTTCGATATCTCGATGAATTCGTCCAGCGTCACCTTGACGGGGATCGAGGGGAACTCCGTCAGCTCGGTGAGGGCGGTAGCCAGGATCAGGTTGTCCATGAAGGCGATGCGCTCCACGTCCCAGTTGCGGGTGAACTTCTCGATGTAGCGCATGTGGTCGTTGAAGTGGAGCAGGGTCTTCTCGAAGAGCAGCCGCACGAAATCGCGGTCGTCGTCGCTCTTGAATTTGGGCAGCACCTTGATCTCGGCGTGCGACGCCCGCAGGTTGGAGAGCGTCCGCATCACCATGATAAGGATGAAGCTCAGGTCGTCCGACCAGAGGATCGACATCTCCTCGAGCGCCGTGTCCAGCGCCTCGCACTCCTGCAGCTCGTCGGTGAAAATGCGCTCCACGAGCTGGCGGTCCTCCTGGAAGGAGCGCTCCTCGTTTTTCATGTAGGCGATGAAGTAATCGCGCGTAAGGAGCTGGTTGTAGATCGAGCGGATCAGTTCGGGGTAGGCGGCCCAGGTCAGTTTGCGGGCCGTCAGATAGTCGTTGATCGAATCGCTGTTCGCGAGGGTGCGGATCACCGCGTTGTCTACGAATTTGGTATTGGGATGCAGATCCTCGAAGGTGGGCATCATCTTCTGCCGGGCTATCTCCTGCCGCCGCTCCGCATAGCGGACCAGCTCGGCGGGCAGAGCCAGCATCTGGAAATAGAGATCGTAGGCCTTGTCGACGGAGGCCATCATCGACTTCTCGGAGATCATCATGCTGTCGGCTTCCGTCTTCAGATGGGCGTAGAGAGCTTTCAGGGCCTTAATTCTCAGTAATCGTCTGCTTAACATGTCATTCAGAACTTTTTATGCTACTTGCGGCCGCAAAGGTAGGAAAAAAATCACGATTCTCCATTCTCCCTCCGCAATTATTTTTCGGCGTCCGCCGGAACGGACGGCCGCAGATATTTTGCATTTTGCGTGCGCTGTTTCTGCCGTTTTTCGATTCTTTTTATTATATTTGATGGCCGTTTGCCTTTCGAACCGAAAGCAGGCGGGCGAAAAGAAACAAGAACGGAAACCAAACATACCTTTATGAAACGAATCATCGAATGCGTACCCAACTTCAGCGAGGGACGCGACCGCACGGTCATCGACCGAATCACCTCGGCCATCGAAGCCGTCGAGGGCGTCAAACTGCTCGACGTCGATCCGGGCGAGGCCACGAACCGCACCGTCGTAACTTTCGTCGGCGAACCCGAAGCGGTCGTCGAGGCCGCTTTCCGCGGCGTGAAGCAGGCGGCCGAGCTCATCGACATGCGCCGTCACAAGGGGGCCCACCCCCGCATGGGAGCTACCGACGTTTTGCCCCTGATTCCTATTGCGGGCATCACGCTGGAGGAGTGCGCCGCCCTGTCGCGCCGGCTGGCCGAGCGCATCGCCGACGAACTGCGGATCCCGACCTATTGTTACGAGGCGGCCGCCTTCACCCCCGAGCGCCGGAATCTGGCCGTATGCCGCAAGGGCGAGTACGAGGCGCTGCCCGAGAAGCTGGCCCACGAGGCTTCGGCGCCCGATTTCGGCGCCCGGCCCTATGACGAAGGGGTGGCCCGCACGGGTGCCACCGCGGTCGGCGCCCGCGACTTCCTGATCGCCGTGAACTTCAACCTCAACACGACCTCCACCCGCCGCGCGAACGCCATTGCCTTCGACGTGCGCGAGAAGGGCCGGCCGATGCGCGAGGGGAATCCCATTACGGGCAAGATCGTAAAGGACGAGGCGGGCAATCCGGTGATGAAGCCCGGCACGCTGAAGGCCTGCAAGGCGATCGGATGGTACATCGACGAGTATCGGATCGCACAGGTGTCGATGAACCTGACCGACATCTCCACCACGCCGCTCCACGTCGCCTTCGACGAGGTGTGCCGCGCCGCACAGGCCCGAGGCCTTCGGGTGACCGGCACCGAGATCGTCGGACTGATCCCCAAGCGGGCGCTCGTCGAGGCGGGCCGCTATTTCCTGGAGAAGCAGCAGCGCTCGACGGGCATCGCCGAGGAGGAGATCGTCCGCATGGCCGTCAAGTCGATGGGGCTGGACGACCTGAAGCCGTTCCTGCCCGAGGAGAAGGTGGTCGAGTACCTGCTGGAGGCCGACCGAAAGAGCGGTCTGGTCGACATGACCTGCAAGGGCTTCGCCCACGAGACGGCCAGCGAATCGCCGGCTCCGGGCGGCGGCTCCATCTCGGCCTATATGGGGGCGCTGGGCGCCGCTCTGGGGACGATGGTGGCCAACCTCTCGTCGCACAAGGCGGGCTGGGACGAGCGCTGGAAGGAGTTCTCCGACTGGGCCGACAAGGGACAGGAGCTGATGGCCGAGCTGCTTCGTCTGGTGGACGAGGATACGGAGGCCTTCAACCGCATCATGGCCGTCTTCTCGATGCCGAAGGCGACCGACGAGGAGAAGGCGGCCCGCAGCGCCGCCTTGCAGGAGGCTACGCTCTATGCGACGCAGGTGCCGCTCAAGACCATCCGTGCCGCTTATGCCGCCTTCCCGCTCGTGCGCGCCATGGCCGAGGAGGGCAATCCCAACTCGGTGTCGGACGCCGGCGTGGGCGCGCTGGCTATCCGCAGCGCCGTGATGGGTGCCGCGCTCAACGTGAAGATCAACGCGGCCGGGCTGAAGGACCGGGCTGCGGCCGATGAGCTGGTCGGCGAGGCCGAAAGGCTCGTGGCCGAGAGCCAGCGCGAGGAGAGCGAGATACTGGCTATCGTGGAGCGCAAAATCAACTGATAACAAATATAATAAGCATATATGACCCTTACCGAGTTTCAGAATCAGATACGGGCCGGTATCCCCGAGAGGCTGCCCGCCCCCAAGGCCTATGATCCGGCCGTGAACCACGCGCCGCGCCGCAAGGAGATCCTCTCCGCCGAGGAGCGGGTGCTCGCCCTGCGCAACGCCCTGCGCTATTTTCCGGAGAACCTCCATGCCGAACTGGCCCGCGAATTCGCCGACGAGCTGCACCGCTACGGCCGCATCTACATGTACCGGCTGCGCCCCGACTATGCGATGCACGCCCGTCCGATCGACGACTATCCCCACCGTTCGCGTCAGGCGGCGGCCATCATGATGATGATCCAGAACAACCTCGACCCGGCCGTGGCGCAGCACCCCCACGAACTGATTACCTACGGCGGCAACGGTGCCGTATTCCAGAACTGGGCGCAGTACCTGCTGACGATGCGCTACCTCTCGGAGATGACCGACGAGCAGACGCTGGTGATGTATTCGGGCCACCCGATGGGGCTCTTCCCCTCGCATCCCGATGCTCCGCGCGTGATCGTGACGAACGGCATGGTGATCCCCAACTACTCGAAGCCCGACGACTGGGAGCGCTTCAACGCGCTGGGCGTATCGCAATACGGACAGATGACCGCCGGCTCCTATATGTATATAGGTCCGCAGGGCATCGTCCACGGAACCACCATCACCGTGCTGAACGCCGCCCGCAAGCGACTCGCAGCGGGCGAGAAGGATATCCGCGGCATGCTCTTCGTGTCGTCCGGTCTGGGCGGCATGTCGGGCGCCCAGCCGAAGGCCGGCGTGATCTCGGGCGTGGTGAGCGTCATCTCGGAGATCAACCCCAAGGCGGTCGAGAAGCGCCATTCGCAGGGATGGGTCGACGAGGTATATACCTCGCTCGACGAGCTGCTGCCCCGCATCGCCCGCGCCCGTGCCGCCAAAGAGGCCGTGTCGCTGGCCTACCAGGGCAACGCCGTCGACCTCTGGGAGCGGCTGGCCGCCGACGGAGTGGAGGTGGACCTGGGCTCCGACCAGACCTCGCTCCACAACCCCTGGGCGGGCGGCTATTACCCCGCCGGGCTCAGCTACGAGGAGTCGAACCGCATGATGGCCGACGATCCCGAGGAGTTCCGCAAGCGGGTGCAGGAGTCCCTGCGCCGGCAGGCGGCCGCCATCAACACCCTGAGCGATAGGGGCATGTATTTCTTCGACTACGGCAATGCCTTCCTGCTGGAGGCCTCGCGCGCCGGTGCCGACATCGTGCGTCCCGACGGGCGGTTCCGCTACCCCTCCTACGTGCAGGATATCATGGGCCCTATGTTCTTCGACTACGGGTTCGGACCGTTCCGCTGGGTCTGCACCTCGTGCGATCCGGAGGATCTGGCCGTCACCGACCGGCTGGCCGCCGAAGTGCTGGAGGAGATCCGCCGCACGGCTCCGGACGAAATCGCCGGACAGCTTGACGACAACATCCACTGGATTCGCGAGGCGGCCCGCAACAAGCTCGTCGTGGGTTCGCAGGCCCGCATCCTCTATGCCGACTGCGAGGGCCGCACCAAAATCGCGCTGGCCTTCAACGAGGCGGTGAAGCGCGGCGAGCTGAAGGCACCCGTGGTGCTCGGCCGCGACCATCACGACGTGTCGGGCACCGACTCGCCCTATCGCGAGACCTCGAACATCTACGACGGCTCCTCCTTTACGGCGGACATGGCCGTGCATAACGTCATCGGCGATTCGTTCCGCGGCGCCACGTGGGTCTCGATCCACAACGGCGGCGGCGTAGGCTGGGGCGAGGTGATCAACGGCGGCTTCGGCATGGTGGTCGACGGCTCCGACGAGTCGGCGCGCCACATCCGCGAGATGCTGCTCTGGGACGTGAACAACGGCATCGCCCGCCGCAGCTGGGCCCGCAACGAGGGTGCCATCTTCTCCATCCGCCGCGAGATGGAGCGCACCCCGGGCCTGAAGGTCACGCTGCCCAACCTGGCCGACGAGGAGATGATCCGCGCCGTCCTGAAAGAAGAGAATCGTTAACCCGAAAAAGAACCGAAACAGATATGAATCACGAAATCAGTTCCGCCCACCTCTCCGTCGACCGTGTCGAGGAGATTCTGAACCGACACTACACCCTTTCGCTGAGCGACGACGCCCGTGCGCGCATCGTCCGCTGCCGCGAGTATCTCGACCGGAAGATGGAGACCCGCAAGGAGCCCATCTACGGTGTTACGACCGGTTTCGGCTCGCTCTGCAATATCTCCGTGGAGCCCGACCAGCTAGCCCAGCTGCAGAAGAACCTGATGATGTCCCACGCCTGCGGCACCGGCGAGCGCGTCCCGAACGAGATCGTCCGGCTGATGCTGCTCTTCAAGATCCAGTCGCTCTCCTACGGCCACTCGGGCGTTCAGCTCTGCACCGTCGAGCGTCTGGCCGATTTCTTCAACGCCGATATCCTCCCCGTCGTCTATCAGCAGGGGTCGCTGGGCGCCTCGGGCGACCTGGCACCGCTGGCACACCTGTGCCTGCCGCTGCTCGGTCTGGGCGAGGTGGAGTACGAAGGGAAGGTCGTTCCCGCTGCCGAGATGCTGGAGGCGAAGGGGTGGAGCCCCATTCAGCTCCAGTCGAAGGAGGGTCTGGCCCTGCTGAACGGCACGCAGTTCATGAGCGCCTACGGTGTCTGGTCGCTCATCCGGGCCCGGCGGCTGAGCCGCGCCGCCGACCGGATCGGCGCCGTGTCGCTGGAGGCTTTCGACGGCCGTGTGGAGCCGTTCGACCCCGCCGTGCACGAGGTGCGGGCCCATAACGGACAGATCGAAACCGCCTGCGTATTCCGCGAGCTGCTGAAGGGCAGCGAGCTGATCGCCCGTCCGAAGACGCACGTGCAGGATCCCTATTCGTTCCGCTGCATCCCGCAGGTTCACGGTGCGTCGAAGGATACGATAGCCTACGCGGAGAGCGTGCTGACGACCGAGATCAACTCCGCGACCGACAACCCGACCATCATCCCCGACGAGGACAAGGTGATCTCGGCCGGCAACTTCCACGGACAGCCCATCGCGCTGGTTATGGATTTCCTGGCGATCGCCGTGGCCGAGTTGGGCAACATCTCCGAGCGCCGCATCTATCAGCTGATCGCCGGCGAGCGTGGCCTGCCGAAGTTCCTGGTCGCCAAGCCCGGCCTGAACAGCGGTTTCATGATTCCGCAGTACACCGCCGCTTCGATCGTCAGCCAGACGAAGGGGCTCTGCTGGCCCGCATCGTGCGACTCGATCCCCTCGTCGCAGGGGCAGGAGGACCATGTCAGCATGGGGTCCAACGCTGCGACGAAGCTCTACCGCGTCGTCTGCAACACCGAGCGCGTGTTGGCTATCGAGCTCTTCAACGCCGCGCAGGCACTCGATTTCCGTCGTCCGCTCCGCTCGTCGGAGGTGCTGGAAAGTCTGGTGGCCGAATACCGCAAGCGGGTTCCCTTCATCGATACCGACGAGGTGATGTATCCCCATATCTCCGCTTCGGTCGAATTCGTCCGCGGATTATGGGCCTGCTGATCGAGAACATCGGCACGCTGGTCGGGCTGGCAGAACCGGGCGTCGACCGGCGCGAAGGGGCCGCCATGAAGGAGCTGCCCTGCCTGGAGGGGGCGTGGCTGCTGGTCGAGGAGGGGCGGATCGCCGACTTCGGCACGGGCGTCGCGCCCGTGGCCGATGAGCGGGCGGATGCCGGCGGCCGCTGGCTCTTCCCGTCGTTCTGCGACGCTCACACCCATCTGGTCTATGCCGGCAGCCGCGAGCAGGAGTTTCTGGACAAGATCAACGGCTTGAGTTACGAGGAGATCGCCCGCCGGGGCGGCGGCATTCTGAACTCCGCGGACCGGCTGCACGAGACCTCCGAAGAGGAGCTCTTCAGGCAGGCGATGGAGCGGATCGACGAGATCATCCGCATGGGTACGGGGTGCGTCGAGATCAAGAGCGGCTACGGGCTACGGCTCGAGGACGAACTGAAGATGCTGCGCGTCATCCGCCGCATCCGCCGAAGCTCGCCTATCGGCGTCAAGGCCACCTTTCTGGGGGCGCACGCCGTGGGCCGGGAGTATGCGGGCCGGCAGTCGGAGTATGTCGACCACGTGTGCCGCGACATGATTCCGGCCGTGGCCCGGGAGGGGCTCGCGGAGTTCGTGGATGTCTTCTGCGACGAAGGGTTCTTCACAGTCGAGGAGACGGCGCGCATTCTCGAGGCGGGCCGCCGCCACGGACTTACGGCGAAGATCCATGCCAATGAACTGGCCGTGTCGGGAGGCGTGCAGGTGGGTGTCCGGTTCGGAGCCACCTCGGTCGACCATCTGGAGCGCACCACCGATGTCGAGATCGAGGCGCTGCGCGGTACGCGCACGATGCCTACGGGACTGCCCGGTGCCTCCTTCTTCCTCGGGATTCCCTATGCCCCCGTGCGCCGCATGATCGACGCCGGGCTGGGCGTGGCGCTGGCTACGGACTACAATCCGGGGTCGTCGCCCTCGGGCAATATGCGGCTGGTGATGGCTATGGGCTGTATCCGCATGAAACTCACCCCGGCCGAGGCGCTGAACGCCACGACGCTCAACGGCGCCGCGGCCATGAATGCCTCCGACGAGTACGGCTCCATCACGCGCGGAAAGGCCGCCAGCTTCTTCCTGACGCGTCCGCTGCCTTCGCTGGCCTTCTTCCCCTATGCCTACCAGACCCCCCTGATCGAGCAGGTCTATTTGCGGGGCCGGCGGGTGGTGTAGGCCGGTTCCGGTTCTGCCGGCTGAATCATTCCGAATTGTGCCTGATGACAGGTGCAATTCGGATTTTTTTTGCCGCAGCGTGTTGCAGAATCAAAAATTTCCCCTATATTTGTGATATCAAAACAATATCAAAAAACAATCGGATATGGAGAATCGGAATTTCGAGTATGCAGGTTGGAAAGCCAATGGTTTTCTGGCGCTGTTTCTGATGCTGGCCGGACTGGCCGCCAGTGTCGCGATCATCGTCATGGGCGCCTATGCGCTGGAGTGGAGTTCGCTCGCGGGCGGACTGGAGATCGGCCTGGGTGTCGTGGGCATCACGCTGTCGCTCATCTGTTGCGGCGGCTTCATCCTGCTGGAGCCCAACGAGGCGCGCGTCCTGCTCTTTTTCGGCAAGTACCGCGGTAATTTCCTCGATACGGGCTATTGGTGGGTCAATCCCTTCATGTCGGCCAAGAATATCTCGCTCCGGGCCCGCAACCTGAACGCCGAGCCCATCAAGGTGAACGACCGCACGGGCAATCCGGTGCTGATCGGTCTGGTGCTGGTGTGGAAAATCAAGCGCGAAGAGATCTACAAGGCGGTCTTCGACATCGACGCTCCCGCCACGGCGGTCGGTGCCGGCGTATCGGCCAGCGACCGCATGCGCGTGCTGGAGAACTTCGTCGGCGTGCAGAGCGATGCGGCGCTGCGTCAGGTGGCCGGCTGCTACGCCTACGACAACAACAGCGGCGGCGAAGGGGAGCTCACGCTCCGTTCGAGCGGCGACGAGATCAACCGCCAGTTGGAGGAGAAACTCAACGAGCGGCTGGCTATGGCCGGTATCGAGGTCGTGGAGGCCCGGATCAACTACCTGGCCTATGCCCCCGAAATCGCTGCCGTGATGCTGCGCCGCCAGCAGGCCGACGCTATCATCTCGGCCCGCGAGAAGATCGTGGAGGGCGCCGTGTCGATGGTTAAGATGGCGATCGACAAGCTCTCGGACGAGGCGGTCGTCGAGCTCGACGAGGAGCGCAAGGCGGCGATGGTAAGCAATCTGCTGGTCGTGCTGTGCGGCGACGAGTCGGCCCAGCCCGTAGTGAACACCGGAACCCTGCACCATTAGCATCATGGCGAAGGAGGCGACGAAAAGTTTCGTTCTGCGCGTGGACGCCGAGACGATGGAGGCTGTGGAGCAGTGGGCGGCGGACGAGTTCCGCTCGACCAACGGCCAGTTGCAGTGGATCATCGCCGATGCGCTGCGACGCAGCGGCTGCCTGAAGCGCGCGAAAGCCAAACTGACGAAATCAGAGGAGAAGAGAGATGAAAACTAATTTTTTTCGAATGAAGCTGCTTGGTCTGTTCGAGGAGTGGTGCAAGTTGGCCGACGCCGACCGCAGGCGGAATTTCCTGCATAATTCGCTCTGGGTCGGATTGCTGCCGGCCGCGGCGGTGGGCTTCGGCGTTACGTTTCTGATCGGACTGGCGGGAGGGGAGGACTCCTTGGAGCGGATCCTGCGCTACGCCTGCCTGAGCGGAGGACTCAACGCCTTCAGTTGGACGACCGGCATCTGGGCGGCTGTAGGTCCCGACGAGCCGGATACGGATGTCGAGCAGGTAAATAAGCTTCCGCAATGGGCGCGAATCCTGATCGGCGCGGGCGGTGTGTTGCTGCTGCTGGCCCTGATCGGCTATCCCGATTGGCAGCGATGGTACGATGGAGAACGGTCGCTTACGCTGACGATTGCCGCTCTGGTCACGAAGATTTCGTGCATCTTCTGCGTGGCGCTGCCCATCGCCCTGCAGTTGAGAAAGCGATAGGGTATTATTTGCTTATGAATGAAGAAGAGGCGCCGACGAGGCGCCTCTCTTATTGTAGCGTGCGGGCCAGCGAGGGCAGCCCCTCGGCTGCGCGGGCCTTTATGTGGGTCAGCGGATTGCGGATAGACCGGATGTCGGGTTTTCCCGGATCGACCAGATAGACCGGCACATCCGGACGCAGATAGCCGACCAGCGAGGCGGCAGGGTAGACCGCGAGCGACGTGCCGACCACTACGAACAGGTCGGCCCCGGCCGCGATGCGCGCAGCCGGCTCGAACATCGGCACCGATTCGCCGAAGAAGACGATATGGGGCCGCAGCAGCGCACCGTCCGGGGCCCGCGCGTCGAGCGGCTGCTCCCACCCCTCGATCGGGACGATCAGGTCGGGATTGCGCTCCGAACGCAGCTTCGTCAGTTCGCCGTGCAGGTGCAGCACGCGGCTCGATCCGGCCCGCTCGTGCAGGTCGTCGACATTTTGGGTGATGACCTGCACGTCGAAACGGGACTCCAGCTCCGCGATGGCGAGGTGGCCGGCGTTGGGTGCGCAGCCGAGGAGTTCGCGGCGGCGCATGTTGTAGAAGTCGATGACCTTCTTCCGGTCGCGGGCCAGCGCCTCGGGGGTGCAGACCTCCTCGATACGGTAATCGGCCCACAGCCCGTCGGCATCGCGAAAGGTGGCGAGCCCGCTGTCGGCGCTCATGCCGGCCCCGGTGAATACGACGAGCCTTTTCATGACCGATTGCCGAAATATTTGTCCAGCAGCTCCTTGGCGGCCACGAACGAGGAGATCTTGTCCTCCAGCACGCGGGCTTCGTACTCCGGAATCAGCTGCTCGATTTCGGGATTCAGGTAGAAACTCTGCTTCAGCGCTTCGTTGATCGATTCGTACATCCAGTACTTGTTCTGCCGGTTGCGGTTGTGGCGGAAATAGCCGTTCGCCTCGGTGTGCTCCAGAAAACTCTCCACCCCTTTCCAGACCTCCTCGAGACCCGCTCCGGTGTAGGCCGACGAGGTGTAGACCTGCGGTTTCCACTGCGATTCGGGCATCGGGAAGAGACGCAGCGCCCCCTGGAACTGCGTCCGGGCCAGTTCGGCCTTGTGGATGTTCTCCCCGTCGGCCTTCGTGATAACCATCATGTCGGCCATCTCCATGATGCCGCGCTTGATGCCCTGCAGCTCGTCGCCGGCACCCGAGATCTGCAACAGCATGAAGAGGTCGACCATCGAGTGCACGGCCGTTTCGGACTGTCCGACGCCCACCGTCTCGATGAAGATCACGTCGTAGCCCGCCGCCTCGCACAGCACGATCGTCTCGCGCGTCTTGCGGGCCACGCCGCCCAGCGAGCCCGCCGAGGGGGAGGGGCGGATGAAGACCTTCGGGTTGGTCGAGATGCTCTCCATGCGGGTCTTGTCGCCCAGAATGGAGCCTCCGCTCCGCTCCGACGAGGGGTCGATAGCCAGCACGGCCAACTTGTGCCTGAGCGAGGTAACCATGTTGCCTATGGCCTCGATGAAGGTCGACTTGCCGGCGCCGGGCACCCCCGTGATGCCGATGCGCACCGACCGTCCGGCGTGGGGCAGGCAGCGCTCGATGATGGCCTGCGCACGGGCGTAGTGGTCGGGATTGCTGCTCTCGACGAGCGTGATGGCCTGGGAGAGGATGGTGATGTCTCCCTTCAGGATGCCCTCCACGTATTCGTCCACGGAGAGCTCGCGTCTCTTGCGGCGCTTGAAGTAGGGATTTACTATCGGTTGGTCCGCAACCCCCTGCGTTACGTTCAGGGCGCTGTCGTGATGGGTGTCGAGATACTCTTTCTCGTAATGGTCTATCTTCGTAAAAGCCATGGCATGCGGTTCTTAAATTCCCGAGCGAAGGTAACAAATTTCGGGCATCGAAACAAGCGGAATCGCTCCGGGGTCGCAAAAAAAGTCGAAAAGGGTTTCGTCCGCGGGCGGATCGCCGACAAAAAAGAGCGAAATAAGTTTTGTATTTCGGATAATAGAGTTATCTTTGTATGCCTTAAAAAACGACCGAATCGTAAGTGAAATAGGGATTGCCGGTCGCTTTTCGGAAGCAGAACAGAACTAACTTAACATAAAACGTTATCATCATGAAAGTATCACACATCGAGCATCTCGGCGTTGCCGTGAAAAGTCTGGACGAAGCCATTCCCTACTGGGAGAACGTGCTGGGTCTGAAGTGTTATGCCATCGAAGAGGTGGCCGACCAGAAGGTCCGCACCGCCTTCTTCATGCTGGGGCAGACCAAGATCGAGCTGCTGGAGCCCACCTCCGAGGAGTCGACCATCGCCAAGTACATCGAGAACCGCGGCGTGGGCATCCACCACATGGCGCTGGCCTGCGAGAACATCGAGGAGCAGCTGGCCGATGCTGAGGCGCAGGGCATCCGTCTGATCGACAAGACGCCGCGCAAGGGTGCCGAGGGGCTGACGATCGCTTTCCTGCACCCGAAATCGACTCAGGGCATTCTGACCGAGCTGTGCGAAAACAAGAACAAATAAATACAATCTTTTACGACAAGAAGATATTATGAGCGACATTCAAAACAAAATCAACCAGCTCATCGCCAACCGCGAAACGGCGCGCATGGGTGGTGGTCAGAAGCGCATCGACGCTCAACACGCCAAGGGCAAGTACACGGCCCGCGAGCGCATACAGATGCTGCTGGACGAGGGCAGCTTCGAGGAGTTCGACATGTTCGTCACTCACCGCTGCTACGACTTTGGCATGGAGAAGAGCCACACCTACGGCGACGGTGTAGTGACCGGCTACGGCACCATCGACGGCCGTCTGGTCTACATCTTCGCACAGGACTTCACCGTAACGGCCGGCTCGCTGTCGATCTCGATGGCCGAGAAGATCTGCAAGGTGCAGGACATGGCCCTGCGCAACGGAGCCCCCTGCATCGGTCTGAACGACTCGGGCGGCGCCCGTATTCAGGAGGGTGTGAACGCACTGGCCGGCTACGCCAATATTTTCCAGCGCAACGTCATGTCGTCGGGCGTGATTCCGCAGATCTCGGCTATCTTCGGCCCCTGCGCCGGCGGTGCCGTCTATTCGCCCGCCCTGACCGACTTCATCATCATGAAGAAGCAGACCTCGAACATGTTCCTCACGGGTCCGAAGGTCGTGAAGACCGTAACGGGCGAGGATGTGACGCAGGAGCAGCTGGGAGGCGCCACGATGCACACCACCCGTTCGGGCGTGGCGCAGTTCGCCGTTGACACCGAGGACGAGGGCATCGAGCTCATCCGCAAGCTGATCGGCTATCTGCCGCAGAACAACATGGAGGACGCTCCGCTGGCTGTCTGCACCGACCGCATCGACCGTCTGGAGGATTCGCTCAACGAAATCGTGCCCGACAGCCCCAACAAGCCCTACGACATGGCCGAGGTGATCCGAGCCATCGTCGACAACGGCGAATACCTGGAGCAGGCCGCCGGCTTCGCGAAGAACATCATCACCTGCTTCGCCCGCTTCAACGGCCAGAGCGTCGGCATCATCGCCAACCAGCCCAAGTTCATGGCCGGCGTGCTGGACATCAACGCCAGCCGCAAGGCCGCCCGCTTCGTCCGCTTCTGCGACGCCTTCAACATTCCGATCGTGACGCTGGTGGACGTGCCGGGCTTCCTGCCGGGCACCACTCAGGAGTACGGCGGCGTCATCACGCACGGCGCCAAGCTGCTCTTCGCCTATTGCGAGGCTACGGTGCCGAAGGTGACCGTCACGCTGCGCAAGGCTTACGGCGGTGCTTACATCGTCATGTCGTCGAAGCACATCCGCGGCGACATCAACTACGCATGGCCGTCGGCCGAGATCGCCGTGATGGGTGCCAGCGGTGCCGTGGAGGTGCTGCACGCCAAGGAGATCGCCGGCTTCGAGAATCCGGAGGAGCGGGCCAAGTTCGTCGCCGAGAAGGAGAAGGAGTACAACGACAAGTTCTCCAACCCCTACAACGCCGCTCGCTACGGCTATATCGACGACGTGATCGAACCCCGCAACACCCGCTTCCGCATCATCCGCGCCCTGCAGATGCTCGCTTCGAAGCGCTTGCAGAACCCGGCCAAGAAGCACTCGAACATTCCCTTGTAACCCAAAAACACTGAATTATGATTCTGTTAGAAGTCAACTGGGGATGGTCGGAGGTGCTCTCCGTGTCGGGCATCGGATTCATGCTGGTCGTCGTGATGCTGTTCCTGCTGGTGGGCATCATGAAGCTCTTCGGCATGGCCTTCACCTACCGTCGAGAAATCACCCCCGTCAAGGAGGTGTCGCTCCCCGAAGAGGAGATGGCCGCCATCACGGTGGCGCTCGCCCTCTACAAGAGCGCCCTGCACGACAAGGAGTCGGAGGTGATCACCATCCAGAGCATCAAGCGGGCCTACTCGCCCTGGAGCTCGAAAATCCACGGTTTAACCCAATTACCCATTAGAAAGTAGTTAAGAAGCGATGAAAGATTATTCGTTGAAAGTAAACGGTCATCAGTACGACGTGACGATTGATGACGTGAACGAGGCCTCCACGGTGGCTCATGTCGTAGTGAACGGCACGGCCTACGAGGTGGAGATCGCAGGCGCCAAAGCCTCCGCCGCCTCCAAGCCGCAGGTGATCTCGGCTCCGGCCGCCACCGGACTCTCCGTAACCCCCAAGACGGCTGCTCCGTCGCGCCCCGCTGCCGCTCCCGCCGCAGCCGGTGCCGGCAATACGGTGAAGAGCCCTCTGCCCGGTACGGTGCTGGCCGTCAAGGTGGCCGTCGGCGACAAGGTTTCGGCCGGCCAGACGCTGCTGGTCCTCGAGGCCATGAAGATGGAGAACAACATCGACGCCCTGAGCGACGGTGTCGTGAAATCCATTCTCGTGCAGCAGGGTGCGACCGTAATGGAGGGTGACAGTCTAATCGTTATCGAATAATAAGGTATGATGACGCTGCTGTCCGCAAACTTCACGACCGAGAGTTTGCTTAAATTCGTCGAATCTACGGGCTTCGCCGGAGCAACGTGGGGCAATGTCGCCATGATCGGCGTGGCCTTCCTGCTGCTCTACCTGGCCATCAAGCACAAGTTCGAGCCGCTGCTGCTGTTCACCATCGCGTTCGGCATGCTGCTCTCGAACCTGCCCGACGCCAACATGTACCACTCCGAACTCTTCGCCGAGGGACATGTGCACTGGGGCAGCTTCGTGCGCGACGCCGGTCTGCTCGACTACCTCTATCTGGGTGTCAAACTGGGTATCTATCCCTGTCTGATCTTCGTGGGCGTGGGCGCCATGACCGACTTCGGTCCGCTGATCGCCAACCCGAAGAGCTTCCTGCTGGGTGCCGCCGCACAGATCGGCATCTTCCTCACCTTCATCGGCGCCTTCGCGCTGGGCTTCACCCCCGCGCAGGCCGGCTCGATCGGCATCATCGGCGGAGCCGACGGTCCGACGGCCATCTTCCTGACCTCGAAGCTGGCTCCCGAGCTGCTCGGTCCCATCGCCGTCGCCGCCTATTCCTACATGGCTCTCGTGCCGGTGATCCAGCCGCCCATCATGCGGATGCTCACCTCGAAGAAGGAGCGCTCGATCCGCATGTCGCAGTTGCGCACCGTGTCGAAGACCGAGAAGATTCTCTTCCCCATTCTGATTGCCGTCATCATCTCCCTGCTGCTGCCGAGCGCCGCTCCGCTGGTAGGCTGTCTGATGCTGGGCAACCTGATGAAGGAGTGCGGAGTCGTGGATCGTCTGAGCAAGACCGTGCAGAATGAGCTGATGAACATCGTGGTGATCTTCCTGGGTATCACCGTGGGCGCCACCGCTACGGCCGATGCTTTCCTCAACTTCCGGACGCTGGGCATTCTGGTGCTGGGTGTCGTCGCTTTCTGCATGGGTACTGCCGGAGGCGTCCTGCTCGCCAAGTTGATGAACCTCTTCGTCAAGGAGGGCAACAAGATCAATCCTCTGATCGGATCGGCCGGCGTTTCGGCCGTGCCGATGGCCGCCCGCGTATCGCAGGCCGAGGGCCAGAAGGAGGATCCGAGCAATTTCCTGCTGATGCACGCCATGGGGCCGAACGTGGCCGGCGTGGTCGGTTCGGCCGTTGCCGCCGGTATCCTGCTCTCCTATCTGGGATAGGAAAGCGGTCCGAACATTTCATGCGGAGCGTCCCCCGAAAAAAGGGGGACGCTCTCTTTTCGGGGTTGCGGTCGGGATCCGTTTTTCCGTTTATTTCTTTCGGGGGAGCTGTGGGTCAGTGAATTGCGAATTTTCAGGATTTTTTTTCGGCGACTTTCTTGCGCACGTCGCAAATTAGTCGTACCTTTGCGCCGCTCGTCGTAATGAAACGAGCCGGATTACATTAAACAACAAGTTATTAACTAAACGTAAAACAAAGTGGATTCATTAAGCTACAAAACCATCTCGGCGAACGCAGCTACCACCACGAAAGAGTGGTACGTGATCGACGCTACCGACGAGGTGCTGGGCCGCCTTGCTTCGCAGGTCGCCAAGATCCTGCGCGGTAAGAACAAGCCGAGCTACACGCCCCACGCCGACTGCGGTGACTACGTGATCGTCATCAACGCCGACAAAGTGAAGCTCACCGGCAAGAAAATGGACGAAAAGGAGTATGTTCGCTACACCGGCTATCCCGGCGGCCAGCGCTTTGCTACGCCCGCGGATTTCCTGAAGAGAAAGCCTGCTTTCGTCATCGAACACGCCGTGAAGGGCATGCTCCCCAAGACTCGTCTGGGCGAGGCTATTATCAAGAACCTGAAGGTGTATGCCGGCGCCGAGCATCCGCACGCCGCCCAGAGCCCCAAGGCAATCAAGTTGAACGAGATTAAGTAAGAGAGAAGATTATGGAAGTTATCAATACCGTAGGTCGCCGCAAGGCCGCTGTGGCTCGCGTATTCCTGAAGCCCGGCAATGGTCAGATCACCATCAACCGCAAAGCTCTCGACGTATATTTCCCGCTGGAGATCCTCCAGTACGAGGTGAAGCAGCCCCTGCTGGCTACCAACACCCTGGAGCAGTTCGACGTAACCATCAACCTCGACGGCGGCGGTATCAAGGGCCAGGCCGAGGCCGCCCGTCTGGGTATCGCCCGCGCCTTGTGCGAGGTGAATGCAGAGGAGTATCGTTCCGTACTGAAGAAGAACGGCTTCTTGATGCGCGATCCGCGCGAAGTCGAGCGTAAGAAGCCCGGTCAGCCCGGTGCACGCCGCAAGTTCCAGTTCAGCAAGCGTTAATCCGATCCGGATAACCCTGACAGAGAACCTGAAAAGCGCATTCGCGGTTTCAAACGGAAAGGACGCTGCTTGACGCTCTCCCCGAAGCGGTGGAGAAGCGGAGCCGGAACGAAAAGGTACGGCACACGGTCTACCGGTCCGTTGCCCGAATGCGGAAAACCCGGAGGATTGAGATCACCTCACTACCGGCCGGGTTGAAGAAAAGAGTAAAAAAAATTAAAAAAAGAAAGAGAAAATGTCACGTACTAATTTTGAAGCGTTACTGGAGGCCGGTGCCCACTTCGGACACCTGAAGCGTAAGTGGAACCCCAAAATGGCTCCCTACATCTTCATGGAGAAGAACGGCATCCACATCATCGACCTGCACAAGACCGTGCTGAAGGTGGACGAGGCTGCCGCAGCCCTCAAGCAGATCGCCAAGAGCGGCCGCCGCGTACTGTTCGTAGCCACGAAGAAGCAGGCTAAAGAGATCGTAGCCGAGAAGGTGGCAACCGTAGGCATGCCCTACGTAACCGAGCGTTGGGCCGGCGGTATGCTGACCAACTTCCCCACCATCCGCAAGGCGGTGAAGAAGATGGCCACCATCGACAAGATGACCAACGACGGCACCTTCGACAACTTCTCGAAGCGCGAGAAACTCCAGATTTCGCGTCAGCGCGCCAAGCTGGAGAAGAACCTGGGCTCCATCGCCGACCTGACCCGTCTGCCCGCCGCTCTGTTCGTCGTGGACGTACAGAAGGAGGCCAACGCCGTGAAGGAGGCCAAGAGACTGAGCATCCCCGTATTTGCAATGGTTGATACTTGTTGTGATCCGACCGACATTGATTACGTAATCCCTGCAAATGACGATGCCGCCAAGTCGATTGCCGTCATCCTGGAGGCCATGTGCGGTGCTATCGCCGAGGGTCTGGAGGAGCGCAAGCTCGAGAAGGAGAAGGAGGCGCAGGAGAATGCAGCCGCCGAGGCCGAGGGTGCCAAGCAGGCAAAGCCCCGCATCAAGAAGGCCGTTAAGGCCAGCTTCGATGCCGAGGAGGCTGCTGTCGCCGAGGTTGTAGCCGCTACCGAAGAGGCCAAGGCCGAATAAGCGCACGACGCACGAAAACCGAATCAGTAACGTATAAAAAAAAGAATACTATGGAAATCAAAGCAGCTGATGTAATGAAGCTCCGCAAGATGACCGGCGCCGGTATGATGGACTGCAAGAAGGCCCTTCAGGAGGCTGAAGGCGACTTCGAGCGTGCCAAGGACATTATCCGCGAGAAGGGTAAGCTGGTCGTAGCCAAGCGCGCCGACCGCACCGCTACCGAGGGTGTCGTCGTGACGAAGATCGTAGGCTCGAAGGGCTATATCCTCTGCCTGGCTTGCGAGACCGACTTCGTAGCCCAGAACGCCGAATTCTCCGCATCGGCCAATGCCATGCTGGATATCGCCGTTGCAGCCGATGCCGCCGATACGGCCGCTCTGCTGGCAACCAAGAATGCCGAGGGCCACACCGTCGAGGAGATGGTTACCGAGAAGTCGGGCCAGACCGGCGAGAAGTGCGAGCTGGCTTACTACGCCCGCATCGAGGCTCCCTATTGCCACGCATACGTACACTTCAACAAGAAGCTCGGTACGTTGATCGGCTTCAACAAGGAGGTTCCCGCCGAGGTGGCCCACACCGTCGCCATGCAGGCTACGGCTATGGCTCCCATTTCGATCGACGTCGCCGACTGCCCCGAGGAGGTGGTAGCTCACGAGCGTCAGATCGCCGTAGAGGCCATGAAGCAGGATCCCAAGAACGCCAACAAGCCCGACGCCATTCTGGAGAAGATCGCCGAGGGAAAGATGCGCAAGTTCTTCGAGGAGAACACGCTGCTGAACCAGCTTGTCGTAGGCGAGAAGGAGACCATCGCCGAGTACATCCGCAAGGCCGACAAGGAGGCTACGGTAGTTGCCTACAAGCGTTTCGCGCTGGAGGCTTAATCCGAAACTCCGGATCGATGAATCGGACCGCACGACGTGCGGTCCGATTTTTTTTTCTCCGCTAAAAACGGCCGGAGATCGTGGTGTGAGAGCCGTAATACCGTATCTTTAACTCCGCCTGAAATACTACTGCTCCGTAAAATGCGCGTAAACTTGCTTTTGCCCTCGCTTATTGCTATCTTTGCAGGATGGAAACGACTATTGAGAACAAACCCGAACGTCCGGAATACGACGTGATCGTCGTCGGCGCCGGTGCCGCAGGCATGATGGCGGCCGGAACCGCGGCGCGCAACGGGAAACGAGTGCTCCTGCTGGAAAAGATGGAGAAGTCGGGCCGC
>CAJTLJ010000014.1 GCA_910577475.1 uncultured Alistipes sp.
GACTCCGCTATCGCTCCGCTCAAGGTGACAGAAGTGATTGTCATTCCGAGCGCAGCCGCAGGCGCAGTCGAGGAATCTCTACGGTGCACGGCGCACACCATCCGGAAACCGTAAGATCTTCCATCCCGGATAGGTCCGGCGTTTTACGCCGGGGCAGTCCGCAGCCACGGCGGGCGAAGGACTGCAATAAATTTTGTCCTTCGCTGGCTGCGTTCTGCGGGGCCGTTTCGTGAGGGTGGATGCTTGGCCCCGTCGAGATGTCTCGACTTCGGGCCTTGCAGCCCTCCGCTCGACATGACAGCCCGTAGGCCCGAAGCTATTCGATGGCCCGGCGGTTCATCAGGGCGTGGGTGATGGTGAGCTCGTCGACGTACTCCAGTTCGTCGCCGAAGCCGATGCCGCGGGCGATGGAGGTGACCTTCACATCGGGGTAGGCGCGCAGGCGGTTCATGATATAGAAGAGGGTGGTTTCGCCCTCGACCGAGGTGGAGATGGCCAGAATCACCTCCTTTACCGTGCCCGAGGCCACCCGCTCGACCAGCCGGTCGATCTTCAGGTCGGAGGGGGCGATGCCCTGCATGGGCGAGATGACGCCGCCCAAGACGTGGTAGGTTCCCTTGTATTGGCGGGTGTTCTCGATGGAGAGCAGGTCGCCCACCTGCTCCACGACGCAGACCGTGGAGCGGTCGCGGTTTTCGTCGAGGCAGATGGGGCAATACTCCTCGTCGGATAGGTTGTTGCAGGTGCGGCAGTGGCGGATCTCGTT
Source organism: uncultured Alistipes sp. (assembly GCA_910577475.1). Taxonomy (GTDB): domain Bacteria; phylum Bacteroidota; class Bacteroidia; order Bacteroidales; family Rikenellaceae; genus Alistipes. The sequence goes on from CAJTLJ010000014.1 coordinate 767, forward strand.
GCGGAACCGGTCGATGCTGCGGGTCATGTCGCCGACCGACTCCCGCTCCATGCGCAGCAGGTGCATGGAGAGCCGCAGTGCGGTGCGCCGGCCGATACCCGGCAGTTTCGAGAGCTCCCCGACGACGTCCTGTAAGAGTTTCGACATGGGCGTAAGCGGATCAGATGGTTTCGATATGGCGGCTTTCGAGCCACCCTTTCCGGCCGTCGGCGATGGTTACCTCGGTCCAGTCGCCCAGGTTGTCGCCCGTGCGGAGGACGGTGCCCTCGTGCAGGACGAAGAGGTCGGTGGCGGCCCGGTCGGGCGAGCTCTTCACCGAGACGGCCGACGACATGACGACGGCATCGCGGCGGTCGAGCGTTTCGCTCCGGTCGGCGGCGGCGAAGAACGTGGCGACGACGAAGAGCGCGAGGCAGGCCGTCATGCCGTAGAATCCCCCCTTGCGCAGGGAGAGCCGCCCGGCGAGCAGGTAGAAGAGGGCGCAGAGGAAGGCGAGGGCGAGCAGGACGAGCGAAAGCATCGTCCAGGCGGTGCCGCTCAAAAGGTTGCGCAGCGTGCGCATCCACCCCTCGAGAAAGAACTCGGGGATGGTCTCGATGCGGTCCTTCGTGCGGCTCTCGGCCACCGAGAGGTTGTAGCGGATGTCCTCGTCGCCGGGGGCCAGCAGCCGGGCGCGGCGGTAGTTGAGAATCGCCTCGCCGAGGCGGTCGTCCTTGAAGCAGGCGTTGCCGAGGTTGTAGTAGAGCTTGGACGAGCGGAATCCGCGGTTCAGGATCGCCTCGTAGTCGCGGATGGCGCACCGGTAGTCGGAGCGGAGGTAGGCCGTGTTGCCCCGGTCCCAGAGGGCGTCGCAGTCGAGGTCGTCGCTCGGAGCGGTGAGCTCGTCCGGCGTCTCGATGGTCGGTTCGGCGGCCGCCGTGTCCGCGGCCGAACCGTCGGATTGCTGACCCCGGGCGGTGAGCAGGGTGGTCAGCAGACAGATACAGATCAGCAGGTGTTTCATACTTACTTACGCTTCTTGATTAGGGACTCCATGCGCGAGATGAACTCCACGCCCCGGGTGTAGACCTCGCTCATCTGGGCCGATGCCATCGGCGAGTATTGCGCCTCCTCGCACCGCGTGATGATGTCGGTGAAGTGCTGCGCCTCTTCGGCCGCCACGCCCCGCTTGGCGAGCTCCTCGCGGACGTTCTCCTTGGTGAGGTTGGCTACCGGGATGTTGAGCTTGTCGCTCATGTAGCCCCACAGCGCGCGCGACATCTCCTCGTAGAAGGCGTACTGGTTCTGCTCGTTCATGGCCCGTCCGGCGGCGCGGACGCGCTGCACGGCCACCTTGTTGGCCCGCTTTCCGCGCACGAGGGCCGAGTTGCGGCTGTCGCGGATCCGCTTGCGCATCAGCGTATAGAGCCCCGCGAATGCCAGCAGCATGACTGCCAGCGAGGCGAAGTAGGGGGCGCTGAAGAGCAACGGCCGGCCGGCCGGAACCAGCCGGGGCTTGCCCGAGCGGATGAAGCGGATATCCTCGCCCAGCATCTTCACCTCCTCCTTCGAGAGCCCCTTGACGATGCGGGCCTCGCCAGTGCCGCCCGAGGCGTCGGGCGTGACGGTCAGGTGGAGCGGCTGGCCGGAGAGGGTGACGTACTGGCTCCTGGCCGGATCGAAATAGGTGAACTCGACGGGACCGGCCGTGTAGTCGCCCTCGGCACGGGCGATGAAGGGGTACTCGAACTGCCGGTAGCCCGAGGCGCCGCTGCCCGCGGTCTTGATCTGCTCGGAGGACTTCACGTCGTAGAGCTCGAACGAGGCGGGCAGGGGGAGCTTGGGGGCCTGCACGAAGCGCAGGTTGCCCGATCCGGAGATCCGCAGCGTGTAGGTGGCGGCCGAGTTGGCGGCCAGCTGCGCGGGGGGCGGGGTTTCGGTCATCGAGAAGCGGCCCACGGCTCCCGTGAAGCTCTCGGGAGCACCGGCAGGCAGCTCCTTCACCGTGACGGGGATTTTCTGCGAGCGGAGCTTGCGGTCGACGTTGTAGACGTCGGGCATGTTGCCGAAGAAGGGGTCGCGGCTGCGGTTGTTCTGCACCACGATCTGCGCCACGGCGGTCAGCTCCGCCGGGTCGACGGCCAGCGTGCCCGACTGCTGCGGGTAGAGCAGGTACTCCTTCAGCACCGAACACTCGTAGACCTTGCCGTTTACGGTTTCGCGCCGGGCGGGACGGTTCTCCACGTCCAGCTCCTGGGCCCAGAACCCGTTGAAAGACGGAAATTTCACCTCGTTGATCCCCACGATCGGAATCCGGTAGTAGAGCTTGATGGCCGCCAGCACGGGCTCGCCCTTATAGACCGAGGTGCGCGAGAGCTGGACGCGCAGCAGGATATCGTCGGCCGCCACCTCTCCCTTCTGCCGGGCGGCGGGCGACTGCCGGTTCGCCTCGCTCTCCGCCGGGGCGCTCTGGGCCGTACCCGGAGCCTGAGCCCCTTCGTCGATCACCTCGATGGGGACGGGCTGCGTGCGGTGGCTCTCACCGTCCACCTCGATCCGGGCGGAGCCGATCGTGTAGTTGCCCGGCGTAGAGGGGAGCAGCACGAAGGTGTAGGTGAATTCGTAGGTGTTGGTGACGCTGCCGTTGACGTACTGCATGCTCTGCCCGCGGTAGACGGCCGGTCCGGCGATTACCTCGAACCCCTCGAAATCGGGGGCCTCGAAGGTGTCGTCGTCGGGCTTCGCATTCAGCCGGAACTCCACGCGGAAGGCGTCGCCGGCGGCCACGATCATGGGCGCTTTTGTCGTGAAGGTGACCTTCTCGGCTCCGAAAGCCGCAAAGATCACCGTCACGCCGAGGAATAGAAGAGTGAATCTTCTGAAAAATCCGTTCATTTACATCGAATTACTGGTTCGTAAATCGGTAACGTAAAAAATCGTTCTTTAGTGTTTGAAATCCGCGAAGAAATCGTTGCCCTTGTCATCGACGATGATGAAGGCGGGGAAATCCTCCACGTAGATCTTGCGCACGGCCTCCATGCCCAGCTCGGGGAAGTCGACCACCTCGACCGACTTGATCGAGTTCTTGGCCAGAATGGCCGCCGGACCGCCGATCGAGCCGAGGTAGAAACCGCCGTTCGCCTTGCAGGCGTCGGTCACCTCCTGCGAACGGTTGCCCTTCGCCACCATCACCATCGAGCCGCCGTGCTTCTGGAACAGGTCGACGTAGGGGTCCATGCGGCCGGCCGTCGTGGGGCCGAACGATCCCGAAGCCATGCCCTGCGGCGTTTTGGCCGGACCGGCGTAGTAAACCGGGTGCTTCTTGAAGTAGTCGGGCATCGGCTTGCCTTCGTCGAGCATCTGCTTGATGCGGGCGTGGGCGATGTCGCGGGCCACGATCAGCGTGCCCTTCAGGTTCAGACGGGTCTTGATCGGGTAGCGGGTCAGGATCTCGCGCACCTTGTCCATCCCCTCGTCGAGGTCGATGTCCACGGCGGGCGACATGGCGGGCGCCTGTGCGGGCAGGAAGCGGGCGGGATTCTTCTCCAGCACCTCCAGGAAGATGCCTTCGGGGGTGATCTTCGCCTTGATATTGCGGTCGGCCGAGCAGCTGACGCCGATGGCGACGGGGCACGAAGCGGCGTGGCGCGGAGCGCGGATCACGCGGACGTCGTGCACGAGGTATTTGCCGCCGAACTGGGCGCCTACGCCGCTCTTCCGGCAGATCTCCAGCACTTTCCGCTCCCACTCCAGGTCGCGGAAGCAGCGTCCGCCCTCGTTGCCCGAGGTGGGCAGCTCGTCCAGATAGCCGGCCGAAGCCTTCTTTACGGTCGAGAGGCACATCTCGGCCGAGGTGCCGCCGATGCAGAGCGCCAGGTGGTAGGGCGGGCAGGCCGAGGTGCCCAGATCCTTGATGTGCTCGGTGATGAACTTCGTGAGCGACTCCTCGTTGAGCAGCGCCTTGGTCTGCTGGTAGAGGAAGGTCTTGTTGGCCGAGCCGCCGCCCTTGGTGATGAAGAGGAATTCGTACTCCATGCCGGGCTTGCCGCCGTAGATGTCGATCTGGGCGGGGAGGTTGGTGCCCGAGTTCTTCTCGTCGGTCATCGTGAAGGGAACCACCTGCGAGTAGCGCAGATTGCGCTCCTTGTAGGTCTCGTAGACGCCGCGGGCGATGCACTCGGCGTCGTCGGCGCCGGTCCATACGTCCTCGCCCTTATGGCCGATGCAGATGGCCGTACCGGTGTCCTGGCAGGTGGGCAGCTCGCCCTCGGCCGATACGCACTGGTTCAGCAGCATCGTGTAGGCCACGAACTTGTCGTTGTCGGTGGCTTCGCGGTCCTCCAGAATGTCGCGCAGCTTCTGCAGGTGGGCGGCGCGCAGGTAGAACGATACGTCGCTGTAGGCGGCCTTCGAGAGCTCTTCGAGCCCTTTGGGGTCGACCTTCAGGATTTTGCGGCCGTCGCACTCGACGACCTTCACGTACTCTTTCGTCAACAGACGGTACTCGGTTTTGTCCTCCGCAACGGGGTAGGGTTCCTGATAGATGAATTCGGACATAGCAGTTATGTTTATTGAATGTTTGTTCGTTGTTGTTCCGTTTCGACAATCCGTGCAAAAATACAAAAAACAATCCAAATGCAACGCATTGTATCTTCGATTTTTCGGTTGTTGTTAATTTTTTCACAGAATCGTGTGCGTTCTTCAAAATATTTATTAACTTTGTGCGGTTTTTGTTAGGCGACTTGTGCCGACCTTTCGGAGCCGCAGACGGAACATTTTGAAAACGATTTACTCTAAACCGATAAAATTATGGTATCTTACAAGGATTTGGGTCTGGTGAACACCCGTGAGATGTTTGCCAAGGCCATCGAGGGGGGCTATGCCATTCCCGCCTTCAACTTCAACAACATGGAGCAGATGCAGGCTATCATCCAGGCTTGCGTCGAGGCTTCGTCGCCCGTCATTCTCCAGGTGTCGTCGGGTGCCCGCAAATACGCCAACCAGACGCTGCTGCGCTACATGGCGCAGGGTGCCGTCGAGTACGCCAAGGAGCTGGGCAAGAACATTCCCATCGTGCTGCACCTCGACCACGGCAATTCGTTCGAGCTCTGCAAGAGCTGTATCGACATGGGCTTCTCGTCGGTGATGATCGACGGTTCGTCGCTGCCCTACGAGGAGAACGTCGCTCTGACGAAGCAGGTCGTGGAGTACGCCCACCGGTTCGACGTGACGGTCGAGGGCGAGCTGGGCGTGCTGGCCGGTGTCGAGGATGAGGTCGCTTCGGAGGTGGCTCACTACACCAAGCCCGAGGACGTGGAGGACTTCGTGAAGAAGACCGGTGTGGATTCGCTGGCCATCTCGATCGGCACCTCGCACGGCGCCAACAAGTTCAAGCCCGAGCAGTGCACCCGCAACGCCGAGGGCATTCTGGTTCCGCCCGAACTCCGCTTCGATATTCTGGAGGAGATCGAGAAGCGCATCCCCGGCTTCCCCATCGTGCTCCACGGTTCGTCGTCCGTACCGCAGGAGTACGTGAAGATCATCAACACCCACGGCGGTGCCCTGAAGGATGCCGTAGGTATTCCCGAAGAGCAGCTGCGCAAGGCCGCCAAGAGCGCCGTCTGCAAGATCAACATCGACTCCGACGGTCGTTTGGCTATGACGGCTGCCGTGCGCAAGGTCTTCGTGGATTCGCCCGCCGAGTTCGACCCCCGCAAGTATCTGGGTCCCGCCCGCGACGAGCTGAAGAAGCTCTACAAGCACAAGTGCGAGAACGTGCTGGGCTCCGCCGGCAAGGCCGAGTAAGGCATCTCTCCCGCAAAACGAAACCGGGCCGCATTCTCGAATGCGGCCCGGTTTCGTTTTACGATTCGCGATCTCCTTTCCGGACATTTCTATGTCATTCCGAGCGTAGCCGAGGAATCCCCGACAGTCGTATTCGGGAGTAAGTCCGTCGCCGTCGGGACGTTTCGGCTGCGGGGCTCTGCCCCTCCACTCCACATGACAACCGGAATCCCATACGATTGTGCATCGTGCATTGTCCCGCTCGGACGGTCTCTCCCGAAACGAAAGCACCCCGGCCGCATAATCGGCCGGGGTGCTTGCATGCAAGGTTCGCGCTACGGGATGAAGACGAACCAGTGGCCGAGCTCGTCGCCCGTGCAGTCGTACCAGGTGAACTTGGTGATGTACTGGTGTTCGCCCCAGGTCTTCAGGTGCACGTTCATGTTGTTGTCCGCGTAGATGTTTTCCACCTCGGCAACGATGGCGTTCGGATCGTACTTGTAGGAGGCATATCCGGCCGGAACTTCGCCCTCGGCGACTTCGAGGCTCTTGAACGCCTGATCGAGCACCTCCTGTGCAGTCGTCTCGTCGAGCATCACCTTCTGGCCGTTCAGCTGGATGTCCGTAATGGTGAAATCCGCACCCTGGACGAAATTGGGGCTCATGCCGAACAGCGCTCCGGTGCCGTTGCCGTTGTTCTTCCGAATGGTATAGGTGTATTGGCCGGGTTCGTCGCCGCCGCCCTCGCCGGCCTCCTGCGTGAAGACCAGTTCGGACTGCCCGTCCTCGGTTTTCGCTGTCAGCTTATAGTTGCGGGGAGCGCTGGAGCCGTTCTCGGGGAAGGTGATCGAGAGATCGGCGCCCGACCGGGTGACGGTAGCCTGTCCGCAGCTAAGGGTGACGTACTGCATGTAGTTGTCGATCTCGGCGGCATCGATCTCCGCACCGTCCACCTCGAGGCTCAGGACGGCTGCATCGGCGAGCGTTTCACCCTCTTTCTTGACCGTATAGGTCTCGTAGCCGGTGTGCCGGAGCGTCGGGATGACGGTGGGTGCGCCCGAACCGGGATCCTGACGTACGGTGATGAAGTCGGAGGATTGAACCCCTCTCCACCGGATGTAGATTTTGGTTTCGCGCACCTCGGCCTTCTTGTTCTTCCGAATATTGATCTGGAGGTTGAAGTTGTTCGTATTCTCCCATTTGGGCTCCACCCAGTCGCCTTCCCAGACGAAGGTCGGCAACTCGTCCGGATGTTCGTTGAAATTGACGGTTTCGTCGTTGTAGACGCCGGTCGTCGGCCCCAGATAGAGCAGGTTGTCGTTGCTGTTGACATTCATGGTCTTGCCTCCGTGGGTGAAGGTCAGGGTGTTTCTGTCCTCGGTGGATTCGCGATACTCCTCCTTCAGGTTCAGGAAGATGTTGTGCATCGTGTTCTGCTCGAACGTCTTGGTCTTCTCCGAGGTGAAGGTGTAGACCGCCTTGTCGGTGACCACTTTGTAGGTGTAGCCCGTGAGCGATACGGGGAACAGACCCATGTAGATGCCCTCCGCGCTCTCTTTCGAGTCGGCTGCGGTCAGCGCATAGGGGGTGCCCAGCGTCACGCGGATTTCGGTCGTACCGTTGGCGGCGGACTCGCCGCGCAGGGCGTCGTTGGCGAATACGCCGATGCAGAAGCGGTCGCCGTTGATCTTTTCCGAGGTCTGGAGCGTGATCGAACGCACGCTCTCGCTGCGGAATGCCTCGTCGGTGGAGTAGACGATGAAGCGGGCCAGCGATGCCATCGATTGCATCTTGGCGACGATCGGACCGTCCGTCACTTCCTGCGCGGCTTCGCCCATGAAGGCTACCTTGTCGAGGCTCGACTCCATCCGGCCGGCTGCGGCCTGCGTCTGTGCGGCCGCGATGTTGAAGTGGGCCGTGCAGTCGCCGCCGGTCGCCATGTTGTCGAGCGAACGGTAGGGGTAGTAGACCCAGATTTTGGAGGCCTCCTCCTTGACGGTCGCCTTGAAGGTGGCGGCTCCGGTTTCGGGATCGATCTTCAGGTCGGTCGCCTGCACGTTCTCGGCGGCGTCGGTGAAGACGCCGAACGAATCGGTTTCGTCCCAATGGAAGCCCTCTCCGTCCGTCCAGCTGGACCGGATGTCGTCCGCGGGCAGGGCGGAGATCTCTATCGTACGGGTATTTCCGTTTACGGGTGCCGGCTCCTCGGCGGGGTCGTTCGAGCAGCCCGCTGCGGCCGTTGCGAATGCGGCCAGGTATAAGATATTCAGCTTTTTCATCTCTTTTGATTTTTACAGACCGAATTCATCGTCGTCGTTATAGTTCAGGTCCAGGTCGGAGCTGCCGTTGGCACCGTCGTGCCATTTGGAGGGATCGGAGGCGGCGAAACCCTTCTCCGCCGAAATTTCGATCGGGTCGAGTGCGGGTGCCTCGTAAATTTTTTTCATAAGCGTTTTATGGTTTTAAGTTGTTGAGTCGATATTTCTGCTGCCCGGAAGAGGCGCCGGATTCGTTTCAGGCTCTGCCGTCGATATCTACACAAAGATCGCAAATAAAAACCAAGGGCGGATCGGCAGGGTGTAAAGAAGTGGATGTGAATCGCTTTTGCGAGTCGTTATTTATTTGATAATGAATTGATTTATATCGTTCCCTGTTTCGTAAAAAGTGGATCGGATGCGCGCCGGTCCTGCTGCCGGCGCCCGGATGGGATACGCGCAGCGGACTTGCGTACAGTCCTTTCAGTTTTTCGCCGGGAGGCCGACTGTTCCGGCGTCGGGAAGAATTCCCCGTTCCGGCGAGCTACATTGAATTATATTTCGTATATTTGTCCGCTGTATGGAGAACTTTGTCGTCAGTGCCCGCAAATACCGCCCCGCGACCTTCGCGTCGGTGGTCGGGCAGAAGCACATCACCTCGACCCTCAAGAACGCCATCGAGCGGGGTCAGTTGGCACATGCCTACCTCTTCTGCGGTCCGCGCGGAGTGGGCAAGACGACTTGTGCCCGCATCTTCGCCAAGGCGATCAACTGCCAGAGTCCGAACGGTGCCGAGGCCTGCAACGCGTGCGAATCGTGCCGCAGCTTCAACGAGAACCGTTCGCTCAACATCCACGAGCTCGACGCCGCGTCGAATAACTCGGTGGACGACATCCGCGCCCTGATCGAGCAGGTGCGCATCATTCCCCAGTCGGGCCGCTACTCCGTCTTCATCATCGACGAGGTTCATATGCTCTCCACGGCCGCCTTCAACGCCTTTCTGAAGACGCTGGAGGAGCCCCCCGCACACGCCGTCTTCATCCTCGCGACCACCGAGAAGCACAAGATCCTGCCCACGATTCTCTCGCGGTGCCAGATCTACGACTTCAACCGCATCCGTGTGGAGGATTCGGTGGAGTACCTGCGTTACATCGCCGGGCAGGAGGGGGTCGAGGCCGACGACGAGTCGCTCAACCTCATCTCGCAGAAGGCCGACGGCGGCATGCGCGACGCCCTGTCGATGTTCGACAAGGCCGTGTCGTTCTGCGGCCGCGAACTGCACTATCAGGAGGTGGCCCAGACGCTCAACGTGCTGGATTACGACACCTATTTCCACGTGACCGGGCGGCTGCTGGCCGGCGATTACGTGCAGGCGCTGCTCGCATTCGACGAGGTGCTGACGCGCGGCTTCGCGGGGCAGACCTTTCTGGCGGGGCTCAACCGCCACCTGCGAGACCTGCTGGTGGCGAAGGATGCCGCCACGCTGCGGCTGATCGAGATGACCGGAACCCTGCTGGAGCGATACCGCGTGCAGGCGGAGGCCTGCGACGTCGCGTTCCTCTTCGGGGCGATATCCGTCCTGACGGAACTCGATTCGAAAATCCGGCAGTCGTCTGGCCAACGCCTGCTGGTCGAACTGGGACTGATGAAAATCGCCGGTCTCGGTCAAAAAAAAAATAACCCCGATTCACCCCTGATCGAGCGGAGCTATCCGCTGCCCGAACTGGTGACGGCACCCGCTCCCGCCGCACCGGCACAGCCGGTTCCGGCTCCTACACCCGCTCCCGCGGCACAGCAGCCCCGGACTCCCTCTGCGTCTGCACCAGCGGTCGCACGACCGGCGCCGGTTGCCGCAGAGAAGCAGCCGGTCCGACCCGCACCCGCGACCCGGGTGACGCGCTCGCCGCTGGTCTCGCTCTCGGCGCTGATGAACGACGCTCCGGCCGAGCCGGCCGGGGAAGCGGCCCCGCAGGGCCCCGTGGCGGAGGATGACCGAAGCGAGGAGAAGCTGACGGCACGCCGCGACGAACTGCTGGCCGCGATCCGCGAGATGCGGCCCCGTTTTGCGGCCGCCTTCGAACGGATGGCCTTTGCGGGCAGCACGATCCGGATCGCCGTGCCGACCTCGGAGCTCCGGGAGGAGATTCTCCGCTCGCAAACCGAGCTGTTGATCCGCCTGGTCGAAGTGGCCGGAGTGCAGGGTGCCTTGCAGCTGGAGATTGCGGTCGACGAGCAGGTGCGGGCCTCGACGCCGATCCGCATCGAGGACCGGCTGGCCTGGCTGAGCGAGCGGAACACCGCCCTCCAGGCCCTGCGCAAGGCGCTCGATCTGGAGATCGAGGGGTAGGCAACGTATTGAAACGGAAAAACAAAAACGAAAGATAGTAAATGGCAACCAAGAATTTTATCGAAGAACTCGAATGGCGCGGCATGATCCACACGATCATGCCCGGCGCGAAGGAACAACTCGAAAAGGAGATGACGACGGCCTACCTGGGCATCGACCCCACGGCCGACTCGCTGCACATCGGCCATCTGGTGGGCGTGATGATTCTGAAGCACTTCCAACTGTGCGGCCACCGTCCTCTGGCGCTGGTGGGCGGCGCCACGGGCATGATCGGCGACCCGAGCGGCAAGTCGCAGGAGCGCAATCTGCTCGACGAGGCGACGCTGCGTCACAACCAGGAGGCGATCAAGAAGCAGCTCGCCAAGCTGCTCGATTTCGATTCCGACGCCCCCAATGCGGCCCGCATGGTCAACAACTACGACTGGATGAAGGATTTCACGTTCCTGGATTTCATCCGCGATATCGGCAAGCTCATCACCGTGAACTACATGATGGCCAAGGACTCGGTCAAGAAGCGCTTCAACGGCGAGGGCGACGGCATGTCGTTCACCGAGTTCACCTACCAGCTCGTGCAGGGCTACGACTTCCTGCACCTCTATCAGGAGTACGGATGCCGCATTCAGCTGGGCGGCTCGGACCAGTGGGGCAACATCACCACCGGTACGGAGCTGATCCGCCGCAAGCTGGACGGCGAGGCATACGCCATCACCTGCCCGCTCATCACGAAGGCCGACGGCACGAAGTTCGGCAAGACCGAGAGCGGTAACGTATGGCTCGATCCGCGCTACACCTCGCCCTACAAGTTCTACCAGTTCTGGCTGAACGTGAGCGACGAGGATGCCAAGCGTTATATCAAGATCTTCACCCTGCTGGACCGCGAGACCATCGGGGCGCTGATCGCCGAGCACGAGGCGGCTCCCCATCTGCGCGCGCTGCAGAAGCGGCTGGCGCAGGAGGTCACCACGATGATCCACTCCGAGGAGGAGTACCGCAAGGCAGTCGAGGCTTCGTCGATCCTCTTCGGCGGCGCCACCTCCGAGGCGCTGCATGCGCTGGACGAGCAGACCCTGCTTCAGGTCTTCGAGGGCGTGCCGCAGTTTACGGTCGCCGCCGCCGATCTGGGGAGGAGTTTCCTGGATCTCTGCGCGGAGAAGACGCAGATCTTCCTCTCGAAGGGGGAGTGCCGCAAGATGGTGCAGGGCGGCGGCGTGTCGCTCAACAAGGAGAAGGTGACCGATCCGCAGCGTCCGGTGACCGGTGACGATCTGATCGCCGGCAAGTATCTGCTGGTGCAGCGGGGCAAGAAGAATTACTATCTGGTAATCGTGGCATAGGGAATGCAGTACCGAATCGATCTCGAGGGAATGGAGTTCCGGGCCTACCACGGCTGTTACGATCTGGAACGCAAGGTCGGCAACCGCTTCGTGGTCGATCTGGAACTGACGACCGAACTGGGCCGGGTGGCCGAGGAGGACGACGTGGAGCTGGCGGTCAACTACCTGAAGGTGTACGAAACCGTGCGCGAGGTGATGGCCGTCGAGCAGCGGACCATCGAACGGGTGTCGCGGAACATCATCGATACCCTCTGCGAGCGGTTTCCGGCGATTGTCCGCGTGCGGTGCCGGGTGGCCAAGATGGCCCCGCCGCTGGGGGGCAAGGTGCACAGCGTGAGCGTGACGCTCGAACGATAGCGAGTCGCCGCATCCCGGGTCCTTGAGACCGAGATGCGGCTTTTTTTACAGAAGGAACGGTATGAAGGGAGAAACAGACGAAAGCAGGGCTACGCTGGGTAGCCGGTTGAGCGCCGTGCTGGTTGCGGCGGGCAGTGCCGTGGGGTTGGGGAACATCTGGCGGTTTCCGGCGATGGCCGGCGACAACGGCGGCGGAGCCTTCCTGCTCCTCTATATCCTGTGCGTGATCGTGCTGGGGCTGCCGCTGATGCTGGCCGAGTTCTCCGTGGGGCGCGCCTCCCGCCGCAACGCCGTGGGGGCCTACCGCAAGCTGGACCGGCGCTGGAGCTTTCTGGGCTATAACAGCGTGCTGGTCGCCTTTCTGATTCTGGGTTTCTACTACGTGGTGTCGGGCTGGACGCTGGAGTATTTCGTTCACTCCGTGACGGGCACGATCGGCCGCTACGATACCCCCGACGCCTACCGCGGCATCTTCGAAAATTTCCGGATCCACCCCTGGCGGCCGACCGTCTACGCCTGGATCTTCGTGTTGATTACCCACGGCGTCATCGCGCTGGGGGTGAGGCGGGGGATCGAACGCTCGGCCAAGTTCCTGATGCCGCTGCTCTTCGTTGTGCTCGTCGTGCTGGCCGGCCATTCGCTGCTGATGCCGGGCGGCGACGAGGGTGTCCGGTTTCTGCTTCGGCCCGACTTCTCGAAGGTGACGCCCCGCACTGTGCTGGCGGCGTTGGGTCAGGCCTTCTTTTCGCTCTCGATCGGTATGGGGTGCATGATTACCTATGCCTCCTATTTCAACAAGGAGACCGATCTGCGCCGTACGGCGGTCAACGTCGCCGTGCTGGATACGGTGGTGGCGCTGCTGGCCGGGCTGGCTATCTTTCCCGCGGCCTACAGCGCGGGAATCTTCTCCTCGGCCGAGGTGCCGACGGCCGGTCCCGATCTGGTCTTCATCACCCTGCCCGCCCTCTTCAATTCGATGGCCTGGGGCGAGCTCTGGGCCGCCGTCTTCTTTCTGCTGTTGGTCGTGGCGGCTCTGACGTCGACCCTCTCGCTGCACGAGGTGGTGACGGCCTATCTGCACGAGGAGTGGTGCATGAGCCGCAAGGGGGCTGCCGGACTGACTACCGTGTCGATGCTCTTCCTGAGCGCGCTGGCCTCGCTCTCGCTGGGCATGTTGAGCGACTGGCGCATCTGCGGGCTGACGATCTTCGACTCGCTCGATTTCCTGACGGCTAACATCCTGATGCCCGTCGGCGGTCTGCTGACGAGCATTTTCGTCGGCTGGCGCTTCGAACGGCGCCTGCTGCGGCGGGAGCTCGGCATCGGGGGGCGGCAGCGGAGCGGACGGCTGGCGTTCCTCCTCTTCATGCTGCGCTGGGTCTGCCCGGTCATTCTGCTGGCTGTATTCCTGGACAATCTGGGGCTGCTGTAGCGGTCCATCCTTCGGCTGACGCTCCCTGCCCTTTTTGGCAGGGAGTTCGCTTTTTTGTCGTGACAGAGGTGACAAAATGCCGCCGTCGGCGTGACAAAGAGTGACAATTTCGAGCCTCGCCGGGGAGTGGCAGGGGTTTTGCGACGGAAGAGAGCGGAATACGAAAAGAAAATAAATCCATATAGATTATGAATGTCAATAGTTTAACCATCAAGGCGCAGGAGGCGTTGCAGGGTGCGATAGCCTCGGCGCAACAAAACGGCCAGCAGGCTGTGGAGCCTTTGCATCTGCTCGGGGTCCTGCTGCGCGAGGAGGATTCGCTGGGAGCTTTCCTGCTGGGCCGCGTCGGCGTGAACGTGCGCGGCGTAAAGGAGGAGGTCGCCCGGGCCGTCGCCTCGCTGCCTCGCGTGTCGGGTGCCGGCGGCGAGTCCTATTTCTCGAACGACAGCTCGAAGGTGATCCAGCGGGCCGTCGACTTCACGCAGAAGTTCGGCGACAAGTATGCCTCGGTCGAGCACCTGCTGCTGGCCCTCGTGGCCGAGCGGGGGCAGGCGTCCGATCTGCTGAAGCGGGCCGGAGCCACGGAGAAGGAGCTCGTGGAGGCGATTCGGGTCTTCCGCAAGGGAGCGACGGTCGATTCGCAGACGGCTTCGCAGGAGTTCAACGCGCTGGGCAAATATGCCGTAAACCTGAATGAGCAGGCGCGCAGCGGCAAGCTCGACCCTGTGATCGGCCGCGACGAGGAGATTCGGCGCGTGTTGCAGATCCTCTCGCGCCGCACGAAAAACAACCCCATTCTGGTCGGCGAGGCGGGTGTCGGAAAGACCGCTATCGCCGAGGGCATCGCCCACCGGATCGTCGACGGCGATGTACCCGAGAATCTGAAGTCGAAGGTGATCTATTCGCTCGACATGGGGGCTCTGATTGCCGGAGCGAAGTATCAGGGCGAGTTCGAGGAGCGTCTGAAGGCCGTGGTGCAGGAGGTGGTCTCGACCGACGGCGAGGTGCTGCTCTTCATCGACGAGATTCACACGCTGGTCGGGGCCGGCAAGTCGTCGGGCGCGATGGATGCCGCCAACATCCTCAAGCCGGCGCTGGCGCGCGGCGAGCTGCGGACGATCGGTGCCACGACGCTCGACGAGTTTCAGAAATATTTTGAGCAGGACAAGGCGCTCGAACGCCGGTTCCAGAAGGTGATGGTGGACGAGCCGACGCAGGAGGACGCCATCTCGATCCTGCGAGGGCTGAAGGAGCGCTACGAGAACCACCATCAGGTGCGGATCAAGGACGAGGCGATCGTGGCGGCCGTCGAACTCTCGACCCGCTACATCACCTCGCGGTTCCTGCCCGACAAGGCGATCGACCTGGTGGACGAGGCGGCTTCGCGGCTGCGGCTGGAGATGAACTCCGTGCCCGAGGAGATCGATACGCTCGACCGCCGGGTGCGCCAGCTGGAGATCGAGCGCGAGGCGATTCGCCGCGAGAACGACAAGGAGCGGGTCGAGGCCCTGACCCGGGAGATCGAGGAGCTGAAGGCGAAGGATGCTGCCATGCGGGCCAAGTGGCAGGGGCAGCGCGACCTGCTGAAGCGCATTCAGAACGACAAGGACGAGATCGAGCGGTTGAAGATCGAGGCGCAGCAGGCCGAGCGTCAGGGCGACTACGGCCGGGTGGCCGAGCTGCGCTACGGCAAGATCGTCGAGGCGCAGAAGCGGATCGATGCCTTGCAGGAGGAGTTCCGCGCGGCGTCGGCCAACGAGTCGATGATCAAGGAGGAGGTCGATGCGCAGGATATCGCCGAGGTTGTGTCGCGCTGGACGGGGATTCCCGTGACGCGGATGCTGGCCTCCGAGCGCGAGAAGCTGCTGCACATGGAGCGCGAGCTGCACAAGCGGGTCGTGGGGCAGGAAGCCGCCATCACGGCCATTTCGGATGCCGTGCGCCGTTCGCGGGCCGGGCTGAACGATGCGCGGCGCCCTATCGGGTCGTTCATCTTTCTGGGCACGACGGGAGTGGGCAAGACCGAGTTGGCGAAGGCGCTGGCCGATTTCCTTTTCAACGACGATTCGATGATGACCCGCATCGATATGAGCGAGTATCAGGAGCGTCACAGCGTGTCGCGTCTGGTGGGCGCGCCTCCGGGATATGTCGGGTACGACGAGGGGGGACAGCTCACCGAGGCCGTGCGGCGCAAGCCCTACTCGGTGGTGCTGCTCGACGAGATCGAGAAGGCCCACCCCGACGTCTTCAACATCCTGTTGCAGGTGCTGGACGACGGCCGTCTGACCGACAACAAGGGACGCACGGTCGATTTCCGCAACACGATCATCATCATGACCTCGAACATGGGCTCGCACCTGATTCAGGAGCACTTCGCCGCCTCGTTCGACGGCAGCCGGATCGATCCCGAAACGGTGGAGAAGACCCGCGCAGAGGTGATCGAACTGCTGAAGCAGCAGCTCAAGCCCGAGTTCCTGAACCGTATCGACGAGATCGTGATGTTCGAGCCCCTTACGCGCAAGGATATCGAACGGATCGTCGACATCCAGCTGCACGTCATCGCCCGCATGCTGCGTGAGAACGGCATCGAGCTCACCTGGACGGAAGCGGCCCGTCGCTGGATCGCCGATGCCGGCTACGATCCGCTGTACGGCGCCCGGCCCGTGAAGCGGACCATTCAGCGCAGCATCGTCAACGACCTCTCGAAGCGGATTCTGGCGGGCGAGGTCGACCGTTCGAAGCCCATTGCCATCGACGCCGGAGCCGACGGACTGACCTTCTCGAATTAGTTGTGCCGGTCGTATGAAAAAGGGGACTGCCCAATTTTCGGGCGGTCCCCTTTTTCTGTCGTTACCCCGGTGGAGGGCTGCATGCTTCGCCGGCTGCAACCCGCATAAGGAACCTTTGTCCTTCGCGTGTCGCCGGAATCACTCGGCGGGCGTCTCTTCCTGCATCGTGATGTCGATGTCGGCGGCGATGTAGTCTCCTCCGTACCAGCCTCCCGACGGAACGGCCGGATTGCGGATGAAGGTTACCTGGATCTCCGCACTTCGGTACGAGCCGTTTTCGGGTCCGTCCACGTCTTCGGCGCGGAGCGTTTCCGGAACGAATGAGGTATTGTGGTTGACGAAGGCGAACCGACCGTCGGAGTCGGTGTACTTGTAGTCGTATTCACGATCCAGCGAGACCCGAATTCCCGGAATGGGAGCTCCGGCCTCGTCGGTCACTTTGCCCTTGACCGAGTAGGTCGCAAAAGGACAGCCGTACTCTGCGGTCATTTCATCCTCGCATCCTGCGGAGAATCCCAACAGGGCGAGCAGCATCCAGATCAGTTTGTTTTTCATAAGCAGTGGTTTTTCGAGGGTTTCCCTTATTTCGTCAGCCGTTCGTAGTGGCACACCAGCAGCTCTTCGTCGTCGCCGTGCAGGTGCATGCCGTTGCCCAGACAGTAGCGGAAGAGGCTGCAATCGGCGCATTTGCCGCGGCGGGCCCATTCGCGGTCGCGGAACTTCCCGAACCGGTTCGTCCACACCTCCCAGAAGTCGTCGCGATAGATGTTTCCCTGGTGGAAATTGGACCGGATGGAGGTGCAGCCCGAGATGGAGCCGTCCACCCGGATCGAGGCGACCGATACACCGGCCTGACAGGTGTAGAACCGGTTGCGGACCTCCGTTTCGTAGCCGCCCAGAAATCCTTCGCAGGAGTAGGCGACCTGAATCCGGCCCTCCTTGCGGGTGCGGGCGATGAACTGCATCAAGAGGGTGAACTCCTCGTCGGAGAGTTGCAGCCCGGGGTCGGAGGCGGCCCGCCCGACGGGAAAGATGGTGAAGAGCCTCCAGTTGCGGATGCCCCGGTCGATCAGCAGGTCGCGGAACTCCTCGATGCGGTTCAGCAGCCGGGGCGTGACGCAGGTCACCACGTCGAAGGCAATGGAGGGTTCGTGCGCGGCCCGTTCTGCGGCGGCCAGCGCCCGCTCGAAGCTCTGCGCGTTGCGGCGGATGTAGGTGTGCTCCTCCGCGAAGCCGTCCAGACTGACGGTCATGGCGTGGAGCCCCGAGCGCAGCAGCGACTCGAAGCGGCGTTCGTCCAGCGCTAGTCCGTTGGTTACCATTCCCCAGGGGTACTCCCGGTCGTAGAGGTTGCGGCCGATCCGCTCCAGATCGCGGCGGACCAGCACCTCGCCGCTCGACAGAATCACCAGCACCCGATGGGGATCGACGTGGGGCGTGATCTGCGTGTCGAGCGTGCGGAAGAAATCTTCGGCCGGCATGTCGGGCTGCAACGTCTCCGTGCGGCAATCGCTGCCGCAGTGGCGGCAGTTGAGGTTGCACCTCAAGGTACACTCCCAGAAGAGCGTGCGCAGCTCGTGACGCTCCACGTCCTGCTGGTGCAGGCGCGAGAAGAGCTCGAGCCCGATCCGTTTCCGGAGTCCTATCCTCTTACCCATGACCGGCTATTTTTCGGGATTCTCCGAGGCTTTCATCTCCACCGCGATCTCCTCGGCCGTGAAGTCGCCCCGATACCATCCGTCGGGTGCCACGTCGGGATTCTGCATGAAGCGGACCTCGACCTCTTTCGGATCGTAGAGACCGTTACCGGCTCCGTCCACGTCGGTGAATTGCAGGACGGCGGGTTCCGGAATGGTGGAGAGCGTCGATTTGGTAAAGGCGAATGCCCCCTTGTCGTCGGTGAACTCGGTCGGATATCCGTTCTTTATGCCGACCCGGATGCCGGGGATGGGTCGGCCGGCTTCGTCCGTTACGGTTCCCTTTACGCTGAAGGTGACCGACGGACATCCGTACATGCACAAATTTCCGTTCTGTTCCTGTTCGTCGTCGTCCGAGCAGGCGGATGCGAATCCCAGCAGCGAGAAGAGCATCCAGAGCAGTTTGTTTTTCATGGCGGGTAATGTTTGGGTTTTCACAAAGTTAGGAAAAGGTTCCCGAAATCCAAATTTTAACCCGGCAAAATGCGCATTTAGGTGAAAATATTGATAATCAGTGTGTAGTGTGTATTTCGGATTGTAACCCCGGATACAAGGTTACAATCCTTTCTTCGCAAGCGCCCAGGCCAGTCGGTTGTAGGCGTCGAGCAGCGGGCGGCGCCACGATGCGGGCAGGGCGTTCAGCAGGCGGACCTTTCGCAGGGCGAAACGGTTGCGGCGCGTATGGCGGAAGACTGCGATGGTCCGTGCGGCCTCCGCCGTGCCTCCGCGCGAGCTGACTATCAGCGCCTTCCCCAGCGCCGCGCGGGCGACGTATTCGTTGCTGACCTCCGGGGCGGCGGGGTCGTATAGCTCCTCCAGCGTGTGCCGGCTCTGCTCGGGGCGGAAGATGGAGGCCGAGCGGTTGGAGGCCGAACGGGTGTAGACTACCAGCCGTTCGGGCGAGAAGCAGACGGGGGCGCAGCGGGCCACGCGGGTCCAGAGATACTGGTCCTCGCCCATCCGCATCCCCTCGGGGAATCCGCCGAGCGAGCGGACCAGATCGCGTCGCAGGGTGGCGGCGGAGGGGATCAGGACGTAGCGGCGGAGCGATTCGGCGAAGAAGTCGACGATGCCCTCCCTCTGCGGCGTATCGCCCGGGGTGAGCCGGCCGTCGTTCTCCACGTGGAAGGAGGTGGCGTAGGCGCCGCAGCCGGGGTAGCGGTCGATCAGGCGGTCGATTGCCTGCAGGTAGCCGGGCTCCCAGCGGTCGTCGCCGTCCAGCAGGGCGACCCACTCCGTGCGGGCCTCCCCGATGGCGCGGTTGCGGGCGGCGCTTACGCCGCGGTTCGGCTGACGGATCAGCCGGATCGACGGGGCCCGGAACGATTCGACGATCTCGGCCGAACGGTCGGTCGAGCCGTCATCCACCACGATGATCTCGCGCGGAGGGTAGCTCTGCTCCAGTACCGAGCGGAGCGTGCGGGCGATCTCCCGCTCCTTGTTGTAGAGCGGAATGACGACGGTGATCTCAGCATTCATAACTCGACGGGAGGGGTAAAAGGCGGTCGAAAGCGCTCTTGAGCCGTTCGCACTGGCGTCCGAAGTCGGCGATCCGCTCGCTGTCGTTCAGGCAGACCAGCCGCCAGCGGGCCTGCTCGATGTCGCGGCAGACGGCCTCCATCGCGTCGTCCGTCAGGTTCAGCAGCCGTCCGTCGCGCAGGTCGCGGGGCGAGAATTCGCCCCGGCAGAGCATGTCGTAGCGGATCAGCCGGTGCGAGTGGTCGGTCGGTTCGCGGAACGTGTGGCGGCACGAGGCATCCAGTTCCCCCCCCCAGAGTTCCCAGGCGCGGAGGAACTGCCGCTTCAGATAGGGTTGCGGCAGGTGCGGGTCGCAGAAGCCGGGGAAGAAGCTCCACGGCAGCAGGGAGAGGGTCTTCAGCAGGTTGCCCGCTCCGTAGCGGGGCGAGAACCACTTCGCGAGGCGGCGGTTCAGCGCGCTGCGCGGATGGAGGGCGTTGATGAGGGCCAGATCGTTGTAGATGATGTGGCCCACCGACGAGGCCTGCACCAGACTCAGCCGCGCCATGTCGCGCGGCAGCCCCTCGCGGCTGAAGAAATCGTCGGGCCGGCAGGGGCGTGTAAGAAAGGTGTCGTCGTTGAAGAGGACGAACCGCTCGGCCAACCCCTCGATGCGGGCGATGTTGAGTTCCAGCGTGTTGGAGTTGAACGAGGGGAGATACTCTCCGGGCAGGTACTCCTCGTGGCGGACGATGTGCAGCTTCGGATGGGAGGTGTCGAGCCAGGCGGGCAGATGTCCCCACGTAATCAGATGGATGCGCTGCACCCAGGGGGCGAAACGCTCCACGGCCCGGAACCAGTAGGGGAGCGTCTGCCAGTCGCGGAAACGGATCGCCGAGAGGTCGGCATCGCGGCCGGCCGCCTTGCGGGCGTTCAGAAAGGCTTCGCGCCAGGCGGGGTCGTCGCCGTCGACCCAGAGCAGGACGAAATCGATTCCGTTCATTGTATCAGCAGATTGCAGCCGCGGATGTCGGCGTGGTCGATGCGCCCCTCGACGGTGAACGACCCGTCGGCGAAGGTGCGGCCCACGTCCTGCGTCTGGATGAAGGCGCAGGAGAAACGGTTCGAGAGGTCTATGATGTCCAGCCCGCCGCGCGTGCCGGTCGGGAGCGTGCGGAAGGGGTCGTTGACGTCGCGGGCCGTGACGCGCATCCAGGGCGGGGTGCGGAACAGGTTGCGGCCCGACGAGTAGGCCTGCGAGGTGAGCTCGGCCATGCCGTACTCCGAGTGGATGGCCCCGACTCCGAGCCCGTCGCACAACAGGCGGTGGAACTCCTCCTTCGGGAGCTCCTCGCGGCGGCCCTTCATGCCGCCGGTCTCCATGACGACGGTGTTCTCCAGCTTCGGCGGCCGCTCCTCGGCCAGATCCCAGAGGGCGTAGCTCACCCCGAGCAGAATCTTCGGCTTCGGGTCGGCGGTCATGTCGCGCAGCAGCGCCTCGTGGTCGCGCAGGTAGAATCCGCCCGATCCGCAGGCGCGGATCAGCCGGTCGACCATGTAGACCAGCGAGGAGCCCTCGCGCTCCAGATAGCTCGGCAGCAGCCCGTAGAGGCTCCAGCGGGCCGGGTCGCCGTAGAAGCGGCGGAACGTCTCGGTGAAGGCCCGCTCGTAGAGGGCGAGCGACGGCATCGGGTGTCGCGAGACCCCCTGACCGGTGGTGCTGCTCGAGGTGAAGACCACCTCGGGAGCCTGCTCGCCGCAGTAGACCTCGCGGTGCTTGAACACCTCGATGGGCAGCCGCGGGATCTCCGCCGTCGACCGGACCTCGTCCGGGTCGGTTTCCAGCAGGTCGAGATACTCCCGGTAAGGGGCGCACCGCTCCGCCTGGAACCGGAAGGTCTCCAGCGCCAGCGCCTCGAAATCCGCCTCGTCCGCAATCGAGAATATCCGCTCCGTCGTCTCCATCGCTACCTGCCGATCTTTCCGTTTCGGATCAGCCACTCGGCGATCTGCACGGCGTTCAGGGCGGCTCCTTTCTTGATCTGGTCGCTCACGCACCAGAAGGTCAGTGAATTGGGGTCGGTCAGGTCCTTGCGGATGCGGCCCACGTAAACGGGTTCCTTGCCGGCGATGAAGAGCGGCATGGGGTAGACCTTTTCGGCCGGCTCGTCCATCAGCACCACCCCTTCGGCGGCGGCGAAGGCGGCGCGGGCCTCCTCGACCGATACGGGACGCTCGGTCTCCACCCAGATGCTCTCGGAGTGGGCCCGCATGACGGGTACGCGCACGCAGGTAGCCGATACGGCGGCGTCGGTGTGCATGATCTTGCGGGTCTCGTGGTACATCTTCATCTCCTCCTTCGTGTATCCGTTCTCCGTGAATACGTCGATATGGGGGATGACGTTGTAAGCCAGCTGGTAGGCGAACTTCTCCGACCGGGGCTCGCGCCCTTCGGCCAGGTCGCGGTGCTGCTCCTCGAGCTCGGCCATTCCCTGCGCTCCGGCGCCGCTGGCCGACTGATAGGTCGCCACGCGCACGCGGCGGATGTGCGAGAGGTTCTCGATAGCCTTCAGCGCCACGACCATCTGAATGGTGGTGCAGTTGGGGTTGGCGATGATGCGGCGGGGAGCCTGCAGGGCATCCTCGGCGTTCACCTCGGGCACGACCAGCGGTACGTCCTCGTCCATGCGGAAGGCCGACGAGTTGTCGATCATCAGCGCGCCGTGTTTGGTGATCGTTGCGGCATACTCGCGCGAGGTGCCGGCACCGGCCGATGTGAGGGCGATGTCCACTCCCCGGAAATCGTCGTTGTGTTGCAGCAGGCGTACCGTTACCTCCCTGCCGCGGAACATATAGGTGCGTCCGGCGCTGCGCTCCGAGCCGAAGAGCAGCAGTTCGTCGACGGGAAAGTCGGCGTGCTCCTCCAGTATCTTCAGGAATTCCTGACCCACGGCGCCGCTGGCGCCCACGATTGCGATTCTCATCTCTTGTCTGTCCGTTTTATGTTTTTCAATCGAAGAATTCGTCCTCCTCCAGCCCGATCATCTCCTCGGTTTCGTCGACCGCGTTGCAGTCGTAGCGCGGCATGTTGGCCGGGCGGGTGAAGAGGTCGCTGCGGCTGACGCCCAGCGTGCCGTCGTCGTAGACCCGGCGCAGGAAATCGCCCACGATGGGCAGCGCCACGACACCTCCCTCACCGCGCGAGGCGAGGTGCACCGACTGGTCCTCGCCGCCCACCCAGGCGCCCATGACGAGCTTTGGGGCGACGCACATGAACCAGGCGTCCCGGTTCTTCTGCGAGGTGCCGGTCTTGCCTCCCAGCTCCACGCCCTCCAAGCCGAAGGCGTAGCGCAGACGGTTGGCCGTGCCGTTGGTGACTACCTTTTGCAGCATGGTGAGCATGGTATAGGCGGTGGTCTCGCTCACGGCGTCCTGCGACTGGGGGATGAAGCTGGCGATCAGGTTGCCCTGCCGGTCCTCGATCCGGGTGACGAAGATCGGGTCGTTGTGCACCCCTTCGTTCGCGAAGGTAGAAAAGGCCGAGACCATCTCGAAGACGTTCGACTCGGAGGTGCCCACGCAGAGGGCGGGCACGGGGTCGATGTAGCTGCGTATGCCCATGTTGTGGATGAAGTCGGCCACCGCCTGGGGCTGCTTGGCCTGCTTCATGATCCAGGCCGAGTAGTTGTTGCGGCTCAGGGCCAGCCCCCAGTAGAGGGGGTGGATCTCGCCGTTCTGCTCCACGCGGCTCGCCTCGCGCGGGGTCCATGCCGTGCCGTTGGCCGTCTCGATGGAGACGGGCAGGTTCGGAACCGGGGTGCAGGGGCTCATGCCGAGGTGGTCGACCGCGAAGGTGTAGATGAAGGGCTTCACCGTCGATCCGATCTGCCGTTTGCCCTGCTTGGCCATGTCGTACTTGAAGTAGCGGAAATTGGGACCGCCCACGTAGGCCTTCACGTAGCCCGAACGGGGGTCGAGTGCTACGAAGGCCGCCCGCATGATCCGCTTGTGGTGGAGGATCGAGTCGCGCGGCGTCATCACCGTGTCGCGCTCGCCCTTGTAGGTGAAGACCTTCATCGGGCAGGGCTTCTCGAAGCTGGCGAGAATTTCCGCCACGGAGATCCCTTCGTGCTTCATCTCGCGGTAGCGGTCCGACTGGCGGATCGCCTGCGAGAGGATCCTTTCGCGCTCCTGCTGCGTGGTTTCGCGGAAGAGCACCTTGGTCGCCCGGTACTGGGCGTCCATCTGGGGCTGAATCGCCGTCTCCATCTGCTTCTGCACGGCCAGCTCGGCGTATTGCTGCATGCGCGAGTTGATCGTGGTGTAGATCTTCAGTCCGTCGCGGTAGATGTTGTAGGGGGTGCCGTCGGCCTTGCGGTTCTTGTGGCACCAGCCGTAGATGGGGTTTTCGTCGTATTCGCGGCAGGCCTGCTCATAGTCCCACTCGTTGTAGAACTGCCGGCGGACGGGCCGCTCGGCATTCATTACCAGCCGCAGCATCTCGCGGAAATAGGTCGCCTGCCCGTCGTTGTGCGATACGGGCTTGTAGTTGAGCGTGATGGGTAGGGCGCACAGCGAGTCGCGCTGCGCCCGGGTCAGGGCTCCCGACTCGGCCATGCGCGAGATCACCAGATTGCGGCGGGCCAGCGCATTCTTCGGATTGCGGACGGGCGAATAGCGGGTCGGGGCGTTCACCACACCCACCAGCATGGCGGCCTCCTGCACGTTGAGCTCCTCGGGGCTCTTGTTGAAGAAGGTGAGGGCGGCCGACTTGATGCCGTAGGCGTTCGATCCGTACTCCACCGTGTTCAGATACATGGCGGCGATCTCCTCCTTCGTGTAGTTGTACTCCAGCTTCAGGGCCGTGATCCACTCCTTGAACTTGGCGAGCACGAGCTTCGACGTGCGGGCCACTTTGCTTCGGTTGCGCACCGTGTCGCGCGGAAAGAGGTTCTTGGCGAGCTGCTGGGTGATGGTCGATCCGCCGCCCTGCGATCCGTCGCGCAGCAGCACGGTCTTCACGCCCACGCGCACCAGCGAGGGGATGTCGATGCCCGAGTGGTTGCGGAAACGGGCATCCTCGGTCGAGATCAGCGCGGCGACGATGGGCGGCACGGGGCGCCCGTCGAGCGTGATGCAGTCGAGCGAGTCTGCCGGGAACAGATCGTCGTACTGCACGTAGGAGCGGTTCTGCACGAAGAAACTGCCGAGCACCTTGCCGTCCTCGGAGTAGATCTCGGTAGCCAGGTTGCTTTTGGGGTTCTCCAGCTCCTCGAACGAGGGCATGCGGCCGAACAATCCGGCCGCCGTCAGCAGCAGCATGACAAGCACCAGTCCAACCGGTACGAAAACCACGTACCAGAGCCATTTGTATGATTTCATATCGGGTCGATTCATCGCTTCACTGTTTTGGGGGCAAATTTACAAATAAATTCGGAATATTCGTCAAAAGGGCAGCCCCACGCCGGCTCCCACGTAGAACGAGCCCCGGCTGGGACGGTAGAACGAGAGTTTGACGGTGGAGGTGGCCGATGCCGGCTGGCGGAACAGGTTGATATCCAGCAGCAGGTCGGCACCGTAGGAATAGATCCGCTGCCAGCCGTCGAGGCGGAACTGCGCGTAGTCGAAACCCAGATTCAGGCGGATGCGCTTGAAGTAGAGCACCGAGGGGATG
Source organism: uncultured Alistipes sp. (assembly GCA_910577475.1). Lineage (GTDB taxonomy): Bacteria > Bacteroidota > Bacteroidia > Bacteroidales > Rikenellaceae > Alistipes. The sequence continues at coordinate 25,873 of CAJTLJ010000014.1, forward strand.
CCGCCCTCCGGATAGCAGAGCGGCAGCTGGTAGTCGATGGCTACGGCGCTGTAGCGGTTGCTGGCGATGTCGCCCGACGAGAAGCCGCGCGGCAGCAGCCGGGTGGCCTTGTAGGTGAGCATCCGGTAGCCGTCGGGGGTCTTGAATCCGCCCAGCGAGGTCTGGTAGTTGTAGGCGACGGTCAGGACGTGGGGGCGGACGATGCCCGGCAGGTAGACGCGTGCGTAGAACGAGATCAGGTCGCTGAAGTCGTCGTTGGCGGGGTTGAGGGCGTAGTCCGCGTAGAGCGTGTAGCCCCAGCGGGGGGCGAACTCGCGCGGGGCCTGCCGCACGAAGTCCGAGAAGCCCGCGCTCCACGAGAATTTGTGCAGCCCCTCGCGGTAGTCGACATAGGCCAGGTTGGTGATGGTATGGTTCAGCTCGTCGTAGCGGATCTGCCCCAGGTTGGCTACCAGTCCGTTCGAGTAGTTCCAGCTCATCGAGAGGGAGAGGCGGCGGGTGCGGTAGCCCTGCTGGAGGTAGAGCGGCAGGCCGACCGAGGTGCCGATCGAGTAGTAGGAGTCGGCCCGCGGCCGGCGCTGGCTCTCCGTGACGCCGGTCACCGGATTGCGCTGCGCCAGCGAATAGATGTTCTGGTGGCCGCCGTAGGTGGCGTCGACGTTCAGGTGGACGCCCAGTCCGAAGTAGCGGAAGCCGAGCCGGTAGACCGATCCTTCGGAGCGGTTCCAGCCCCACGAGGCGAACCCTTCGGCATTCGAGAGCAGGTTCTGCGACACGAGCGTCGCCCCCAGGTTGATGGCTACGTTCTGCTCGTCGACCAGATCGAAGGGGTTGAAGGCTACGGGCATCCAGCTGTGCACCTTTACCAGGCTGATCCCCTTGGGGTAGTGGCGCCGCTTGTGTTTTTCGCGCGAGCGCAGCGAGTCCTGCGCCGTGAAGCGCACCGTGTCGAGGTTGATGACCTCCCATCTTTTCGCCGGGGGGTTGACGATGTTCTCCGGAATCGGGGCGTATGCGACGGCGCGGAGCGTGTCTATCCGCGCCCGTGCCGGTCGATAGCCCCGGTCGGTGTAGTCGGTCAGCAGGATCGAGTCGCCGTGAAAGGGCGCGGGGTCGAAGGCCCCGTAGCGCGAGCGGGTGAGGCGGTACTCCCGCCGCGCGGGGAGGTCGAACAGGTGCGCCTCGTCGTAGCCCGAGCCGATGGAGCCGAAATAGAGCCTGCCGTCGCGGGCCCGCAGGTCGCTCAGGGTGACGTAGGCGCTGCGGGTGACGGGTTCGAAGCGGCCGTTTTCGTCGAAGGTGGCGATGCGCATGCCGTCGTCGTCGGTCGTCAGCACGTAGAGCCGCCGGGTGGCGTTGTCCCACGCCATGCCGTGTATCTCGGTGAAATAGGGGACCCGGAGCCGGCGCGTGGCCCACCCCTTGCGCTTGTGGACCACCGTGTAGCGGCCGTCGGGCGTGTACTCGACCCAGGCGATTCCTTCCCGGTCCGTCGCGGTGGGGTAGAGGGCGTTGCGAACCCCCTTGACGGTGCGGGGACGTCCCTCCTCGAGGTCCAGATAACAGAGTTGCGAATTGACCCGCTGCTCGAAGAGCTTCGAACGCCGGTACTCCGTCCACCAGATCCTGCCGTTCGAGAGATCGGGCCGGGTGGAGAGGTCGCCCGTGCGGGCGATGAGCCGCTCCCGTCCGGTGCGGCTGTCGATGCCGACCAGCCGTGCGGTCCGGTCGAGGTCGCTCTTCACGGCCACGAAGGTCGTGTCGTCCAGCTCCACGGGCCACTGGTAGACGGTGTGGTTCCGCTCGTCCAGTTCGAGGATCGGCTCCGACGAGGAGACCCGCGCGGGAATCCGCTCCCAGAAGTCGTTCAGCCGCCGGAAGGTCTCGTCGAAGAGCCCGTGTACGCTGGTGCCGTAAAACTTCTTGAGCGCTATCGGCGTGGTGAAGAGGAGGTAGGGGTTGCGGATGCTGTACCAGGCCACCTTGTCCCAGATGTTCTCGTCGTAGCGGTCGTAGGCGTAGGCGGCGATCTGGTAGCCCAGCTGGTAGTGGTCGGGGACGTATTCGCGGTAGGAGCCGCAGAACCACTTGTCGGGGTTGCGGCGGTCGAGGAGCCGGCGTCCGAGGACCCGGTACTCGAGCGTGAAGGAGGGTTGCAGCCCCCGCCCGAAGGAGGACATGGCGGTCTCCGACATGACGGCGTCGCCCTCGAGCAGCCAGATGGGCAGGTAGAGCAGGCCGATGGTCGATCCCTGCTGGCCCAGGATGTAGCTCAGGGCCTTGATGACGCCCCGGTTGAGGTTGTTGTATTGGACGGCGTGGCGGTATTCGTGGGCCGTGAGCTGCTTGTACCACGGCATCGCGTAGCTCTCCACGGCGGGCGAGGTGAGGAACTCCACCCGCTTGGGCAGCCACATCACCAGTCCGTTCGAGCGGAAGTTCTCGGGGTGCATCACGAAGGGGATGCGCATGGCCGGATGGCGGAATCCGTATCCGATGCAGGGCTTGACCTTCTCGATGCAGAAGAGGGTGCGGTCGGCGATGGCCGCAGCGGTGTCGGGGTAGATGATTCTCACGTCCGGGGTGCGGATCCGGCTCCACTTCAGCCCCGCGGGGTCGGACCCCCAGGTATAGTACTGGGCAGCCGCCCGCTCGGCGAGGAGCAGGGCCGCGAGGGCCATCAGAATATGGAGCAGTCGTTTCAACGGTCAGCAGCCCGCCTTCTTGCAGTTGTAACCCGCCTTCAGCAACAGCTCCGCGACGCGGTCGCGGTGGTCGCCCTGGATGATGATCTCGCCCTCCTTGGCCGATCCTCCCACGCCGCACTTGTTCTTGAGCATGCGGGCCAGCTCGGCCAGATCCTCGTCGCGCCCCACGAACCCCTTCACCAGGGTCACGACCTTGCCGGCCCGCTGCTTGCGGTCGAGCCATACGCGCAACTGCTGCTGCCGGGCGGGCAGGGTCTCGGCCTGCTCCTCTTCGGCGGTTCGGTACTGATAGTCGGGATCGGTCGAGTAGACCATGCCCAGCCGGGATTTCCAGTCGTTTGACATGCGGTTTCGTTTTATTCGCTTCTCCTCTCCGATAACGGGAAAAGCGTTTCTCTATTTCGTGCAAATTTGTGCAAAAATAGGAAAAATTCTTATCTTTGCCTTATCATGACCGGTTTTATAGACAAAGTGCGCCGATCCGTGCCTTTCCTGCGCCGTGCCGGCGAGCAGTGGCGGGCGAGCCCTCTCCCTGTCGAGGGGACCCGGCGGCTCGTGCGGGTCTTCGTGGAGGGGTACGACGACGTGGCCTTCTGGCGCGGCATCTTCGACCATTTCCGCAATCCCTATCTGCGGTTCGAGATCTCGGTTCCCAACCGCGAGGACCTGCCCAAGGGGAAGAAGGTGCTGCTGACCATGGCCGAGTCGGCGGGCGAGGATTTCCTGCTCTGCATGGATTCCGACTTCGATTTCCTGATGGGCGACTCCACGCCCCAGTCGCGCATCGTGAACGGCTCCGGATACCTCTTCCACACCTACGCCTATGCCACCGAGAACTACCTTTGCTATGCGCCGTCGCTGCACAACGTCTGTGTGAAGGCGACCAAGAACGATACCTGGATCTTCGACTTCGAAAAGTTCCTGACCGCCTATTCGGAGCGCATCTATCCGGTCTTTCTGTGGTATGTCTATTCGGCCGTGCGGGACAGCCAGCACAACTTCACGCTCGTGGATTTCAAGAATACGGTGCGTCTGAACTACCTCGACCTGCGCGACAACGGGGCCTCGACCCTGCAATGGGTGGGGCGGAACGTCGAGCGCTGCTGCCGGCGCCTTTCGGAGAAGCACCCCGAGATGGCCGATGCGGTGGCGGCCTACGGCGGAGAACTCGCCCGCCGGGGCCTGCGGCCCGAGCATACCTACCTCTACATGCACGGCCATACGCTGCTCGACAACGTGGTGATGGTGCTCTTGCAGACCGTGTGCGAGCAGCTCAGGCGGCTCTCGATCGAGAAGATCCGTTCGTCGAAGAAGCGGGGCACGGCCTTCGCCAACGAGATGAGCAACTTCAAGAACGCGCAGCGGTCGATCCGCGACGTGCTGCTGGACAACGAGAACTATACGGCCTGCCCGCTCTACCGGGGGCTGCGGCGCGATATCGAACGCTACATCGTCCGCACGATTGTCGCCATGAAACGCCGCGGCGAGATCCGCGACGACTCCTTCTGGACCATCGTCCGCCACCTGCGCAACGCCGCGCGATAAAGCCTTGCCGTCCCTCTATTTCAGTCCGAAGAAGTTCCCTCCCGGCCCTGCGACCGGCCGCATGGGCGGTTCGGGGGCTCCGCCGGCCGTGAGGAGAACCGATTCGCCCTTTTTCAACTTCAGCGCATACTCCGCCCCGCCGATGGGCTCGAGGGCCGTTTCTCCGTCTTTCACTATCGGATGCTCCATGTCGGTCTTCAGGATGCAGGGCTCGCCAGCCAGGCTCTCGATGCGGATGGCCGTCGTCTTTCCCTTCTCCCGCACGGCCGAGACCAGAAAGGCCCCCTCGGTGCGCAGGTTCCGGAACCGGATCTCCGTCCAGCGCTCCGGCACGGCCGGGAAAACGCGGATCTTTCCTCCCCAGCTCTGCAACAGCATGTCGTGGAGGCTCTGCGCCCCCGAAAGCGGGGTTTCGATGACGGGGCCGCTCTCCCGATACATGGTATTCGGCCGCAGGGTGCGGGTGAAGAGCCCGTCGAGCATCTCCAGCGCCCGGTCGCCCTCGCAGAAGGCGGCGTAGAGCGATGCCGCGCCCGTGTAGGAGTAGCCGAGGATGTTGCCCGGGATGCCGTGCCAGTGCTCCACGGAGCGCTCCATCAGCTCCCGGCTTCCGGCCTGGTCGGCATTCAACAGATAGAGGGGATAGAACATCAGCAGGTGGGAGTAGTGGCGGTGCGAGCGGGTGTAGGGCAGCCCCTTCCCGATCATCATACCCCGTTCGTCCTGCGGATAGTCGGCCAGCCGCTCCTCCACGCGCCGCCATGTCGCACGCAGCGGATCGTCCGTGCCCAGCCGGTCGGCCGCCTCGAGCAGCGTCCGGCAGCCCCAGCGCAGCAGCGCGAGGTCGTAGTTGCAGTCCTCGGCGCTCCCGTACTCCGGGGAGTAGGTCTTTTTCAGGTGGAGCACGCCGCGTTCGTCTTCGTAAAGGAAATGGAGGTAGAAGTTGACGGCGCGCCTCAGAGCCGGATAGAGCGCCCGGCGCAGGATCGAGTCGTCCATGCCGAAGCGGTAGTGCAGCCAGAGGTTGTGGCACAGCCAGGCGAGGTTGCCGACCTGCGCCTTCTCGCTGCCCGGCTCCCCGACGCACGCCCCGACCAGTTCGAAGTCCGTGGCGACGGGGAGGGCCGCCGAGTCGTGGCGGTAGGGCTCCGGGACATTGCCCGCGAGGTTGTCGAGATGCTCCGCCACGGCGTCGACGAGCGGCTGCGCCAGCTCCAGCCGGTTGGAGGCGTAGAGGGGCCAGTAGCTCAACTGCACGTTCAGGTTCCACCAGGCGTTGGGCCAGGGGGTCGGCACCAGCCAGGGGCCGCAGTTGTCCAGCAGACCGCCGCCGGGCCGCGTCGCCGAGGCCAGCTTGTAGATCTGTGCCCAATAGAAGTTCTCGATCTTTTTGTCGGGCAGCGAAACGAAGCTCTGCGGATAGTAGCCGTGCCACCAGGCGCGATGGGCCTTTTCGAGCTCCGGCAGCTCCTCCGGATCGAGGCGCCGCACCGCCTCTCGGGCCTTCGCGAGGGCAGTCGTATCGGGGAAGGAGTGGGCACAGCTTACGACCAGCGTCCGATGCGCTCCGGAGCCGAACACCCGCCAGGCGGTCGCGGTGCCGCCCCCTTCGAGCAGGGGCTGCCAGCAGAGGGTCGTCCCGCCGCTCTCCCGAACCTGCGCTTCGGGGTTCGGGCGGTAGTCGCGAGCGGTCAGGTGGCTGCGTCCGAGCTTCTGTCCCAGCTGGTGACGCGGGGAGTCCCGGTTTTCGGGACGGAACTCCCACGAGAAGTCCCGTTCGCCCCCGGCGGCCGTAGCGTCGAATACGATGCAGGGACTTTCGGCCGCGACATAGGCCCGCCAGTCGATGGTCCCCGCGTCGGTCGAGAGACGCCCCGAGGCCTCCGCATTCCACAGGTCGAGACGCATGGTTCCCGAACGGATCTCCCCGACCGGATGCAGCAGGAAGTGGCTGATCATCAGGCGGCAGCGGCCGTGAATGCCTCTGTCGTCCGACCGGTGGTCGTGCACCGTATTGTTGCCGACGTCGATGCGCAGGGCATTCGTCTGCGGCTCCCGGCAGATATAGCTGCCCAGCGAGCCGTTGCCCAGAAACGGAGCCTCGTCCCACGCCTCGGGCAGGCGGTTCCAGATCATGTCCTGACCGGCGAGAAAGTTCTCCCAGTCGATTTGGCCGAAGCAGCCGGCGGGCGCGCAGAGCGCCGCGATCCAAAGCAGAAGCGTTCTTTTCATTTTGCAAAGGTCGGAAATATATTTCGAAAATACCGTGAAAAAAGGAGGAGCGTTCATCGCTCCTCCTTGCGTTCGGTCGTCCGTCCGCGGTTACTCGGCCTGTGCCGGTGCGGCGATGCCCTCGGCCGTGGCCCGCTCCTCCATGCGGCGGATGCGGGTGTCCAGATCGGGGTGGGTGGAGAAGAGCTGGTTCAGCTTGCTCGACTTGCCGGCGCCGGCCTCCTCCTGCATCTGCTTCAGCTTGCGGAACGAGAGGGACATGGCCCAGGGATTCTTGCCCGCCTGCTTCAGGAACTCGTAGCCGTAGTCGTCGGCGTCGCGCTCCTGCTTCTGCGAGTAGGTGGCGTTCACCAGCGCCTCGCCCAGGTCTCCGAGCTGCGACTCGGTCAGCTTCGCGGCCGTGCCGCCCTTGGCCGACACGCCGTCCTTGAGGGCCGAGGTCAGCAGCGAGGTGCGGAACGCCTTCTTCGAGTCGCGGTGGGCGATGTGTCCCACCTCGTGGCCGATGACGCCCAGCAGCTCTTCATCGCTCATGATGTCCATCAGCGACGAGAAGACGCGGATGCTGCCGTCGGGGCAGGCGAAGGCGTTGACGTCGATCACGTGGTAAATCTTGAAGTTGAGAGGAATTCCGTCGGCATCGGAGAGTCCTTCGATCAGCCGGTTCAGCCGCTGGGTGTAGGGGCTGTCGGCGTCGCATACGGGGTTGTGCGTATCCACCCAGTCGATGTACTCTTTTACGTAGGCGGCCATCTGTTCGTCGGTCAGCGTAGCGGCCTGGGCGACCTTCGTCGCGCCGCTGATCGCTTTCTTGAGGTTGAACTGCGCCATGACCGGTGCCGAAATTGTCAGAAACAACAACACGGCACTCCATCGGGTAAAAAATCGTTTCATAAAATCTACGTTTTGTTGTTTTTTTCGAGAACAAAAATAGCGAAAAAATCGCGAAGACGGACCGCGACAGCGGAATTTTTTCTACTTTTGGGTTGTTAAAACGGAGATCATGTCGAAAACCAAACGGAGAGAGATCGCGGCGGTGGCTGCCGCCGCCCTTGCGCTGGTCGCCTACGTCGGGGGCTATGTCGCGGCCGAACGGACCCTTTTGCCGCTGTGGTGCCCTGCGGCGATGGCCTTGTCGCTGAGCGCAGGCAGCTGCCTGCTCTTCATCCGGGGGTGGCAGCGCTTCACGGGAATCGAATCCCGCCCGACAGCGGTGCTCGCCTACCTCTTTTTCGTGGGCTCCCTGGCCTGGTTCGCGCCGCTGGCGGTCAACACCTGGCCGTTAGCCGGGGCCGCGACCTACGAGGAGCGGGTGACGGTGGTGGAGAAAGAGCATGTCACCCGGACGAAGTACCGCCGCGTGGGACGCCACCGCCGGATCGCCGACGGGGTGCGCCATACCTACTACCTGCGTGTCCGCTTCGCGGACGGATTGGAGAAGCGCTATTCCGTATCGCAGGCCGAGTACGGCCGGACACGGGAGCATGCGGAGAAGACGCTCGTTTTGCGCCGGGGCTTGCTGGGGGTTCCCGTCATCCGGCGATAGGACGATCCTCAATTCACGATTCACGATTGCGCCGCCTGCACTGTCATGTCGAGCATAAGGGGTCTCGGCTCCGAAGCCGAAACATCGCGACAGGACCGGGCGTACTCCATGCGGCAACCGCACTGCCGTCAGGCCTCCCGCTTGCGGACGATCCGGATGGTCGACTGCGTGGACTGGCGGATGAATACCTCCTCGCCATAGGCGTACTTCTCCAGCAGTTCGGGGGTGTATCCCCGGATGGTCAGCAGCTCCATGTCGCGGATCTTCATCACGTCGAATCCCTCTTCGCGCAGCGCGGCGATGGCCTCGTCGACATGCCACGAGTTGTCGACGCAGATGCCCAGGTTGATGGCCGAGTTGTGGATCAGGTTGGTCTTCAGCCGGAACCGCTCCATCAGGGTGAAGATGGCGGCGAAGCGCTCTTCGAGCACGAACGAGAAGTCGCGCGAACGGATCGTGAGCAGCACCTGGTCCCTCTTCAGAATCAGGATCGGCACATCCACCGGAGCCGACATGCCGCGTATCACCGTGCCGGGCTTGCGCTTGTCGCCGAAGGGGCGGACGTAGAGAGGGATGTTGCGGTTTTGCAGGGGCTTGATGGTGCGCGGGTGGATGATCTGGGCGCCGCTGTAGGCCAGTTCGATGGTGTCCAGGTAGTTCAGCTCGTCGATCTTCACGGCGTCGGCGAAGATCTTGGGGTCGGCGTTCAGAATGCCGTCCACATCCTTCCAGACCGACATCGATTCGGCCCGCAGGATGTTGGCGACCACGGCGGCCGAGTAGTCCGAACCCTCGCGGCCCAGCGTGGTCGTGGTGCCGTCGGGGGCGCCGCCGATGAAGCCCTGCCCGACGAAGACGGTTTCGGGCGCCGACTCCACCTCGGCCCGCAGCAGGGGCGCGGAGGCCTCGATGTCGACCGTGGCGTCCTTGTGACGCAGTTCGGTGCGGAAGCAGCGGCGCATGTCGATCCAGCGGTTCGCGATGCCCACGCGGTTGAGGAATTCGGAGACGATGGTCGTGGAGATCAGCTCGCCGTAGGCGACGATCGTGTCGTACCACAGCTCGGCCTCCTCGCTCCGGTAGTCGCTCTTCGCGGCGATCTGCTCCAGCTCCGTAAAGAGCCCCTCGACCGCAGGCAGGGTCGTAGGCTTGCGCCAGAGGTCGGCCACGATCTCGTCGTGGTAGCGGCGCAGTTCGGCGATCTCCTTCGCCGAGGCCTCGCGGTCGCCCAGCTGCAGCCCGCGGAATACGCGCTCCAGCGCGTTGGTGGTCTTGCCCATGGCCGAGACGATGATGAACAGATGCTCCTCGTCGCCGATGATCTTGTGCAGGTTGCGGACTCCGTCGGCATTCCTGACCGACGCTCCGCCGAATTTGTAAACTTTCATATCGTCTTTTTCCGGTGCTATTTTTCGGTTCCGACCTCCCGGTAGGGGGTGTTCGTGTTCTGGAACAGGAACGAGTAGACGTCGGTCGCCTCGTCGATCCGTTTCGAGGTGGGTTTGCCCGCTCCGTGACCGGCGTTCTTGTCGATGCGGATCAGCACGGGAGCCTTGCCGGCCTGACAGTGCTGGAGCTCGGCCGCGAATTTGAACGAGTGGGCCGGGACGACGCGGTCGTCGTGGTCGGCCGTCGTGACGAGGGTGGCGGGGTAGGAGACCCCTTCGCGGAGGTTGTGCAGGGGCGAGTAGCGGTAGATATAGCGGAACTGCTCCTCGTTCTCGCTGGTGCCGTACTCCACGGCCCATCCCCAGCCGATCGTGAACTTATGGTAGCGCAGCATGTCCATCACCCCCACGGCGGGCAGGCAGACGGCGAACAGGTCGGGTCGCTGCACCTCGCAGGCACCCACCAGCAGTCCGCCGTTCGAGCCGCCGGCGATGGCGAGCTTTCCGGTCGAGGTGTAACGGTTTTCGATGAGCCACTCCGCGGCCGCGATGAAGTCGTCGAAGACGTTCTGCTTGTTGAGCAGCATGCCGCCCTTGTGCCACGCCTCGCCGTACTCCGAACCGCCGCGCAGATTGGCGACGGCGTAGATGCCTCCCTGCTCCATCAGCAGCACGGCCGAGGGGTTGAAGCCCGGCGTCAGGTTGATCTGGAAGCCACCGTAGGCGTAGAGGTAGCAGGGGTTCTTGCCGTTGCGCTTCAGGTCCTTGCGGTAGGAGAGGAACATCGGCACGCGCGTGCCGTCCTTCGAGGGGTAGAATACCTGCTCGGTGGTGTAGCGCTCGGGGTCGAAGTTCACCTGCGGGGCGCGGTAGAGGGTCGACTCGCCCGTTGCGAGATCATAGCGGTAGATGGTGGCCGGGGCGGTGAAGGTCGAGAGGGTGTAGTAGAGTTCCGTAGCCTCCTCTTTGGCATGGAAACCCGATGCGGTACCCAGGGCGGGCAGCGCCACCTCGCGCACGAGCCGGCCGTCGAGGTCGTACTGGCAGACTTTGCTGCGGGCATCCTCCAGATAGGTGAGGAAGAGCTGGCCTCCGGCCGTCCCCACCCCGTCGAGGGCGTTCCGCTGCTCGGGAATCAGCACGATGTCGTCGGTCGGATCGTTCAGATCGAGCCGCCGGACGACGAAGTTCGCCGCATCGCGGTTGGTGGCGTAGTAGAGCTTGTCGTCCTTGCACTCGAAAAGATTGTAGTCGGAGGAGAATCCGGGCAGCAGCACCCGCAGCGGAGCTGTCGTGTCATCGGCACGACGGTAGAGCACTTCGTTGCCCGAGGTGCCCTCGGAGGCGATGACGAAGAGCCATCCCCCCTTCTCCCAGGCGTGGAAATAGCGCAGGGGGTGGGCCTTGTCCTCGTAGACGAGGCGGTCGGCCGACTGCGGGTCGCCGATCCGGTGATAGCGGATCTTCTGATACTGGTTCTGCGCCGAGTAGAGGTTCTTTCCGGGAGCGTCGTAGGCGCTGTAGTAGAACCCCTCGGAGTCGGGGGCCCAGGAGGCACCCGAGTTCTTGACCCATTCGATCCGGTCGTCGAGCAGACGTCCCGTGGCGGTCTCCATCACGTGGATCTTCACCCAGTCCGAACCCGAGGCGGCCGCGGCATAGGCGACGTAGCGGTCGTCCTCGGAGAAGGCGAGGGCTGCCAGCGCCACCGTGCCGTCGTCGGAGAGGCTGTTGGGGTCGAGGAACACCTCGCGCCCGCCTCCGCCCGCCGGTTCGCGGTAGAGGACCGACTGGCTCTGCAAGCCGTCGTTGTAGTAGTAATAGTTGTAGTCGCCGTGCGGCGCCGGAGCGCTCTCCTTGGGAAAGTCCCACAGTTCGGTGAGCCGTTCGCGGATGGCGTTGCGGAAAGGAATTTGCTCCAGATAGTCGGCCGTGACGGCGTTCTCGGCCTCGACCCAGGCAGCCGTTTCGGCCGAGGTGTCGTCCTCGAGCCAGCGGTAGGGGTCGGCCACCTCGGTGCCGAAGTAGTTGTCCACGACCTCGCCGCGCGGGGTCTCGGGGTAGGGCAGGGGCTCGATCTTCGCGACCCGCGTGCAGGCCGCCAACAGGATGGCAAGGCCGATTGCCAGGCAGATGAATAGCAGCATTTTTCTCATTGTTCCGTTTATTTGCATTGTCGGAAATTCGGGAACAAAGGTAGGAAAAATTCGTATTCGTCCGTCAGGTACAGCCTTTTTTCTGCAATGCGGAGGGCCCCGAACGGCGATTTGTATCGCAGCTCGGGGCTCTCCGTATCGCATCCGCAGATTCAGATTATGAAATCCGCTATCATCCGGTGCCATTTCGACCAGGAATATCCGGCCGATGGATGTCTCACGGGGATGGCCTTGATGCAGGTGCCGTCGGCGAGCGTGTAGTATCCGAATCGGGTGGCGGGCAGGCCGTCGACGCTAATCTCTCCGCCCCACTGCCAGCGCTCGGCCGGGAGCAGCTGGTCCCACAGCCGGCCGCCCCACGCGATGATGTATTCGGGGCGGTGCTCCTCCAGGAGCTCGAAAAATGCATCGGCGGATCGTTGCAGGTCGTTGACGGCGAGCGCCTGCCGCGGAGCTTCGGTCGTCACCTCCTGCAAGAAATTGCAGAACAATACTGAATTCCAGAATGCACAGCTCTCCTCGCCCGAAAGGCGGCGGTTCGCCACGGAGCGCTCGAATACGGTGAAGGTATTCATCCACGATGCGTGTTCCTCCTTGCCGAGTTTGTAATCGAGCAGCTTTTTCATTACGATCTGCGTCAGTTCGGGATCGGCCGTATCGGAATAGTGGCTCTCGCCGAGCACCAGCAGCCGCTTGCCGCCGATCCCCTTTTCATATTCCGCTCCGACCCATGGGCGGAAAAGAATGGATGTTTTTGTAGATTTCATTATTTTACCGTAATGTTTATAGCTGTCATGATGGTAGTTTCTCCGTTCGATACGGTAACGAGAATCTTGTTGCTGCCCTTATAGGTGCTTCCGGATATGCTGCCCAATATAACCAATATATCCCCTGTATCTGCTGTATGTGGGGTCACTCTCAGCTCCTTATATGGTGTTTCTATGGCTGTATAAAGTTCGACTTTAACAAGGTTGTTTGCTGTTCCTCCTTTGATTGTGTAGTGAATATATTTTCCGCTACCGGATTTTAATTCCAAACTGTTACCGCAGTCGAAAGTAATCGAAAGTTTTGTGTATTTTGACAATGTGATTGTGTCTCCGTTAGCCAAAGCAAAATAGATATTGTCTTCATCCTGCGTAACGCTTTGGAATATAGAGTTGCCATCCTTGCCGTCCTCGCCGGTAGCTTTGCCGAGGTTGGTCCATGTGGTGCCGTTGTCGGTCGAGACGAACCAGTAGCCGCCCTCGATTTTCAGCTGCGGGGTGATGCCGTCTTGCCCGTCCTTGCCGGGCTGCCCGTCGGCACCGTCTTTACCGTCCGAGCCGTTCTGGCCGTCGCAGCCCTCGGCCTTGATCTTGTTGCCGGCGTTGTCGGTCAGCCATTCGCCGTCCAGCGTCCAATAGTAGATGTCATCGGTATCCTGCCGCACGCCGATAACGGACGTATGGCCATCTTTACCGTCGGCACCGTTCGCACCGTCCTTTCCGTTCTGTCCGTGGTAGATCGTGATGGGCGCGCTCTTGGTGAAGGTGATGGTGTAGCCGATGTTTTCGCCGTTGCTGGTGACGGGAGCGACGCCCGTCACGTAGTCGTTGTTCTGCAAGGCCCCGACTATGGTCTGGAGCGCCGAAATGTTGGTGTTCATCTGCTTGCAGAGCTGCTCCAGCTTGGCGACGCGGCTTTCGAGGTTCCCGACCCGGTACTGGAGGCCCGAATCGTCGTAATCGTCGCTGCAACCGACGCAGACCAGTGCGGCGATTGCGAATAGGGTGAATAGTTTTTTCATAGCAATATAAATTTGATGGTTGAGTTTCAAATTTTATTGCCGTACAACTCCTCTGCGGCGGGTTCTGTGCAAAAAGAAAGTGTGGAGCTGATTTTCGTTTATCTGCAAGAAGGCTCTGACAAAACCTAACCAAAATAAACGACGTGATACCCCACACTTGGATAGATATGGGGGTATCGGGCATACGGAGATGCCTCGTCCATGATCTACACAAGAAATGAGCGCTGTTCGTTGTCCTTTGGTTTTTGAAAACTGTCAGATTTTCTTGCAAGGACAAAAGCGAAAAACACTTTCATCAAAATATGTCCGTTCGGGGCCGAAGCCCTAAACAGTCACAGAGTTAGAAAAAATTTCGCATTCCGAACAACACCTGCGGGAGTATCGCGCAAAAAATATTGAATTTAGGAATATAGCGCTCTGCACTCGAATCTTCGGACAGTTCATCTTGCGCTTCGGAGAGAATGGTCGGGGCATTCGGGAATGGACATGGAAAAGCCGGCGATCGTCCTTCCCGATCGCCGTTGCGACTTTTCTGTGTGCGGCCGGATTACCGGCCGGATGCCGGATACGGTCGGAGCAAGCGGAGGGCTCGATCCGGCTGACAGCATTCGCAATAGGTAAGGCCTGCCACGTAGTCGCGCAGCTCGGCGCGCGTAGCTGTTCGGCAGTAACGGTATTCCGCAGGCAGCCGGTGCCAATAGCGGAACTTTTGCAGGTCGGGACTGCTGGTCTCCAGGTAGATTGCACCCTCCTCCGTGCGGTCGAAGATTCCCCACAGACTGCTGTGGGCGGGGCAACGCCGGTTTGTCCGGTGATATAGATACAGGTCGCCCTTCACGAATAATTGGGCATTGTCGGCCGAGAGAGTATCGGCAAGTTCCGTGATCGACGGCTGCATGGGCTGTTGTTTCATGGCGGCATGAGTTTTGATTGTGAAAAAAAGCGCGCGATCCCGGTGCCTTGATTGATTAAGAAAGATAATAAGATACGATTATTGAACCGGGATCCGCGCATGCGGTCCGGCTATCTCCAATAATCATACGTTACTCTTTCTTAATCAATAATCTAGGCAGACAGCCTTTCGATAGCAAAAGTAAAGATAAGATTCTTTATTGCAAAATTTCATCAGGCTTTTTTCTTGTCAAATTTTCGGAAGATTGCTATTTCCGCTGGTTTACGGCAATATATGTTGCAGGATCGGAATCGGTAAAAATAGGAGAAAATATACCGAACGGCACTAATAAATATAGAAGCCGGAGTAAACGATGCAATAGAGATAGGGGTATTTTTCGTTCCGAACCGCACTCTTTGCGGGGTATTGCGCGGAAAAGATGAAGAATTTGCCTATCTTTGAATTCTGAAAAACAAGAGTTATGTACGAAGAACTGAAAAATATCGTGGAGAGGGCCTGGGAGCAGCGCGAAATGCTCTCCGATGAGCCTGTGCGCGAGGCCATTCGCGCCGTGGTGGAGCTCATCGACAAGGGTGCGCTGCGGACGGCCGAGCCGGTCGATCCCGAAAGGAGCGAGTGGCGCGTGAACGAGTGGGTCAAGAAGGCCGTGATTCTCTACTTCCCCATCCAGTCCATGCGCACCATGCGGGCCGGCGAGCTGGAGTGGTTCGACAAGATGGAGCTCAAGCACGGCTACGAGGAGTTGGGCGTGCGCGTGGTGCCGCAGGCCGTGGCGCGCTACGGAGCCTATATCGCTCCGGGGGCCATCCTGATGCCCTCCTATGTCAACATCGGCGCCTACGTCGATACGGGGACGATGGTCGATACCTGGGCCACCGTGGGGTCGTGCGCTCAGATCGGCAAGCATGTGCACCTTTCGGGCGGCGTCGGCATCGGCGGCGTGCTGGAGCCCGTGCAGGCCGCGCCGGTCATCATCGAGGACGGCTGCTTCCTCGGCTCGCGCTCGATCGTGGTCGAGGGGGCGCACCTCTGCCGCGAGGCGGTGCTGGGGTCGAATACGGTCATCACGGGGTCTACCCATATCGTCGACGTGACGGGTCCCGAGCCGGTCACCTACAAAGGCTATGTCCCGCCTCGTGCGGTGGTGGTGCCCGGCAGTTACCGGAAGCAGTTCCCGGCGGGCGAGTACAGCGTGTCGTGCGCCCTCATTATCGGCCGCCGCAAGGAGTCTACGGACCGGAAAACCTCGCTCAACGACGCCCTGCGCGACTTCGGCGTATCCGTTTAGCCTTTTCGGACGAGAGATATGAGGCGAATATGGTTCATTCTGCTCTGCGCGGTCGCCTGCCGCTCGGCCGTCTTCGCGCAGGGGAGTGCCGACCGACCCCGCACGAGCGGTAATCCGGTGTTGCCGGGGTGGTATGCCGATCCCGAGGGGGCGGTGTTCGATGATGCGTATTGGATCTATCCCACCACCTCGGCCCCTTTTGCCGAACAGACCTCGCTGGATGCCTTCTCCTCGCCGGATCTGGTGACCTGGACCCGCCATCCGAAGGTGCTTTCGACGGAGCATGTCCGTTGGATCCGCAGCGCGCTGTGGGCCCCCTCGGTCATTCGGGCGAACGGTCGTTACTACCTCTTTTTCAGCGCCAACAACATCTACGAGGGAGAATACGGCGGCATCGGGGTGGCTGTGGCCGACACGCCCGACGGTCCGTTCCGCGATCTGCTGGACAGGCCGCTGGTAGGCGAGATCGTCCATGGCGCGCAGCCGATCGATCAGTTCGTGTTCCGCGACGACGACGGACAGTATTACATGTATTACGGCGGCTGGCGGCACTGCAATGCGGTGAAGCTATCGGCCGACCTCTCTCGCCTTGTGCCTTTCGACGACGGCTCGCTCTATCGCGAGGTGACCCCTGCGGATTATGTCGAGGGGCCTTTTCTGCTCAAGCGGAATGGCAAGTACTATTTCATGTGGTCCGAAAACGACTGGACTGGCCCCGACTACTGCGTAGCCTATGCGATCGCCGATTCGCCGCTCGGACCCTTCGTGCGCGAGGGCAAGATTCTGGAGCAGGACGATGCCGTGGCACGCGGAGCCGGTCACCACTCGGTAATAAAGGGCCCCGGCGACGACGAGTGGTATATCGTCTATCACCGCCGGCCGCTGGACGAGAGCTCGGCACACCATCGGGCGACCTGCATCGACCGCCTCCGGTTCGACGCAGACGGACGGATTCTCCCCGTCCGGATGACCTTCGAAGGGGTCGGGCCCCGTCCGCTGAAATAACCTTTTTCGCATGATTTACCGAATTTCGGAGACCACCTCTACCAACGATGACGCCCGCAGCGCCTCTTACCGCCACGGCGATATCTTGTGGGCCGAGCGGCAGACGGCCGGACGCGGACAGCGCGGCCATCGCTGGACGAGCGGCGAGGGGATGAATCTCACCTTTTCACTTGTCTGGGAGCCGCGGTTCCTCGCCGTGCAGGATCAGTTTTCGCTTTTGCAGGCGGCGGCGCTGGGGCTGACCGACGCCTTCGCCGGCCTGGGGGTCGACTGCCGGATCAAGTGGACCAACGATATCTATGTCGCGGACCGGAAGCTGGTGGGCATTCTGATCGAACATACCTTGTCGGGGGCGCGGCTGGCCCGCTCGGTCGTCGGCATCGGCATCAATGTCAATCAGGTCGATTTCGACCCCTCGCTGCCCAACCCCACCTCGCTGGCGTGGGAGACGGGGCGTGAATTCGACCGCGGGGCGGTGCTGGAGCGGGTGGCGTGCGCTCTGAACGAGCGCTACCGGCAGCTGGAGCAGGGCGAGACCGACCGGCTGCGGGCGGACTACCGTCACCGCATCTACCGGCTCGACAAGCCGCAGCGATTTCGCGTGCCCGCGACGGGCGAAGAGTTCACGGGGGTGATCCGCGATGTCGCCCCCTCGGGCGAGCTGATCGTGGAGCATCCCGACGGCCGCCGGATCGGCTATCTGTTCCGTCAGATCGAATTCATCGTCGGGGAACGCTGACTGCGAACGCAAACCGCAGCCTCACGGCTTGGGGTTTTTGCCGCCGATGCTTTGCTCCGGGTAGAGCATGGATTCTGCATTCGGTTTCAAATTTGCGGTCGGTATTTTAGCCAACCCTCTGAAAGAGATTCTGAATTGTCCGGGAATCCGGACGAACTTTTTCGCTTTTTCCGTGTTGAGTTCGAATTGCAGATTGGCGCGCAGTTCTCGGTCGAGAACGGCAATATGTTCAGGCTGGACAGCATATTCCCGAGTAACTGGAAATAGAAATGTCAAAGCGACGATCTTACCTTGTAAGTCCAGAATCGGGAATGCGAAAATCAAGACTTCGGGATGGCTTTCCCGCTCCTCTTTGGGGAAAGCCTTTTTCCAAGCGGCATGAATAATCAGAGGAATCTCCTGTCTGTGACGGATAATCCCGGCACACTCTTCGGGATCGTTGCAAAAAGTTCCGTCAGGATATTCGCCGAATTTGTCGAATTGCTCGCTTGGTTCGTTCTCACGACGAATGGAGATCATTTGTTCGTCTAATTGACCTGTAATGTGTTGCAAGGGATTTTCGATGATATACGTTATTCCGTCAACGGCCACTTTTTTCCCGTCGGTAAAATCGTTGTATTTCCATCTCTCTTGAGCTGTAAGCGGAGAGATTACGAAAAACCCAAAGAGTGAAATGATCAGCTTTTTCATGGTTCGGAAGTTTTGCCGCTGCCTGCGCTCGGTGCGGGATATAATAGCTGGGCATCTTGATTCGGAGTTACATCGATATCCGGCATTTTCGACAATTTTTTGAATGAGATTCTGAATTGTCCGGGAATTCGGACGAACTTTTTCGCTTTTTCCGTGTTGAGTTCGAATTGCAGATTGGCGCGCAATTCTCGGTCGAGGGTTGCGATCTGTTCGGGTTGGACGGCATACTCTCGGAAAACAGGAACGGTAAATGCTAAAGCCTCGATCTTTCCCTGCAAGTCCAGAATTGGGAATGCGAAAATCAAGACTTCGGGATGGCTTTCCCGCTCCTCTTTGGGGAAAGCCTTTTTCCAAGCGGCATGAATAATCAGAGGGATCTCCTGCCTGTGACGAATGATTCCGGCGCTCTCTTCGGGATCGTTGCAAAATGTCCCATCTGGATATTCTCCGAATCTCTCGAATTGTATTGCAGGTTCGTCAATACGTCGAATGCAAACTACTTGCATCTTTAATTGATCGGCCATATCCTGCAATTTATTATCAATTACGTAGGTTATATTGTCAACAGTCACTTTTTTTCCGTCGGTAAAATCATCGTATTCCCATCTCTCCTGTGCGGGAGCCGCGAATGCCGTCCAAATCAATCCGAAAATAATCAGTCTTTTCATGGTTGGGTTTTGTTGCCGCCGATGCTTTGCTCCGGGTAGAGCATGGGTTCTGCATTCGGTTTAAATGTTGCATCCGGTAATTTTGCCAGAACTTTGAAGGGAATGATGATTTGTCCGGGGATTCGGACGAATTTTTTCGCCCGCTCTTCGTTGATTTCGAACTGTAGCGTAGCACGCAGTTCCCGGTCGAGAATAGCGATTTGTTCAGGCTGGACAGCATATTCCCGGGAAACGGGAGCGAGGAACGATAATGCCACGATCTTTCCCTGTAGATCCAGAATGGGGAAGGCCCAAATCAGGACTTCGGGATGGCTTTCCCGCTCCTCTTTGGGGAAAGCCTTTTTCCATGCTGAGTGGATAATCAGGGGAATCTCCTGCCTGCGACGGATAATTCCGGCACATTCCTCGGGATCATCGCCAAAAGTACCATCGGGATACTCGCCGAATTTGTCGAATTGTTCTTCCGGTTCGTCGATCCTGCGGATGGAAACCAAGTAGCTATCTAACATCTCCAGAATTGTCTTGTCGTGTTTGAATTCAATGATATAAGTAACTCCGTCGATGGTTACTTGTTCGCCATTCTTATAATCCCAATATCCACGCTGTTTTTGTGCATAACTGGGGAATGCAATGATTAAAAGAATAAAAACGAGTATTTGTTTCATGATCCTAAACAATTTTTTAATAATTCGAGAAGAAGGTTGAAATTACGGGCATCTTGGGATTCTGAATAATTCCTATAGGCTGCTATGGTTCGTAGGGAGAATATAGCTTCATTATAGGCGTAATCGTAGAGGAATTTGTTATCGCTGTTATAAGAGGCTGCAAGCAAGTGGAAAGATGCGGTGCCATTTTTTCCAAGTTGGGAATCAAAATCTTTTTCGAAAAATATATCGGAGTCCACCGAATTCTTTTTTTCAAATAAAAACCATCCAAGTTTGGACTCAATTTCGTTGTTCAGTTTTCGGGTGCGGATATCATCAAGAGGAATACGTTGGTATTGATAAGCATGAATCAGTTCTTCCATAAGAACATATCTTCGTTTCTCTCCTTTTGAACCTCCGTCCCCGAAATGAATCGTAGTCTGAACCAGCTTATTATCTATATAAAAAGGTGCAGTGTTATTGTATTTTGGATCATCTTCGATTTTGATAATAACGTTATGATCGATGGATTTGAGCAGGGTTTGTCCCATGCAGTCGTCGTATAGCTCGTCGAGCAGCTCCTGGGTAATATCGTCGTAGACCCTGATATTGGGATTTTTGGAGTAGCCGTCTTTGTTTGAGTTGTCATTATCGGTATTATCGCTTCCGGGATTGCCTCCGGGGCCCGCTCCGGGACGGCCCGGCGGTACCAGATCGATCGGATTGGTCGGACGGAAATTTTTCCAGTCGATGTCCGGGATTATGTCGAATTTGGGCCGTTTGGGAGCTACGACGACGATATCTTCGATTTCATCTCCGTTTATTAGTCCGTCATTCGGATTCGACCGTGTTTCCTCATACCCGCTCTCCCGAATGCGGCTTACCCGGATGTCGGCCACCAGCCGGTTGTAACGCTCGATGGCTTGCAGAATCGACAGAGTGTCCGTCCTTTCGAACAGGAATGCGTGGTCGACCAGCTCGCCGTCGCCGTACTTCGCAGCGGCGACCGGGTAGCCCGAAAGGCTCGTGTAGAGGATTCGTCCGGAGAAGCCGGTCTTGGGCAGGCTGTTGAGCAGCCCTGCGGCCGGGTCGTCGATCGGGCTCCGCGCCTCGTCCGGGTCGGGAATGTAGTAGGCCAGGTAGGCGGTGGTCGTCCGCTCGTAGATCTCGGCGGCCTTGACGACGACCAGCCGCGGCAGGATCAGGTCGCCGATGCGGCGCCCGTCCGGAAGGGTCCAGACGGTCTGGTAGCAGCGGTCGACGAAGATCTCCACGTCGTAGCTGGCGCAGTACGGGTTCTGCGAGTAGGCGGCGGTTTCCCAGAAGATGTCGGTCTCTCCCGGGTAGAGTACCCCTTCGTCGGTCGCGCGGGTCAGCGGCCGGGGCCGTTCGCAGGTAGCGCGTGCCTCTTCGAGGGGGAAGCGCCGGGGCGTTTCCGGCGGCGATGGCAGGTCGCTGTCGTCCGTTCGGCAGGAGGAGCCGAACAGGAGCAGAGCGAGCATCCATGGAAGGCGAGTGTTTTTCATGGTTGTCCGGTATCGAATATTTCTCAAATATAGGAATTTATTTCCGAATCCCCAAACTCCCGGGAACGGATTTTGCACCTCGTCCGGGCGGAAATTCCCTCCGCACTTTCCGGGACGGCGGCGATTTTCGAAAATATGGGAAAATGTGTTAAATTCATAACGGAAATACTTGTTGTTACAAAAATAACACTTATATTTGCACTTGGAAACGATCCGCAATCCGGAGGCGTGCAACAATAATAAACCAGATAAATCATGAATGTTCCTTCGAATCTGAAGTACTCCAACGACCATGAATGGTGCCGCGTGGAGGGTGAGTTCGCCTATGTAGGCATTACCGATTTTGCCCAGAGCCAGTTGGGCGACATCGTTTTCGTCGACGTCCCCACCGTGGGCGAAACGCTGGCCGCCGGTGACGTGTTCGGCTCCATCGAGGCCGTGAAGACCGTCAGCGACGCCTTCCTGCCCGTAGGCGGCGAGGTGGTCGAGGTCAACGAGGCGGTCGACGTCGATCCTTCGCTGGTCAACAAGGACGCCTACGGCGAGGGCTGGCTGGTGAAGATCCGTCTGAACAACCATCCCGCCGATTACGACGCCCTGCTCACGGCCGAGCAGTACGCCGAACTGATCGGCTGATTCCTTACGAACGAAGCATACAAGAATTAATATAACAGACGTATTAGTATCATGTCAAAAGTAACTGTTGTAGGTGCGGGCGCCGTGGGCGCTACCTGCGCCAACGTGATGGCCACGCGCGAAGTGGCCGACGAGATCGTTCTGATCGATATCAAGGAGGGTCTCTCCGAGGGTAAGATGCTCGATATGTATCAGGCCGCCTCGCTGATGGATTTCGATACCAAGATGGTAGGCGTTACCAACGACTATAAGAAGACGGCCAATTCGGACGTCGTGGTGATTACCTCGGGTATTCCCCGCAAGCCGGGCATGACCCGCGAGGAGCTGATCGGCACCAACGCCAACATCATGAAGAACGTGGTGGACAACGTAATCAAGTACTCGCCCCGCGCCATCTTCGTAATCGTCGCCAACCCGATGGACGCCCTGACCTATCTGGCGTTCAAGCACGCCGGCGTACCCCGCAGCCGCGTGATCGGCATGGGCGGCGCGCTGGATTCGGCCCGCTTCAAGTGCTACCTGTCGCTGGCTGCCAAAGTGAACATCAACGATGTGGACGGCATGGTGATCGGCGGTCACGGCGACACCTTCATGATTCCCCTCACCTCGAAGGCTACGATCAAGGGCGTGCCCGCTTCGCAGTTCCTCTCGAAGAAGAAGCTGGCCGAGGTGGCTGCCTCCACGATGGTGGGCGGCGCTACGCTCACCAAGCTCATCGGCACTTCGGCCTGGTATGCTCCGGGTGCGGCTGCCTCCTTCATGGTGGAGTCCATCATCAAGGACCAGAAGAAGATGATCCCCTGCTCGTGCTACCTCGAGGGCGAATACGGCGAGAGCGGTCTCTGCATCGGCGTGCCGGCCATCATCGGTCGCAAGGGTATCGAGAAGATCGTGGAGATCGAACTCTCGGCCGAGGAGAAGGAGAAGTTCGCCGCTTCGGCTGCCGCCGTGAAGAAGGTGAACAACGTGCTGCACGAAATCAACGCGATCTAATCATCGTCTCGACGATCGATTCGTATATTCGTCGGACGCCCTTCGGGGTGTCCGATTTTTTTGTCGGTTGGGGTCAGAGGGTCGCAACTGCGTCGACTGCGGTGAGCCGGGTCTCCGCTCAAGGTGTGACCGTTCCAATATTTCACCCCGACAGAGGTCGAGGGGGCTCGACGGAGATCACGGTGCGAATCCGTGTGCGCAGCACCGGCGTATGGCCCAATAATAGCGACGCGCCCCGACGGAAGGCCGGGGCGCGCTGCTGTGTGTATCTCTCGGATTACTTGATACGCTCGTAGTACTCGCGGGTGCGGGTGTCGACGCGGATCTTGTCGCCCGTGTTGATGAACAGGGGCACGCGGATCTCGGCGCCCGTGTTGACCGTAGCGGGCTTCAGCGAGTTGGTCGAAGCGGTGTCGCCCTTGATACCGGGCTCGGTGTAGGTCACCTCCATGTCCACGATCGGGGGCAGCTCGGCCGAAAGCACGGTCTCCTTCTCGGTGTGGAACATCACCTCGACGATCTGGCCGTCGGCCATCAGGTCGTAGTTCGTAATCAGGCTCTTTTCGATGTTGATCTCCTCGAAGGTCTCGGTGTGCATGAAATGGGCACCCAAATCGTCTTCGTAGGTGAACTGGTAGGGACGGCGCTCCACGCGTACGGGCTCGATCTTCGAGCCGGCCGAGAAGGTGTTGTCCAGAACGCGGCCGTTCTCCAGATTCTTCAGCTTCGTGCGGACGAATGCGGGACCCTTGCCGGGTTTTACGTGCTGGAAGTCCACGATCTGAAAGGTCTTGCCGTCCAGCTCAATGCACATTCCGATTTTGATATCAGCGGTAGTTGCCATAGCTATGTTTTTTAAGTTATTGATTTCGCGGCGGCAAAGATACGAAAAAATTCCTTAATCTTCGGTTTTGCCGCCAACTTTTTCGCCGGGCCGCGTCGTGCCCCACTCGTAGCCCTGCGTTTCGATTCCCAGCAGGGCGAGAACCCGTTCGGTGACGGTGCGGCAGAGGTCTTCGATATCTGCCGGGCGGGAGTAG
Organism: uncultured Alistipes sp.; assembly: GCA_910577475.1. Lineage (GTDB taxonomy): Bacteria > Bacteroidota > Bacteroidia > Bacteroidales > Rikenellaceae > Alistipes. The sequence continues at coordinate 49,376 of CAJTLJ010000014.1, forward strand.
AACGACGGCGAGGCGGGGAGGACGACGGCGCCGGCCTCGGTCAGGGCGGTCATGTTCCGCAGGTGGATCAGCGAGAGCGGGGTTTCGCGCACGACGAGCACCAGCCTACGCCGCTCCTTGAGCATCACGTCGGCCGCCCGTTCGATGAGTGTCTGACCCGTTCCGCAGGCGATTCGCCCGAGGGTGCCCACCGTGCAGGGGCAGACCGCCATCGCCTCCCAGCGGGCGGAACCGCTGGCGGGCGGGGCGAACAGGTCGTCGTTGCCGAAACGGACGATGCGCCGGTCGTCCGGCAGGCCGACGCCCTCCCAGCAGGCGACTTCGCCGGCATGGGAGCTGAGGACGAGACCTACCTGCTCCACGCGCGGAGAGGCGAGCAGCATGTCGATCAGTTGGCGGGCGTATATAGCTCCGCTGGCGGCTGTTATGGCGACGAGTATCTTCATTGTCGGTAGGTTTCGACGGCTTTTTCGGCGGGGTGCGGCCGGATATCGTTTCTACAAAAGTAGTTATTTTTTTGTTTTCAGTACAATTTTTTACTATCTTTATCGCTTCGATTTATAAATTTATTAAAGGGTTAATGAGATGAAAAACTGGAAAATTTTCCTTCTGTGCGCAGCGCTTCTGGGCATGACGGCCGTGTCGTGCTCCGACAGCGACGAACCGACGGTGCCGGTTCTGCCGGGCGACGAGAACAACGGCGGCAACGATAACGACGGGCGTCCGACGCTCTCCGACGTGACGGTCGAGGCCTACTACGGCGGCGATTATTACGAGGCGGGGACGGGCAATCTGTGGATCAACCTTTCGCAGGGCGACTTTACGATCGAGTACGATGAATACGACGAGATCACCGGATACACCGGAACGGGCTCGGTGGTTTGCATCGATCTGAACCAGGCTCTGGCGTCCGATCCCGACCGGGTGTCGCTCGCGGCCGGGACCTATCCGGTCGTCCTCTCCGAGGAGTTCGCCGAGGGAACCGTGAACGGTGCCGAGAGCTATATCCTGAACGTAGTCGACGGCGAGGCCTCCGAGTACTCCTTTACGGAGGGCAGCGTGACGATCACCGATCTCGGCGAGAGAATCTACACGATCTCCTGCGACCTGAAGTGTTCCAACGGAGCCGACTTCACCGTTGACTACACGGTGCTGTGCCGTCCGATCAACCGCTCGGGCGAGGGCATCATGAGCAACCTGGACAAGGACGTTGCGGTGGAGGATCTGACGCAGGCCCTGTTCCTCTACGAAGGCGATCTGTACGAGACCGGCGAGTCGGATCTCTACGTCGTCATTCTGGGCGCTGACGATTTCGATCTGAACACCAACTACGGCCTCGGCAACAGCCTGATGCTCTATCTCAACGTGGAGCCGGGTTCGTCGACGGGCATCCCCTCCGGCAAGTACGACCGGTTCGTCGATATCGAGACGGCCGAGAGCCTGCCTGCGGGCAGCTGCCTGACCGGTCTCTACTACTACGGCACCTACATGGGATGCTGGTACCTGAATTACGGGAATCAGTACGAGGCCCGTCTCTGCGAGGGCGGAGTCGAGGTGGAGAACAACGGCGCCAGCTACAAGCTCCGGGGCGAGATGAAGACGGGCGACGGCCGCACGGTGGCCTTCTCCTACTCCGGTACTCCGATTTTCGTCGACGATGCCTCCTCCTTCTCGGTGACGAAGCGTGCATCGCGTTCGCTGAAGCGATAGGCGAGGCCGGCAAAAAAAACGTGCGGGATCCTTCAGGATCCCGCACGTTTTTTTACAGATCGATGGCTTTGCAGACGAGCCCCAGTTCGCGGCACTTCTCGAGCGTGCGCGGCAGGGCGTAGCGCATGTTGCGGAACGATTTCTCGCTGTCGTGGAACACCACGATCGAGCCCCCTTCGAGGTACTTCGTCACGTTCTTCAGGCAGGTGCGCGGCGAAAGCCGGCGGTTGTAGTCGCGCGATACGATGTCCCACATCACCAGTTTGTAGCGCTTGGCGAGCATCCGGGTCTGCGCCGGGGTGATCTGGGCGTAGGGCGGCCGGAATAGCTCGCTGCGGATCAGGTCGTTGGCGAAATCGACATCTTCGACGTAGCGTTCCAGGCTCATCCGCCACCCCTTCTGGTGGGAGTAGGTGTGGTTGCCGACCCGGTGTCCGGCGTCCACGATCTTGCGGAACAGGTCGGGGTACATCTCGACGTTCTTGCCCAGCACGAAGAAGGTGGCTTTGGCATCGTACTTGTCCAGGGTGGCGAGTATCCACTCCGTGATGCCCGGGGTGGGGCCGTCGTCGAAGGTGAGAAACACCCCCTCCCGGTCTTCGATCTCCCAGATGAGGTCGGGCATCAGACGACGCAGTATTTTGGGCGGTTTGATTCGCATGGTCGAATGGATTGACCGGCAAATTTAGCAAAAATCCGTACGGAATGAAAAAAATTGTCCGATTTGACGAAACAGCGAATTTTTTTTACCTTTGTGAAATAACCTCTTAAAACATATCCGATATGAAAAAATGGTTTCATACGCTGCTTCTCGCACTCGTCGCAGCCGGATTCCTGCCGGGATGCGACGCGCTGAACAAGTTGTCGGACGCCAAGCGCAACTCGTCGCAGGGCGCTCCATACGAGGTGGTCGTGATCTGTACGCAGCCCCAGTGGGAGGGTGCGCTGGGCGATACGCTGCGGGTGATTCTGCGGGCTCAGGACCCTTATCTGAATTCGGCGGAGCCGCTTTTCAGCCTCTTCCAGGTGACGCCGCGCCACCTGACCAAGATCGTCAGCGACCACCGCAACCGGATCGACGTGGATATCAATCCCAATTACGAGCAGGTGTCGGCCGACGTGCAGTATGACGTGGCCTCCTCACCGCAGGTCGTCCTGACGCTCAAGGCTCCGACCGAAGGGGCGCTGACCGCCTATCTCTCGGAGAACCGCAGCAGTCTGGTGCAGTTGTTCGAGAAGAGCGAGCGGGACCGCGACATAGCCTACGCCCGGAACTATAATGAGAAGTTCATCGGCGAGCAGATCGAGAAGACCTTCGGGGTCCGGATGACCGTGCCGAAGGGGTATGTGCTGGCTAAGCAGAGCGCCGATTTCATGTGGATGCGCTACGAATATCCTTCGGCCAGCAAGGGCTTTCTGATCTACTCCTACCCCTACACGGGCAAGATGTCGCTCTCCGAGGGCGAGGTGCAGGCCATGCGGCTGAAGTTCGCTGCCGAAGTTCCCGGACCGTCGGCGGGCTCCTACATGACTACCTCTTCGGTCTTCCCGCCGCAATACCGGCTGGTGAAGATCGGCGACCGGACGTGGGCCGAGCTGCGCGGTTTCTGGGATGTGGAGAACGACTTCATGGGCGGTCCCTTCGTCAGCTACTCCACGCTGGACGAGGCGACGGGGCGGGTGCTCACGATCGACGGCTACGTATATTCGCCGAAGCTCGACAAGCGCAACTTCATGCGCGAGGTGGAGCATCTGGTCTACATGATCGATTTCCCGAAGGCGCAATAGCGGGGCCTTTGCAAATGAAATTACGGGGATGAGTTCATCGGAACTCATCCCCGTATCGTTTCGGGAGGATCGGCCTAATAGCCGAAGATGGTCTCCTGCGAGACGATCTCCACGGGGCCGAGGGTCTTCAGGTACTCCATGTCGATGTCGTTGCGGTCGCCCAGAATGACGTAGTTGTAGGGGCGGTTTTTCACCCACTCCTGCTGGAGCGCCACCACGTCGTCGAGCGTCAGGCTCTTCAGCGTCTCGTAGAGTTGGCGGTCGCGGTCGCAGTCCACGCCCTTCTCGCGGGCATTGATGTATGCCCAGAGGATATCCTCCTTGGTGGTGCGCTGCGACTCCAGATTGCCCATCAGCTGCTGCTTGGCCAGGTTGAAGGCGGCTTCGGAGCGGGGCATGTTCTCGATGATCTCGTCGAATGCCTCGATGGCCGAACGCATCTTGTCGTTCTGCGTGGCGATGAAAGCCGAGTAGCTGTACGGATCTTTTCCTGTAGTTCCCTCACGAAGCTCGGCCCAGGCGGAGTAGGCCAGCGCACGCGCCTCGCGCATCTCCTGGAAGACGATGGCATTCATCCCGCCGCCGAAATAGGCGTTGTAGAGGGCGACGAGGGCGTCGTTGTCGGTCGAGAAGGGGATGCCCAGATTGGTGCACTGGATGTAGTAGATCTGCTTGGCGTCGTATTGTGCCAGTACGACCCGGTCGGAGGGGGTGGGCTGCATCGGGTAGTGGGCCTTTTCCACGACCTTCAGGTTCTCGCCGACCCGGTGGTTCTCGTCGAGCTCGGCGATGAGCTGCTTCTCGCTCAGCGGACCGTAGTAGAGGATCCGGTGCTCGATGTCGTTCAGACCGCGCAGTTTCGCCAGCAGGTCGTCGGAATCGAGGGCGAGCAGCTGCTCGTCGGTGAGCGTGCAGGCCTTCACCCATTCGGAGCCGAACCGTACATAGTTGTACAGCGCCCGGAAATTGGCGCTCTGGTCGAGCTTGGCGTCGTTTCGGGCCTTGATGAGGTCGCGCTTCAGCTCGGCGAGAATTTCGTCGTCGCCCACGGAGCGCTGCAACGCCTCCTCGGCCAGTCGCATGGCGGCCTGCATATTCTCGCCCAGGCCCGAAATCAGGACATAGGTGCGTTCGAGGGTGGTGATCACGCGGAAGTCGCAGGCCAGATCGTAGAAAGCGCGGGCCAGCTCCTCCTGCGAGTGGGCGTCGGTGCCCAGATAGGTGAGGTACTCGCTCATGACGGAGAGCGCCGGATCGTTTTCGGTGCCGAAATCCCAGCAGTAGATCAGACGGAAGAGGTCGTTGGTCTCGTTCCGCTTGTAGAGGACCTCGATGTCGCTGCCCGTCCTGGCGATGCTCATGTCCTTTTCGAAGTCGAGGAACTGCGGGGCGATGGGTTTCACCTCGCTTTGCTGGATTTCGGTCAGGAAGCCGCTTGCGACGTCGCGGTTGGCGGCGATGGGGGTGATATGGGGCTTCTCGATCTTCTTTTGATTCTTGTCCTCGCCCTCGCGCTTGTAGACGGCCACGTAGTTCTCGGCACCCAGATTTTTCTGTGCCCAGGCCACTACCTGCTCTTTGGTGATCTTCTCCAGCCGGTCGAGAGCCGTCACCTCGTCGGCCCAGTCGGTGCCGTTGGTGAAGGAGTCCACGAAGGCCATCGCACGGCCCTGGTTGGAGTCCATGATCTGCATCTGGCGACGCTTGTAGTTGGCGATGGTCGATTGCAGCAGTTCTTCGTCGAACTCGCCGTTGCGCAGCTTCTCCACCTCTGCCAACAGCAGGTCGCGCACCTCCTCGAGCGGCTGTCCCTCTTTCGGTCGGCCGAGCAGGAAGATGGCGCCGCGGTCGGTCATCATCTCGTCGAAAGCACCCGAGTAGAGCACTTTCTGCTGCTGGGTCAGATCCACGTCCAGCAGACCGCACTTGTCGTTGCTCAGGATCGAGCCGACCAGCTGGGCGATCTCGGCATCTTCGCTGCCCGCGCCGCCGGCGGTGGGCCATGCCATCCATATCATAGCGGCCTCCAGACCGTAAACCTCCGCCGTCTTGGGGGCGGTGATGGGTTCCTCGGCCGGTGCGGTGAACTGCGGCAGTTCGGGATTGGGCTCCAGCGTGCCGAAATACTTGTCGATCAGGGAGATCATCTCGTCGGGATCGAAGTCGCCCGAGAGGCAGACGGCCATGTTATTGGGCACGTAGTAGGTCTTGTAGTAGTTCTTGATGTTGGTGATCGAGGGGTTTTTCAGGTGTTCCTGAAAACCCAGGACGCTGTGCTGCCCGTAGGGGTGGTTCGGGTAGAGCAGAGCGGAGATCGTGTCGAAAACCTTCTCGTTGTCGCTCGTGAGCGACATGTTGTACTCCTCGTAGACGGTCTCCAGCTCGGTGTGGAAACCGCGGATCACGTTGTGGGCGAAGCGGTCGGATTGGATCTTGGCCCAATTCTCCACCTGATTCGAGGGGATGTCCTCCGTGTAGACCGTCTGGTCGTTGGAGGTCCAGGCGTTGCTGCCGTCCGAACCGATGGCGGCCATCAGCTTGTCGTATTCGTTGGGGATCGCCAGCTTCGACGCCTCCTGCGATACGGAATCGATCCGGGCGTAGATCGCCTTGCGCTCCTCCGGGTCGGTCGTGCGGCGGTAGACCTCGAAGAGCTGTTCGATCTCGTCGAGCAGCGGCTTCTCGGCGGCGTAGTCCTGCGTGCCGAACCGCTCGGTGCCCTTGAACATCAGATGCTCGAAGTAGTGGGCCAGACCGGTCGTCTCGATCGGGTCATTCTTCGCGCCCACCCGCACGGCGATATAGGTCTGGATGCGCGGCTGCTCGCGGTTGACAGACATGTAGACCTTCAGTCCGTTGTCGAGCGTGTAGATGCGGGTCTTCAGCGGATCGCCCGCGACGCTCTCGTACTTGTACTTGCCGCAGGCCGTCAGCAGCAGGGCGACGGCGGCGATCAGTAAATAGAGCTGTTTTTTCATAGGATTGTTATTTGGGTTTTGTCGATTCGGACGGATCAGGCGAACCAGCCCCGGACGGTGGGGATCAGGTCGCCGACGATAAGGATGAGCATGTAGATCGAGGCCGCGAGCTTGATCCCCGTACCGGCCACGAAGGCCAGGAACGAGCCGATGCCCGCCCGCAGGGCGCGGGCCGTGTCCCGCGAGTCGTGGATCAGCTCGCCGATCACCGCCCCCAGAAAGGGACAGACGACGATGCCGATCGGCGGAAAGAGGAAGAAGCCTGCGAAGACGCCGAGGGTGGCGCCGACGACGCTGGCGCGCGAACCGCCGAAGAGGCGGGTGAGGTAGCACGGGAGCAGATAGTCGACCAGCGACACGACAACGGTCACGGCCGCCCAGATCCAGAGGGCGGCGGGCGTGAGGGCTGACCCCGAACAACCGTAGGCGCAGAGAAGCCCGGCGTAGCTCAATATCACGCCCGGGATGACCGGGACGATGCAGCCCACGATGCCGGTCACCGCCAGCACCAGGGCCGCCAACAGCAAGAGAATGTCCATCATAGGACAAAGATAGTAAAAAGCGGGGGCAAAAGCAAGTTTCCCTGCAATTTGCCCCCGCAGAAACAGCCAAGCCCCGCCGTCGACCGCATATAAATATAAAAATCATGAATAATTCCGACTTGCGGTTTGGGCGGGGCTGGCTGTGAAAAGAAGCCGGACAACATGAACGGATGAGTGAGCTGTGTGTAATACCAATAAGAGAATTGATGTGAAATCCGTTCAGAGGCCGTCCGTCATGGAAAGGCGCGGATAAAATGGCATGCCCGCGCAGGGCATGCCTCCCCAAATGTGTGATAAAAGGGGGAACGTCCAGCCGATGCCAAGCACTCAATCCTTGCGCACAGTTCTTCTTCGGCGGACGTTCCGATATGTAGGGTGGATGAATTTTCGAAAACGGCATGCCCGCCAGGGATGGCTGATAAGATG
>CAJTLJ010000015.1 GCA_910577475.1 uncultured Alistipes sp.
TTCTAATCTTGGTATTATGCTGCACCGGGACCGGTCATTTATGTTCGTTTCGGCGATCTGCGCATTGCGTGTATGGTTCGTAAGGGTGAATGTTCCGTCAAGTCGAGATGTTTCGGCTTCGCTATCGCTCCGCTCAACATGACAGCAAAGACTGTCATCCCGAGTGTTGGGAGCCGTACTGACTATGCAAGTCGTATGGAATGTGTCTTCTCGATGCCGGCGCATAACGGTTGGGGTTAGTGGATTGGTCGTGCGCCCCATAAGACGGCAAAAAAAGCAAGGGACGCGATAGCATTTCGAACAGAAGGCATTGGGATACCGTAGCGAAGAAATGCACCGCGCCCTTGCAAGTCCCGTCCTTTCGGACGGAACATATCAAGGGCTGGCAACATTTATACCTTCGCTTTGAAAATTCCCAATTTTTCTGTTTCGGTATAAAGAGTTGCTGCTCTTTAATTATGTTTGTCGGCTATACCGAACTACTCAATTGCAAAGTTAGCATAATTCATATAACTATTGAAATTATGTGACAAAAGTAATAAAATAAATCTAAACATACGAATTCGTAGGAGCAAAAAAATGATTTAGGAGTGTTCTTTGCAAAAAAAATGTGAGTGAAGCACACAAATGATATATTATTACGATCAATCGGGGCTCGTCTGAAATGTCTCCGAGTTGAACGGGGCTACACTCAAGAAGTTGTAACTGACAGAACGGGAGTGAATGTCGGTTTGTACGAGATCGGGAAAACGAATATCACGGTGGTATTATTAGCAGTTCTTTGTAATTTTTATGGGATTGCATTGGATGAATTTTTTAGAAATATGGAGTACGAAAAATAGTAGAGGTAATTAAAAGAGCGCGGAAAGAATTTCTTTCCGCGCTCTTTTTTGTCACCCCGAGCGCCGTTGTGATCCGCAAAGGTGAATGCTCCGACGAGTCGAGATGTTTCGACTTCGGGGCTTGTCGCCCCTTCGCTCAACATGACAGCAAAGGCTGTCACCCCGAGCGAAGTGGAGGGGTCTCGAGGGCGGATTAGCAAGAGCCCTTGCGAACCGCACCGGCGAAAGTTCGGCGAACTCGAGACCTTTCGACTACGCTATCGCTCCGCTCAAGGTGACAGAAACAGCTGTCATCCCGAGTGGAGCGCAGCGGAATCGAGGGATCCCGAGGGTGAAATGGCGTAAATCCGTCACGAATCGCACCGTCGATGTTCCGGAACATCGACGGATGTACCTTTTTTATTCCAAAAAGCCGTAAAAAATAATAAAAAACGGTCGGATAATTTTGATATAATAAATCGAATCTTTAATTTTGTTAGCGAAAGGCTGCGATCGCAGTGTAATACCCAAGAAAGATTAAAAATAGGTAAAATGGAAAGACAGCCGGGAACCAAGCGCGGGTCCTGGTCATTTTACATTCTATTTAATCTTTCTTATTCCGGGTATTATTCTGTACCGGGACCGCGCTTTTTTGAAATGCAACGGGCCGTTCGTCAGAGCCGGGTGACAGCAGTCGGATGAGCCATCGAAAAAGGTGCCGTGCGGCTCCTACACGCGGTAGGCGCGTTGGATGCCCTTGATCCGGACGATCGAGTGGATGAGCATGTCGACCACGCTCGTCCCCGGCACCTCGACGCTGATGGTGCCGGCGACCGACCCGTCGCCGCGCGAAGTGAGGCTCAGCGTGCGGATATTTAGCTTCAGATCGCGGCTCACCACCTCGGTGATCCGGTTGGCGATGCCGGGTTCGTCTTTGGCTACGATGGCGACCACGACCCGGAAGGCGCCGTCGGCCCGGTCGCGCCACCGCGCCTCGATGACGCGGTAGGGGTAGTTCTCGTGCAGGCGCTTGGCATTGGGGCAGTCCGTACGGTGGATGGTGATGCCCGAACCGATGGTGATGAAGCCGAAGATCTCGTCCCCCTTGATCGGGTTGCAGCACTTCGCCAGCTTATACTCGATCTTGTTGATCGCCTCGTCGATCACCAGCGCATCGCTCCGGTGCGGGACGCTCTCCCGCTTCGCCGCGGTGCGCAGCTTTTCGGCCTCCTGCTCGGCGGCGGCCTGGCGGCGCTCCTCGTCCGCCGCGCCTGAGAGCCAATGGTTCAGAATCTCCTTCAGCGAGCCGATCTCGATCTTCTGGGTGGCGACCAGCGCGTACAGCTCGGTGCCCGTCCGCAGTTTGAAGTATTTGCACAGATAGCCCACCGCCTCGTCGATGGGCTTGTCGATCTTCCAGTTCTTGAGCTTGCGTTCCAGCTCCTCGCGCCCCATGCGGGCATTCTTCACCTGCTCCTCGCGCAGGTAGGCCTTGATCCTCGACCGCGCCTTCGAGGTGACGACCACGTTGAGCCAGTCGGCCTTGGGCGTCTGGTTCTTCTGGGTCATGATCTCCACGATGTCGCCGTTGCGGAGCACCTCGCGGATCGAGACGGCACGGTTGTTCACCTTGCCGCCCGAGCAGGTGGAGCCCAGCCCCGAGTGGATGTCGAAGGCGAAGTCGAGCAGCGTCGCCCCTTCGGGCAGCTTGCGGATGTCGCCGTTCGGGGTGAAGACGAAGATCTCGTGCGAGACGGGTTTCGATTCGAACCGTTCGGCCAGCGCGTGGGTCTTCTCCTCCAGCAGCTCGCGCAGCTGTCCCAGCCACATCTCGCTGGTCTGCGCTCCCTGGTTCACCCCTTTGTAGCGCCAGTGGGCCGCGATGCCGCGCTCGGCCACGGCGTCCATCCGCTCGGTCCGGATCTGAATCTCGACCCACTTGCCCCCTTTTGCCGAGACGGTGGTGTGCAGCGACTCGTAGCCGTTCGACTTCGGAATCGAGATCCAGTCGCGCATACGCTCCGGGTTGGGGACGTAGCAGTCGCTGACGATGGAGTAGACCGTCCAGCAGAGCTGCTTCTCCAGCTCGCGCGGGCAGTCGATGATGATGCGCAGGGCGAAGATGTCGTAGACCCCTTCGAACGGTACGCGCTGTTTGTGCATCTTGGTCCAGATCGAGTAGATCGACTTTGTGCGGCTCTTGATGTGGTATTTGATCCCCTGACGGTCCATCCGCTCGAGGATCGGCTCCAGAAAGCGGCCGATGAAGGTCTGACGCTCCTTCTCGGTCTCCTCGAGCTTCGTGCGGATATGCTCGTAGTCCTGCGGCTCGAGGTATTTCAGGGCGATGTCCTCCAGTTCGCTCTTCAGATTGTAGAGGCCCAGCTTGTGGGCGATCTGGGCGTAGAGGTTCAGGCTCTCCCAGCTCTTCTTGCGGTGCTTCTCGCGGGGGAAGATGTCGAGCGAGCGCATCACCTCCAGCCGGTCGGCCAGCTTGATGAGGATCACGCGCGGATCCTGCGAGTAGGAGACGATCAGGTCGCGGAAGTTCGACGCCTGTTCCTTGGCGGTCTTGACCTTCAGTTCCGAGATGTTGCAGAGCCCCATCGTGATGCCGGCCACGGCCTCGCCGAAGCGGCTCTCGATGTCGTTCATCAGCAGCAGAAACTCCTCGCCCGACCGCTCCTTGTGGGCCAGCCGGACCACGTCGTGCAGGATGGACGAGACGGTCGAGTTGCGGCCCAGGCCGATTTCCGAGATGACGATGCGGGCCACGGCGGCGCCGTGATCCAGCAGGGGGGTGCCGTCGTAGCGCAACCGGCCGTCGAGTTTCTCGGCGGCGTAGTCGAGCGCCTCTTTGACGAGCAGCTGCGTGACGGAGGAGAAGTTCGAACGAACCAGCTCCCGGAGCGAATCGTAACGGGATGTATCCATACTCATAAACCTTTAGCGGAAGGCGGCGGAGCCTTCGGGCGTAAAGTTAGTAAATATTTCGGGATTTGGTCCGTCTCCGAGCCGGAAAAGCGGCCTTACGAACTTTTCAAAGGGGTTTGCGAACCACGTAGAGCCGGTCGGCGGCGAAGGCGTAGCGGCGCCGCTCCTCCGCGGTGAAGCGGGCGGCGTAGTCGATCTCCCGGGCTTCGAATCCCGCGCTCCGCAGCCGTTCGGCGTAGTCGCGGCCGTAGACCCGCCGGTGGTCGTACTGCCCGAAGAGGCGGGTGCGCTCCGCGGGGTCGGTGATCGTGTCGTCCTCGAAGGTTTCGGCGCGCGCGTAGTCCACCGGGGCAAGCAGCACGCCCAGCCCGCCGGGCTTCAGGATGCGCAGCAGTTCGCGGAGCGCCTGCCGGTCGTCGGCGACGTGCTCCATCAGGTGGTTGCAGATCACTGCGTCGAAGCTGTCGCCGGCCAGCGGAATCTGCTGGATGTCGAAATGCAGGTCGGCCAGCGGCGACTCCAGATCGGCCGTGACGTAGCGGTCGGGCCGGTTGCGGTAGGCCCGGCGGAGGTGGCGCATCAGGCACACCTCGGGAGCGACGTGCAGCAGGCGGGGCAGCCGCTCGAACAGATCGGTCTCGCGTCGCAGCCAGAGCCACAGCAGGCGATGGCGCTCCAGCGAGAGGCAGGAGGGGCAGAGGGCGTTGTCGCGCGGGTCGACGTAGCCGTAGGGGAGCAGCTTGCGGAACGACCGTCCGCAGACCGGGCAGGTGAAGCGGCTGCCGCGCAGCAGCAGGCCGTAGAGCGGTACCAGCCAGCCGGCCAACAGCTGGACCACGGGCCGGGGAAGGTGCCCCAGCGTCCACTTTATCACTCGTTTCATTCCGTCCCGAGCACCTTTTTGACCTCGGTCTCGCTCTTCAGCAGCCGCTCCTTGCAGAGGGCGATCAGGTCGGTTGCGCGCTTCACTTCGCGAGCCAGATCGTCGACCGACATCTCTTCGGTGCGGAACCGCTTGAGGATCGACTCGATCTCGCTCATGGCCTCCGTGTAGGAGGGTTGTTTTTTCGTTGCCATATCTTTGCTGCCTTTTTTATTCGTCTGTCGTTTCGACGGTCGCCCGCAGGGTGCCGTCGGCCAGTTCGATCGTTACGGTGTCGCCCGGACGGACCCCTTTCGCCGAGGCGAGAGCCCGTTCCCCGGCCCGGACGATGGAGAACCCCAGCCGCAGGATGTGGTGCGGCGAGCGGCTCTCGACGAGCAGGGCGGCGCTCTCCAGCCTCCCCCGTTCGCGGTCGAAGAGCCGTTCGCAGGCGTCGCCCAGACGGCTCGCCAGCGTATCGAGTTCGGCCCGTTTGCGGATCGAGAGGGCTTCGCAGAGCCCTTTGAGGTCGCTTTGCAGCCGCTCCAGCCGGAGCAGATGGCTGCGCGAGAGGGTCGCGGCTGCGTCGTGCAGGGCGAGGGCGGCCGTGTCCAGCCACCCCTCCACGCGGGCCATGCGCTCCACGAGCCATCCGGCGACGGCCGTGGGGGTCTTCAGGGCCGTGTGGGCCACCATGTCGGCGACGCTGGTGTCCTTGTCGTGCCCGATGCCGGTGAGCACCGGCAGCGGGAACTGCGCCACGTGGGCGCAGAGCCGGTAGGCGTTGAAGCAGTTCAGGTCGCTCGCCGAGCCGCCGCCCCGAATCAGGACCACGGCGTCGAACCGGTCGTACTGCTCCGCGATCTCGCCCAGAGCCGCGATGATCGAATCCTCGGCGGCGGCTCCCTGCATGAAGGCGTCGAAGAGGGTGACCCGGAAGTCGTAGGGGCTCTTGCCAATCTCCTTGCAGAAGTCCTGATAGCCGGCGGCCTGACGGCTCGACACCACGGCGATGCGCTGCACGACTGCGGGCATCTCCGTCTCACGGTTCATCTCCCACACCCCGTCCTGCCGGAGCCGGGCGATGGTCTGCTGCCGCTGCCGCTCCATGTCGCCCAGCGTGTAGGAGGCGTCCAGATCGGTGATCTGGAGCGAGAAGCCGTAGAGCTCGTGGTAGTTTACGGTCGCCTTGAAGAGGATCTTCATGCCGGCCGCGAGCCGCTGGCCCGTCTCCGCCTCGAAATAACCCGCCAGACGGGGGTAGTGCGAACGCCAGATCACGGCCCGCGCCTGCGCTTTCGGAATGCCGTCCGCCTCGCCCTTCTCCACCATCTCCAGATAGCAGTGACCCGAGTAGTTGACCTTCAGCTCCGATACCTCGGCCGCCACCCATACGGGCAGCGCGAAGCGTTCGGCGAGAACGCCCTTCACCTGCGCCTGCAGCCGGCTCAGCGAGAGATGTTGTTCGGGGATCATGTCACAAAGGTAGGAATTTTTGCCGTTCCGCCGCGCTGCGGAGAACTCTTTTCCGCCCCGATTTCGTGTTTCGGATTTTATTTGCTATTTTTGAGCATGATGAGTTCTCTGAATAGTATGGCCAGGTGGGCGGTTGTCGTCTGCCTGCTCCTTGCGATGGCCGGCTGCCGGAGCTGGCCCGCGCCTTATCCTCCGTTGAAACGGCTCGAAGTGCTTCCGTTCGATATCCGGGAGTTCGAGACGAAGCTGGTCGCATCCGATGCGGACCGGGTGCAGAGCGGTATCCTGCTGGAGGCTCCGCTCTACGTCACTTCCGATACGGGATACATGGCGGCCGGAGCCGGGAATTTCGGAGCTGTTTTCCAGACCGTCGACGGAGGGACTTCCTGGCGGACGGTCGGGGAGTGGACGGATGACTGCTCCCAAGTCGCGCATATCGAAGGAACGCTCTATGCCGTCGTCCGGAAAGAGGATTCCTCGGAGATTTACCGGCGGAGTGCCGGATGTGCGGAGTGGAGGAAGATCGTCGAATTTCCGGGTCGGATCGAGCGGATTCATCCGTTCGATCGGCAGCGGGTGGCGGTCTTCGCGGGTGAAGAGGTCAAGGTCTCGGAGGACGGGGGAGACAACTGGACCGACCTTTCGCTGCCGGGTCGGATCAGGAAGCCGGATAAAGCCTTCTTCTCGGGAAGGACGGCCTATTTCGTCTGTCGGGAGGAGGACGGAGCCATTCTGTTTTGCAGCTGGAATGTCGACACGGACCGGGTGACCATGACCCCGATCCCCTATCCCGATTACATGGCAGGGGATAAGAATCTCGTCATGATTATCGGCAGGGGCGCTCCGAAGGTCTACGAAATACGGAACGGCTGGCTCCATTACAAGAGCTCCGTAGCCTGGGGGCGCCGGCTCGGCGGCGGCCACTTCATCACCGAGTTCCTCGCCCGGAGCGATAACCACGTGTTCTCGCTGACCAACCGGTGGACCGATCCGAGATCCGTACTCGCCTATTCGTCGGATGGCGGATCGACCTGGTCGCTGGCGACGGAGGATTCGCCCTTCGCCAACGGCTCGACGTTGGGTCGTTTCGATAACGATACGCTGTTCCGGCTGGACCGGGTCGGTTTCAGGGGTGAGGGCGTTTACCGGACCACCCGGCTCGTGATGAAAAAGTAGAGCCCCTCTACCGGATCACGACGTAGCGTTCGCGGGGCATGGGGCGGCCGGCGGGGAGTTGCAGGCGCAGGACCCCTTCGCTGCGGACGGGAACTCCCTCCTTCGTTGCCGGAGCCCAGGCGGGTGCCGTTTCGAACGCCTTGCGCACGCGGCGCAGCAGCCGTTTGTCGGTGGCCTCCAGCTCTTCGGAGATCGCGGCTGCGCCCTGCTCGTCGACGGTGTAGCGCAGCACCACCCGCGCCGTGGGGTCGCTCTCCTTCCAGTCGACCTCGCGGGCGACGTACTCGGCGAACGAGAGCGAGTCGGAGCCGGGGAAGCGGGCCGGCCGGTCGTAGCGCAGCGTGAGGACGATAGCGCCGTTCGCGGCTTCGGTGCCGAACCGGGCGATGGTCGCCTCTTCGGCCGGGAAGACCTCGATATGCTCGATGTCGTCGGGCGGAATGGAGCGCACCTCGCAGCGGACCTCTCCGTTGACGATATAGAGGGGCTCCTGCGCGGCGGCTGAGGCAGCGAAGCAGGCGAAGGCTATGGTGAGAAGATGACGCATGGTCGTTCCGCTTTTCGTGTCGAACGGGCTCGGCCGCTCTTTTATTGTTTCATAAATGAAAGGGAGTGTATCCGGATTTCGGCACACTCCCTTTTGTCGCTGCTGTTCGGTCTACAGTTCGCTCTCCTTGAGGCGCTCGGCGTTCTCGGCCACGATCAGGTGGTCGATGCAGTCCTGTATGTCGCCGTCCATGAAGGCGGCGAGGTTGTAGATCGTGTAGTTGATGCGGTGGTCGGTGATGCGCCCCTGCGGGTAGTTGTAGGTGCGGATCTTGGCCGAACGGTCGCCCGTCGAGACCATCGTCTTGCGCTTCGAGGCGATTTCGTCCAGATACTTCGAGTACTCGAGGTTGAAGACGCGGGTCCGCAGCTCCTCGAAAGCCTTGTCGAAGTTCTTGAGCTGCGACTTCTGGTCCTGACACTGCACGACGATGCCCGTGGGGATGTGCGTGAGGCGGATGGCCGAGTAGGTGGTGTTGACCGATTGTCCGCCGGGGCCCGAGGCGCAGAAGATATCCTTGCGGATGTCGTTCATCGATATCTCGATGTCGAACTCCTCGGCTTCGGGCAGCACGGCCACCGAGGCGGCCGAGGTGTGGACGCGGCCCTGCGTCTCGGTCTGGGGCACGCGCTGCACGCGGTGCACGCCCGACTCGTATTTCAGCGTTCCGTAGACGTTCTGGCCGGTCACCTTCATCACGACCTCCTTGTAGCCGCCCACGGCACCCTCGGAGAAGGAGGTGACTTCGTATCGCCACCCCTTCGTCTCGACGTATTTCGTGTACATGCGGAAGAGGTCGCCGGCGAAGATGGCCGCCTCGTCGCCGCCCGTGCCGCCGCGGATCTCGACGATGGCGTTCTTGGCATCCTGCGGATCCTTGGGGATCAGCAGCAGCTTGATCTCCTCCTCCATCGGCTCGATCGTGGGTTCGATCTCGGCGATCATTTCGCGCGCCATCTCGCGCATCTCCTCGTCCTTGTCGTTGGCGAAGGTGTCCTTGGCCTCGGCCAGGTTGGCCAGCGCGGTGCGATAGCGCTCCGAGGTCTCGATGATGGGCTCCAACTCCTTGTACTCCTTGGTGAGTTCGATGAACTGTTTCACGTCGGCGATCACCTCGGGGTCGGTGAGCTTCTGCCCGACCTCCTCGTACTTGAGCTTGAGGCCGTCGAGCCTCATCAGTATGCTGTTGTCTGCCATAAAAAATACGTATCTTTGCTTTTGCCGGCAAAGATACGATTTTTAATTCAAAATTCAAATTGTTCCGTCTGCCCCGTCCGTCCGTCGAGCGGTGTGAGGGTGCCGTCGGCGAGGTCGGTCACCTCCGAGATCCGGTCGTGCGAGGGGTAGATGTAGTGCACGCCGTCGAAGACGTAGGCCGAGGGGTCGGCCATCCGGTCCGCCGTGTAGATGTAGCGGGCCGGGCGGAGCGTCTCCGGTGCGGGGCGACCGCAGGCGATGCACAGCAGGGCGAACAGCAGGGCGAGGTGATGGGTCATGTCATTTCAGGTTTTCCAGCCACTCCAGTAATGCCTGCTGCCACTCGGCCTTGTAGGCGAAACTCTTCTTGATGCCCCAGCCGTGGCCGCCCGAGGGGTAGATGTGCATCGAGGCGCGCCGGCCCTGCTCCTTCAGGGCGTCGTAGTAGCGGGTCGAGCTGACGGGCGGGACCACCCGGTCGTCGTCCGAGAGCAGCAGGATGGCCGGCGGCGTCAGGCTGTCGACCTGCCGCTCCAGGGAGTAGAAGGCGGTCTGTTCGGTGGTTCGCCCCTGCCCCAGCAGCTGGTCGAACGATCCGCGGTGGCACCGGCCCTCCTCGCCCGTGATGACCGGGTAGAAGAGGATCGAGAAGGCGGGGCGGAAGTCGCCCATCGTGGAGGCATAGGCGGCCAGATGACCGCCGGCCGAGAAGCCGGCGATGCCCACCTTGTCGGCGGTGAAGCCCGTGGCTCCGGCCTCCTGCCCGGCCAAGACGCGCAGCGCCTGCACGGCATCCTCGAGCGGCACCTCGGGGTGGCCGTTGGGCATGCGGTACTTCAACATGGCGGCCGTGATGCCGTTCTCGGCCAGCCAGCGGCCGAACAGAAACCCTTCCGTGTCGACCGAGAGCCGGCGGTAGCCGCCGCCCGGGCAGATCACGACGGCCAGTCCGGTATCGCGGGCCGGGTCGGCCTTGTAGATGTAGAGCACCGCTTCGGTGGTGTTGCCGATGCGGAACGGGTCGTCCTCGGTCTCGGGACCGGTGAGTCCGTTCGAGTGGGGCGCCGTGGCGTTGTCCCAGAGCTTGAGAACGTGGTCGGCACCGTAGCGCTCCTGCGCGGCGGCGCAGAGGGCGAAACCCGTCAGCAGGGTCAGGGTGAGCAGGATCCGTTTCATCAGATGACGATGTTGATGATTTTACCCGGTACGACGATCACCTTCTTGGGGGCTTTTCCGTCGAGCCACTTCTGCGCCTCCTCGGTGGCGACGACATCGGCCTGGATTTCTGCCGGAGCGGCCGAGAGGGGGTACTCGCGCTTGAAGCGGAGCTTGCCGTTCACCGATACGGGATATTCGAACGAGCTTTCGGTCAGGTACTTCTCGTCGAACTGGGGATAGGGGGCGTCGCAGACGCTTCCCGAGTGGCCCAGCTGCTCCCAGAGCTCCTCGGCGATGTGGGGGGCGAAGGGGGCGATGAGCACCGTGAGCGGTTCGAGCACGGCCCGCTTGTGGCAGCTGCCCAGTTCGTTGAGGCAGATCATGAAGGCAGCCACCGAGGTGTTGAACGAGAAGTTCTCGATATCCTCGCGCACCTTCCTGATGGTCTTGTGCAGCGACTTCATCTCGGCCTTCGTGGGCTCCTCGTCCACCACGGCGAAGTTGCCGGCCTTGTCGGAAAAGAGCCGCCAGAACTTGCGCAGGAACTTGTGCACGCCGTCGATGCCGTTCGTATCCCAGGGCTTCGACTGCTCCAGCGGACCGAGGAACATTTCGTACATGCGCAACGTATCGGCGCCGTAGTTCTCCACGATATAGTCGGGGTTCACCACGTTGTACATCGACTTCGACATCTTCTCGATGGCCCAGCCGCAGATGTATTTGCCGTCTTCGAGGATGAACTCCGCGTCGCGGAACTCGGGGCGCCAGGCGCGGAAAGCCTCCAGATCGAGCTGGTCGTTCTTCACGATGTTGACGTCGACGTGGATCTCCTGGGTCTCGTACCCCTCCTTCAGGCCCAGCGAGACGAACTGGTTGGTGCCCACCACACGATAGACGAAGTTCGAACGGCCCTGGATCATGCCCTGGTTGACGAGCTTTTTGAAGGGCTCGGGTTCACAGACGTAGCCCAGGTCGTAGAGGAACATGTTCCAGAAGCGCGAATACATCAGGTGCCCCGTGGCGTGTTCGATGCCGCCGACGTAGAGGTCGACGTTGCGCCAGTATTCGTTGGCCTCGCGGCCGACCAGCGCCCGGTCGTTGTGCGGGTCCATGTAGCGCAGGTAGTAGGCCGACGAACCGGCGAAGCCCGGCATGGTGGAGAGTTCGTAGGGGCAGCCGTCGGCCGTGTGCCACCGCTCCGCGCGGGCCAGAGGCGGCTCGCCCTCGGCCGTGGGGCCGAAGTCGGCGATGGGGGGCAGCTCCAGCGGCAGTTCGTCGGCCGGGAGCGGACGGGCGATGTCGTTCTCGTAGTAGACGGGGAAGGGCTCGCCCCAGTAGCGCTGGCGCGAGAAGATGGCGTCGCGCAGGCGGTAGTTGACCAGTCTTTTGCCCAGTCCGCGGCGCTCGACCTCCTCGAACATCAGGCCGATGGCCTCCTTGACGTCCATGCCGTTCAGGAACCCGGAGTTGATCATCCGGCCCGACTTGGCGTCGTAGGACTCCTTCTCCAGATCGCCCCCCTCGACGACGGGGACGATCTCCAGTCCGAAGTGGCGGGCGAAGGCGTAGTCGCGCGAGTCGTGCGCCGGGACGGCCATAATGGCCCCCGTGCCGTACCCGGCCAGCACATAGTCGGATACATAGATCGGAATCTCCCGCCCCGTAAAGGGGTTGACGGCGCAGGAGCCCGTCGCGACGCCCGTCACGCGGCGCGTCTCGGCGATTCGCTCGCGCTCGGAGCGCTTCTTCGTGGCGGCGACGTACTCCTCGACGGCGGCCCGGTTGTCGGCCGTCGTGAGCTCCGTCAGCCATTCGTGTTCGGGGGCGATCACCATGAAAGTGACGCCGAAGATCGTGTCGGGACGGGTGGTGAAGATCTCCAGCTTGCGGTCCGAGCCCTTCACGTCGAAGAAGATCTGCGCACCCACCGAGCGGCCGATCCAGTTGCGCTGGATCTCCTTGAGCGAGTCGCTCCACTCCAGCGTCTCCAGTCCGTCAAGCATGCGCTGGGCGTAGGCCGTCACGCGCAGCAGCCACTGCTTCATGCGCTTCTGTTCCACGGGGAAACCGCCGCGGACCGAAAGACCGTCCTTCACCTCGTCGTTGGCAAGCACGGTTCCCAGCTGGGGGCACCAGTTGACCATCGTGTCGGCCCGGAAGGCGAGTCGGTAGTTCAGCAGCACCTGTTCGCGCTCGGCCTCCGAATAGCTGTTCCACTCCTCGGCGGTGAAGTGCAGCTCCTGCGTGCAGGCGGCGTTCAGCCCTTCGCTGCCGTATTTGGGGAAGGCCTCGACGAGTTCGGAGATGGGCCGCGCCTGCTGCGAGTCGTTGCAGTAGTAGTGGTCGTACATCTGCAGGAACGCCCACTGGGTCCAGTGGTAGTAGGCCGGGTCGCAGGTGCGCACCTCGCGGTTCCAGTCGAACGAGAAGCCGATCTTGTCCAGTTGCTCGCGGTAGCGGGCGATGTTCTGCGCCGTCGTGACGGCCGGATGCTGTCCGGTCTGGATGGCGTATTGCTCGGCCGGCAGACCGAAGGCGTCGTAGCCCATCGGGTGCAGCACGTTGAATCCGCACGACCGCTTGTAGCGGGCGTAGATGTCGGAGGCGATGTAGCCCAGCGGATGGCCGACGTGCAGACCCGCTCCCGAGGGGTAGGGGAACATGTCGAGAACGTAGAATTTCGGGCGTGCGGGATCCGCCTCCACGCGGTAGGTGCCCCGCTCCTTCCAGCGCTGTTGCCATTTGGCCTCCAGCTCCTTGAAATTATATTCCATAAGATGTCGAAATTTGCAAATTTTCACAAAGGTAGGGAAAAATATCCATTTGTCGGTTATTTTTTTTCGCCTGCGGCGTTTCGGCCCCCTCTCCGCTTTCGAAGGCCGGACCCTGCGCGGCGGTCGGAGGGCGTCAGGGTGAGCCGGCAACCGACTGTAAATAGCTGTCGAATAGTGTTTTGAATGAATGTATATAAATGCGTTGTTATCTTTTTGGGAATTCGATAAGAAAAAAGAATAGGCAAAATGGGCGGACAGGGTCGAAATGCGGGAAAATCAGCGTAAAAAGTTGGCGGAATATATGGTGTTTCGAAATTTTTTCGTACCTTTGCAGTCCTGTTTGTGTGATAGGAAAACAAGCATGAGGCTGGAAATCGCCTCGTAAACGAGTAATAATTAACAAATTAAAAGGACAAAATGCCTACTATTCAACAGTTAGTAAGAAACGGTCGGGTAAGCCTGGAGGACAAATCGAAGTCGCCGGCACTCGCCGCGTGTCCCCAGCGCCGCGGCGTATGCACCCGTGTTTACACGACTACGCCCAAGAAGCCTAACTCGGCTATGCGTAAGGTTGCACGTGTAAGATTGACCAATGGCAAGGAGGTCAACGCCTACATCCCCGGAGAGGGTCACAACTTGCAGGAGCACTCCATCGTGCTGGTTCGCGGCGGTCGTGTGAAGGACCTCCCCGGTGTGCGCTACCACCTGGTTCGCGGTGCTCTGGATTCCGCAGGCGTGGACGGTCGTCGTCAGCGTCGTTCGAAGTATGGTGCCAAGCGCCCGAAGGCAGGTGCAACGGCAGCCAAGAAGAAGTAATCGAAAGAAAACATTTAAGAAGCTAAGGAAATAAAATGAGAAAAGCTAAGCCAAAGAAGCGAATTCTACTTCCGGATCCCAAGTTCAATGACGTAATGGTTACCCGTTTCGTGAATAACCTGATGCTGGATGGTAAGAAGAGTATTGCCTATGAGATTTTCTACGACTCGCTGGAGCTCGTGGGCAAGAAGATGAAGGATGCTGATAAATCTCCCCTGGAGGTCTGGAAACAGGCACTGGAGAACATCACACCCCAAGTCGAGGTAAAATCGAAGCGTATCGGTGGTGCGACCTTCCAGGTTCCTACGGAGGTTAGACCGGAGCGCAAGATTTCGATTTCCATGAAAAACCTTGTCCTTTACTCGCGCAAGCGCGCCGGTAAGTCGATGGCAGAGAAACTCTCGGGTGAGATCGTTGACGCCTACAACCAGCAGGGTGCCGCCTTCAAACGCAAGGAGGAGATGCACCGCATGGCAGAGGCCAACAAGGCATTCGCACACTTCAGATTCTAATAACAGGACGAACCAATGGCAGCAAGAGACTTACACTACACTCGCAATATCGGTATCATGGCTCACATCGATGCCGGTAAGACCACCACGTCGGAGCGTATCCTGTTCTACACGGGCAAGACCCACAAGATCGGCGAGGTGCACGAAGGCGGCGCTACGATGGACTGGATGGTCCAGGAGCAGGAGCGCGGTATCACCATCACCTCGGCCGCTACCACGGCATTCTGGCGGTACAAGGATCACCAGTATCAGATAAACCTGATCGATACCCCGGGACACGTCGATTTCACCGTCGAGGTGGAGCGTTCGCTGCGCGTCCTGGACGGTGCCATCGCTACCTTCTGCGCCGTCGGCGGCGTCGAGCCCCAGTCGGAGACCGTATGGCGTCAGGCCGACAAATACAACGTTCCCCGTATCGGTTACGTCAACAAGATGGACCGCACGGGTGCCGATTTCCTCGCCGTCTGCGCCCAGATCAAGGAGCACTTCGGCGCTACCGCCCTGCCGGTCGTTCTGCCCATCGGTGCAGAGGATAAGTTCGAGGGTCTGGTAGACCTTATATATAATAACGCCATCTACTACTTCGACGACAAGTCCGTCCGCGACAACTTCGAGCTGCGCGAGATTCCCGACAGTATGAAGGCCGAGGCCGAGGAGTGGCGCAACAAGCTCATCGAGGAGGTGGCTTCGACCGACGACGCCCTGATGGAGAAGTTCTTCGAAGATCCCAACTCGATCACGCCCGAGGAGCTGCTGGCAGCTATCCGCAAGGCGACCATCTCCATGCAGCTGGTTCCTATGCTCTGTGGTTCGTCGTTCCACAACAAGGGTGTGCAGAAGCTGCTCGACTATGTGATGGCATTCCTGCCTTCGCCGCTGGACGTTCCCTCCGTCGAGGGTACCAACCCCAAGACCGAGGAGATCGAGGTGCGCCGCGCTACCGAGGAGGATCCGTTCTGCGGTTTGGCGTTCAAGATCGCTACCGACCCCTTCGTAGGTCGTCTCGCCTTCGTCCGCGTATACTCGGGTAAGCTCGACGCCGGTTCCTACGTGCTCAACGCACGCAGCGGCAAGCGCGAGCGCATCAGCCGCATCTACCAGATGCACGCCAACAAGCAGAACCCGATGGAGGCCGTAGCGGCCGGAGATATCTGCGCCGCCGTCGGTTTCAAGGAGATTCATACCGGCGATACCCTCTGCGCCGAGAACGCTCCGATCGTTCTGGAGCAGATGACCTTCCCCGAGCCCGTGATCGGTCTGGCCGTAGAGCCCAAGACCCAGAAGGATCTCGACAAGCTGGGCATCGCTCTCGGCAAGCTGGCCGAGGAGGACCCGACCTTCACCGTTCACACCGACGAGGATAGCGGCCAGACCGTCATCAGCGGTATGGGCGAGCTTCACCTGGATATTATCGTCGACCGTCTGCGTCGCGAGTTCGGTGTGGAGATCAACCAGGGTGCACCTCAGGTGAACTACAAGGAGGCCCTTACCCAGACGGTTCAGCACCGCGAGGTCTTCAAGAAGCAGACCGGCGGTCGCGGTAAGTTCGCCGACATCATCTTCGAAATCGGTCCTGCCGAGGAGGGTAAGATGGGTCTTACGTTCGTAGACGAGGTGAAGGGCGGTAACATTCCGAAGGAGTTCATCCCCGCCGTTCAGAAAGGCTTCGAGGCCGCCATGGCTAACGGTGCGTTGGCCGGCTACAAGATGGACTCGATGAAGGTTACCCTGAAGGATGGTTCGTTCCACCCCGTCGATTCCGACCAGTTGTCGTTCGAAATCGCCGCCCGCAACGGTTACCGCGTAGCCGCTCCGAAGGCCGGTTCGGTGATTATGGAGCCCGTGATGGCCGTCGAGGTCGTAACTCCCGAGGAGAGCATGGGCGATATCATCGGCGACCTGAACAAGCGTCGCGGTCAGATCCAGGGCATGGAGTCGAAGGGCACCGCCCGTGTGGTTAAGGCACAGGTTCCCCTGTCGGAGATGTTCGGCTATGTAACCGTGCTGCGTACCATTTCGTCGGGCCGCGCTACGTCGTCGATGGAGTTCGACCACTTCGAGGAGGTTCCTGCCAACCTGGCGAAGGAGATCATCGAGAAGTCCGGTAAACGTAAGGATTTGGAATAAGAAAAACAACAGATATGAATCAGAAAATCAGAATCAAGTTAAAGTCATTCGATCACAATCTGGTTGACAAGTCGGCCGAGAAGATTGTGAAGACTGTGAAGAGCACGGGTGCCGTAGTAAGCGGCCCGGTGCCCCTTCCGACGCACAAGCAGATTTTTACGGTCAACCGCTCGACCTTCGTCAACAAGAAGGCCCGCGAGCAGTTCCAGCTCTGCACCTTCAAGCGTATTCTCGACATCTACTCGTCGACTCCCAAGACGATCGATGCCCTGATGAAGCTCGAACTTCCCTCGGGCGTCGAGGTGGAGATCCACGTATAACCATGATTCCGCTGGTCGAAAGGAGACCATGAATCACTTTTATAATTAACAAACGAAAATTGACAACACAATGTCAGGACTTATTGGAAAGAAAATCGGAATGACATCCGTTTACAGTGCCGAGGGTAAGAACATACCATGCACTGTTATCGAAGTTGGTCCGTGCGTAGTTACGCAAATCAAGACCGTGGAGAAGGACTCCTACGAAGCGGTTCAGATTGCCTATGACGACAAGAGTGAAAAGCACACCAACAAAAGTTTGTTAGGTCACTTCAAGAAGGCCGGTACCACCCCCAAGCGCAAGATCGCCGAGTTCAAGGGCATGCCCGAGGTGAACCTGGGAGACGTTCTTACGGTGGACATGTTCTCGGAGGAGGACTGGGTCGACGTTACGGGCATCTCGAAGGGTAAGGGCTTCCAGGGCGTAGTGAAGCGTCACGGCTTCGGCGGCGTCGGCGGCCAGACCCACGGTCAGCACAACCGTCAGCGCAAGCCCGGTTCGCTGGGTGCATCGTCCTATCCGTCGCGCGTATTCCCCGGCAAGCGTCTTCCGGGCCAGATGGGTGGCGAGCAGGTGAAGGTTCTGAACCTGAGAGTTTTGAAGGTGATCCCCGAGAGCAACCTCCTTCTGGTGAAGGGTTCCATTCCGGGGGCAAAAGGTGCTTATTTAACAATCGAGAAGTAGTCATGGAATTAGCTGTATTAAACACACAAGGCAAAGAGACCGGTCGTAAAGTCGTTCTTTCCGACGCAGTCTTCGGCGTGGAGGCTAATGACCACGCTATCTATCTGGACGTGAAGCAGTATCTGGCCGATCAGCGTCAGGGTACGCACAAGTCGAAGCAGCGCAACGAGATCGCCGGTTCGACCCGCAAGCTGAAGCGTCAGAAGGGTACCGGCGGTGCCCGTTGCGGTTCGATCA
This sequence comes from uncultured Alistipes sp., assembly GCA_910577475.1. Lineage (GTDB taxonomy): Bacteria > Bacteroidota > Bacteroidia > Bacteroidales > Rikenellaceae > Alistipes. Next base: position 17,643 of record CAJTLJ010000015.1, read on the forward strand.
AGTCGCCCCTCTTCCCGGGTGGCGGTCGCGTGTTCGGTCCCGTACCCCGCGATTACAGCTTCAAGCTCAACAAGAAGCTCAAGCAGCTGGCTCGCCGCAGCGCACTTACCTACAAGGCACAGGCCGGTGCCATTACCGTCGTCGAGGCGCTTCAGCTGGAGGCCCCCAAGACCAAGAGCGTGATCGCTCTGACCGGCGCGCTGAACGTAGCCGACAAGAAGGTTTTGGTGGTTCTGCCGGAGTCGAACCTCAATCTTCAGCTTTCGTGCCGCAACATCCCCAACGTGAAGCCGATCCTGGCCCAGAACCTCAATACCTACGAGGTGATGAACGCTTCGGCCGTCGTGCTGGTGGAGGGTGCCGAGAATGTACTGAATGTAATGTTAGCTTAAAACGTAAAGAAAGATGGAAATTATCATTAAGCCTATTTTGACCGAGAAAATGACGATTCAGGGCGAAAAACTGAACCGCTACGGTTTTATCGTTGACGTGCGTGCTAACAAATTGCAGATCCGCAATGCCGTGGAGAAGATGTACAACGTGGTCGTTACCGACGTGAACACCATCAACTGCATGGGCAAGCTCAAGAGCCGCTACACCAAGGCCGGTCTTCTGGAGGGTCGCGCAAATAACTTCAAGAAGGCGATCGTCACCTTGAAGGATGGAGATAAGATAGATTTTTACAGTAATATCTAAGGTAAGATGGCAGTAAGAAAGTTTAAGCCGGTAACCGCCGGTACGAGACATAAGATTATCGGCACGTTCGAGGAGATCACCTGCAGCGTACCGGAGAAGTCGTTGCTCAGCCCCAAGAAGAGCTCGGGCGGCCGTAACAATTCGGGTAAGATGACGGTTCGCTATATCGGCGGCGGTCACAAGCAGATGTATCGTCTGGTCGACTTCAAGCGCTCGAAGGACGGTATCCCCGCAACTGTAAAGACTATCGAGTACGATCCCAATCGTACCGCACGTATTGCACTGTTGGTTTATGCCGACGGCGAGAAGAGCTACATCATCGCTCCCAACGGCCTTCAGGTAGGCCAGACCGTCGTAAGCGGTCCGGGCGTGGCTCCCGAGGTCGGCAACACCCTCCCCCTGTCGGATATTCCGCTGGGTACGGTGGTCCACAACATCGAACTCTACCCCGGTCAGGGTGCCGCCATGGCTCGTTCGGCCGGTTCGTATGCTCAGCTTTTGGCACGTGAGGGCAAGTTCGCCATCATCAAGCTGCCTTCCGGTGAGACTCGTATGGTACTCGTTACTTGCCGCGCGACGGTGGGTGTGGTGTCGAACGTCGACCACAACCTCGAAAGCGCCGGTAAGGCTGGTCGTGAGCGTTGGCTCGGCCGTCGCCCCCGCAACCGCGGTGTCGTTATGAACCCGGTTGATCACCCGATGGGTGGTGGTGAAGGTCGTGCGTCGGGTGGTCACCCCCGTTCGCGTAAGGGTCTGTTGGCTAAGGGTTACAAGACTCGCAATCCGAAGAAGACGACCTCGAAGTTTATCATTTCCAGAAAGAAAAAGTAATTAAATAAGAGTACATAATGAGCCGTTCATTAAAAAAAGGACCATTTATCGACCCGAAACTGGAGGCAAAGGTTGTCGCTCAGGCCGAGGGCAATAAGAAGTCTGTCATCAAGACTTGGTCGCGTGCAAGTATGATTTCGCCTGATTTCGTAGGTCAGACGATCGCTGTCCACAACGGAAACAAGTTTATCCCCGTCTATGTAACCGAGAATATGGTCGGTCACAAGCTCGGCGAGTTTGCTCCGACGCGCAACTTCCGCGGTCATGCAGGTAACAAGAAAAAATAGGTAGAAAATGGGTGCAAGAAAATCAATAAGAGCCGAAAAGATCAAGGCTGAAAAGAAGCAGAAAGCTATCGCTATTATGCGCGATTGCCCGACCTCTCCCCGTAAAATGCGTCTGGTAGCCGATATCATCCGCGGTGTGGAGATCAACAAGGCATTGGGCATCCTTCGTTACTCGAAGAAGGAGGCATCTATCCGCATGGAGAAACTCCTCAAGTCGGCTATCGCCAACTGGGAGGCTAAAAACGAGAACGAGCGTCTGGAGGATACCAAACTCTGCGTGAAGGAGGTATTCGTCGACTGCGGCCGTATGCTCAAGCGCATTCAGCCCGCTCCCCAGGGTCGTGCTCACCGCATTCGCAAGCGTTCGAACCATGTGACGATCGTAGTTGACAAAATGGTAATCGAAGAAAACAAGTAGACAAATGGGACAGAAAGTTAATCCAAAAGCAAATCGTCTTGGTATCACCCGCGGTTGGGACTCCAACTGGTTCGGCGGCAAGGATTTCTCAGAGAAATTGGTAGAAGACGCTAAGATTCGTAAGTACCTGAATGTCCGTTTGGCCAAGGCAAGTATTTCGAAGATTATCATCGAGCGTACGCTCAAACTCGTTACCGTTACCATCGCTACCGCCCGTCCGGGTATCATCATCGGCAAGGGCGGCCAGGAGGTCGACAAACTGAAGGAGGAGCTGAAGAAGCTCACCGGCAAGGAGGTTCAGATCAACATCTTCGAGGTGAAGCGTCCCGAAGTAGACGCCGTCATCGTCGGTCAGAACATCGCCCGCCAGCTGGAGGGCCGCGTATCGTTCCGCCGCGCCGTGAAGATGGCCGTAGCCTCGACCATGCGCATGGGTGCCGAGGGTATCAAGGTGCAGGTCGCAGGTCGTGTGGGCGGCGCCGAGATGGCCCGTACCGAGACCATCAAGGAGGGTCGCGTACCTCTGCACACCTTCCGCGCCGACGTGGACTACTGCCTGACCGAGGCGCTCACCAAGGTGGGTATCCTGGGTGTGAAGGTGTGGATCTGCCAGGGCACGGTTTACGGCAAGCGCGATCTGTTCGAGATCGCCGGCGCATCGGCTTCGTCGCACGGCGGCGAGCGTCCTTCGCAGGACCGTCGCGGCGGCAAGGGTGCTCCCCGCAAACGTCGCAATAATAACAGTAAGTAGGACCTTTTAAGCGATAGAACATTATGTTACAGCCAAAAAAGACCAAATTTAGAAGAATGCAGAAGGGTCGTATGAAGGGTATTGCTCAAAGAGGCAACCAGCTTGCATACGGTTCGTTCGGCATCAAAGCACTTGAATCCACCTGGATTACGGGTCGTCAGATCGAGGCTGCCCGTCAGGCCATCACCCGTTACATGAAGCGTGAGGGTCAGATCTGGATTCGCATCTTCCCCGATAAACCGATCACGAAGAAACCCGCCGAGGTGCGTATGGGTAAAGGTAAGGGTAATCCCGAAGGATTCGTGGCGCCCGTTACTCCCGGCCGCATCCTCTTCGAGGCCGAGGGCGTGCCCTTGGAGATTGCTCAGGAGGCATTGCGTCTGGGTGCTCAGAAGCTGCCTATTACCACCAAGTTTATCGTTCGACGCGATTACGTAGAATCATCAATCTAAGGAAGTAACTTATGAAAAGTGCTGAAATAAAGGATCTGTCGGTAAAGGACTTGCAGGAGCGCATCGAGGCGGAGAAGGCCCAGCTTTCGAAACTGAAGGTGCAGCACGCCGTGTCGCCCGTCGAGAATCCCTCGATCATCAAAAAATCCCGCAGAGATATTGCGCGTATGCTGACAATTCTGCGTCAAAAGAACCCTAAATGTTAATTGACCACCATGGAAAGAAATCTTAGAAAAGAGCGTATTGGGGTAGTTGTCAGCAACAAAATGGAGAAGACCATTGTGGTTGCCGTTGCACGTAAGGTGAAGCACCCTATTTACGGTAAGTTCGTGAACAAGACGACCAAATTCGTCGCCGAGTGCACGGACGAGACCATCAAGGAGGGCGATACCGTACGCATCATGGAGACGCGCCCGTTGAGCAAGACCAAGCGTTGGAGATTAGTACAAATCATTGAAAGAGCGAAGTAGTTATGATACAGCAAGAAAGTAGACTGGTAGTAGCCGATAACAGCGGTGCGAAGGAGGTTCTCTGCATCCGCGTGTTGGGCGGCACCAAGCGTCGCTACGCTTCGATCGGCGACAAGATCGTCGTGGCTGTCAAGAGCGCAACCCCTTCGGGCGACGTCAAGAAGGGTGCTGTGTCGAAGGCGGTCGTAGTGAGAACCAAGAAGGAGATTCGTCGTGCCAACGGTTCGTACATTCGTTTCGACGACAACGCCGTGGTGCTTCTGAATAATCAGGGTGAGATGCGCGGTACCCGTATCTTCGGTCCCGTAGCCCGCGAGTTGCGCGATCAGTACATGAAGATCATCTCCCTCGCGCCCGAAGTATTGTAAATTAAAAACACACATTCGAATATGTCAGTTAAGTTACATATTAAGAAAGGGGATCAGGTTTACGTTATCGCCGGCGACAGCAAGGGCCAGCAGGGCAAAGTCCTGAAGGTCGATGCCGCCAAGCAGCGTGCCATCGTCGAGGGCGTGAACATCTGCAAGAAGGCCACCAAGCCCAATGCACAGAATCCTCAGGGTGGAATCGTCGAGCAGGAGGCTCCGATTCACATCTCGAATCTGCAAGTCGTAGACCCCAAGAGCGGCAAGGCCACTCGCGTAGGTCGCAAGGCTGGCGATAATGGTAAATTAGTTCGTTACGCTAAAAAGTCCGGGGAGGAGATCAAATAATGGCAGCTTACATTCCTACACTCAAGACCCAGTATAAGGAGCAGATCGTTGCTGCCCTTATGAAGGAGTTCGGTTACACCAGCGTCATGCAGTGCCCGAAACTCGAGAAAATCGTCATCAACCAGGGTATGGGCCAGGCCGTTGCCGACAAGAAGCTCATCGACGTGGCTCAGGAGGAGTTGACCCTCATCACCGGACAGAAGGCCGTGCAGACCAAGTCGCGCAAGGATATCTCGAACTTCAAACTCCGTAAGGGCATGCCCATCGGTGTTCGCGTTACCCTCCGCCACAACCGGATGTACGAGTTCCTGGAGCGTCTGATCGCCGTGGCTCTGCCCCGTATCCGCGACTTCAAGGGTATCAACGAGAAGTTCGACGGCCAGGGCAACTACACCCTCGGCATCACCGAGCAGATCATCTTCCCGGAGATCGATATCGACAAGATCACCAAGATCTTCGGTATGGAGATCACCTTCGTAACCACGGCCAAGACCGACGAGGAGGCTTACTCCCTGCTGCGCGAGTTCGGTCTGCCTTTCAAGAACGCTAAAAAGAACTAACGACCATGGCAAAAGAATCAATGAAGGCTCGCGAAGTGAAGCGCGAGAAGCTCGCTAAGCGTTACGCCCACAAGCGTGAGGAGATTGCAGCCAAGGTGAAGAGCGGCGAAATGGATCACGAGGAGGCTTGGATCGCCCTGTCGAAACTGCCCCGCAACTCCAATCCTATCCGCCAGCACAACCGCTGCAAGATTACGGGTCGTCCGAAGGGTTACATGCGCCTGTTCGGTATCAGCCGTATCCAGTTCCGCGAGATGGCCTCCAACGGCCTGATCCCGGGCGTCAAGAAAGCCAGCTGGTAGTAAAGGAAAGCCGTGTGAGGCAAGCTCCCGAAGCCTGCCTCACACGCTTGCTTTTTTCGGTTCCTGTATCCGGAGGGTTCTTTCGGGAGCCCGAGGTGCGACGGCGGAGGCGCTTCTCGTTTAAGGGAAGCGATCCGGTGACGGATCGGATGGATCGGAGCCTATACGGGTGCCGACGAGGAGTAGACGGTCGCGAGATCGTGGAAAGTGCCGCTTGCTGGCGGTAACTTCACGGTGGAGGGGCCTTCGAAACGACTCGACATTTGTAGCAAAACTTCTCATGTTCCGCGGAGCGAACGTTCGACCGCGCCGGAGCATCGACCGGGGAGATTTTGCCGGTATATGTTAGCTTGACCGTGTGCTCGCTAACATTGTCCGTATGATCCGGTTCGGTGTTTCTGCGGTAAAAAATCGCTAAACCGTTGGTATATCGGGAAATTATGCGTATATTTGCCCGCTTGTTAAGCGCATGTGCGATGCGCGGGCCCGCGGAAACGGGCGGCCGGATGCGGAGTTGGACGATCCTTAGGGGATTCGAAAACCACGATTAAGGCCTTGATGGGCAAATAAATAGAAAGGAAACGAACAACTTATTTTTTAATTTTAACTTTTAATTCATTATGACGGATCCTATTGCGGATTTTCTCACGCGAATTAGAAACGCGGTGAAAGCCAACCACAAAGTGGTTGAAGCTCCCGGCTCGAAAATTAAGCAGGCAATCACGAAGATTCTCTTCGAGCAGGGTTACATTCTGGCTTACAAGTTCGACAACAACGAGCAGGGTCACCCGACCATCAAGATCGCTCTGAAGTGGGACGCAGCCACCAAGACCAACGCCATCAAGAATCTTCAGCGCGTCAGCCGTCCCGGTCTGCGCCAGTACGTATCGGTGGCCGACATGCCCCGCGTACAGAACGGTCTGGGTATCGCCATCCTCTCCACGTCGAAGGGCATCATGACCGATGCCGCTGCCCGCAGAGAGAACGTAGGCGGCGAGATTCTGTGCTACATCTACTAAAAACTAACACTCAAAACGTATAGAAATGTCAAGAATTGGTAAATTACCTGTAAACATACCCGCCGGCGTGACCGTTACGGTCGAACCGGGCAACGTGGTATGCGTGAAAGGGCCTCTTGGGACACTGAGTCAGAAGGTCGACTCGGACATCAAGGTAGAGGTCGGTACCCACACCGAGACGCACACCGGCAAGGAGGTTCCCGCCGTGATCGTTACGCGTCCGACCAACCAGCCTCGCCACCGTTCGCTGCACGGTCTGTACCGCGCGCTCATCAACAACATGGTCATCGGCGTGTCGAAGGGCTATGAGATCAAGCAGGAGCTCGTCGGCGTCGGCTTCAAGGCCGAAGTGAAGGGCAACGTGCTGGAGATGAGCCTCGGCTATTCGCACGATACTTACCTCATGCTTCCTCCCGAGGTGACCGCTACGGCTGTGACGGAGAAGAAGGGCAACCCCATCGTAACGCTGAAGAGCACCGACAAGCAGCTCGTAGGCCAGGTTGCCGCCAAGATCCGCTCGCTGCGCAAGCCGGAGCCTTACAAGGGTAAGGGTATCAAGTTCGTAGGTGAAATCCTGCGTCGCAAGGCAGGTAAGTCTGCAGGTGCCAAATAGTAAATAACGAAAGAGTATGTCATTGAATAAAATCGAAAGAAGAGAGCGCATCAAGATGCGTATCCGCAAGATCGTCAGCGGTACGGCATCGCAGCCTCGTATGACTGTATTCCGTAGCAACAAGCAGATCTACGTGCAGTTCATTGATGACCTGGCAGGCGTAACCCTCGCTACCGCATCGTCGCTGGACAAGGAGGTGGCAGAAGCAGCCGCAGGCAAGAACAAGTGTGAAGTAGCCGCTCTGGTCGGCAAGCTCGCTGCCGAGCGCGCCGTAGCCAAGGGCATCGAAAGCGTGGCTTTCGACCGTAACGGTTATCTCTATCACGGCCGAGTAAAAATGTTAGCAGACGCCGCTCGTGAAGGCGGACTTAAATTCTAAGCGATTATGGCAAATACGAATGTAAAGAAAGTACGCACGAGCGATCTGGAGCTGAAGGATCGTCTGGTCAGCATTCAGCGCGTAACCAAGGTTACCAAGGGTGGCCGCACCTTCACCTTCTCGGCTATCGTAGTGGTAGGTAACGAGAACGGTGTCGTGGGTTACGGTCTGGGTAAGGCTTCGGAGGTGCAGGCTGCCATCGCCAAGGGCGTGGAGGATGCCAAGAAGAACCTCGTGAAGATCCCCGTAATCAACGGAACCATTCCTCACAAGCAGGAGAGCCGCTACGACGGTTCGCTCGTGATGATTCGTCCGGCCGCTCCCGGTACGGGTATCATCGCCGGCGGTGCCATGCGTGCCGTGCTGGAGTCGGTGGGCGTGAAGAACGTGCTTGCGAAGAGCAAGGGCTCGTCGAACCCCCACAACCTGGTGAAGGCCACCATCGCCGCTCTCTGCGAACTTCGCGATGCCTACAGCGTGGCTCAGCTCCGCGGCATCTCGATGAATCAGGTGTTTAACGGTTAATTAGTTCGAAGCGATGGCAAGATTAAAGATTACGCAGGTAAAAAGTCGCATCGGTGCTACGGCACAGCAGTGCAAGAATCTCGACGCTCTCGGTCTGAGAAAGATCAACGCCAGCGTGGAGCACGACGACTCGGTCATCATCAAGGGTATGATCGCGCGCGTGAAGCACCTCGTCAAGATTGAGGAGGTAAAATAACAAACTCATTTAAGACAAGCAATTGATTATGGAACTCAATAATTTGAAACCCGCAAAGGGTGCTACGCACCATGATAAGCGCGTCGGCCGCGGTGCCGGCTCGGGTCATGGCGGTTACTCTACCCGCGGTAACAAGGGCGCTCAGTCGCGTTCGGGTTACAAGCGCAAGTTAGGCTTCGAAGGCGGCCAGATGCCTTTGCAGCGTCGTCTGCCGAAGTTCGGCTTCACGAACCTGAAGCGCGTGGAGTTTAAGCCCATCAACCTCTCTACTCTGGAGGAGCTCGCAGCCAAGAAGAACCTCTCGGAGATCACGCTCGATACGCTGGTAGCCGCAGGCTTCGTTTCGTCGAACGACAAAGTGAAGATCCTGGGTAACGGATCCGTTACGAAGGCGTTGCAGGTGAAGGCTCATGCCTTCTCGAAGAGCGCCGAGGCAGCCATCACGGCCGCAGGCGGCAGCGTGGAGAAGTTGTAAACTTAGACAAAACCTGATATTATGAAAGTTTATATCTTAGTTGGTATCGTCATCCTGGCCATCGTTGCCTTGCTGGCGACCAACAAGAAACTTCAAGAGACGCTCAAGAACATATATAAGATCGAGGAGCTGCGCAAACGTATTCTCTACACGCTGGGCCTCCTTCTTATATATCGCTTGGGTAGTTTTGTGGTGCTCCCGGGTATCAACCCCAACGCATTGCAGGGCCTTGCCAGCCAGTTGTCGGACTCCCAGAACGGCCTTCTCGGCCTGCTGGACGTCTTCTCTGGCGGTGCATTTGGCAATGCCTCCATCTTTGCGCTGGGCGTGATGCCTTACATCACCGCCTCCATCATCATTCAGCTCGCCGGCATGATGATTCCGGCCGTGCAGAAGTTGCAGAAGGAGGGTGAGAGCGGACGCCGCAAGATGAACCAGTGGACCCGCTACCTGACCATCGGCGTGCTGATGCTTCAGGGTCCGACCTATGTCGCCAACCTGGCGCACCAGTCCGGTGCCGCCTTCGTCTACGGCGCCACGGGTTGGTTCTATGCGTATGCCACCACCATTCTGATCGCCGGCACCATGTTCATCATGTGGCTCGGCGAGAAGATTACCGACAAGGGTATCGGCAACGGTATCTCGCTCATCATCATGATCGGTATCGTGGCCCGTCTGCCTCACGCCCTGCTGGCCGAGGCTACGGCGCGTTTCTCCGTCTCGGACGGCAGCGCGATCATGCTGGTGCTGGAGTTGGTACTGCTCTTCCTCGTCTTCATGGCGACGATCGCTCTGGTGCAGGCCGTCCGCAAGGTTCCCGTACAGTACGCCAAGCGTATTGTCGGCAATAAACAGTACGGAGGAGTGCGTCAGTACATTCCTCTGAAGATGAATGCCGCGAACGTGATGCCCATCATCTTCGCGCAGGCGCTGATGTTTATTCCGATGCTGTTCACCTCGATCGCCCCGGGTTTCGCGAGTGCCTTCTCGTCGATCACGGGCTTCTGGTACAACTTTACGCTGGCGGTGTTGGTAATTGCGTTCACCTACTTCTACACCGCAATTATCATCAATGCTCAAATGATGGCCGATGACATGAAGCGGAACGGCGGCTTTATTCCGGGCGTGAAACCCGGCAAGCAGACCGTGAACTACATCGACGGCATCATGACGCGAATCACCCTCCCGGGTTCGGTGTTCCTGGCTATCGTGGCAATTCTGCCCGCTTTGGCTATGCGTTTCCTGAACATCCAGCAGTCGTTCGCCTACTTCTACGGCGGTACGTCGCTGCTGATTATGGTGGGTGTGATTCTCGACACTCTGAAGCAGATAGAGAGCTACCTTCTGATGCGTCACTATGACGGTCTGATGAAGACCGGACGAATCCAGGGTCGCCACTAAAATGTTTTGTAGAGAAAAATCTTTCGTATGATATACCTAAAGACGGACGAAGAGATCGAACTGATCCGCGAAAACAACATACTGGTCAGCCGCACGCTGGCCGAGGTGGCCCGTCACATCCGACCGGGTGTGTCGACGGCCGAGTTGGACCGGATCGCCGAAGCATTCATCCGCGATCACGGAGCGGTGCCCGCCTGCAAAGGGTACGAAGGCTACCCGGCTGCGACCTGTATTTCGGTCAACGAGCAGGTGGTGCACGGCATTCCGTCGTCGAAATGCATCCTCAAGGAGGGTGATATCGTATCGGTCGATTTATGTACGTTTATGAAGGGGTTTGTTGGTGATTCGGCTTATACGTTTGCCGTAGGCGAGGTTGCCGATGAAGTTAAGCAGCTGATGGCAGTCACCAAAGAGGCTCTTTATAGGGGTACGGCACAGGCGAAAGCCGGGAATCGCGTGGGCGACATCTCGGCTGCCGTGCAGGAGTACGTCGAAAGTTTCGGCTACGGCGTGGTCCGTGAGTTGGAGGGACACGGCCTGGGTCATAAAATGCACGAGGACCCGGGTGTTCCGAACTACGGAGCCCGCGGCAGAGGCCCCCTTCTGAAGGAGGGTATGGTCATCTGTATCGAACCGATGATCACCTTGGGGAACAAGTCGGTCGTTTTCGAGCGCGACGGTTGGACCGTCCGCACGCGCGACCGCATGCCGGCGGCCCACTACGAATTCGCCGTAGCGGTGCGCAAGGGCGGCCCCGACGTTTTGACAGATTATTCGATTATCGAAGAGGCATTAAATTAGAAAAGAAAAGAGCTCTATGGCAAAACAGACTGCAATCGAACGGGACGGTACCATCATCGAGGCGTTGTCGAACGCGATGTTCCGCGTAGAACTGGACAACGGCCACGTGATTACGGCCCATATCTCGGGTAAGATGCGTATGCACTACATCAAGATCCTGCCCGGAGATAAAGTGAAAGTGGAGATGACCCCCTACGATTTGAGCAAGGGACGTATCTCCTTCAGGTACAAATAACAAAAGATTGCTTGAAAATTATGAAAGTTAAGGCATCCATCAAGAAAAGAAGCGAGGATTGCAAGATCGTGAAGCGTAAGGGTAAGCTCTACGTGATCTGCAAGAAGAATCCTAAGTTTAAAATGCGCCAAGGGTAATGTTTAAACGAGTAATTAAAGAAAGAAGAAATTTATGGCACGTATAGTCGGTGTAGATTTACCAAAAAACAAGAGAGGCGAGATCGGTCTGACCTATATCTACGGTATCGGTCGTTCGACGGCTCGCCAGATCCTCGATAAGGCGGGTATCAGCTATGACCTCAAGGTCGAGGAGTGGAGCGATGCTCAGGTCGGCGCTATTCGTTCGACGATCGCCGAGCTGGGTATCAAAGTGGAGGGCGAATGCCGTTCGGTCGTTCAGCTCAACATCAAGCGTTTGATGGATATCGGTTGCTACCGGGGTATCCGTCACCGTCTGGGCCTCCCCGTCCGCGGTCAGAGCACGAAGAACAACGCCCGCACGCGCAAAGGTCGCAAGAAGACTGTCGCAAACAAGAAAAAGGCAACGAAGTAATCATAGAGAGTTATGGCAAAGAAAACTGGAACAGTTAAGAAGAAGGTTGTCAAGGTGGGTGCCGTGGGTATGGCCTACGTTCACTCTACGTTCAACAACGTGATTGTTACGATCACCAACGAGGTGGGTGACGTAATCAGCTGGTCTTCGGCCGGTAAGATGGGTTTCCGCGGTTCGAAGAAGAACACTCCCTATGCCGCACAGACGGCTTCGGCCGATTGCGCCAAGGTTGCCTACGACATGGGTCTGCGCAAGGTGAAGGTTTACGTGAAGGGTCCCGGTGCCGGTCGTGAGTCGGCCGTGCGCACCATCCACGGAGCCGGTATCGAGGTGACGGAGATTATCGACGTTACGCCGATGCCTCACAACGGTTGTCGTGCTCCTAACCGCCGCCGCGTATAATGCGCCGCCCGGTTGAGAGAATGGTTTAACATTAAAGATTAAAACAATGGCAAGATATATAGGACCTAAATCGAAAATCGCCCGTCGTTTCGGCGAGGCTATTTATGGAGCGGACACGGTACTGGAGAAGCGCAACTTCCCTCCCGGACAGCACGGTCTGGCTCGCAAGCGCAAGAAGGTATCGGAGTACGGAACGCAGCTCAACGAGAAGCAGAAGGCCAAGATGACCTACGGTCTGCTGGAGAAGCAGTTCGCACGTACCTACGAGCAGGCTGCCCGCATGGGCGGTATCACGGGTGAGAACCTGCTGAAGCTGCTGGAGTGCCGTCTGGACAATGTTGTTTATCGCATGGGCATCGCTCCTACGCGTGCTGCTGCCCGTCAGCTGGTATCGCACCGCCACATCTGCGTGAACGGAAGCGTGGTGAACATCCCCTCGTATTCGTTGAAGGTTGGCGACGTGGTATCGGTTCGCGAGAAGTCCAAGAGTTTGGAGGTTATCACCTCTTCGCTGGCCGGCGGTTCGAAGAGCCGTTATGCCTGGTTGGAGTGGGACGGCGCGACGATGTCGGGCAAGTTCCTGCAGAAGCCCGAACGCGAGGAGATTCCCGAGAACATCAAGGAGCAACTGATCGTCGAGCTCTACTCCAAGTAGTCATTAAACAACCAATTCAATATTATGGCAATATTAGCATTTCAGAAGCCTGAAAAGGTGATCATGCTCGGATCTACTCCGTCGTTCGGAACTTTCGAGTTCCGCCCGCTGGAGCCCGGATTCGGCATGACCGTCGGCAACGCCCTGCGCCGTGTGCTGCTCTCCTCGCTGGAGGGTTTCGCCATCACGACGGTCAAGGTGGCCGGCGTCGACCACGAGTTTGCCGCCATACCTGGTGTGAAGGAGGGTATGATCGATATCATCCTCAATCTCAAGCAGGTTCGCTTCATTCGCACGGTGGATAATCAGGAGACCGAGAAGGTCTCGATCAATGTCGCCGGCGTTACGGAGTTGACCGCGGGATATATCTCCAACTTCCTCTCTTCTTTCAAGGTATTGAACCCGGAGCTGGTAATCTGCCATCTCGCACCCAACACCAAAATGCAGATGACCCTTACCATCGGTAAAGGTCGCGGCTACGTTCCCGCCGAGGAGAACACGCCGGCAGAGTGCGAGTTCGGAACTCTTCCGATCGATTCGATCCACACGCCTATCAAGAACGTGAAGTACTCGATCGAGGACTACCGAGTGGAGCAGCGTACCGACTACGAGAAATTGAATTTGGAGATTACTACGGACGGTTCGATTCACCCGAAGGAGGCGCTGAAGGAGGCTGCCAAGATTCTGATCCAGCACTTCATGCTCTTCTCCGACGAGAAGATCACCGTCAACATGGAGGACACCAACGGAGCAGAGGAGTTCGATGAGGATGTGCTTCACATGCGTCAACTGCTGAAGACCAAGCTGTCGGATCAGGATCTGAGCGTCCGCGCTCTGAACTGCCTGAAGGCTGCCGATGTCGATACGGTGGGCGATCTGGTGAAGTTGAACCGTAACGACCTGCTTAAGTTCCGCAATTTCGGTAAGAAGTCGCTCACCGAGCTCGACGAGCTGCTGACTTCGCTCAACCTGAAGTTCGGTATGGACGTATCTATCTACAAACTTGATAAAGACTAATTATGAGACACAATAAAAATTTCAATCACCTTGGCAGAAAGGCGGGTCACCGCAAGGCGTTGATGTCGAATATGGCTTCGTCGCTGATTCTGCACAAGCGTATCGAGACTACGGTTGCGAAGGCGAAGGCTGTGAAGCAGTTCGTCGAGCCTCTCGTAACGAAGTCGAAGGAGGACAGCACCCACTCGCGTCGTGTGGTATTCTCGTACCTGAAGCAGAAGGAGGCCGTTACGGAGCTGTTCCGTACCATCGCCCCCAAGATCGCTGACCGTCCGGGCGGCTACACCCGCATCCTGAAGACCGGTTTCCGTCTGGGCGACGGTGCTGACATGTGCATCATCGAGTTCGTCGACTTCAACGAGGCCTATACGCTGGGCGTTGCTCCGGCCGCTGCCGTCGAGGCGAAGCCGAAGACCCGCCGTTCGCGTGCGAAGAAAACCGATGCCGTCGAGGATGCCACCGTGGTAGCCGAGAAGAAGAGTGCCGCCAAGGCCGCTCCGAAGGCTGCTGGCAAGGCTGCCGCTCCGAAGGTAGCGAAGAAGACCAACGTCGGCAAGAAGATGTAAATTCTTTCGATGACATAGGGCGGCAACGTCCGGTCACGTTCACCCCTGAAAGGAAGTTTCGCGAGTTTCTTCCTTTCGGGGTGATTTTTTTCGGGAGGGGCGATGCCGGTTGGAAGGGGCGATGCCGGTTGGATAAGACCGGTCCGTGCGGGACCGAACGGATGCGGCGCCCGGTGGAGCGGGCGCGCCGAGCTGATGCGGATGGGCGGGTCAAAACAGCTCCAGCTGGGCTGCGCAGGGGTTGAATGTCAACCGGTGGTAGGGCGAAAGGCCGTATTGACGGACGGCGAGCCGGTGGTCGCGCGTAGGGTAGCCCTTGTTCTTCGCCCAGCCGTATTGAGGATACTCCGCGTCGAGCCGACGCATGTACTCGTCGCGATGGGTCTTCGCCAGGACGGATGCGGCGGCGATGTCGGCGAATTTTCCGTCGCCCTTGACGATGCAGGCGAAGGGAATGCCGGCGAGCGGCTTGAAACGGTTGCCGTCGACGGCCAGAAACTGCGGCCGGGGATCGAGCCGCCGCGCGGCGAGGTTCATCCCCTCGATAGAGGCATTGAGAATGTTGATCTCGTCGATGCGGGCGGCCGGGATCTCCTCGACGGCCCAGGCTACCGCTTCGCGTTCGATGATCGGCCGTAGCAGCTCCCGCTGGCGCTCGGTCATCTGTTTCGAGTCGTTGAGCAGCGGGTGATGGAAATCGGGCGGCAGCATGACGGCCGCTGCGAAGACCGCACCGGCCAGGCATCCGCGCCCGGCCTCGTCGCACCCCGCTTCGAGCAGTTCCGTCTGATAAAAATTCGCAAGCATCGCTACAAAGTTACGAATAAAATCGTTTCTGTGAGGGGAATTCCCTATTTTTGCAATCGGAAATTCGATCGAACATGAACCTGTCCCGACAACCCTTTCTGTTGGCTCTGCTGACGCTCGTCGCGTTGGTGGCGGCCGCCTTTCTGCGTCGGCAGGGGATCGCCTTTCCCATCGAGACCGTCGGAGGGCCGCAGACCTTCGCAGCCCGCTGGCTCGTCGAGATGCAGCACGACTGGCCCCGGACCTTGTGGGTGTCGTGCGGCCTGCTGGCCGTGATCTCGGCCCTGCTGCTCGGCCGCCTCGGGGTGCGTTACAAGCTCTACGGCGGCGGAACGCTACTCACAATCCCGTTCTATGCCATCATCGCCTGCTGTATCTACATCTCTCCGGAACCGGCGGTCGGCTTCGCGGTGTCGTTCCTGCTGACGCTCGCGCTCCGCTATTACTGCGCCTCCTACCGGAACGGCTATACGTTCGACGTCCTTTTCCGCGGATCGGTCTGCCTGGGGATGATTCCTCTGCTCTATGCGCCGGCTATGCCTGTCGCGGTGCTGCTTCCGGTCGGAGTGCTGCTCTTCAAGCGAACCCTTCGCGAGCTGATCGTCGCCCTCTGCGGGCTTTTGCTCCCCGTCGCGGCATTCAGCTACCTGCGCTGGGCATTCGGGGAGCCTTTCGAAGAGGTCGTCGTGCAGCTCGCGGAGCAATGCCGCCCCGCAGAGACCGGATGGATCTACGTAGAGAGTTCTTTCGCCGGTTTCGCCCTCTCCGTGGTGCTCGCCCTGCTCGTGCTCGGCGGGGCCGCCGCACACGCCGTCGACCGCTATGCGTGCTCGACGAAGGCCCGGGCCATTCTGGCCGCCGACTTCTGGCTGCTGGCCGCCTGTGCTTCCGTCCCCTTTCTGGCCGTCCCTTCGGTCGTGTTTCTGCCGCTGATCGCCGTGCCGGCTTCGGTGCTGATCCCGTTCCTCTTCGTTCGCCTGCGTGCCGCGTTTGCCAACCTGCTTTACCTGCTCGTGCTGGCGCTCGCGCTCCTTCATCTCTTTCTCTGAACGTTCGTTAGGGACCGCATCATGGCAGAAAAAGGCCTATTTTGGTCCGTTCGGCGATTTATTGTAATCTTGTCAATCTGGTTTTGTAATTTTATTATTACATTTGGTAAACGAAAATACTAAATGGAGAAGATATGTTACAGAAAAACCAAGAAACGGGACAACCGATGGTTGTCAAGTATGTGGAGACACAGTCCGGTGGCGTGCGCTCCATTACCCTGTCGCGCTATGCAATCGGCTACATTGTTCATGGCACGAAGTATATCCACAGCGGGGATAAGCGGAAATGTCTGACCCGCGGCGATCTGTTCTATCTCGGCATCGGTCTGCACTATACTGAGGAGCTGCCCGAGGCGGATCACCCCTTCGAGCAGATCGTCTTCTATTATACGCCCGACGAGCTGCAACGCATTCTGCTGCATCTGAATGTGACCTATCGCCTGAGCATCACCAACAACCACATCTGTACGGAGTGCCGCTCCCGTTCGGAGGTCTCCATGCCTTCGTGGCCCGCCATCCGCAGCATCTTCCTCGGTGCGGCCAGCTACCTGCGCGACGAGGGGAGCCTGAACGATCCGGCTGCCGGAAACTTCAAGATGACCGAACTGATCTACCACATCGTCTCGCACGAAGACAGCTGTCTGAAGAGCAAGGTGCTCAGCAGCATCGATTCGGCCAAGGAAAACTTCGAACAGATCGTCTACGGACATATTTTCCGGGAGTGCTCGATCGAGGAGCTGGCCCAGAAGACCAACCGTTCGCTCACGTCGTTCAAGAAGGAGTTCCGCCGGATCTACGAGATGCCGCCGCACAAGTGGTTCATCCGTCAGCGGCTCATCCATTCGCGTCTGCTGCTGCTCTCCACTTCGAAATCGATCTCGGAGATCGGCGTCATTTGCTCGTTCCCGAACACCTCCCACTTCATCAAGCTCTTCAAGAAAGCCTACGGCTTCACGCCTGCCAGCTATCGCAACGGCCATTTCCGCATGGTGGAGGAGAACGAGCGCGAGGAGATGCGGAATCCGGCCTGAGTTCTGTAAAAAATTAAAATACCGAATAGATTTGGTTGGTTATGTTATAAATTATGATAAAAATGACGCTTTCTGTAGAAATTTGTCGTCGTTTTGTTTGGACTGTTACTAAAATTGTAGTACCTTTGTAATACAAACGTGGGATTCTCCCACATCTCATTAACCTAACTAACCTAACCAAGAGGGTCGAATGTTGTGAAACATACGGCCCTCTATTCCTTTCGTCCCGCGATGTATCCCGGAGCCGCTGCGAACGATTCGGACAGGATAGAAAAAAGCAGGGAAAATCTTGAAAAAATCGCCGGAAAAGAGTACCTTTGACACAAAGAGTAACTTTTATAAACGATTTATCTCCGATTTGTAACTATGAGAGTACGTTTTTTAGCGATGTCGGCTATCCTCATCTCGTTGATTGCCTGTACGAAGGACTTCGATGAGACGGCCGGCCCGGCTGTCGGCCGCCCCGCCGGCGACGAGAAGATTCTGAATATTCCCGAAGGGGCCTCGGCCGGTGTGCTGGCCGTTAAGGTCACCCCGGCCGCGGTGGAGCGGATCGAGCAGGGCGTCACCCGCAGCGAGGGCACCCGCTCGGGCGTGGAGTCGATTGACCTTTCGCTCGACGAGATCCGGACGTGGGGCTTCGCCCGCATGTTCCGCGACGAACCTTTTGAGGCCGACCTGCGTGCGGCCGGTCTGCACCTCTGGTACGTGGCCCGATTCGATTCGGAGGTCGATCTGCGCCGTGCGGCCCGCGCCCTGAGCAGCTCGGAGTCCGTCGCCTGGGTCGAGTACATGCGTCCTCCGGTGCGTCCTTCGCGCCGCCGTCTTCTTTCTGCGGCCGATCCCGGCAGCGTGCGGGTCGATGGGGCTCCCTGCAACGATCCGGGTCTGGACAAGCAGTGGCACTATCACAACACGGGCACGCTGTACGGCTCGAAGGCCGGCGCCGATGTCAGCCTCTTCGATGCGTGGAAGGTCTGCTCGGGCGACGAGAGCGTCGTGGTCGCCGTGCTGGACGAGCCGGTGCAGTACGATCACCCCGATCTCGAAGCCAATATGTGGATCAATACGTTCGATTCCGATTCGAAGCTGCGCCACGGAGCCAACTTCACCACGTCGACCCCCGGTGCCCTGAACTGGAACTACCGGGACAGCTTCGGCGAGGCCCCGACGGGTCACGGCACCCACGTGGCCGGTACGATCGCTGCCGTGAACGGCAACGGCAAGGGTGTCTGCGGCATTGCCGGCGGCATGAACGGCCGCGGCGGCGTGAAGATCATGTCGTGCCAGGTGTTCGGTGCGAAGGATCGTGAGGAGTCGGTATCCGACGCCCTGATCTGGGCCGCCAATCGCGGTGCCCATATCGCGCAGTGCAGTCTGGGCTACTCGCCCCTGTTCAACGAGTACGACTGGCTGAACTCGTGCGGCTACGAGGTGGATGCCATCGACTACTTCATCGCCCATCCCCGTACGACGGGCCCGCTGGAAGGGGGGCTGGTGATCTTCGCAGCCGGAAACGACGGAAACTCGCGCTACTACACCTCCTCCGGACAGCGCCAGCAGGTGAAGGACCTGCGGATTCCGATGGCGTTCTACGAGCCCTCCATCGCCGTGGCCTCCATCTCTCCCGACTATCTCCCCGCCACCTATACCTGCTACGGCAAGTGGTGCGATATCTCGGCTCCGGGCGGTGATTCGGAGGCGTTCGGCGATTCGGGAACCATCTACAGCACGCTGCTCACCCAGGACGGCTCCTACGGATACATGGAGGGCACCTCGATGGCATGCCCGCACGTGTCGGGCGTCGCGGCGCTGGGATTGAGCCACGCAGCCAAGCTGGGCAAGCGTTTCTCGACCGACGAGTTCCGCTGTCTGCTGCTCTCCTCGACGGATTACATCGATAATTACTTCATCGGTACGAAGCGCTCCACCAACGGATACGACTACGACCGCTACGGCAATATGATGGGCCCTTTCAGCTGCATGCTCAACATGTCGGACTACAAGGGCAAGATGGGCGGCGGACTGGTCAATGCCTACAAGGTGCTGATGGCCGTGGAGGGCACCCCCGTCATGACGGTTCCCGCAGGCAGCCAGACGGCCGTTTCGCTGGAGGACTTCCTGGGCGGTGCGGCCCAGGTGATGGATTTCTCGGTGACCGATACCTATGGCGAGGCGCAGCAGATCGGCCTGACCTGCTCGCGGAACAACGGCAAGCTGCTGGTGATGGCGCCCAAGAGCGGTGCAGCCCGGCTGACCCTGAAGTGCACGATCGGCGAGACGAAGGTCGAGCGGCCGATCGCAATCGTCGTCCGCGAATCGTTCGCGGCGAACGGCGGCTGGTTGTAACGGCCGGATCGGAAAATGAAAAAAAGGACCTCAATGCTGAGGTCCTTTTTTATGAGACGTTTGTATTCAAAGGAATTCGACGGTCTGTTTCGGGTCGAAGTCGGGCAGGGGAGCCGGCGTGAAGTCGGAGTAGCCGCAGGCGACGGCACACAGAATGCCGCATGTTTCGGGCAGCGGCAGGAAGGTGCGCAGGTAGGCGTCGGCTTGCTCGCCGTCCGGCTTCTCCTTGCGGCGCGGACGTCCGTCTACCTGAACCCAGCAACCGGCCAGCCCCCGGTCGACCAGCCCTTGCAGCAGCAGGGTGGCCGCGATGGAGGCATTCACCTGCCAGAGGTCGCTCGACGTGCGGTCGCCCAGCACCAGCACCACGCACGGAGCCCCCTTGACGAAGGCCGAACCGTAGTCGCGCATGGCGGCGATGCGGGCGATGAGGTCGGGATCGTCTATCGCCAGAAAGCGGGTCGAGCGGCTGTTGCGCGAGGATGGGGCGAAGGCGGCCGTCTCCTCCAGGATGCGGGAGATCGTCTCGCGGTCGACCCGGCGGTCGGTGAACTTGCGGATGCTGCGCCGGCGGCGGATCACTTCTTGAAATTCCATAAACAGACTATTTTAGGGAGTACGAGTACAAAAATAGTGAAAAAATTTCTATCTTTACCCATTGAAAACGAAATCGCAGATGGAAGAGAGAGTAACCGTAGCCCTTATTTACGACTTCGACGGTACGCTGGCGCCGGGCAACATGCAGGAATTCGACTTCATCCCCGCCGTGGGGAAGAGCAACAAGGAGTTCTGGACCGACGCCAATTCGCTGGCCGAGGAGCAGGATGCCGACGGCGTGTTGACCTACATGGCCAAGATGGTGCAGGAGGCCAAGGCTACGGGGCTGTCGCTCAAGCGCGAGGCCTTTCAGGAGTCGGGCCGCCACGTTCAGCTCTACAGCGGCGTGAAGGAGTGGTTCGGCCGGATCAACGCCTACGCGGCGACGAAGGGGGTCGAGGTGGTGCACTACATCAACTCCTCGGGGTTGAAGGAGATCATCGAGGGGACGGAGATCGCCCACGAATTCCGCAAGATCTACGCCTGCTCCTTTCTCTACGACATCGATGGCGTGGCCTACTGGCCCGGGGTGGCGGTGAACTACACCAACAAGACGCAGTTCATCTTCAAGATCAACAAGGGGGTGGAGTCGGTCTACGACTCGAAGCGGGTGAACCAGTACATCGAGGAGGAGAAGCGCCCCGTGCCCTTCAAGCACATGATCTACTTCGGCGACGGTACGACCGACATCCCCTGCATGCGGCTGGTGAAGAGCTTCGGCGGCCACTCCGTGGCGGTCTACAATCCGGCGCAGAAAGGGGCCCGCAAGGAGCTCAATGCCCTGATCCGCGACAACCGCGTCAACCACGTCTGCCCGGCCGATTATACCGAAGGGTCGGAGATCGACATCGTGGTGCGGGCCATCATCGACAAGGTGGCGACCGACCATCGGCTCAAACAGCTCGAAACGCCCCGTTAAACAGGTAAGGAAATGAAGATACTTTTCGCAACCAACAATGCCCACAAACTGGCCGAGGTAAGCGCCGTGCTGGGCCCGCAATTCACCCTGACGACCCCGCGCGAGGCGGGCATCGCGGAGGATATCCCCGAGGATCAGCCTACGCTGGAGGGAAATGCCTTGCAGAAGGCGCGCTACATCCATGCCCGCACGGGGCTCGACTGCTTCGCCGACGATACGGGGCTGGAGGTCGAGGCGCTCGGCGGAGCGCCGGGTGTCCGCTCGGCGCGCTACGCCACCGACGGCCACGACTTCGCGGCCAACAACCGGCTGCTGCTCCGTAATCTGGAGGGGTGCGGGAATCGCCAGGCGCGGTTCCGGACGGTGATCGCCCTGATTCTCGGAGGCGAGGAGCACCTCTTCGAAGGGATTGTCGAGGGGCGCATCGACACCCGCGAGGCGGGGTGCGGCGGTTTCGGGTACGATCCGCTCTTCATCCCCGACGGCTTCGCGTGCAGTTTCGCCGAGATGAGCGCCGAAGAGAAGAATGCCGTTTCGCACCGGGGGCGTGCCGTGCGCAAGCTGGCGGAATTTCTGCATGAAACGATTGAACGGAGTTGACTATGGAAGGGAAGAATTACAGCCGGGAGGAGATCTACCGGCCCGAGACGATTGAAAAGCTGGCCGCGCACTACCGCGAGATCCTGAGCCTGCTGGGCGAGGACCCCGACCGCGAGGGACTTCTGAAGACCCCCGAGCGGGTCGCTAAGGCCATGAGTTTCCTGACCCGGGGATACCACGAAGACCCGCAGCAGATCCTGAGGTCGGCCATCTTCCGCGAGGAGTACAAGCAGATGGTGCTGGTGAAGGATATTCAGCTCTACTCGCTTTGCGAACACCACATGCTGCCCTTCTACGGCCGTGCGCATGTGGCCTATATCCCGGACGGCTATATTACGGGCCTTTCGAAGGTGGCCCGCGTGGTGGAGTGCTTCGCCCGCCGGCTGCAGGTGCAGGAGCGTCTGACGGTGCAGATCCGCGACTGCATCCAGGAGGCGCTGAACCCGATGGGCGTGGCCGTCGTGATCGAGGCCAGCCACATGTGCATGCAGATGCGCGGCGTGGAGAAGCAGGGCTCGGCGACCACGACCTCCGCCTTCACGGGGATTTTCCTGAAGGACCCCCGCACGCGCGAGGAGTTCATGAATCTGATCCGTTAGAGCGGCCTACACCGCCTGCAATGACACTGCCATATCCGGGCGGCGAAATAAAGGGTCAGGGCCGATACCGCTTCACGATCAGGCGATAGCGTCTCGCCTCGCAGAGGAATTCGTCCAGCAATTTGTCGCGGCACTCGTCGAAAGCCTGCCGGAGATTCCCGATCTGCTCGGTCGTCAGTCCCCGTTCGCGGCAGACGGCCTCGTCCACCTCGAAGGTCTCGCCTTCGAGCATGGCTTCGCGCAGCCAGTAGGCCAGCATCAGTTCGAAGGCATCCGGGAACTCTCTGAATCCGAGCTGGCTGTAGCTGGCTGTATTCTCCACTCCGCAAAAATAGAACGGATAATCTCTCCTTTTCGGACAACAGGCATCCCACTCCGAGCGGTAGAGATAAGTCCTGAAGCAGACCGAAATAACATCCTTTGTCGGATGTATGGAATCGAGTTTGTCGATCAGCTCCGGAAAAGTCAGTTCGAAATAATTGCGTTGTTCCCGAATCAGGGTCCCTATTTCGAGCCGGAACATCGGGCGGGGAATATGAAAGAGCAGGGCGTAGAAGTTGGGATGGTTCACTTTCCAATTCTCGATATACCGGAGCATATCCGGTTTGCGGACGAAACCGCCATAATCCAATAGGCCCGGTCTCGCTGTATTCGAATGACGCATAATGATTGAGTTTTAAGGTGGGAATAAAAAAAGAGGAGCGCGGTGTCAGCACCTAACGACAGGTCTTGGAGTACCTTCAGATGGATGCTGTCCTGCGCCCTTGCGTGTTCTGCCCTTTATGGGCAGAACATAACAAGGACTGACAACCATTATACCATCTGATTAAACATCCTCCGAGGAGGTCTCCAAGTTTGTCGTTAGGTATAAAGAGTTGTTTACCCTTTATAATGTTATGTCCGTCGGCTATGCCGAGCTATTCAATCGCAAAGGTAGCATATAATTTTGATCTTAAAATGGTATTTCGTTTGCAAATATAAACAAAAAATCAATTTACCCTGCTAATAAGCCGTGATAATACGTATTTATTTCTAATTCTTTTGTACTCATGGATAAGAAATACCGATACAAGGATCCTGAATTAGCAGAAAGATTAGTACAACGAATTAAAGAGTTGCGCAAAAAACACGCTGTGTCCCAAGAGACAGCAATTGATCAATCGCATTCGGATATTTACAGATATG
Organism: uncultured Alistipes sp.; assembly: GCA_910577475.1. GTDB lineage: Bacteria > Bacteroidota > Bacteroidia > Bacteroidales > Rikenellaceae > Alistipes. The sequence goes on from CAJTLJ010000015.1 coordinate 41,095, forward strand.
AAGCTGGGCGAAAGACACCTAATTTAATGTCTATCCGTAAAATATGTGAATTATTCGGTATTTCCGTTCGCGAATTTTTCGATGTAGATTTATTTGATTATCCTGAAAGAAAATAATTAGACCGGTGGTAAGAATTTTTTCCGCCGGCTATTTTTGTCACCCCAAGCGTAGTCATTCCGTACTGTCACCCCGAGCTTGTCGAGGGGTCTCGAGGGTTGAGGTCCATCCAACGGGTGCGTTCCGTATGTAGTATGTTTTTTTGAAGCCGGCGCATAACTGGAATTGTTTGGTGATGGTGCGCCCGGAAAAAAAGGGGGACGCAGAAGCAGCCCTTTCCGGTCGGCCTTGCGAGCCTCGAGTAGTAAGCTGCCCTTACGCCCCAGTCTGCCGCCTGCACTGGAATGCAGGGGCAAAACAAGGGTTTCAGACAAAATTTATACTACTCTCAATAAATGTTATATTTCTATAACAAGTCGCAAGTTTACCAGAAAGTATAAAGGTTTGTCCTAACCTTTAGAAATATGTATCGGTCCTATGGCGGAACCGTTCTCGACTGCAAAGGTAGCATATTTTTTGTATAATTGGTTTACAAATATATATAAAAAATGTTTAACATGTCATGTGCCATGCGCAAAAATATTGAGTTGATAATTTTTTTGTATTCATGGAAAAAGTACATAAGAAATTTATTGACATAGAATTAGCGGAAAAGGTTGCTCTGCGCATCAAGGAACTGCGTGATACTTATGGACATACGCAAGAGTTCTTAATTGAAAAACTGCATTTGGATATTAACCGCTATGAAATTTGCGATAGAATACCCACTTTGATGTCTTTGCGTAAAATCTGCGAATTTTATAATATATCTTTGTCTGATTTTTTTATGACAATGAATTATCCGCCAAAAACTGAAAAGGTAGTAGAGCGAATGTCTGTAAAGAAATAACGCAATTCGCAAAAGAGAGACAAAAAATAGCGGAAAGATTTCTTTCCGCTATTTTTCTGTCACCCCGAGCTTGTCGAGGGGGCCCGAGGGTCGTATTTGCGAGAGCCCGCGCGACTCGTGATGGCGAATGTCCCGCAGCGTCGGGATGTTTCGACTGCGGGCTTTGCCCTCCGCTCAACATGACAGCACAGCTGTCACCCCGAGTGCAGCGCAGCGGAATCGAGGGGTCCCGACGATCGGATCAGCGTGAACCGTGTTGAACTGCACCGGTGAAAGTTCCGCTATGTCGAGACCTTTCGACTCCGCCTTCGGCTCCGCTCAAGGTGACAGAGAGGCTGTCATTCCGAGTGCAGCGCAGCGGAATCGAGGAATCCCGACGGTCGTATATACGCGGACCGTTCCGTACCGCCGCGAAAAGGGAGGACCGACAACTGCGCGGAATTGAGAAATCACCCCCGTCAGAGCAAACTCTGACGGGGGTGAGATCGTGCGGAACATCTTTGTCGAGGTCCCGTTACGGCGGGTCGGCGGAATTTATTTCCGCGTCTTGGCCTTTTTGGCCTCCAGGGCCTTCTCCACCTCGATCTGGAAGTCGGACAGCACGTTCATGTAGTTGATGAAGGCGTCGTAGGACGAGTCGTAGGGGTTGAAGTAGGAGTGTACGTCGCCGTCCGAGAGCCACTTCGTCGCCATGTAATAGAAGTGGTCGGAGGTCTGGAGGAAATTCCACACGTAGTCGTAGTCGGAATTCTTCAGTTTGGCGAGTTTCTCCTTCATGGCGTATAGCTTCGTGAAGGCCTCGTTCTGGAGCTCGTTGCCGAGCCAGGCCGTTACGTCGCGCTCCTCGTCGGCCCACGACATCACGTGCGGACAGTGCAGCACGGCGACCGGCTGGTACTTCTTCGCCGTTTCGGAGACGGTGGCGAACTCCAGCCGGCCCGAGGCCAGCGCAGCCTTCGGCAGGGCGCGCATGAAGTCGAAGATACCCGTATTGGCGTTCTGGTGTTCGCCGAAGGTCTCGTAGTCCATGAAGAGGTTCAGCACCTCGCCCGGCGTATTCTCGTCCGTGAGCCACGAAACGTATTTGTCGGCCGTCAGCGGATACTGGTCCCAGCCCTGGTTCGAGAAGCGGAACGCGATGTCGTCCGAGAGCTTGTAGTTGCGCAGCAGCAGGCGCAGCTTCTGGTCGATGGCATTGGCGTAGACGTAGTTGGGCGACTTCCAGCCCAGGACGTGGCGGGCGCCCTCGGCCAGCATGGTCTTGAAGCCCATGTCGGCTACCATGGCGCCGATCTCGTCCGAGTAGATCAGCTCCGTGTTGCGGAAGGCGGTAGGCTTCGTGCCGAACTCCTTCTTGATGGCGGCGGAGTGCAGCTTCACCTGATCGACGAAATCCTCCTTCGAAGCCAGTGCGGCCAGCGAGTGGGAGTAGGTCTCGCCCAGGAACTCCACGCAGCCCGTGGCGGCCAGCTCCTTGAAGGAGTCGAGCACCTCGGGGGTGAAGGTGCGGAACTGCTCGAGCGCGATGCCCGTGATGGAGAACGAGCAGCGGAACTGGCCCTTGTTCTCCTTGATGAGCTTCAGCAGCAGGGCGTTCATCGGCAGATAGCACTGACGGGCCACCTTCTGCATGATGGAGCGGTTGAGCATGTCGTCCAGGTAGTTATGATCTTTGCCCATGTTGAAGAAGCGATACTTCTTCAGGCGCCACGGCTGATGAACTTGAAAATATAAACAGATGGTTTTCATATGTAGGTTTTGATTTATTTGTTACTTCTTCTGGTCGTCGATCGCAGCCTGGTAAACCGCCTTGATTTTGGCGGCGGCGTTGTTCCACTTCAGGTGGGTGACCTCCTCCAGACCCTTCTCTGCGAACATCTTGTTCAGACTGGGGTAGGTGATCAGTCCGTAGATGGCGTCGGCCATGGCATCCACGTCCCAGTAGTCCACCTTCACGGCGTAGTCCAGCACCTCGGCCACACCGCTCTGCTTCGAGATGATGACCGGCACGTTCGAACGCATCGCCTCCAGCGGCGAGATGCCGAAGGGCTCCGATACGGAGGGCATGACGTAGACGTCCGACAGCTGGAACATCTTGTGCACGTCGTCGCCGCGCAGGAAGCCGGTGAAGTGGAAGCGGTCGGCGATGCCCAGACGCGCCACGCGGCGGATCACGTGGTTCATCATGTCGCCCGAACCCGCCATGACGAAGCGGACGTTCGGTACCCGCTTGAGCACCTTGGCGGCAGCCTCCACGAAGTAGTCGGGACCCTTCTGGTAGGTGATTCGGCCCAGGAAGGTGACGATCTTGTCCTCGACGCCGCGCTCGGGCAGCGTCTCGTCCTTCTCGGCGAAGCGCACGGCGTTGTGCACCGTCACGACCCGGTCGGCCGGTACGCCGTACTTGTTGATGACGATGTTGCGCGTGAGGTTCGACACGGCGATCACCCGGTCGGCGGCGTGCATGCCGGCCCGCTCGATGGCGTAGGTCTGCGTGTTGATGTTCTCGCCGCTGCGGTCGAACTCCGTGGCGTGCATGTGCACGACCAGCGGCTTGCCCGATACGCGCTTGGCGGCGATGCCGGCGAAGTAGGTCAGCCAGTCGTGGGCGTGGATCACGTCGAACTGCCCCTCCAGCTCCTTGGCCACCTGGGCGGCGACCACGGCGTAGCGGGCCACCTCCTCCATGAGGTTGGCGCCGTACTTGCCCGAGAAGGTGTAGCGCTGTTTCCAGACGTCGCCCGTCTCCCAGACCTTCCTGCCCGTCTTCATGAACTCCTCGTGGTAGGTGGCGTACTCCTCAGGCGAGATGTAGGGCACCATGTTCGAGTCGATATGGATGAAGGTCATCTTCTTGACGATATCGTCGGCGCCGCTCGCGACGTCTCCGTAGAGAGCCTCCACGTCGCTCGCATTGACTACTTTTACGAAACGCTGGTCTTCGTCGCCCGACGCGTGGGGCATCACGAAGATCACCTCCACGTCGTTGCGGGCCAGGCCGCGCGTCATTCCGTAACACGCCGTACCCAGACCGCCCGCAATATGGGGAGGAAATTCCCAGCCAAACATTAAAACTCTCATAGGACTATTTTTTTGATTCTTTCTTCACTCTTTTCGCCGAGCTTTTCCTGCTCTTGGCCTCGGCCTTCGCGCCCTTTTTCGCAGCGCTTTTCTCCTCTTTCGGCTCTTCGCCCACCTGCATGCCGTGCTCCTGGGCCATGCGGCAGATCTCCAGCACGGCACCCACCGACCAGGCCTGCGACATGGAGCCCTTCGGGGTGTAGGGGGGATCGGCGTCGTAAACCTCGTTCACCGAACCGATGCAGTAGGCCTGGATATCCTCCTCGAAGCCGGCGATGATCTCCTCGGCCTCGCGCAGGAAGCGGTCGCCCGAGAGGTCGAAGCAGGTCTTCACGTAGAAGGTCAGCGGCCAGATCCATACCGTGCCGTTCTTGCCGGCGATGTCGCGCGATGCCTGGTCGCCGTCGAGCGTCCCTTTGTAGAGGGGGTTGTGGGGCGACAGGGTGCGCAGACCGCGCGGCGTGAGCAGGTGCTGGCGCACGGTCATCACGATGTTGACGATCTGCGTCTCGTCGAGCATCTTGTAGTTCAAACCGCAGGCCACGATCATGTTCGGACGGATGAACTTGTTCACCTCCCAGTCGTTCACGTAGTCGGCCAGATAGCCCTCCGATTTGAGCCAGAACCGCTCCACGAACGAAGCCTTGGTCTTCTCGGGCAGCGCTTTCCACTCCTGCACGAAGGCCTTGTCACCGAATTTGCCGGCCAGAGCCAGCGTATAGCAGACGGCGTTGTACCACAGCGCCTCGATCTCCACGGCATAGCCTGCACGCTGGGTGACGGGCTCTCCGTCGACGATCGAATCCATCCACGTGAGCGCCTTGCGGTCGGCGGCGGCCCATATCAGGCCGTTCTCATGCAGCACGACGGTGCCGCCGATACCGCGCTTGTAGGCCGCCAGAATGGCCTTCATGGCCTCTCCGTAGCGGTTCCAGATCTCTTTGGCGCCGATCTCGCGCTCCAGCTCCTGCAACGTGCGGAAGAACCACAGCGGGGCGTCGGCAGCCACGGCGGCCGATGCCGACCCGGCGAAATCGCCCTCCTTCATGTCGCGAAGCATCGTGTCGAGGATCTCCATGCAGTCCTCCTTGTAGCCCTGCTCCAGCGTGATGCCGGGCAGTGCCTGCAGGGCCTGACGGCCGATCACGCCGAACCAGGGGTAGCCGGCGATCATCTCCGTGCGGTTGCCCGGACGGCGGATGACGAACTGGCGCGCCGAGTGGTGGAGGCACGACAGGAAGCCGTCCTTGTGGGTGCGGCGGGCGATCGAAGCCTCGAACATCTGCTCGATATCGCGGGGCGAGTCCATCTCTTCGACCGAAGCGGAGAAGATGACGCTTTCGCCCTTCTTGATGTCGATTTCGAAATAGCCGGTCGTCAGCAGGTCTTCATGACACTCATACTGGCGCAGGGCCTCCTGCTGGTATTCGAAGTTGTAGTACCAGTCGGGCGCGGCGATGAACTCGGCGTCCGGGCGGTTGGTTTGCAGGTAGAGCCAGGGAAATCCCTCGTAGAGGCGGTTCTTCACACCGCAGGGTACGGGGTAGGAGCGGCCGTTGGCCTCCATGTTCGCCTTCGAAAGGGCGTGTTTGTCGCGGTAGGCGAAGAAGGGGCGCAGGCGGAGCTTGGTCTCCGAGTGGGCGTCGATAAGCGTGTAGCGGATCATGAGTTGGGTGCGCTTGTGGATCCACAGAAGCTCTTTTTTCAGGATCACACCGCCCACGCGATAGGTGATCGTGGGGGTGGGGGTGTAGACGAAATCGGTGATGTACTTGTGGCCGCGGGGCTCGTAGACGCCCTGGAAGCGGTGCAGAGCCAGGTTGAACGACTGGTCGTGCTGCACGACGGTTTCGTCCAGAGACGAAAGGAGTACATAGGTCCGGTCGCTTTCGTCGATCGGGGCGACCATCAGACCGTGATACTTGCGCGTATTGCAGCAGACGATGGTCGTACTCATGTATCCTCCGCGCCGATCGGTGGCGAGCATTTCGCGCTGGAGCGAATACTCCAGGTTGCCCAATTGGCTTTTGTCGAATGTAAGTGCTGACATATAATAGAGTAAATATAGTTTGCTTCTGTAAAGTTAGATTTTTTTTTGCGAAAATCCTACCTTTTTTCCGCGAAAAAATCCCTGCAGCGGGAGCTCTGTTCGAAAAGGGACAGAAAATGGGTAAAAAGGTTGAATATCACCCCGAAAACGCGGTGACCCCATAAAATAAGAGAGACACCGGCCCGACGGCGAAGCCGGGCCGGTGTCTCTCTTCGGGGGCATATTAGGCCCACTTCACCAGCGCGAAGTCCATGCGGTGCGGCAGGCGCGGGTTGTGGGGGTAGATACGCAGGGCGTAGTCGAACGTGCCGGCGTGGCTGGGCGTGTAGTCCAGAGCGTAGGTCACCACCGAACCCTCGGTTCTGATGCGATTCAGCGCGATCGTGTCGAGCACGTTGGCGCTGTGCCCGTATTCGATCTGCTTGGCCAGTACCAGCTCCACGCCGATATCCTCGGGCTTGAGGTTGTCGATGTTGACCGATACCTCGAAGTGGTATTTCGAACCGACGTAGATCGCCTCGTTGGCTACCTTGACGCGCTGGACGTCGACCACCTTCACCTTGTCCCAGGCGGCCGATACCTTGCGCTTCCAGGCTGCGATTTCGCGGGCCAGCATGTAGTCGCCGGCTACGATCTCCTGCTTGCGGTCGCGCAGCTTGTAGTAGAAGCGGTCTTCGTAGTCGATCAGCTGGCGGTTCATCGTGAAGTTCGACGCGATGTCGGCGATGCACTTCTTGATCGAGCCGACCCACTCGTAGGGGACGTTCTCGTGGTTGCGGCGGTAGTATTTCGGTGCGATCTCCTCCTCGATGGTGTTGTAGATCATCTCGGCGTCGAGTTCGTCCTGATAGCGCTGGTCGGCGAAGGTGCGCTCCATGGGCAGGGCCCATCCGGCACCCTCCTTGTAGCCCTCGACCCACCAGCCGTCGAGCACGGAGAACTGCATCACGCCGTTCATCACGCACTTCTCGCCCGACGTGCCCGAAGCCTCCAGCGGACGGGTCGGGGTGTTCATCCAGACGTCGACGCCCTGAACCATCTTGCGGGCCAGGTCCATGTCGTAGTTCTGCAGGAAGAGTATCTTGCCCACGAACTGCGGCATGGCCGATACCTCCACAATGCGCTTGATGAGATCCTGACCGGGCTTGTCGTTCGGGTGAGCCTTGCCGGCGAAGATGAACTGCACGGGGCGCTCTTTGTTGTTCACGATCTGCGACAGACGGTCGAGGTTCGTGAAGAGCAGGTAGGCGCGCTTGTAGGTGGCGAAGCGGCGGGCGAAGCCGATGGTGAGGATGTTGGGCTTGATGCCGTCGATGATCTGAACCATCTGGCGGGGCGAATCCAGACGCACCTGGTTGGGATCGCTGTAGCGCTTGCGGATGTGGTCGATCAGCTTGTTTTTGAGCACCATGCGCTCATGCCAGAGCTCCTTGTCCGAAACCTCGTGGATCTTCTGCCAGGCCGGGATGTTGTAGACATGGCCCTCGAAGCCCTCGGGGAAGTAGCGGGCGTAGAGACGGCGCAGGTTCGACGCGATCCAGGTGGGGAAATGTACGCCGTTGGTTACGTAGCCGATGTGCAGCTCGTTCTTGAAGTAGCCGGGCCACATGTTGCCCAGAATCTCCTTCGACACCTCGCCGTGGAGCCACGATACGCCGTTGACCTCCTGCGAGAGGTTGCAGGCCAGCACCGACATCGAGAACTTCTCGTTCGGATCGTTGGGGTTGGTCTTGCCCAGGTTGATGAACTGCTCCCAGGTGATGCCCAGCACGTCGGGATAGTGCGACATGTACTGACGGATCATCGACTCCGGGAAGGCGTCGTGACCGGCCGGTACGGGGGTGTGGGTGGTGAAGAGCGACGAGGAGCGGATCACCTCCAGCGCCTCGGAGAAGGTCAGCTTCTTGCGGCCTACCAGATTGCGGATGCGCTCGATGCCGATGAAGGCGGCGTGGCCCTCGTTGCAGTGGTAGACATCCTGCTTGATGTGCATGGCCCGCAGGGCGCGCACGCCGCCGATGCCGAGCAGGATCTCCTGCTTGAGGCGGTTCTCCCAGTCGCCGCCGTAGAGGTAGTGGGTGATCTGACGATCCTCCTCGAGGTTGCCCTCGTGGTCGGCGTCGAGCAGGAAGAGGTCCGTACGGCCCACCTGGCACTTCCAGACGCGTGCCGAAAGGGTGCGGCCCGGGAAGGCGATCTCGACGGTCACCCAGTTGTCCTCCGCGTCGCGGACGGGGGTGATGGGGAGCTTCTGGAAATTCTGGGCCTCGTAGGTCGCCTCCTGCGCGCCGTCGGCCGACAGACGCTGGGTGAAGTAACCGTAGCGGTAGAGCAGACCTACGGCGACCATCGGAACGTTCTTGTCCGAAGCCTCCTTCAGGTAGTCGCCGGCCAGAATGCCCAGACCGCCCGAGTAGATCTTCAGCGACGAGTGCAGACCGTACTCCATCGAGAAGTAGGCGATGGTCGGGATCTTCGGATCGGGCTTCTCGTTCATGTATGCGGTGAACTGGCCGTACACGGCGTCGAGCATCGCCAGGAAGCGCTCGTCGTTCTCCAGCTCGTGCAGGCGGTCCATCGAGAGCCGGTCGAGCAGGGCGATCGGGTTGCGGTCCACCTGGTTCCAGAGTTCGTTGTCGATATATTCGAACAGGTCGCGGGCGCCGGGCGTCCAGCTCCACCAGAGGTTGCGCGAGAGCTCCTCCAGCGGGCGCAGGCGGGCCGGCAGGCTCTTCTCGACCATCAGACGGCTCCAGTTGGGGCGCTCGGAGATCAGCTGCTGCTTCACGAAGTTGATCTGCTCGTTCTGTGCGCCGCCCTCGTCCAGCACGGCGCGGTTCGTGCGCGAAATGGAGTGCTCGATCGCCTCGGCATAAGCCTCCTCGTAAGCCGAGAAGAGGTTCTCCCACAGGGCGGTCTTCGCTACGGCGGCGGCCGACTTGCGGGCCTTCTTTACCTCGTCGGGCGTAAGGGCGGCGAAGCGCAGCAGGGCGTCGGCGATGTTGGCGACAGCCTCCTTGTCGTTATAGTCGTCGCGGCGGATCACCTCGACGCCGGCGTGCTCCTTGAGCTTGTTGACCCACAGACCGAAGCCGGCCAGCGTGGTGGTGACGGTCGGCACGGAGAAGGCCACCGACTCCAGCGGGGTGTAGCCCCACGGCTCGTAGTAGGAGGGGAATACCGTGACGTCCATGCCGACGAGCAGCTCGTAGTAGTTCTTGTTGAAGATGCCGTCGGCCTTGTTCAGATAGGTCGGAACGAAAATCACCTTCACCTTCGAATCGACGGCCGAAAGGTTGCTGTTGTCGATAGCCAGCGAGATGGCATCCCAGGCGGGCTCGGAGATGTAGTGGGTCGAGTGTTTGTACTGCGTGGGGTCGATGGGGACGTTCGGGTCGGCCAGGTGGGCCTGGAGGTCCAGACGGGGGCCGTTGTTGGCGGCCGGTACGGTGACGTAGGCCAGGATCTCGCGGCCGAGCTTGTCCGATGCGGCCAGCTGTCTGAGCGACTCGAAGAAGATGTCGAGCCCCTTGTTGTGGAATTCGTAGCGGCCCGAGGTGCCGATGATGAGCGGATCGGTCGAGAATTTCGTGCCCAGGCAGGCCTCGGCCACCCGGATCATCGATTCGCGGGCCTCCTTGCGCTTGGCGTCGTACTCCTTGCCGCTCCATACGAAGTCGTTCTCGAATCCGTTGGGCGTCACGCAGTCCACCTCGCGTCCCAGCAGGTACTTGCACTCGTTGGCCGTGATGTCGCTCACGGTCAGGAAGGCGTCGTGGTAGGTGGCCGCCATCTTCTCGATGGAGTGCTTGGCTACCACGTTGAACTGACGGGCCAGTTCGTCGGCATTGAACTTCGCCAGATCGTTGTAGAGCGGCAGGCGGTTGCCGGCGATGCAGCGGCCCATCACCGTGGCGTGGGTGGTGAAGAGGGTGGCGATGTAGGGCGAGTACTTGCGCAGGTAGAGGCCGCCGGCGGCGGTCATCCACTCATGGAAGTGGGCGGCCACCTTGTCGGTCGAGGCGCAGAAGTTCTCGACGAACGAGGAGATCACCATGCCGGCGGCATAGCCGAACAGCACGGGCTCCACGTAGTCCCACTGGCCCGAGATGGAGTCGACGTGGTAGGTCTCCCACAGGCTCTTCAGAATGTCGTCCTTGCGGGCGAAGAGCGAGGTGAAGTCCACCAGAATGGCGATGGGGCTGCCGTTGATCTTCCAGCGGCCCACGCGGATGCGCACGCCCTCCTCGTAGACGCTCAGGCGCCACCCCTTCAGCAGTTCGGGATCCTCCTCGAATTCGGGGTTCACCCCTTCGTGCGAGAGGTCGGGACCGATGAGCATGTACCGGTCGCCGAGTTTCTTGGTGGTAGTCAGCGCCTTGGTCGAAATTACGGTGTGGATTCCCCCCACCTTGTTGCATACCTCCCAACTGGCTTCGAACAAGTAGTCGGGTGAAAGTTTTGCAGCTGTCATAATTTTCTTGATTTCTAATATTTTGTATTTTTTGTATCGAAAATGCGGATATGAAAAATCCGCCGCAAAGGTAATACTTATTTGTATATAAACCAACTTTTTCGGTGCTTATGGAGCGTCCGGCGGGTCAGGTCGGTGGCGTGCGGTGTCCGGTTCCGGCTCAAAAAGCGTTCCGATCACGGCATCCGATGTCAGAAACCGCTCGGGCGGAATCAGCAGCCGGTCCCCTTCGCGGCGGAGCGTTTCCGCTTCGAGCAGGGGCCGGGCCTCGAGGACCAGCCGGGCGGCGGCCTGCGGTCCGAAGGCCGCTTCGAACGCCTTCAGCGAGAGCCCGTCCGAGGTCCGCAGGCGGGTCATCAGGTATTCGTTGCGCCGGTCGCGATCGCTCAGCATCTCCTCTTCGAAGCTCAGGGGGCCGCCCGCGGCGTAGCTCTCGGCCGTGTCGGTCGACCAGCGGCGGCTCCGCCCGTCGAAGGAGTGGGCGGCGGGACCGATGCCCAGATATTCCCGGCCGTTCCAATAGGCGGAGTTGTGGCGGGCCCGGAAGCCGGGCAGGGCGAAGTTCGAGACCTCGTAGTGTTCGTATCCGGCCGCCGTCAGGGTGTCGTGGACGGTCCGGAACTCCGCCTCGCTCACCTCCTCCTCTACGGCCCGCAGTTCGCCCCGCCGGGCTCGGCGGCCGAAGGCGGTGTCGGGCTCGATGGTCAGGTGGTAGGCGGAGATGTGCTGGGGGCGCAGCTCCAGCGTCTGCTCCAGGTTGTGCCGCAGGGTGTCGCCGCCGAATCCCGGAACGCCGAAGATCAGGTCGATAGTCAGGTTGCGGAAGCCGGCCCGGCGGGCCTCCCCGACTGCCTGTCGGGCGGCTGCGGAGTCGTGGCGGCGGTTCATGAACCGGAGTTCCCGGTCGTCGAAGGACTGGATGCCTATGGACAGTCGGTCGATGCCGGCGTGCAGCAGCCCCTCCAGATAGGCGGGCGTGAGGTCGTCGGGGTTCACCTCGGCGGTGGTCTCGCAGAGGGCCGAGCAGTCGAACTCTTCGCGGATGCGGGCGATGAGTCCCCCCAGCTGCTCCGGCCGGCAGAGCGAGGGGGTGCCGCCGCCGAAATAGACGGTCTCGATCCTCCGGTCGTGCAGGTAGCCGCTGCGCTCGGTCAGTTCGCGGTGCATGCGCGCCGTTACGGCGTCGATCAGCTCCGTGCGCACCGACTTGTAGAAGTCGCAGTAGGAGCATATGCGCTTGCAGAAGGGGATATGTAGATAAATGCCTGCCATCGTTTCGGACTCCGCCCCGCGGGGCTCGGGTATCGGACAAAAGTGGGAAAAATTTTTCAAACGGGCAACATTTTTGGGACGAACGGTCGAACGGGTCGGTCCAACGGTGCGAAACGGGGGACGAAAACCCCGCAGGAGGGGCGTTGCGAACGATTCGAGGCCGATCCCGGACAGATGGATTTTTACATGTAACATGCTGTTTCATCTGTATTTGCGGCTGCTTGAAAAATTTATGAAAAATATTGAATAATTTTCTGTTATTTATTTCACAAAACTGAAAGTTTTGCTACCTTTGCACCGTGAAGGAGCGGGGGATGCTCCGCTTTGCGAACAGGATTAATGAGCTATTTATTAATATAATCGAAAAACTATGGCTAAGATTGATTTGAAAAAGTACGGTATCACGGGTGCGACCGAAGTGGTTTACAACCCGTCGTACGACGAGTTGTTCCGCGAGGAGACCAAGCCCGGTCTGGAGGGATACGAGAAGGGTCAGCTGACCGAGATGGATGCCGTCAACGTGATGACCGGCGTCTACACCGGCCGTTCGCCCAAAGACAAGTTCTTTGTGATGGACGATACGACGAAGGACACCATCTGGTGGACCTCCGAGGAGTACAAGAACGACAACAAGCCCGTTACGGAGGAGACCTGGAAGGTGCTGAAGAACCTGGCCGGCCAGGAGCTCTCGAACAAGAAGCTCTACGTGGTCGACACCTTCTGCGGCGCCAACGAGAACACCCGTCTGAAGATCCGCTTCATCATGGAGGTGGCCTGGCAGGCTCACTTCGTGAAGAACATGTTCATCCGTCCGACCGACGCCGAGCTGGAGAACTACGGCGAGCCCGATTTCGTGGTGCTGAACGCATCGAAGGCCAAGGTGGAGAACTACAAGGAGCTGGGCCTGAACTCGGAGACGGCCGTCGTCTTCAACCTCACGGAGAAGATGCAGGTCATCATCAACACCTGGTACGGCGGTGAGATGAAGAAGGGTATGTTCTCCTACATGAACTACCTGCTGCCGCTGAAGGGCATCGCTTCGATGCACTGCTCCGCCAACACGAACGAGAAGGGCGAGACCGCCATCTTCTTCGGTCTGTCGGGCACGGGCAAGACCACCCTTTCGACCGATCCCAAGCGTCAGCTGATCGGCGACGACGAGCACGGCTGGGACGACGACGGCGTCTTCAACTTCGAGGGCGGCTGCTATGCCAAGGTGATCAACCTCTCGAAGGAGAACGAGCCCGACATCTGGAACGCCATCCGCCGCAACGCCCTGCTGGAGAACGTGACCGTAGACGAGAACGGCAAGATCGATTTCTCCGACAAGTCGGTGACCGAGAATACCCGTGTGTCCTACCCCATCTACCACATCGAAAACATCGTGAAGCCCGTATCGAAGGCTCCCGCCGCCAAGAAGGTGATCTTCCTGTCGGCCGACGCATTCGGCGTGCTGCCTCCCGTTTCGATCCTGACCCCCGAGCAGACGAAGTACTATTTCCTGTCGGGCTTCACTGCCAAGCTGGCCGGCACCGAGCGCGGCATCACCGAGCCCACGCCGACCTTCTCGGCCTGCTTCGGCGCTGCTTTCCTGTCGCTGCACCCCACCAAGTACGGCGAGGAGCTGGTGAAGAAGATGCAGATGTCCGGTGCTACGGCCTACCTGGTGAACACCGGTTGGAACGGTACCGGCAAGCGTATCTCAATCAAGGATACCCGCGGTATCATCGACGCCATCCTGGACGGCTCGATCGACAAGGCTCCCACGAAGCAGATTCCGATCTTCGACTTCAAGGTGCCCACCGCTCTGCCGGGCGTGGACAGCGCCATCCTCGATCCGCGCGATACCTACTCCGACCCCGCACAGTGGGACGAGAAGGCGCAGGATCTGGCCGGCCGCTTCATCAAGAACTTCTCGAAGTTCACCGGAAACGAAGAGGGCAAGTCGCTGGTAGCTGCCGGTCCGAAGCTCTAAATCGGTCCGACGCGAAATTTCCGGGGCTGTCTGACGGTTGTCAGGCGGCCCCTTTTTTGTGCGCTCCGCTCGGAATGACAGAACAAATCTCAATGCACGATGCACAATTCACAATTATTCTGTACGCTCTTTCTGTCACCTTGAGCGAAGGGGCGAAAGTCCCGAAGTCGAAAGGCCTCGACATGGCGGAACATTCACCGGTGCAGTTCAACACGGTTCACGCTGATCTGATAGTCGAGACCCCTCGATGCCGCTCCGCTTCACTCGGGGTGACAGTCTTTGTTGTCATGTTGAGCGGAGGGGCGGCCAGCCCCGCAGTCGAAACATCTCGACCTATCGGCACATTCACCCATCATAAACCATACACACAGTGCGCAGCCAGCGAAGGACGGAGTTTTATGCAGTCCTTCGCCCGGGGTGGCTGCGGACTGCCGGCGCAAAGCGCCGAATCGGACGGCTGTCACCTTGAGCGGAGCGATGGCGGAGTCGAAAGGTCTCGACATAGCGAAACATTCACCGGTGCAGTTCAAAACGGTTCCCGCTGATCCGGCCGTCGGGATCCCTCGACAAGCTCGGGATGACATGTAGGGGCGCTTCATTCGGAGGCCTTTTTTTCTGTCATGTCGAGCGGAGGGCCGCAGGCCCGCAGTCGAGACACCCTACGTTCCGGAACATTCACCCTTTGCAGGTCATAATGGTTCACGCACTACGACCCTCGGGACCCCTCGACTGTGCTCGGGGTGACAGTACGGAATGGCTACGCTTCGCTCGGGATGAAAAAAAAGCACATATTTTGTTGTAAATCGGGAAAAATGTACTACCTTTGGGACAAGCGATCCGCCGGAAAGGCGCGATTCGCGTTGCCGTTACGTAAACGT
>CAJTLJ010000016.1 GCA_910577475.1 uncultured Alistipes sp.
TGAACCATTATGACCTGCAAAGGGTGAATGTTCCGGAACGTAGGGTGTCTCGACTACGGGGCGAATGCTCCTCCGCCCGACAGGACAGCATCGGCGAAACAATCGGGCATAGCGAATGGATATCGGTTCGATTGTTTGTTTTTCCGGAATATGTTTCCTATCTTTGCGCTCCCGTTCGAAGGACGGGGGAGTGTGGAAAGATTTGACTGATTGCAAACCACAATAAAAAATCGCTAAAACAGCACGTTTTTTATTCCAACAGCCAATTGCTTTCCCATTGTTTGACTTAATGTACGTAAACAAGATGGGAAAATTTTTATTTACGTCGGAGTCGGTGTCGGAAGGACACCCCGACAAGGTCTCGGATCAGATTTCCGATGCCATTCTCGATGAGTTCCTGCGTCACGACGCCAATTCGAAGGTCGCCTGCGAAACCCTCTGCACCACCGGTCTGGTGGTTGTGGCGGGCGAGGTGCGCTCGGAGGCCTATGTCGACGTGCAGGGGGTAGCCCGCCGCGTGATTGACCGGATCGGCTACAACAAGAGCGCCTATCAGTTCGATGCCGCGTCGTGCGGCATCCTCTCGGCCATCCACGAGCAGTCGTCCGACATCAACCAGGGTGTCGTGCGCGAGGAGGAGGATGCGCAGGGTGCCGGTGACCAGGGCATCATGTTCGGCTATGCCTGCAACGAGACCCGCGAATACATGCCTGCGACGCTGATCCTCTCGCACGTGATCCTGAAGGAGCTGGCTGTCATCCGCCGCGAAGGCGAAGTGATGACCTACCTGCGTCCCGACTCGAAGAGTCAGGTGACTGTCGAGTACGACGATGCCACGGGGTATCCGCTGCGCGTCCACACCATCGTGGTGTCGACCCAGCACGACGAGTTCGTCGCGGCCGGCGAGGGGGTGACCGAGAAGCAGGCCGAGCGGCAGATGCAGGAGCGGATCCGGGAGGATGTCCGCACGATTCTGATTCCCCGCGTCAAGGCGCGTCTGGAGCGGGCGGGCGACAAGCTGGCCGGACTGATCGGCGACGACTACATCCTGCACGTGAACCCCACGGGCAAATTCGTCATCGGCGGTCCTCACGGCGACACGGGTCTGACGGGCCGCAAGATCATCGTCGACACCTACGGCGGCCGCGGCGCCCACGGCGGCGGCGCCTTCTCGGGCAAGGACTCCTCGAAGGTGGACCGTTCGGCCGCCTATGCCGCGCGCCACATCGCGAAGAATATGGTGGCGGCCGGTATCGCCGATCAGGTGCTGGTGGAGCTGAGCTATGCCATCGGCATCGCCGAGCCGCTCTCGATCTATGTGGATACCTACGGCTCGAAGCGCCCGGCCGGGCTGGAGGGGATGACCGACGGCGAGATCGCCTCGCACATCGGCAAGCTCTTCGATCTGCGCCCCGCGGCCATTGTGCGCCGCTTCGGCCTGAAGAACCCGATCTTCGAGGCCACGGCCTCCTACGGGCACTTCGGCAACCGCCCCTACACCCGTGTCGAGAAGCTCTGGGAGCACGGCAAGGAGGTCGAGCGCGAGATCGAGTACTTCGGCTGGGAGAAGCTCGATGCCGTCGATCTCTTGAAAAAGGAGTTCGGTCTGTAGCCGTCCGATCCGATAGCGAACCTTAAAAGGAGCGTGCCGAAATTCGTATTTCGGCACGCTCCCTGTTTGGACAGCCCGGTCCTTTTTCTGCCGCATGTTCCGCCGGATGCGGGGCGAGGGGGCCGCGAAAACGGAGCTGTTCCGTGATTTTCTCCCGAATCGGTCCGGAATTGTCTTTGTGAAGTGCCGAATTTTTCTATCTTTGGAGCGCTTCTATGAAGAATCCGAATTAACTAAATACTTTTGAAAACCATGAAAAAAATTGTTTGGATGGCCGCCCTCTGGCTGACGGCGGGGTGCTCCTCGCCCGACCGGGAGATGGACCGTTACGTCGACCGGCTGATGGCGGAGATGACCCTGAGGGAGAAGATCGGTCAGCTGAATCTCTGCAATGCCGGCGATATCTATACCGGGCCTTCGCAGACCAGCGGAACCGGAGAGCAGATTCGCCGGGGAGAGGTCGGAGGCGTGTTGAGCCTGAAGCAGATGTCGAAGATCAGGGAGTTGCAGGAGATGGCCGTGAACGAGTCGCGCCTCGGCATTCCGCTCCTCTTCTGCATGGATGTCATCCACGGTTACGAGACGATCTTTCCCATCCCGCTCGGGCTCTCCTGCTCGTGGGACCTGGAGGGGATCGAGCGCTCGGCCCGGATAGCCGCCGAGGAGGCGAGCGCCCGGGGAATCGCCCTCACTTTCTCGCCGATGGCGGACATCAGCCGCGACGCCCGCTGGGGCCGCATGGCCGAGGGGTCGGGCGAGGATGCTTATCTCGGTTCGCGCATCGCCGAGGCGATGGTGCGCGGCTATCAGGGCGATGACCTGTCTGCCGAAAATACGATCATGGCCTGCGTCAAGCACTTCGCCTTTTACGGCGCCCCCGATGCCGGCCGCGACTACAATACGGTGGACATGAGCCGTGTGCGCATGTACAACGAGTACCTCGACCCCTATCGGGCGGCCGTGGATGCCGGAGCCGGGTCGGCGATGGCCTCCTTCAACGTGGTCGACGGCGTGCCCGCTACGGGCAACCGGTGGCTGCTCACCGACCTGCTGCGCGGCCGGATGGGCTTCGACGGCCTCATCATGTCGGACTACACGGCCATCCCCGAAATGGAGGCGCACGGCATGGGGTCGGCCGAGGATTGCACGGCGCTGGCGATGAATGCCGGACTGGACTGGGACATGGTTTCGGAGTGCTATCTGGACCATCTGGAGAACCTGGCGGCGCAGGGACGGGTCGACGTGAAGCGGATCGACGAGGCCTGCCGGCACGTGCTGGAGGCTAAATACCGCCTCGGTCTGTTCGAAGATCCGTTCCGCTACTGGCGCGACAAGTCCGATACGGTCTACTGCCGCACGCACCGCGATTTCGCCCGCAAGCTGGCCTCCGAGTCTTTCGTACTGCTGAAGAACGACGGGGTGCTGCCCCTCGAAAAGCGGGGCCGGATCGCCCTGATCGGCCCTGCGGCCGATAACCGGCGGGAGATGAGCGGCACCTGGAGCCTGGCGGCTACTCCCGACCGCTACGCCTCGCTGGTCGAGGGCATGCGCCGTGCCGCAGGGGACCGGGCCGAGATTCTCTGCGCCCGCGGCTGCGACTTTACCGCCGGCTCGGAGGCCGGGTTCGACGAGGCGGTGCGCACGGCTTCGCGTGCGGACGTCATCGTGGTGGCTATGGGCGAAGGGGTCTGGATGAACGGCGAGGCGAGCTGCCGCAGCCGGCTGGAGCTGCCCGCGGTGCAGCGCCGCCTGCTGGAGCGGCTGCTGGCCCTGAAGAAGCCGCTGGCGATGCTCTATTTCATGGGGCGTCCCGTCGTGATGGAGTGGGAGCAGGAGCATGTACCCGCCATCCTCTCCGTCTGGTCGCCCGGCAGCGAGGGGGCCGATGCGATCTCGGACGTGCTTTTCGGCGACGTCAACCCCTCGGGCAAGCTGACGGTCACCTTCCCCCGCAACGAGGGGCAGATTCCGATCCACTACGACGCCCTGCCGACGGGCCGGCCGCTGCCCGACGAGCGCAATACCCAGAAATACCTCTCCCGCTATCTCGATGTCTCCAATACGCCGCTCTATCCCTTCGGCTACGGCCTCTCCTACACCCGTTACGACTATGCGAACCCGACTCTGAGCGCCCCCGAGATGGAGCCGGGCGGTGAGATCGAGGTGAGCGTCGACGTCACCAATGCGGGCGAGCGCGACGGCGACGAGATCGTGCAGCTCTACATCCGCGACCGGGCGGCCTCGATCTCGCGGCCCGTCCGGCAGCTGAAGGATTTCCGCCGCGTCCATATCCCGGCCGGGGAGACCGTGCGGGTAAGTTTCACCCTCCCGGCCGAGCGACTCGGATTCTACGACGGGGAGATGAACTACATCGTCGAGCCGGGATGGTTCGACGTGATGGTGGGCCCGAACAGCCGCGATGTCGCGAAACTCGAATTCGAGCTGCTGGCCGGGAAATAGGGGTGGTTTCTTATTCTACCTGCTTGCTGCGGCAGTCCGTTCTCCGGCTTCGGCCGGAGAACTTTTTTATGGCCGGGGGGGGGTTACTCGATCCGGCGGTAATAGACGAAGGGTTCGTCGACCAGTTCGGGGTGAAGGATCTTCACCAGGTCGCGCAGGACGAGATCGGGGTGGACGACGCTCGACTCCCAGAAGTCGTTGCCGCCCGCGGCGTTGGTCCGCCGGTCGCAGTTCCAGACACGGCCCTCCCGGACGCACGGGGCATCGGCGAACTTGGGGTAGCGGCTGCGCAGTTCGTCGAGCGACGCCGCCTGGGCGTGGAGCCAGAGGTCGGCACCCGAGACGAGCAGGGCCGCCTCTTCGAGGTCGATGGGGAGCGAACGCCCGGTGTCGTTTTGCGAATAGAGGTAGCGGCCGCCCGCGTCGCAGATCAGCCGGATGAGGTAGCTCCCCGCCGAAGGCATGAACCACGAGTCGCCGTAGGGGGTGTTGAGCATCACCGACGGGGTGTCGGAGGTTTCGGCGGCGACCCGCCTTTTCAGGGCGTCGTAGCGCTCGGGGATGGCGGCGAAGATCTCCTCGGCCGCCGGGCGGCGGCCCACCGTCTCAGCGACGGCCACCAGCCACTCCGCCTTGCCCAGCGGCTCCTCTTCGAGGTACTCGCCGATGTAGACGAACGGAATCTCCAGCTCGCGCAGCTTCGCCTCCATGCCGCTTGCGCCGTTCACGCCGTAGAGCAGCACGAGGTCGGGCTGTCGGGCCACGATCCGTTCGTAGTCGACGTTCCCCTCGTAGCCCACGTCGTCGATCCGGCTGCGGTTCGCCGCGACATGGGCATTCGAGAGGTAGTCGAGCCCCGAGACTCCGACGATGGTTTCGGCGGCTCCCGCCAGATCGAGCATCGCCACGTGGGTCGAGGACATGCAGACCACGCGCCGGGCATCGCCGTCGAGCACCTGCCCCTCGAAACCCGCGGGGGCCAGCTCGCCGTTCCGCGCGATGAAGAGCCGCGTTTCGATCCCCTCGGCCCCCTGCCAGGGGTTGCGGACCTTCAGCATCGTGCTGGCGGCGCCGTCCGCCCCGACGATCTCGAATCCCGAGGCGTAGCGCGGGGCGTAGAGCGTCCGGTCGTAGTTGTCCGTCGAGGCGCTCCGGTGTCCGCAGGCAGCGAGGAGAGAGGCGGCGAGCAGGATCAGCAGCCGTCTCATGACTCGGCCGTTTTCGTGTGCAGGGCATCGGCCGGGAGCGTGAGCAGCTGCTCGCCGACGATACGGGCGGCGCAGGCGATCAGCTCCGGGCAGGGACGCTTGCGGTAGTAGGCTTCGGTGCGCTCCGACGGCGTGGGGTCGTCCTTCGGGCGGGTCAGTCCCAGCAACTCACGGCAGACGATCGCTCCGTTTTCGGCACGGAATCGCTCGGCCAGCTCCTGCACCAGCGAGTAGGTCTCTCCTTTGGCTCCGGGGATGGAGGGATCGTTGTAGGGACGGATGAGCCCCGCCACCATTGCCATGCCGCTGACGGCGCCGCATACCTCCCGCAGCCGGCTCAGGCCGCCGCCGAGCGGCGCCGAGAGGGTGGCGGCGAGGGTGGGATTCAACTCGAACAGGTCGCAATAGGCCAGCAGAACCGATTGCGAGCAGTTGTATCCCTCCCGAAAGAGGTCGCGGGCGCGTTGTACCCGCTCTTCGATATCGATATTCATGATAGCATCAACTGTTTTCAACGAACAAATGTACGTAAAATTCGCGAAACGGAGAATCCGGGGCCGAGGAAAAACGATATCATCGTTTTTGGCTAATATTTCAGGGCTCCAGTTTAAGGGTTATTACTCCGTCTTTAGCCTCTTTTTGGAAATCTTCAGCAAATTGCAACCATTTTTCCCAATGTTCTTTTAGAATGGCTTTACGTTGGGTGTCCGTCATTTTGGATTCGTTCATAAACGTGGTATAACATATATACAAGGCTTCGACTTTATCCTTATGCCTATCTCCATCTTCGCTTTCTATTCCATCGACTGCCGAATAAGAAAAACAGATCCCATCTCTAACACGAAAGGCGTATTGTCCCTTTTCGCCATACTTCTCGTGATTACGGTTGATTCCCTCGTTCTGTTTGAGAGGCATTGCAATTGTATTCCTTGATAGATATCTTGCGGCTATTTCATTTGCTGTTAGCGAGTCGTCTTTCAAAAAGCGTTCATTGTAACGTTGTATAAAATGGCTCGTATAAGCATGAATTTGTCTGATGGCCATCATTTCGCCATCTGGGGTATGTTTATAACCACCGGCACCCCATTTGACAATGAATCGATGTTTCCCATTATGAACGATGGTAAACGATCCTATTTCAGGATTTTCTATTCTTGCCCTACTTTCAGCATAAAAGTAAATGACGTATTTATTATTGGTTGAAGGGATCGTATAATCGTAAAGTTCCCATGCCGGAAACCTCATCGTTTTTTTGAAGGACTTGATCGCTTTCGGCAAAAGATAGTCTATCTTAATATCGACCTTTTTCTTATCTGCTGCGAGATGATCGTACATCTCTTTATAAGTCATTGTCGGAAGAATCATTATTTGTTATTTTACAAAATTCATTCAATTGTTATCGCTACCTTAATCGCTCCGTCGCGGCGGTTTTCGAAGAGGTCGTATGCCTCGGCGATGCGGCCGAGCGGATAGCGGTGCGTGATGAGCGGCGTGGTATCGATCTCGCCCGCCTCGATCAGCCGGAGGATTTCGGCGCAGTCGCAGCCGTCCACGCCGCCCGTCTTGAAGGTAAGGTTCTTGCCGTACATGTCGGGCAGCGGCAGCACCTGCGGCCGGTCGTAGAGCGCAACAATGACAACCGTCGCGTTGGGTCGGGCGCACTCCCACGCCAGGCGGAACGTATCTTCCGCGCCGGCCACCTCCAGCACGACGTCGGCGCCGCCGCGGTCGCTGTTTGCAAGGACTGCCTCGCGACACTCCTCCGGTGTGACTGTCTGAACTTCGGGATAGTGCTCCCGCACGAACTGCCGCCGTTCGGACGATTTTTCGCAGACGATGACTCGCTTCGGATGTTTCAACCTCGCGCAAAGCAGCGTGCAGATACCCGTCGGTCCGGCACCGATAATCAGGACCGTGTCGTCGGGCGCGATCTCCGAAATCTTCGCCGCCCAATAACCCGTAGCCAGAATATCGCCGACGAACAATGCCTGCTCGTCGCTCACCGTATCGGGAATACGGTTCACCCCTTGATCGGCATGCGGCACGCGGACATACTCCGCCTGCCCGCCGTCGATGCGGCAGCCTAAGGCCCAACCTCCGTCGGGATCGGTGCAGTTGTTCACGTAGCCGCGCTTGCAAAAGAAGCATTCGCCGCAGAAGGTTTCGACGTTGACCGTCACACGGTCGCCGACCTTTACGCTGCGCACCTCCGCTCCGACCGCCTCGACGATGCCGACCATCTCGTGACCGACGGTGATACCCTCGATAGCGCGCGGCACGCTGCCGTGCTTGATATGCAGGTCGCTGGTACAGATGCTCGCGAGCGTCACGCGCACGATGGCATTGCGCGGTTCCTGTAAAACGGGTTTCGGCTTGTCGAGCAGCTCGAACCGCCCGTGTTCGATATAGGTATAGGCTTGCATGGAACTGTTTTTGAAACAAATTTAACCATTCTTCCCGAAAATCCGAAAAATGCGGAGGGCTTTCGTCTTTTTGCTTTGGTTCCTCAGTAGCTGGATCTCGACATGAAGAGTATCGTGTTATCCAGACCGCCGCAACGCTTCTCGATTGAAAGAGATCGTACCATTGATTTGAATCTTGCTTTTGGATGAGTCTGACGAAAATATTTCCGCCCGCTTATCGGCTGTTTAAGAATTATTGAATACCTTTGTAAGAAGATAACGACGAAATCTGGAAAATGACCTAACAACAGACAGAGATATACGGTGTAAGACGAATAAACATTGAAACTCCCGAGCAGTCGTTACAGGCTTTGGTCGATCTTCAGATGCTGCGGGAACTTCTGCTTTAAAGATGACATCTAACGAAATTTCAAATATTATTACTCATTTTCAGCAACAATGCAATGATGCACGTTCTGAAGATGACATAAAGGGAGCCTCCAATATTTTCTTCAATGATATCGGTAAGGCATTAGGTATATCGATCAGTTCACATAATGAGATTACGTCAGCTTATGGAGGACGTATCGATAGCGTTTATAATAATATTTATTTCGAATATAAAAAACTAAATCTTTTCTCGAAGCCTAATTATGACGGAATTAAGGAGGCTGTCTATGGACGAGATGAAAAAGACCGTGGCCTTTTCCACTATCTCGTCAATTTCGCTTTACAGGAATCTCATGGAGATATCGACAGGTTTCTTCACTATCTTACATCTTCGGTAGGTGTCGGCTTCGATGGCTCAAAATTCGTTTTTTGCCGTTTCAAACTTAGTAGCAAGACCACCAATATATACCATTCCTACAAGACAAAAAAATTCCCTAAGGATTTCCCTCGTTCATTCAATGTCGAATTCGAGTGCTCCAACCCTTATGAGTTTTTACATGGCGTAAAACGGATTCTTCTTTACTTACGCTCGACTGTTCGAAAAAAGTTATCTGCCGAATCTCTCTGCGAGACATTCAGAGCTGAATCTGAGATTTCTAAGTCTACTATTGTATATCTTCGTAATCTTTTAGAGGAGTCATTAGAAACCAATATACGTATTGCGACCCTTTATAATGAATGGGACAGAATTTTCGGTACCATATATGGCGATCAGGAATCGGATTTTGTCAAGCAAGTCCACGCGCTTCAAAAATTCTATCCTATAGCTTTCAGAAATGAAGATGATGTTAAAAAAACGCTCTTTATAATTCAGACGTATTATAGCATCCTTATCAAATTACTTATTCAAAATCTTTTTGCGAATCTTCAATTACCGGCCATTAAGCCGGATATTATTCAGGACAAGTCCGACCTCATTAAACTCTTTTACGGGCAAAGAGACGATTTCTGTAATTTCATCGACAATTTTTTTGAAATCCATTTCTTTGAGTGGTTTACTCTTTCGGAGAATTTCGACATCGCCTACATCAACAATTTGATTTCGGCATTGGATGATTTTGAAACTACCGCAAGCGTCATTAAACCAGAAATTGTCGGTGATGTATTAAAGCAGACCTATGAGAGTTTAATGCCGAAAGATTTACGTCATATGATGGGCGAGTATTATACCGTTGAATGGCTTGCAGAATTTACAATCGAAAAGTCAGGTTATGATGGCGGTATCGATACCACTGTGCTTGATCCTACATGTGGCTCTGGTATTTTTATTACCGATCTTATAAAAAAATACAACCTGAAATACTCAAGCGAACAAAGTTATAATGAATTGGTTTCTCATATCATCAATAACTTTGTCGGATTTGACATCAATCCGATAGCCGTTATTCAAGCCAAAGGCAATTATATTTTATCTCTGGGAGATATCACACAATTGCGTCAGCCAATTTCAATTCCGATATATATGTGTGATAGCGTTCTGGTTCCGACTATTCATGCTAAGCAAAAAGCGAACCGGAATTTCATAGCTATCACAACATCCGTCGGCGATTTCAAACTTCCGATACTCGCTTCCCGTGACGAAAGCAATACGTTTTTAAAACTGCTCTCTAAATGTATTCTTTCCGATTATACTTCTTATGAACAGTTTGCATCTCGATTATCGGATGAATACGGTATTGTTATGAACGATGATACTGCTGTCTTGGCAAGAAATCTTTTCTCTCAACTTCTCAATCTTCATTACGCAGGACGAGATGGTTTTTGGCCTATCATTCTCAAGAATTCCTTCGCTCCGCTTTTCTGCGAGAACCAGTTCGATTACATTATCGGAAACCCTCCGTGGATTGCTTGGAAAGCTATGTCCGAAAGTTATAGAAACCTTACTTTAGATATATGGCTTTCTTACGGCATTTTCGAAAAGTCGGCTTATGACAAAATCACGAGCCACGATGATTTTGCTATGGCTGTGACATATGTCGCTATCGATCATTATCTTAAGGATAATGGAGTGGCAGCCTTGATTCTTCCCCAAACTTTTGTCAAGAGTCTTAAAGGCGGAGAGGGTTT
Source organism: uncultured Alistipes sp. (assembly GCA_910577475.1). Lineage (GTDB taxonomy): Bacteria > Bacteroidota > Bacteroidia > Bacteroidales > Rikenellaceae > Alistipes. The sequence goes on from CAJTLJ010000016.1 coordinate 10,200, forward strand.
CAGGAAATTTTGCATTACTCGCGATAACCAGGAACATCCTTTTTCTATCGACGCTGTGCATGACATGCTTCGAGTGAATCCTTTTAAGGGTATAGCAAGTAACAAGACATCTGTATATATTTTCAGAAAGTCTGTCCGCATGCGATATCCTATGGATAATTATTTCGAATATGCCATTAATCCAGGGGCTAAAGTCGAATATTCGATGCCATACGAATCGGTTCGTTCCAAAATATCTTCGATTCAGCTCTCTGCGAAACCAATTAACGAAGATGTTAGAAGTCCATGGCTGACTGTACCGGCAGCCGTTAGTCATCACGTGGATAAATTTTTAGGTCCTTCTCCCTATAAAGGTCGCAAGGGAATAGAACCTTGTGGCGCAAAAGGTGTTTATCTCGTGGAGGTATTGGAACGTAGAAATGATTTGCTTAAGATCTCGAATCTTATTAAACGGTCGAGATTGCAAGAGGCGAAAGATTTAGGTATTCACGTCGGATTTGTCGACGCCGAACATGTATATCCGATGGTAGGAGGACGTAACATAGAGAAATGGGGCATAAATTCTTACATTTATATGTTGGTGCCGCATTCTTCCAAAGGTGAAGCACTCTACCGCGGAATACCGACAGAGACTCTTCAGGCGAAATATTATCGGACATACGATTGGCTTTATTATTTCCATGATCTCCTTAGAGATACACGCATTAGGTCTGCAAAATTCTTTGATGTTAACCAATTTCCTTGGTATCGCCTCGACAATGTGGGAGATTACACATTTAAACCCTATAAAGTTCTTTGGCAGGAACAAGCGAAGTCTTTGGATTGTTGCGTAGTATCTACTATTAGAGATGAATTCGTCTTCGATAAGATCGTGGTTACAGACTCTAAAGTTCTGTTTGTACCATTCGACTCGGAAGATGAGGCCCACTACCTTTGCGGTGTCCTTAACTCCAAAATTGTTGAACAGATCATACAAGGTTATACGATCGATACCAATCGGGGTACTGATATTGTTAAGAATATACGAATCCCCCGATTTGATCCGACTAATCCCGTTCACATGGAAATTTCGAAGTTATCTTTATCTTGTCACAAAGCCTATAAAGATAATGACAGAAAGCTTTTGTCTTTGCTTAATAAGAGTCTTAATGAAATAGTACCTGTGATATTTCCTTAAACGTTGCATCAGAAAGTCTGTGTCTTTCGACGCGTTGGGGAGGTTGAAATCGAGTCAGAGGTTTCCGACCATATGGCTTCGATCTTGGCCCACTATAAAGGACTTTCGACATATTGTCGTCCGGATCGATTGCTTCAGAATACGGGAGCGGAACGATCTGAAGAAGAGTTTGTTTCGAGTAGCTCAATACTTCGAAGTTCCCGAGAAATCGATGAGTCGGTCCTCCTCTTAGGTAATTCTGCCAATTTTCACTCTTGTGACAACCACCGTTCGGGTAGGATGGATTGATCTTATCGAATGAACCTTGCGACAACCTGCGACATGGATTGCGGCATCGCCGCCACAGGCGTGCGTGCATGGGGGTATACAATAAAAAAGCGGAAGACTTTCATCTTCCGCTTTCGTACCCCCTCAGGGGCTCGAACCCTGGACCCCAACATTAAGAGTGTCGTGCTCTACCAACTGAGCTAAAGAGGCATTCAACCTTTTCGATTGCGAGTGCAAAGGTAGCTATATTTTCGTTATCTGCAAATTTTTTGCCGAAAAAAATGAGAAAAATTTTACATTTTTTTTCGGGTCTGTTTGCGTATTGGCAGTTAATCGATTGATTTTATTTCGATTATGCGCAGCGGATCGCTGTTCCACTCTCCGCCCGCTTCGGGATAGAAAATCGGCCGTTGCTCCTCGAGCCGTTTCAGATTCAGGTAACTTTCGTAGAGCCCGATGCCGTTGGAGGCGTCGCGGGCCAGTGAAAATCCGATTACCGAGGGGTGGTATTGGGAGAGGCGGTAGGCCGATTCGGTGCGGTCGATGCAGGAGGGAGTGTGCGCGGGATCGTTCGTCGGGTTGCCTCCCTTTCGGCGGGACTCTCCGGAGCGGGCGCTGCGCAGCGGCGTCTGGGCGATCAGGAGCATGCCCATCTCGTCGCAGAGGTCGTAGATGCTTTCGTCGACCGGACCCGGCAGGGGGAGCAGGACGGTCGTGCCGCCGTATTTGGCGTTTTCGAGCCGGGTCGCCGTCAGCGACGTCCCGTCGAACGTTCCCAGCCGGAGCTCCACCGGCCGGCCGTTGAGCAGGAGTTCGCCGTCGCGCATTTCGATGGTGCGGAATCCCACGAGGCGGGTCTGGTGTTCGGTATAGCGCCCGGCGGTCTGGGTGCGCAGTTGCAGGCGGTAACGGGTGGGGGTGTCGGGCGACCAGAGTTCGTTTTCGGGGATAGCGACCGTGAAGCGCAGGGTGTCTTCCCCGCGCATGGAGAGGGCGATATCCTCGAATCCGCTCTTGACGGAGAGGCCCGAGGGACTCTTCAGATCGTAGTGTATGCGGGCCTGCTTGCGGTTCAGGGCGTCGCTCTTCACTACGATGCCCACTTCGGCCAGGTAGTTTCCGTCGACCGGCCGGGTGATGACGAAGCAGTCGCGGATGCGGATGGTGGGCTGCGAGATCAACTCCGAGACGCCGATCCCGGTCGCCGGGTGCGCGAAGTCGTCGAGCGAGGCGTCGGGCTGAAATTCCGGTATCCGCAGTTCCAGCCGGTTGGAACCCTCTCTGAGGAGTTTCGTGAGGTTGAATTCGGCCGGGAGCGCTCCGTGCCGTACGTGACCCGCCCGGCGGCCGTTGACCGTCAGTTCGTAGCCGGCCGGGGCCGAAGCGATCCGCAGCAGCACCTGCCGGTTCGCCCAGGCGAAGGGGATGGAGCAGTCGGCTTCGAAACGGGTTTCGGCCGATCCGGCTGCAGGACGCCACGTCACCGGACGCAGGTAGCTGTTGCTCTCCTCGGCCGGCAGGTCGAAACGCTGGACGGGGATCGTGCGGGGGCGGGCCGGTTCGCGTCCCGAAGCGGGTGCGGCGGGGGTGTCGGCGGACTGGCCGAAGGCAGCGGCGAGAGAAAACAGAGCGAGCAGGGTGACGATTTTGCGCATATATTTCCTATATTTGTGACCGTAAAGTTACGAAAAAAAACGAATACAGCGATGGGTGGACTTCCGAAACTCAATTTTCCTGCCGTTCGGCTGCGGGCCCGGCGGGTCGGCGTCGGGGTCGAGGTGTGGGACGCGGTGCGGGGCATGTGGCTGGTGCTGACCCCCGAGGAGTGGGTGCGGCGTCATCTGATCGGCTGGATCGAGGGGCGGGGCATAGCGCCCCAGCGGATCGTGCAGGAGTGGCCTGTCAGGCTGAACGGACAGCCGCAGCGTGCCGACGTCGTGGTGGTCGACCGGCAGGGGAGACCCCTGCTGCTGGCGGAGTGCAAGGCGGCGTCGGTGCGGATCGACGGAACGGTGCTGGATCAGGCCGTGCGTTACAATTCGGTGGTCGGCGCCCCCTGGCTGATGCTCACCAACGGACTGACGCATTATTTCTATACTTGTGCCGAGGGGGCGTGCAAGCCGGTGCGTGAGCTGCCCGCTTCGTTCGTTTAGGGTTTTTCGCTATCTTTGCGGGATATGAAACGTATGCAGAACATTCGGAAACAACGCATCGGCGAGAACCTGATCTACGTCATGGTCTGGCTCGTCATCATTCTGGTGCCCATCCTGAGCTCCAAGATGCTCGGCGAGGAGCATGTCGACCTGGAGGCCATCTTCACCTCGTGGCGGAAGATCGCCCCCTACCTGCTGCTGTTCATCATCAATAACAGCCTGCTGGCGCCCAAGCTGCTGCAGAAGCGGCGCTACGTGCTCTACGTGCTGTGCGACCTGGCGGTCATCACGGCGATATTCGGGGCGGTGGACCTCTACGAGCAGTTTTTTCCGAGGGTGCTGCCCCTCGACGAGACCGTGATCGCGAACCGCAAGGCCTCGTTCTCCGATCTGGCCCTGCCCTGGAACATTCTGCTGGGCCTCTTCATGACGGGTGCCAACACCATGATCAAGATGCTCTATCAGGCCATGCGCAACGAGCAGGTGATGGAGGCGCTGAAACATCAGAATCTCCAGGCCGAGATCGACTACCTGAAGTATCAGATCAACCCCCACTTCTTCATGAACACCCTCAACAATATCCACGCCCTGATCGACATCGACGCCGACGGGGCGAAAGATGCGGTCATCGAGCTCTCGAAGATGATGCGCTACGTGCTCTACGACTCGGGACAGCGCAGCATCTCGTTGGAGCAGGACATGCAGTTCATGGAGAACTACATCCAGCTGATGCGGATCCGCTATGCCGAGGAGCTGGACATCCGCATCGACTATCCCGCCCGCGAGGCGGCCGGAATCTCGATCCCGCCCCTGCTGCTCATCGTCTTCGTGGAGAACGCCTTCAAGCACGGCGTGTCGGGCAGCCGCGCCTCGTTCATCCATATCCGGGTGACGCTGGCCGACAAGCTGGTGTGCTGCACGATCGTCAACAGCAAGCGCCCCCGCAGCGGGGCCCACGCCCCGGGCATCGGCCTGAAGAACGTGCGCAAGCGGCTGGACCTGATCTACGGCGGTCGTTACGCGCTCGACCTCACGGATGCGGCCGATACCTATACCGTTCAACTCACGATACCCCAATTGCCATGATTAAGTGCATCGCCATCGACGACGAGCCGCTGGCGCTCCGTCAGATCCGCAACTACGTCGGCCGCACCCCCGAACTGGAGCTGGCCGCCACCTTCTCCGACGCCCTCGCGGCGCGCGAGTACCTGCGCGGCGAGGAGGTCGACCTGATCTTCGTCGATATCAACATGCCCGACCTCAACGGGCTCGATTTCGTGCGGACGCTGGAGCGGAAGACGCTGGTGGTCTTCACGACGGCCTATTCGGAACACGCCGTCGAGGGGTTTCGGCTCGACGCCGCGGACTACCTGCTCAAACCTTTCAGCTTCGCGGAGTTCCGGCGCGCGGTAGCCAAGGTCTGCTCGCTGCACGAGCTGATCCGGTTGGCCCGGCGCTCCGAAGAGGCGTCCGGCGAAGCGGTCCCCGAGCCGGACGAGGCGACGGCCGAGAGTCCGGAGTATATCTCCGTCAAGGCCGACTACAAGGTCTCGCTGATCCGGATCGCCGATATCGTCTACGTCGAGAGCGAGGGGGAGTACGTGCGCCTGCACCTGGCCGACGGCTCCACGCTGATGACCCTGTTCCGGCTGAAGAACATGGAGAGCGCGCTGCCCTCGGAGAGCTTCATGCGCGTGCACCGCTCGTTCGTAGTCAATCTCAAGTATATCACCGGTTATGCCAAGGGGCGGGTCTACATCGGCGAGAACGACTGCCTGCCCATCGGCGACAACTACCGTCAGGTGTTCCAGCACTATGTCGACAGCCACTTCCCGAGCATCGGTTAGCGCCGGCGGACGACAATATTTTCGGTATAAAATTGCTTTTCTGAAGATAATATCGTAACTTTGCGCGCTATTTAAGCGAAGATTCGAAACAAAATAACAGATTCGTTACTATGAATATCGTAAAAGAACAACGCGAACAAAACACGCTGCTCATCAAGGTGACGGTGGGCGAAAGCGATTACGGCGAGGCCGTTGAGAAGGCTCTGCGCGACTACAAGCGCAAGGCGAACGTTCCCGGTTTCCGTCCGGGCATGGTTCCCATGGGTATCATCCGCAAGATGTACGGCAAAGGCATGGTCGCCGAGCAGTCCTACCGCACGGCTTCGAACGCCGTGTTCGAGTACCTCCAGCAGGAGAAGATCGACTACGTGGGCGACGTGATCCCTTCGGAGGAGCAGGGCGCTTTCGATTTCGAGAACAATACCGAGTTCGAGTTCATGTTCGAGGCCGGTGCGGCCCCCGCCGTGGAACTGGAGCTTTCGCAGAAGGATGAGCTGACCTACAGCTCGATCCGGATCGACAAGAAGATGCACGACGACTACCGCTCGAACTACCTGCGCCGCTACGGCCGTCTGGTGGACGTGGAGAGCGTGGAGTCGGACGAGGCTCTGACCGTAACCCTCGACAACGGCGACATGCAGGTGCAGGACGCCTACGTGGGTCTGATCTCGATGTCCGAGGAGGAGCGCAAGCCGTTCCTGGGCAAGAAGGTCGGCGACAAGATGCAGGTGAACGTGAACGAACTCTACAAGAGCGCTTCGCAGCGCGCCGCCATCCTTCAGGTGAAGGAGAACGAGCTGGAGGGCATCAACCCCGAGTTCGAGATGGAGATCACCAAGATCCGCAAGTTCGCCGATCCGGAGCTGAACGAGGAGTTCTTCAAGATGGCCTTCCCCGCCGGCGAGGTGACCGACGAGAAGGGTCTGGACGCCTTCCTGGACGGGCAGATCGCCGCCGAGCTGCGTCGTGAGAGCGACTACCTCTTCACGCTCCAGCTGCGCAACTACCTGCTCGAGAAGGCCGACCTGCAGATGCCCGCCGAGTTCCTGAAGCGCTGGCTCTACGTCATCAACGAGGGCAAGTTCTCGAAGGAGGACATCGAGAAGGATTTCGACGCCTTCCTGAAGATGTTCACCTGGAACTATCTCCAGAAGCACTTCATTCAGGAGGAGAAGATCTCGGTTTCGGCCGAGGAGGCCCTCGAGGAGGCCAAGGCGCTGGCTCAGGCTCAGTTCGCCCAGTACGGCATGCCCGCCGCTCCGGCCGACATGCTGGAGAACTACGGCAAGCAGATTCTCTCGGACAAGGAGCAGTCGCAGAAGATCTACGAGAAGCTCTACGAGGTGAAGGTGGTCGAGGCCGTGAAGGGCAAGATCAAGATCGCCGAAAAGGCCGTTTCGTCCGAAGATTTCGCCAAACTGGCTAAAGAGATCTGATTTCGGAACCTCCGACCTTACTCGGACTCTGCGGGCGCGATGTTTGCAGAGTCCGATTTTTACATGGAGAGATTCCGGTTCATCGATAAAAGATTTTGACTTATGAACGAATTCGAAAAATACGCCCGCGGACACTGCGGCATCAGCAGCCTCAGACTGCACGATTTCCGCTCCGTTCAGGCGAGCTACGTATCGCCCACGATCATCGAGGAGCGTCAGCTGAACGTCGCCACGATGGATGTCTTCTCGCGGCTGATGATGGATCGCATCATCTTTCTGGGGGCGCCGATCTACGACGACGCGGCCAACATCATCCAGGCCCAGCTGCTGTTTCTGGAGTCGGTTGATCCCGAGAAGGACGTGCAGATCTATATCAATTCGCCCGGCGGATCGGTCTCGGCCGGCCTGGGCATCTACGACACCATGCAGTTGGTGAGCTGCGACGTGGCGACCATCTGCACCGGTCTGGCCGCGTCGATGGGTGCCGTGCTGCTGACTTCGGGTGCTGCCGGCAAGCGCTCGGCGCTGCCTCATGCCCGGGTGATGATCCATCAGCCTCTGGGCGGCGCGCAGGGGCAGGCCTCCGATATCGAGATCACGGCCCGCGAGATTCTGCGCACCAAGCGCGAACTTTACGAGATTCTGGCCAAGCACTCGGGCGTCGACTACGAGAAGATCGAGCGCGATGCCGACCGCGACTACTGGCTCTCGGCCGCCGAGGCCCGCGAATACGGGCTGATCGACCAGGTGCTTACCAAACGAGAAATACCCGAACGATGACACACAGAAAAAACGGTAACAACAACCATACGGACCCCATGGAGCACTGCTCCTTCTGCGGAGCCGCGCGCAACGATGCGAAAACCCTCTTCAGCGGAGCCGACGGCGCCCATATCTGTACGGACTGCCTGGAGCGCGGACACCAGATGCTGGCCGAGATGCAGCGCACCGAGCGGGCGCGTCTCCCCTTCTCGCGCGAAGAGCTCTGGAAACCGGCCCGCATGAAGGCCTTTCTGGACGACTACGTGATCGGACAGGACGAGGCCAAGCGCTACCTCTGCGTAGCGGTCTACAACCACTACAAGCGGCTGCTCCACAAGGCCGAGCAGACCCGAAAGGGGCACCGCGACGAGGCGGGCGGCCTGAACGAGGTGGAGATTGACAAGTCGAATATCGTGCTGGTCGGTCCTACGGGTACGGGCAAGACCCTGATGGCCCGCACCATCGCCAAGTTGCTGCAGGTTCCTTTCACCATCGTCGACGCCACGGTGCTCACCGAGGCGGGCTATGTGGGCGAGGACGTGGAGAGCATCCTCTCGCGGCTGCTGCAGGTGGCCGACTACGACGTGGCGCAGGCCGAGCGGGGCATCGTCTTCATCGACGAGATCGACAAGATCGCCCGCAAGGGGGACAACCCCTCCATTACGCGCGACGTCTCGGGCGAGGGGGTTCAGCAGGCCCTGCTGAAACTGCTGGAGGGCACCACGGTCAACGTGCCGCCCCAGGGGGGACGCAAGCACCCCGACCAGAAGTTCATCCAGGTCGACACCCGCAACATCCTCTTCATCTGCGGCGGAGCGTTCGACGGCATCGAGCGCAAGATCGCCCAGCGGCTCAATACCCGCGCCGTGGGATTCGGACAGCAGGAGCGCAACCCGATCGACCGCCGGAACCTGATGCAGTACGTCACGCCGCAGGACCTGAAGTCGTTCGGACTGATCCCCGAGCTGGTGGGCCGTCTGCCGGTGCTGACCTTCATGCGTCCGCTGGACCGCGATGCGCTGCGGTCGATCCTCACCGAGCCGCGCAACGCCATCGTCAAGCAGTATAAGAGCCTGTTCCGGATGGACGGTATCGACCTCACGTTCGATGATGCTGTGCTGGACTACGTGGTCGACAAGGCGGTCGAGTTCCGTCTGGGAGCCCGCGGTCTGCGGTCGATCTGCGAGACGATCATGATGGACGCCATGTACGATCTGCCCTCACAGGGCTGCGACCGATTTGTCGTAACGCTCGATTATGCGCAAAAAAAGATCGGCGCGGCGAATTTTTCCGGGCTGAAACGTGTCGGATAAACCGAATTTTCGTATCTTTGTTCAATAAGAATCATACAACTTCACGCACAATATGACTACGAACTCCAAATTGACGCGCGCAGCCGACAACATCCGTATTCTGGCTGCAGCCATGGTCGAAAAGGCGAAATCAGGTCACCCGGGCGGTGCCATGGGCGGTGCCGACTTCATCAACCTGCTCTATGCCGAGTTTCTGAACTACGACCCCGCCCGCATGGACCATCCTTTCCGCGACCGCTTCTTCCTGGATCCGGGACACATGTCGCCGATGCTCTATGCCACACTGGCGCTCGCCGGAAATTTCACCGTCGAGGATCTGCAGAACCTGCGGCAGTGGGGCAGCGTCACGCCGGGACATCCCGAGGTGGACGTGCTGCGCGGTATCGAGAATACGTCGGGTCCGCTGGGACAGGGACACGCCATGGCGCTGGGCGCCGCAATCGCCGAGCGTTTCCTGGTGGCCCGTTTCGGCGAGTGGATGGCTCACAAGACCTATGCCTACATTTCGGACGGTGCCGTCGAGGAGGAGATTTCGCAGGGCGTGGGCCGCATCGCCGGCCACCTGGGTCTGCACAACCTGATCATGTATTACGACGCCAACAACATCCAGCTCTCGACCCGCGTCGATGAGGTGGATACGGAGGACGTCGCCATGAAATACCGTGCCTGGGGCTGGCGTGTCGAGACGGCGGACGGACATGACATCGACGCCCTGCGTGCCGCGCTGAAGGCCGCACTGGCCGAGACCGAGCGTCCGACCCTGATTATCGGTCGCACGACGATGGGCAAGGGGGCCGTGGCGGCCGACGGAACCTGCTACGAGTGCATGGTGTCGACCCACGGACAGCCGCTGTCGGCGGCCGGAGCCGATTTCGCCGCTACGGTGGCTAACCTGAAGGGCGACCCCGAAAATCCGTTCAAGATCTTCGACGAGTCGGTCGAGGTCTACGCCGGGCGCCGGCTGGAGCTGAAGCGCTGGGCCGAGGAGATGGCCGCCCGTGAGAAGCAGTGGCGCAGCGAGAACAAGGATCTGGGCCGCAAGCTCGACCTCTTCCTGAAGGGCGACCTGCCGGTGATCGACTACAAACAGATCGAGATGAAGGCCGACGTGGCTACCCGCGCCGCCTCGGCGACCGTGCTGGGCTGCTACGCCGACCGGGTGGAGAATATGATCGTGGCCTCGGCCGACCTCTCCAACTCGGACAAGACCGACGGTTATCTGAAGAAGACCAAGGCGTTCGTCAAGGGCGACTTCTCGGGCAAGTTCTTCCAGGCAGGCGTTTCGGAGCTCACGATGGCCTGCGTGATGAACGGCATGGCCCTGCACGGCGGCGTGATCCCCGCCTGCGGCACCTTCTTCGTCTTCTCGGACTACATGAAGCCGGCCGTGCGTCTCTCGGCGCTGATGCGTCTGCACGTCATCTATATCTGGACGCACGACTCGTTCCGCGTGGGCGAGGACGGTCCTACGCACCAGCCGGTGGAGCAGGAGGCGCAGATCCGTCTGATGGAGCAGGTGAAAAACAACTCCGGCGAGCGTTCGATGGTCGTGCTGCGTCCCGCCGACGGTGCGGAGACGGTGGCCGCCTGGAAAGTGGCCCTCGAGGAGCATCGTCCCGTGGCGCTCGTCCTCTCCCGCCAGAACATCAAGGACCTCCCCGCCCTGCATGCGAACCGTCGCGAAGAGGCGATGCAGATCGTGAAGGGCGCCTATATCGTGGCCGATACCGCCAAGCCCGCCGTGGTGATGGTGGCAAGCGGTTCGGAGGTGTCGACCCTCATGGAGGGAGCCGAGCTGCTCGCCCGGGAGGGCATCAACGTGCGGGTAGTCAGCGCTCCGAGCGAGGGACTGTTCCGCGACCAGCCCAAATCGTATCAGGACAACGTGCTGCCCGCCGGAATCGTCCGCTACGGCATGACCTCGGGTCTGTCGGTGAACCTGCGCGGTCTGGTCGGAGAGAACGGCACGATCCACGGCTTCGACCACTTCGGCTACTCGGCCCCCTACAAGGTGCTGGACGAGAAGTTCGGCTACAACGGCGAGACCGTCTGCCGCGAGGTGAAGCAGCTGCTCAAGAGATAACCGTTCCGAAACGGCATAAGCGGGGGCTGTCTGAAAAAGACGGCCCCCGCTTTTTGGGTCTTCCCGAGCGAAGCCGAGGGATCTCGACGGTCGTATCGGCGAAGACCCATGCGAATCGCAAAAGGGTATGTTTTGTAACGTAAATTTGGAGTTTCGGTCCGAAAGTCCTACCTTTGCAAAAACAAAATACGAAAAGCGTTTTGTAATCCTCATCGGAGGGCTGCATCGGCCGGATAAGATGACTGGGTAAAACCAATCTCTTGTCCGGCTTTTTTTATGATTTCGAACGAACTATGGATAGAGACGCAATCGACTTCGGGACGGCCGACGTAAAGGCCTTGTTTCGCAAGCTGTTTATCCCTACCGTGCTGGGGATGCTGAGCCTTTCGGCCGTTACGGCGGCCGACGGCATCTTTGTCGGGCGCGGCGTGGGCAGCGACGGCATTGCCGCCATCAATATCTGTGTGCCGCTTTGGATGATCTTCACCGGTCTGGGGCTGATGATGGGCGTGGGGGGTTCGGTGGTGGCCTCCATTCACCTGGCCCGAGGGAAGGAGAAAGCCGCCCGCATAAACATCACGCAGGCCTTTCTCTTCGTGACCCTGCTGACCGTCGTGCTGACGGTTCTGATCCTCGGTTTCGCCCATCCGCTCGCCCGCCTGCTGGGGGCATCGGAGCGGTTGATGCCGCAGGTGATCGGATACATGGTCTGGATCTTCCCCTCGATGCTTTTCCAGCTGTGGACGACCGTGGGACTTTTCGTGCTCCGGCTGGACGGGGCTCCTAAGTTGGCTATGTGGTGCAGCGTCGTCTCCGGCGCGATCAACGTGGTGCTCGACTGGCTGTTCATCTTTCCGCTGGGAATGGGGGTGAAGGGGGCTGCCATCGCGACGGCGATCAGCATTGTCGCGGGCGGGCTCATCGTGGTGCTCTATCTGCTGTTTTTCGCCCGCCGGCTGCGCTTCTACCGGTTGAAGACCAGTCTGAAGAGTCTGCGTCTCTCGCTGCGGAATATCGGCTACCAATGTCGTGTCGGCTCCTCGGCTCTGCTGGGCGAGCTGACGCTGGCCGTGCTGATGTTTGCCGGCAACCTCACCTTCGTGCACTATCTGGGCGACGACGGCGTGGGAGCCTTCGGAATCGCCTGCTACTATATCCCCTTCGTCTTCATGATCGGAAATGCCATCGCTCAATCGGCACAGCCGATCTGGAGCTACAATTACGGTGCGGGCAATGCGTCGCGGGTGCGCCAGGCCCTGCGGCTGGTGTTGCGGACGGCGGTTTTCTGCGGCGCCTGCACGACGGCACTTTTCGTGCTCGCCCCGCAAATGCTGGTCGGGCTCTTCATTCCCCTCGATGTCCCCGCAGCCCGGATTGCCGTCGGGGGATTCCCTCTGTTCGCCGTGGGTTTCGTCTGTTTCGTGCTGAACCTCGTCCTGATCGGCTATAACCAGAGTCTCGAGCGGGTACGCGCGGCGACCGGTCTGGCGTTGCTGCGCGGAGCTCTGTTCCTCGTGCCGGCATTCCTGTTGCTGCCCCGTCTGCTGGGGACGCCGGGAATCTGGCTCGCCATGCCCCTCTCCGAGGTTGCTACAACGACCGTGGCGCTGCTTGTCCGGGCGGGCGGCCGTCGTCGGGGATAAAATGACCCGGGACGGCCAAAAGCCGTCCCGGGTTTGCCTTGACCGGAGATTCCTACTTGAAGAATACTGGAGAGATGGGCTTGTAGTTGTGCACGCGCTCGATGACGTCGGCGAAGATGTCGGCCACCGACAGTACGGTGAACTTGTGCAGGTCCTTGTCCTGCTTCAGCGGAATGGTATCCGTCACGATCACCTCCTCCAGGGCGCTGGCATTGATCTTTTCGTAGGCCTGGCCCGACAGCACGGGGTGGGTGATGGCAGCGCGGACGCTCTTGGCCCCTTTCGCCATCAGCATGTCGGCGGCCATGCAGATCGTGCCGGCCGTGTCGATCATGTCGTCCACGATCAGGATATTGCGTCCCTCCACCTCGCCGATGGCGGTCATCTTGCCCACCACATTGGCCTTTGCGCGCTCCTTGTGCGAGATGATGATGGGAGTCTCCAACAGTTTGGCGTAGGTGTTGGCCCGCTTGGCTCCGCCCATGTCGGGAGCGGCTATCGAGAGGTCGGGGATGTTCAAGCTGCGCATGTAGGGCACGAAGATGCCGCTGGCGTAGAGGGCGTCGACGGGAATGTCGAAGAATCCCTGAATCTGGTCGGCATGGAGGTCCATCGTCATGATGCGGTCCACGCCGGCGGCCATCAGCATGTTTGCCACCAGTTTGGCTCCGATCGGCACGCGCGGACAGTCCTTGCGGTCCTGGCGGGCCCAGCCGAAGTAGGGCATCACGGCGATCACCTGGTGCGCCGAGGCGCGGCGGGCCGCATCGGCCATCATCAGCAGCTCCATCAGGTTGTCCGAGGGCGGAAAGGTCGACTGCACGATGAAGACCGTACATCCGCGGATGGATTCGTTGTAGCGGGGCTGGAACTCGCCGTCGCTGAAGCAGAGAACCTCGGAGTCGCCGAGCGTGGTGCCGTAGCTGGCTGCGATTTTCTCGGCCAGATAGCGCGAGTCGCGGCCTGCAAAGAATTTGATTTTGTGTATTGCCATACCGTTTTTGAGAGTTTTGCTGTGCAAAGATAGGTCATCCGGGTCGAATTATCGTCCGGATCGGGCAACTTTTTTCAACATTCCGTCAAACATTTTTCGATCTCGGCGAGAATCTCTTCCCGGCCGGTTCCCCGTTCGCTCGACGAGACGAGCATCGGCGGCAGCTCCTCCCACTGCTCGCTCAAAGTCGCACGGTAGCGCTCCAGACTTTTATTGAGCTGATTTTTGGAAAGTTTGTCGGCTTTGGTGAAGATGATGCCGAAGGGGATGCCTTCGCGTCCCAGCATCTCGATGAACCGCAGGTCGATCTTCTGGGGTTCGAGCCGCGAGTCGACCAGCACGAACAGGTAGTGCATCTTCTCGCAGCGCAGCACGTAGTCGGTGATGAGCTTCGAGAACTCCCCGGCCTGGCTCTTCGACACCCGGGCGTAGCCGTACCCCGGCAGGTCGACCAGATACCAGGCGTCGTTGATCAGGAAGTGGTTTATCAGGCGGGTCTTGCCCGGGGTGCCGGAGACCTTCGCCAGTGCGTTGCGGCCGGTCAGCATGTTGATGAGCGACGACTTGCCCACGTTGCTGCGCCCGATGAAGGCGATGTCGCGCAGCGTGTCTTTCGGCACCTGACGGATGGCCGACGAACTGCATTTGAATTCGGCTTTCTTGATCTGCATGGTATCTTCTTGTAAGTTTCGGTGGCAAAGGTAGCGAAAATTCGGGATTCGCGCACCAATCGCCGGCTCTACAATTGCTGGAGCTCCCGGATCATTTCGGCGGCGATCTCCTCTCCGAGCTGCTGTCCGGCGACGAAGCCCTCCCGGGTGATGGCCGGCAGCGAGGAGGAGAGTTTCTGCCCGACGGGTGTTTCGTAGAAGGCGATCATCTCGCGGATCTCGTCCAGCGTGAAATATTTCCGATAGATCGGCGCGTAGATGTCCACCAGCCTCTCGCGCGACTTGGCCTCCCATTTTTGGCGGAACCCGGTCCAGAACGAGGCGGGAATCTGCTGCGGCGCCATTTTCGATAGGGCGGGAATCATCTGATCCATCATCGTATCCGCGGCGCTCAGCGAGCCGGACTTGTCCATCAGGATCTTTACGGCGGTGCGGTACTCGCCTTCCTGGGCAGTTGCGGGGCAGAGCGCCGCTCCGATGCCGATCCATAAAACGATGGTCAATAGGATTTTTTTCATACGGGGTGGTATTGGGTATTGTGTGACAAAGATAGCTAAAATCCGCTTTCAGGCAAAACGGGCGGACCGCCGAAGCGGTCCGCCCGTGAAGGCGTCGTCACTCCACCGTGACCGATTTCGCGAGGTTGCGGGGCCGGTCGACGTCGCGGCCTTTGCTCACGGCGGTGTGGTAGGCCAGCAGCTGCAGCGGGATGGAGGTCAGAAGCGGCGAGAGGCATTCGCACACCTCGGGAATCTCGAGCGTCCAGTCGGCGATCTTCGACGCCACCTCGTCCCCTTCGGTCACGATAGCCAGCACGCGGCCGTTGCGGGCTTTCACCTGCTGGATGTTGCTGACGGTCTTTTCGTAGATGCTGTCCGAGGTGGCGATGACTACCGTGGGCATCTCGTTGTCGATCAGGGCGATGGGGCCGTGCTTCATCTCTGCGGCCGGATAGCCCTCGGCGTGGATGTAGGAGATCTCCTTCAGCTTCAGGGCCCCTTCGAGGGCGGCCGGGTAGTTGTAGCCGCGACCCAGGTAGAGGAAGTTGTGGGCGTAAGTGAAGATCTTCGAGAGTTCGCGAACCCGCCCGTCGAGCTTCAGCACCTCTTCGATCAGCATCGGAATACGGCGCAGGTCCCGCGTCACGCTGCGGAACCGCTCGTCGTCGATCGTGCCGCGCAGCCGGCCGACGGCCAGGGCGACCATAGCCAGCACGGTGACCTGGCCCGTGAAGGCCTTCGTCGAGGCGACGCCGATCTCCGGGCCCACGTGGATGTAGCACCCCGAGTGGGTGGCGCGCGGAATGGACGATCCGATCACGTTGCAGATGCCGAAGATGAAGGCCCCCTGCCCCTTGGCGAGCTCCAGCGCCGCCAGCGTGTCGGCCGTCTCGCCCGACTGCGATACGGCGATCAGAACGTCGCCTTCGCCGATGACCGGATGGCGGTAGCGGAACTCGCTGGCATACTCCACCTCGACGGGTATGCGGCAGAACTCTTCGAAGAGGTGCTTTCCGATCAGTCCGGCGTGCCACGACGTGCCGCAGGCCACGATGACGATGCGCCGGGCCTTCAGAAAGCGCTCCCGGTTTTCCAGTACGCCCGAGATCGTCAGCCGCTCGCCGTCGGGCGATATGCGGCCGCTGATGCAGTCTGCGATGGTTTTGGGCTGCTCGAAAATCTCCTTGAGCATGAAGTGCGGGTAGCCTCCCTTCTCCAGTTCGGAGATGCTCATCTCGAGCTTGGTGATGTTGATCTTCGACTCGCTGTTGTCGCTGCCGACGATGCGGAGCTTCTCGTTGCGGTTGATGACGGCGATCTCTCCGTCGTTGAGGTAGACTACCTCGTCGGTGAACTCGACGATGGGCGTGGCGTCGGAGGCGAGGTAGTAGGCTTCGGTGCCCGAGATGCCGATCACCAGCGGACTGCTCCTGCGGGCAGCGATGATCTGGTTCGGATTCTCGCGGTCGATGACGGCGATGGCGTAGGCGCCGACGATCCGGTGCGTGGCCTCCCGCACCGCTTCGAAGAGCGTGCATCCGGAGCTCTCCATCACGTATTCGATCAGCTGCACCAGCACCTCCGTGTCCGTTTCGCTCCGAAAGTCGTATCCGTGCTGCCGGAGGGCCTGCTTGAGCACGTCGTAGTTCTCGATGGTGCCGTTGTGGACCAGGGCGATGCGTCCCGACTGCGAGCAGTGGGGATGGGCGTTCGTGTCGTTCGGTTCGCCGTGGGTGGCCCAGCGGGTGTGGGCGATGCCGATCGTGCCGCCGAGCTCCTTCGACCGGGCGAAGCGCTCCAACTCGTCCACCTTGCCTTTCGATTTGTAAATCCGAAGCTCGCCGCTCGGGTCGACCAAAGCGACGCCCGAGCTGTCGTAACCTCTATATTCCAGCCGGTGAAGCCCCTGAACGAGGATCGGGTAGGCTTCCCGATTTCCGATGTATCCGATGATTCCGCACATGTCTGCTTACGATTTTTAAGATTGGATAACCAATTAAACCTAACTTGTTTATATGTTCTTTTCGGTCTTTCGGAACCGACGGCGCAAAAATAGTAAAATAATTCGAAAAGCAAGAGGAGGTTTCGGCCCGATGATCTTTTTTTTGCCGTGCAGCCTCGAAACGACATGATAAATTACCTGGAGCGGAGTGCCGCGGGTGCGCAGCCGAAAGGTCCCGACGTTCCGGAACATTCGCTTTCGCGGTTCGTATTTCTCCGATTTCTCGTTTCGAACTCCCGACCCCTTGTCGGGAGCGGGGGTCCGGTGCCGTGAAATCGCCGGAAAACGGGCAATAACGCGATGCCCGACCGGCGCGGCAGAAAATAATCCGCCGTTTTTTCGCTCAAAAGTTGCTTATTCTTGAAATAAACACTATTTTTGTTCGTTATTTCGGCATGGAACGGACGCGGTTCGGGACGTGCCGGCCGGCTCCGCAACGAGGGCCGGGAATATACGGTACACACTTAGATAAATATGTTGGAAGAAGAGAAGATTGACGACGGTATGACCGGGGGACAGATTATCCCGATCAATATCGAAGAGCACATGAAGACCGCCTACATCAACTACTCGATGTCGGTGATCGTCGCACGAGCCCTGCCCGACGTCCGCGACGGACTGAAGCCCGTGCATCGGCGCATCCTTTACGATATGAGCGCCGAACTGGGCCTTTCGTCCGATAAGCCCACCCGAAAGTCGGCCCGTATCGTGGGCGACGTGCTGGGTAAGTTCCACCCCCATGGCGACTCGTCGGTGTACGAGGCGATGGTCCGCATGGCCCAGAACTGGTCCATGCGCTACCCGCTGGTGGACGGACAGGGTAACTTCGGTTCGATGGACGGCGACTCCGCCGCGGCCATGCGTTATACCGAGGCCCGCATGCAGAAGATTACGGACGAGGTGCTGGCCGACATCGACAAGGATACGGTGGACTGGACCGGCAACTTCGACGACACGATGCTCGAACCCAAGGTGCTGCCCACGAAGATTCCCCTGCTGCTGGTGAACGGATCGAGCGGTATCGCCGTTGGTATGGCGACCAACATGGCGCCCCACAACCTCTCGGAGGTGGTGGATGCCTGCTGCGCCTACATCGACAATCCCGAGATGGAGTGCGAGGAGCTGCTCCGCTACGTCAAGGGTCCCGACTTCCCGACGGGCGGCCTGATCTACGGTTACGAAGGGGTGAAGGAGGCGTTGCTCACGGGCCGCGGCCGCGTGGTGATGCGGGCCCGCACCGAGGTGGAGCATACGCCGTCGGGCCGCGAGTGCATCGTGGTGACCGAGATTCCCTACACGGTCAACAAGGAGCAGATGATCAAGAAGATCGCCGCGATGGTCAACGAAAGGAAGATCGAGGGCATCTCCTACATCAACGACGAATCGGACCGCAACGGTTTGCGCATCATCATCATCCTGAAGCCCGATGCCGTAGCCAGCGTGGTGCTGAACACCCTGTATAAGAACTCCGAGCTGCAGACCTCGTTCCCGGTGAACAACATCGCACTGGTGAACGGACGTCCCCAGCTGCTGAACCTCAAGGAGCTGATCCACCACTTCGTGGAGCATCGCCACGAGGTCGTGGTGCGCCGCACGCGCTTCGACCTGAAGAAGGCGGAGGATCGTCTGCACATCGTGCTGGGTCTGCTGATCGCGCAGGACAACATCGACGAGGTGATCCACACCATCCGCGCCGCCAAGAACCCCGAGGAGGCGAAGGCGGCCCTGATCGAGAAGTTCGGCCTGAGCGACATCCAGTCGGCCGCCATCATCGAGATGCGCCTGCGTGCACTGACCGGTCTGGAGCACGGCAAGCTGGTGGCCGAGCGCGACGAACTGGAGCGTCAGATCGCCTACTTCAAGGAGGTGCTGGCCGACGTCTCGAAGCAGATGGAGATCATCAAGGAGGAGTTGCAGGAGATGAAGGCCAAATACGGCGACGAGCGCCGCTCGGAGATCATCTACTCTTCGGAGGAGTTCAATCCCGAGGATTTCTACGCCGACGACGACATGGTCATCACCATCTCGCACATGGGCTACATCAAGCGGACCCCGCTGACGGAGTATCGCACGCAGAACCGCGGCGGCGTGGGTGCCAAGGGCAGCGCCACGCGCGACGAGGACTTCATCGAGCATATCTACGTGGCCTCGATGCACAACACGATGCTCTTCTTTACGGAGAAGGGCCGCTGCTACTGGCTCAAGGTATACGAGATTCCCGAGGGCACTCGCTCGTCGAAGGGCCGCGCTATCCAGAACGTGATCCAGATCGAACCCGACGACAAGGTCCGCGCCTACATCAACGTGAAGCGTCTCACCGATGAGGAGTATATCAACAACAACTACATCGTGATGTGTACGCAGGACGGCACGATCAAGAAGACGAAGCTGGAGGCCTACTCGCGTCCGCGCGCCAACGGCGTGAACGCCATCGTGATCCGCGAGGGCGACCAACTGATCGATGCCAAGCTCACGAGCGGCGATGCCGAGGTGTTGATCGCGGCACGCGACGGCAAGGCGATCCGCTTCAACGAGAATACGGTCCGTGCGATCGGCCGCGTGGGCGCCGGCGTGCGCGGCATCTCCATCGAGGAGAGCGACGCCGTGGTCGGCATGATCTGCATCGAGCCCGACTCGAAACAGGACGTGCTGGTGTTGAGCGAGAACGGATACGGCAAGCGCACCGATCTGGAGGAGTACCGCATCACGAACCGCGGCGGCAAGGGAGTCAAGACGATCAACGTCACCGAGAAGACCGGCAAGCTGATCTCGATCCAGGCCGTTACGGACGACAACGACCTGATGATTATCAACCGTTCGGGGCTGACGATCCGCACCGCCGTCGAGCAGATCCGCGTGGCGGGCCGTGCGACGCAGGGCGTGCGTATCATCAACCTGCGCGAGGGCGACGCCATCGCTTCGGTGATGGCCGTGCCCAAGTCCGAAGAGGCGGAGGAGACGGTTCCCTCGGCGGAGGGCGGCGAGGCTCCCGCAACGGAGAGCACGCAGGAGTGATTCGAAAAGTGAACATTAAAATACCTAAAAACCGAATGATTATGAAAAGATTGTTTTTGACGTTGCTGGGCGCCGCGGTGCTCGCCGTCCCTGCCGTGCAGGCTCAGAAAGTCAATCGCGAGGCGTTGAACGCCGCCATCGAGAAGAGCGATGCCGAGATTCAGGATCCGAAGAAGGCTGCCAAGGCCGCTACGTGGATCAAGCGTGCCCAGGCCTACTACGCTGCATTGGAGGCTCCGACCAAGGGCGTCTTCACCACCATGCCTTCGGCGTTGCTGAAGAGCACCTGCGGCAATCCCAAGTCGCAGGAGACCGTGAAGCTCGCGTCCGGTCCGGCCGAGGCATTCGACTACAACTACATCACGGTCTATCTGCAGGGCGACAAGGTGGTGGCCTGGACGCAGAAGAAGCAGATGGTGGGCAGCCTCTACAAGAATATGATGGCTGCGCTGGACAAGGCTTATGAGCTGGATCCCAAGCAGGCCTCGAAGGTGAAGTCCGAACTGGAGAAGATCGTAAACTTCTACAAGCAGGAGGGTAACGTGAATGTCGATGCTGGTCAGTACGAGCGTGCCGCGCAGGCTTATCGCAACGCCTATATGGCCGAGCAGCGTCCCGCATACGGCGCCGCGCTCGAACCCGTGCTGCTCTACAACGCCGGTTACCTGCTCACCATCGACGGTGCCAAGAATCCCAAGTCCTACACGCTGGGCGAGAAGTGCCTGCGCGCCGCCCAGCACGACGGCTATCAGGACACCGACGGCAGCAGCTACTACTACCTCTTCCACTGCTACTACGGCCAGACCCAGCAGGCCGAGGGAGAGGCTCGCGCGGCCCTGCTCCAGAAGGCCAAGCAGGCCCTGCTGGACGGCGTGCAGAAGTTCCCGACCAACGAGAACATCATCAGCGCCCTGCAAAGCCTCTACATGAGCGAGCCGACCGTGGGCAACCCCTCGGAGCTGGTCGACATGATCAAGGCGGCCGTGGAGCGTGATCCCCAGAGTGTGGACATGTGGTCCAGCCTGGCCCTGCTGAACTATCAGCTGAAGGATTTCGCGGCTGCCGTGGCAGCCGGCATGAAGGCGGTGGAGCTGGCTCCCGATTCGTTCGACACCAACTACCGTCTGGGCATCTTCCATGCCGCCGAGGGTGACGCCGTGCTCGACAAGATGCGCGAGACCAACTATACCCGTCAGGCCGACTACGACGCCGATCTGGCCGCTGCGAACGCCGCTTACCGTGCCGCCACCCCTTGGCTGGAAAAGGCGCACGGCATTCAGCCCGAGAACCGCTCGATCGTCGAGACGCTGAAGAGCATCTTCTTCCGCCTGCGCGACGAGGAGGGCATGATGGCTAAGTACGAGGAGTACAACGCCCTGCTTCAGCAGATGTAGCAGAGCCTCCGGCAAAGGAAAATCGGTCGGACCCGCAAACGGGTCCGACCGATTTTCCTTTGCTGTCGACCTGCGGGGCGGGGCTTTCGGCCTTCATGACAGCGGGGAGGCGTCATACCGGATAATTGTGCATCGGCATTGTACATTGAAAATTGCCCTGTCACCCCGAGCTTGTCGAGGGAGCCCGACGGTTCGATCAGCGTGAACCCATGCGATCCGCACGGGCGAATGTTACTCCATGCCGGGATCTTTCGGCTCCGCTCAAGGTGACGAAAGAGACTGTCATTCCGAGCGGAGCCGAAGGCGGAGTCGAGGAATCCCGAGGGTCGGACAAACGTGAACCCACTCGGGTTGCACCGGCGGATGTTCCGCCGAGTCAGGATGTTTCGGCTGCGGGGCTTGCGCCCCTTCGCTCAACATGACAGAAAGCAGATAATTGTGTGCATTGTGAATTGTCCCGAGGCCCGCGCCGGCGTGAACCCGTGCGAATTTGCGGGCAAATATCCCGAAACGAGGATAGGTTATCCTCTTTTTTCTTAAATTTGCAATAAATTTGCAGAAAAGACGTTAACACAACGGCTCCCTGCGGCGGAGCCCTGCACGGCAACGGAAAAAACAAACGAAAAATACATACAACTTATGAGCGAAGTAATCAATATCAAGGAACTCAATGAGCGGATCGAGCGCGAATCGGTCTTCGTCGACACGCTCCGCGCGGAGATGGGTAAGGTGATCGTCGGTCAGAGCCATCTGGTCGACACCCTGCTGATCGGTCTGTTGTCCAACGGCCATATTCTGCTGGAGGGCGTCCCCGGACTCGCCAAGACGCTGGCTATCACCACGCTGGCAAAGGCTGTGGATGCCGATTTCTCGCGTATCCAGTTCACCCCCGACCTTTTGCCCGCCGACCTGATCGGTACGCTGATCTATTCGCAGAAGAGCGAGGAGTTCGTCGTGAAGAAGGGTCCCGTGTTCGCCAACTTCGTGCTGGCCGACGAGATCAACCGCTCCCCGGCCAAGGTGCAGTCGGCCCTGCTGGAGGCGATGCAGGAGCGTCAGGTGACTATCGGCGACGAGACCTATTCGCTGCCCAGCCCCTTCCTGGTGCTGGCTACGCAGAACCCGCTGGAGCAGGAGGGCACCTATCCGCTGCCCGAGGCCCAGGTGGACCGTTTCATGCTCAAGGCGAAGATCTCCTATCCCAAGAAGCAGGAGGAGCGCGACATCGTGCGCATGAACCTCTCCGGCGCGGGCATGCCGCAGGTATGCAAGGTCATCTCGCCCGAGGAGATCGTCAAGGCCCGCAAGGTGGTCGAGGATGTCTACATGGACGAGAAAATCGAGAAGTACATCATCGACATCATCTTCGCCACGCGCGAGCCGGCCGAGTACAACCTCAGGAAGCTGCAGTCGCTGATCTCCTACGGCGGTTCGCCCCGAGCCTCGATCTCGCTGGCTAAGGCCGCCCGCGCCTATGCCTTCATCCGCCGGCGCGGCTACGTGATTCCCGAGGATGTGCGCGCCGTCTGCCACGACGTGCTGCGCCACCGCATCGGGCTGACCTACGAGGCCGAAGCGGAGAACATCACCACCGAGGAGATCGTGACCGATATTCTGAACAACGTGATCGTACCCTAATCATGCAGGAGAGCGAAAACGATATCCTGAAACGCGTCCGCAAGATCGAGATCAAGACCCGGGGTCTGTCGAACGAGATCTTCGCCGGCAAATACCACACGGCTTTCCGCGGGCGGGGCATGTCCTTCTCCGAGGTGCGGGAGTATCGGGCGGGCGATGACGTGCGCGATATCGACTGGAATGTCACGGCGCGTTCGCGCAAACCCCATATCAAGGTCTACGAGGAGGAGCGCGAACTGACTATGATGCTGCTGGTCGACGTGTCGGGCTCGCGGATGTTCGGCTCCACGGACCGGCTGAAGAAGAACGTCATCACCGAAATCGCCGCCGTGCTGGCCTTCTCGGCCGCGCAGAACAACGACAAGGTGGGTTGCATCTTCTTTTCGGACCGGGTGGAGAAGTTCATCCCGCCCAAGAAGGGGCGCAGCCATATTCTGATGATCATCCGCGAGCTGGTGGGCTTCGTGCCCGGGTCGCGCGGCACGAAGCTCTCGGAGGCGGTGCGCTACCTGACCAACGTCATCAAGAAGCGCTGCACGACCTTCATCCTCTCCGACTTCCTCGATCCGGCGCGCGATAGGGAGGAGTTCGGCGATGCGCTGAAGATCGCCGGCGGCAAGCACGATCTGGTGGGCATCCGCGTCGTCGACCCCCGCGAACGGGAGCTGCCCGACGTGGGCATCGTCGAGTTGCAGGACGCCGAAACGGACCGCAAGGTGTGGATCGACACCTCGTCGAAGGCCGTGCGCGATCATTATGCCGCTGCGTGGCAGCGCCGCTCGGACGAGATCGGCGAGTTGTTGCGCCACCATCGGATCGATGCGGCGGCCATCCCCACCGACGGAGACTATGTGGTCGAACTGATTAAACTTTTCAAACAGCGATGAAACGCCTGATTTATACGCTGCTGGCTGCCGCCGCTTTTCCGCTGGCCGGGGCCGGGGCCCAGAAGACCCCCCAAGTGCGGGCCTATGTCAAGCCCGATTCGGTGCGGCTGGGCGACTGCTTCGAGTATGTGATCGAGGTGGAGCGCGATTTGGCGCAGGTGACGAACTTTCCCGTCTTCGCGAAGCGGACCGACGGACAGCGCCCGGCGGGCGAGGCCGACGTGGAGCTGGTCGAGGAGATGCCCGTGGACACCCTCTCCCGCGAGGGGCGCATGCTCCGCCTGCGGAAACGCTACCGGCTCCAGATCTTCGACGAGGGCCGGGTCAATATGGGCCGAGGGCAGGTGCTCTACGCCGACAAGAACATCGTCGATACGCTTTACGGCGAGGACACGGTCTTTCTGACGGTGGCCGTGATGCAGATCGACACCACGGCGCAGGGTCCGCTGGACCTGAAGGGGCAGAAAGGGATGCCCTTCCGCCTGGGAGAGGTGGGCGGCTATCTGCTTTGGGGCCTCGCCGCCCTGCTGTTGCTGGCCGGTCTCCTTTATGGGGCGAAGCGCCTGCTGGCCCGCTACGGAAAGGGGTTCGGCGACATCTTCAGGCCGGCACCGCCCCTGCCGCCCCACGTGGTGGCTATTCGGGCGCTGGAGGCCCTGAACCATCGCAAGTTGTGGCAGAACGGCAGCTACAAGTCCTACTACTCCGAGCTGACGGATATTCTGCGGACCTATATCGCGGGCCGATACGGCATCGGGGCCATGGAGATGACCTCCGACGAGATTCTGGCGGCCGTGCGGGTCCTTTCCGAGGAGGAGCTCCCGAAGAAGGCGGCGATGGACCTGACGGCCATCCTGCGGGATGCCGATCTGGTGAAGTTCGCCAAGGCCGAGCCCGATGCCGAGCAGAACGAGAACGACTACACGAAGGCCTACTACTTCGTCGAGGAGACCAAACGGCAGGAGACGGAGCCTTCGGAAGGGGAGGGGATCGAAAATTCATGAACCGCAGGCGGCCCCGGCCGAGGGGATGCCTGATAAAACGAGCGAATTTTGCGTAAGATTTTATATATCGTGCTGGTGCTGGCGGCGGCTCTGCCGGCCGCGGCGCAGAAATATCCCGAGCGCAGTCTGGTGCGCAAGGGAAACCGGGCGTTCGCCAAGGAGCGGTACGACCGGGCGGTCGACCGATACAAGACGGCGGTCGAACGGACACCGGGTAGCTGGGAGGCAACCTACAACCTGGGCAATGCCCTCTATCGCACCGAGCAGTTCGATGCGGCGGCGCAGGCGCTGCAGGCCGCCGCGGCCGATACGCTTCGTCCGGCGGCCGACCGGGCCGAGGCCTACTACAATCTGGGCGATGTGCAGTTCCGTCAGCAGAAGCTCGCGGAGTCGCTCGAGAGCTTCAAGTCGGCGCTGCGTCTTAACCCCGCGGACGAGCAGGCCAAGTATAACTACGCCTATGTAAAGCGGCTCCTGCAACAGCAGGAGAATGAAAATCAGGACCAGAACCAGAATCAGGACCAGCAGCAGGATCAGAATCAGCAGCAGGATCAGGATCAGCAGCAGGATCAGGATCAAAACCGGGATCGGCAGGATCAGGACGACCGGAATCAGAATCAGGATCAGGATCAGGATGACCGGCAGCAGGACCGGCAGCCCGAGCCCGGCGGGGAGCAGTCCGGGCAGGAGGACTCCCGGCCGCAGGAGGGCCGCATCTCCCCGCAGGAGCAGGAGCGGATGCTGGAGGCCATTCAGGCGCAGGAGGACGAGACGCAGGAGAAGCTCAAGGAGAAGGCCGGCGTCGTGGTCCGCGGTAAGAAAAATTGGTAAACGTTTGATTGCTATAAAGAGATGCAGTTCGAATCTCCCCATTGTCTCTGGCTCCTCACGGTATTGTTACCGATGACGGCCTACTACATCTACCGCACCTTGCAGGGCGGAGCCGCAATCCGGCTGTCGAGCGTGGAGGGCGTGCTGAACGCCCCCCGGACGTGGCGCTATTATCTGCGCCACCTCCCCTTCGCGTTGCGTTGTGCGGCGGTCGCCTGCCTCGTGGTGGCGCTGGCCCGCCCCCGTTCGGCGGAGCAGAACACCACGGCCTCGTCCGAAGGCATCGACATCGTGATGGCGCTCGACATCTCGGGTTCCATGCTGGCGCGCGACTTCAAGCCCGACCGGATGGGCGCCGCCAAACAGATGGCCGGCGAGTTCGTGACGGCCCGCGCGGGCGACCGGATCGGGCTGGTGGTCTTCGCCGGCGAATCGTTCACCCAGAGCCCGCTGACGACCGACTACGCCACCTTGCAGACCCTGCTGTCGCGGGTGAAGAGCGGCCTGATCGAGGACGGCACGGCCATCGGAAACGGACTGGCGACGGGCATCAACCGCCTGCGCGAGAGCGACGCCAAGTCGAAGGTGATCATTCTGCTGACCGACGGCGTGAACAACCGCGGACAGATCGCTCCGCTCACGGCGGCCGAAATCGCCCGCGAGCAGGGGATCCGGGTCTACACCATCGGGGTGGGCTCGCGCGGCGAGGCTCCCTATCCGGCGCTCGACATGTTCGGTAACATGACCTTTGTCCGGCAGCGGGTGGAGATCGACGAGGATACGCTGCGCGAAATCGCCTCCATGACCGGCGGCCGCTATTTCCGCGCAACGGACAACGCCGCCCTGCGGGCCATCTATGCCGAAATCAACCAGCTGGAGAAGAGCCGGGTGGAGGTGTCGCAGTTCACGACCTACACCGAAGAGTTCCTTCCCTGGGTGCTGGCCGCCGTGCTGGCCCTGCTGCTCGAATTTTTGTTCCATACGCTTTTGCTCAAACGACTGCCCTGATGTTTCGATTCGCCAATCCCGTCTGCCTGTGGCTTCTGACGCTCATCCCCGTGATGATCGTCCTCTTCGCGGCCGCCGCCGTGCGGCGCCGCCGTCGGCTGGAGCGCTTCGGTAATCCCGAAACGCTTCGCCAACTCATGCCCGACGTATCTCCCGGGCGCGTCCGGCTCAAGTTCATCCTGCTGCTCGCGGCCTATGCGCTGGTCGTGCTGGCCGCCGCCCGTCCGCAGTTCGGCTCGAAGCTGCGCGAGGAGCAGGCGCAGGGCATCGAGATGATGCTGGCAGTCGACGTGTCGAACTCCATGCTGGCCGAGGATTTCGAGCCCAACCGGCTGGAGCGCACGAAATACGCCATCAACAAGCTCTTCGAGGGGCTCGATCAGGACCGGGTGGGGCTGGTGGTCTTCGCCGGTGAGGCGAAGGTGCAGCTCCCCATCACGACCGACTATCGGATGGCCCGGGCCTTCGCCCGGCGGATCGATCCGTCGCTGGTCTCGGTGCAGGGCACCGACATCGCACAGGCCATTTCGCTCGCGTCGCTCTCCTTCTCCGCCTCCGAGGGCGAGAACCGCAGCCGGGCCGTCATCCTCATCACCGACGGCGAGGGGCACGACGGCGACGCGGTCGCTGCGGCCCGCCGGGCCCGGGAGCAGGGCATCCGGATCTATACCATCGGCATCGGCACGCCCGAAGGGGCCCCGATCCGGATCGGGGGCGACTTCGTCCGGGATGAGAACGGCGACATGGTGGTCTCGAAACTCGACGAGCAGACCCTCGAAACGATCGCCCGCGAGACGGACGGCCTCTATGTCCGGGCCTCGAAGCAGGATATCGGGCTGGAGGAGATCGTGAAGGAGATCAACGCCCTGGAGGCCGACGAGCTGGAGGTGCTGCGCTTCGAGGAGTTCAACGAGCAGTATCAATATCTGCTGGGGGCGGCGCTCTTGCTGCTCTTGCTGGAGTTTCTGCTGCTCGACCGCCGCAATCCCCTGCTGGCCCGGTTCAACATTTTTCGTCAGTAAGCCATGTACGAGAATCTGAATGCCTATATCGCGCGGCTGGAGCGCGAGGGGGAGCTGGTGCGGATCGGAGCACGGGTCGATCCCGTGCTGGAAATGGCCGAAATAACGGATCGCATATCGAAAAGTCCGGGCGGGGGCCGGGCGCTGCTTTTCGAGAATACCGGCACCGAATTCCCCGTGCTGATGAATGCGATGGGCTCCGACCGCCGCATGGCGCTGGCACTGGGTGCGGAGCGGCTGGAGGAGCTGACCGAGCGGATCGACGGCCTGCTGAAGCGGCTGACCCAACCGGCCGACGGCTGGTTGGATAAGCTGCGCATGCTGCCGCTGCTGGCCGAGATGTCGCGCTGGATGCCCCGGAACCGTTCGGGACGCGGGGCCTGCCAGGAGGTCGTGTGGCGCGGGGACGAGGTGGACCTGGGGCGCATTCCCGTGCTGAAGTGCTGGGGGTGCGACGGCGGCCGCTTCATCACCCTGCCTATGGTCCACACGCTCGACCCCGAGACCGGCATGCGCAACGTGGGGATGTATCGGATGCAGATCTTCGACGGCCGCACGACCGGCATGCACTGGCACCGCCACAAGACGGGCGCCCGCCACTACGACGGCTATAAGCGGGCCGGGCGGAGGATGCCCGTCACGGTGACGCTGGGAGGCGACCCCGTTTATACCTATGCCGCCACGGCTCCCATGCCCGACAACATGGACGAATACCTGCTGGCCGGATTCCTGCGGCGGCGTCCGGTCGAGCTGGTGGAGTCGCTGACCAACGGGATTCGGATTCCGGCCGACTGCGACTTCGTGATCGAGGGGTATGTCGACCCCTCGGAGGAGCTGGCCGTCGAGGGCCCTTTCGGCGACCACACCGGTTTCTATTCGCTCGAGGACCGCTATCCGCGTTTTCATGTCACCTCCGTCAGCCACCGCCGCGGTGCCGTCTGGCCCGCTACGCTGGTCGGCGTCCCTCCCGAGGAGGATGCCTATATCGCCCGGGCGACCGAGCGCATTTTTCTGGCCCCGATCCGACTGGCCGTCCAGCCCGAGGTGCGCGACCTCTGGATGCCGACCGCCGGCACGGCGCACAACCTGGCCGTGGTCTCGCTCGAAGCCCGTTATGCGGGGCAGGCCGTCAAGGTGGCCCAGGGGCTGTGGGGCGCCGGGCAGATGATGTTCAACAAATACCTGCTCGCGACCGACGCTTCGGTCGATATCCGCAACCCCGAGACGCTGGCCGAGCTGCTGCGCCGGGTCGACCCCGAGCGCGATCTGCACCTTTCGGAAGGGGTGCTGGACGTGCTCGACCATGCGACCGCCACGCCGGGATTCGGCGGCAAGGGGCTGCTGGACGCCACGGGAATCGACCTCTCGTCGCCCGTCGGGCCGGTCCGCCTGCCCCGCAGCTTCGAACCGGCGGGAGGCGTCTCGCTGGTGGATACCTCGCTGGTCGAGAGGTGGAGCTGTCTGGTGCTCCACGCAGACAGGGAGCGGCCCGATGAGGTGGATGTTCCCGCCTATCTGGAGCGCAACGGCATTCGGGGCGTGCGGTTCGTCCTGCTGTTCGACTACGCCGCCGCAGGCCCCATGCGCAGCGAAGACCTGCTGTGGCTGGCTGCTGCCAATACCGACCCGCGCCGCGACCTCTCCCTATGGCAGGGGGCTGTGCTGGTCGATGCCCGCAGCAAACGCCCGGGGCTGAAGGGAAATCCCGACCGCTTCCCCAACGCGGCGACCTCGCTCCCCGAGACGATCCGGCTGGTCGATAACCGCTGGCCCGAGTACGGGCTGGGCGAACTCATCGCGTCGCCGTCTCGCCGCTACCGCAAGCTCTGGTTGTCCAACGAAGCGCAGTGGTAGAGATGGAGTGGTTCAACAAGCGCGAGCGACGCGGCATTCTTATCTTTCTGCCGCTGTTGGTGCTGATCGCCGTCGGGGTGCGTTTCATCCGTGTGCGTAGTGCGGTGCAGGCCGTCGAACGGATCGAGGCGGAGGAGCATCCCCTGCCGGCCGATTCGCTCCGCGGATTTGCGTTCGATCCCAATACGGTCGACTACGACGATCTGCTCCGGCTGGGCTTCTCGAAGTCGCAGGCCGTGCAGCTGCTCCGCTACCGGGCGGCCGGCAAGGTTTTCCGCCTGCCCGAGGAGCTGGCTACGCTCTACGGCATGTCCGATTCGCTCTTCCGTCGGCTGCGGCCCTGGGTGACGATTTCCGAGGAGTACCGCTACCGGCCCCGCCCGAAGCGCTCGGCTCCCGATTTTCCCTCCTCCCGCCGCGTGTTCCGCAGCGACCGGGCCGAGCCTTTCCGGATCGATACCGTGTCGGCGGCCTACCTGCGTTCGCTCGGATTCTCGGTCCGCTGGTCCGAAGCTTTCGTCGATTGCTGGCGCCGGCGCCGGATGCGCTCGCTCGACGAGCTGCGCGAGATCGCCTTCATCGGCGACTCCATTACCGACCTGCTGGCACCGTTTCTGCTTTTTCCCGAGCGCGAGCCCGATCCCTATGACCGGCCGGTCGAACTCAATACGGCCGATTCGGCCTCGCTCTGCGGGGTCAACGGCATCGGTTCCCGCACGGCGCATGCCATCGTGGAGTATCGCCGCAGGCTGGGCGGATTCCACCGCGTGGAGCAGCTGGCCGAGGTGCGGGGCGTGCTGGAGTCGAATTATGAGAAAATTATCGAACAAATTTCCTGCGATTCCTTTCGTATTCGAAAAATTGATATTAACTTTGCGCCCTCGGAGCGGTTGAGGGAACATCCCTACCTGCCGCCCCGCATATTGAGAAAATTGTTAAGCAAGCGCCAGCAGCGCAAATCGAAAGGAGGTTGGAGTACCGCAGAAGAGTTGGTCGATGATAAGATATTGACGGTAGAGGAGGCCGAAAGGCTGCGTCCCTATCTTCTGTTCGGTACACAGCAAAACGAGTAGAACCTATTTTTTCGAAACGATCCGTCGGCGGCGGACGAGGAACGGAGAGGCCGCGATAAACAAACAGAATAAAAACGAATAAAAAGAGTATAGTTATGATTATCATGCCGGTAAAAGAGGGCGAGAACATCGAGCGCGCCCTGAAGAAGTTCAAGCGTAAGTACGAGCGTACGGGTGTCCTGAAGGAGCTCCGCCGCCGTCAGTATTTCACGAAGCCCTCGGTCGCCAAGCGCGAGGCCATGATGCACGCCATCTACGTGGAGCACACCTACCGTCAGGAGGAGTAGTACGCACGGAACACCGCGAAAAACAGCGCCGAGTCCCCATGGACTCGGCGCTGTTCGTATGTCCGGAAGCTCCGGCGCTATTTTTCAGGCCCCAGCCGCTGCAGGTCGGCCCCGGTCGGGGCCTGGTAGATCCGCAGATCGAAGAGCGGGGCGAGGGCGATGACGTGCGAGAGGACTTCGCTCTGGAGTTGTTCGTAGGGAACCCAGTTGACATTGGCCGAGAAGAAATAGAGCTGCACGGGCAGGCCCCATTCCGAGGGTTGCAGCTGGCGCACCAGCGTCAGCATGGTGTGGCGTACGCGGGGGTGGTGTTCGATGTAGCGCTGTATGTAGCGCATGTAGAGGTCCAGATTCGTCACGGCCTCCCCTTCGAGCGTGCGGCCCGTTTCGTCGGCCATGCCGCTCTGCAGGAGCTCGCTCTGCCGCAGCCGGCTCAGCAGCTCCGTGTCGGCGAAGCGGATGCTCGACATGTCGATGTTGATCGAGCGCATCACGCGCCGTCCGCCCGAGTTGCGCATGGCCTGCCAGTTCTCGAACGACTCGCTGATGAGCAGGTAGGGCGGCAGGTTGATGAGCGTATTGTCCCACGCGCGGACCTTCACCACCGTGAGGGCCACCTCTTCCACGATGCCGTTCACGTCGCGCTGGGGCATGTAGATCCAGTCGCCCACCTTGAGCATGTCGTTCAGGGCGAGCTGGACGCCCGATACCAGACCCAGAATCGAATCTTTGAAGATCAGCATCATGACGGCTGCCGAGGCACCCAGTCCGGTCAGCAGGATGGTGGGGGACTTGTCGATCAGGATCGAGACGATCAGAATTGCCGAGATCAGGGCGGCGATCACCTGACCGGTCTGCATCAGCCCCTTGATGGGGCGTCCCTGCCACTCGGCCCGGTGGTCGGCGAGCTCGAAGACGGCCCGCAGCATGGAGTTCACGAACCGCAGCACGGAGAGGACCAGGTAGATGTCGATCAGGCGCACCAGAATCAGGTAGAGCCGGTGCGTCGAGGCGTCCTTCGCCGAGATGGCGATGGGCAGCATCACGCTGATAAGCACCGGCGTGACGATGTTGCACAGACGACGCATCACCTTGTCGTCGAAGATGATGTCGTCCCAGGTGACCTTCGTGCGGGCGACTACTTTCCTGACGATGCGCAGCAGAAAGAACCGGATCGTCAGGTCGACGGCCACGGCCAGCAGGACGATGGCCAGCAGGATGATCCAGCGGTCGGTCGAGTCGGCCATGTCGGCCGAGAGTCCCAGCCGCACCAGCAGGTCGTCGAGCCAGCGCTGCGCGATTTTGTCCAGTCCGTTCAACTCCTCCATCTTACAGCTCCTTTACGATTTCGTCGGTCGGTTTCCGGTTCTTCGGCGAGGCGGCAGCCGGGGCGGGGTAGCCGATCGGCAGAAGGGCTACGGGGCGCAGCGGAGCCTCGATGCCGAGGGCTTCGGTGCAGCGTGCAGGGTCGAAGGCGCATACCCAGCAGCAGCCCAGCCCCTGCTCGGCGGCCGCCAGCACGAGGTGTTCGGCGACGATGGCCGCATCCACGTCGCTGTGGCAGCGGCCGTCGCAGGAGCGGGTCCAGGCCTCCGAATCGTCGACGCAGACGACGATGCAGACCGGGGCCTGCCCGAACCATTCGCGGTCATAAGCGGTCCGCAGCGCCTTGCGGCGCGCCTCGTCGCGCACGACGATCAGCCGCCACGGCTGCCGGTTGCAGGCCGAGGGAGCCAGACGTCCGCACTCCAGCAGGTAATCGATCTTCTCCGCCTCGACCTCCCGCGGCAGATAGGCTCTCACCGAGCGGCGTTCTTTTACGAGTTCCAGAAAATTCATAGGCAACGGTTCTATTCATCAACTTTCGGACAAAAATAGACAATAAATCGGAATTTTTCCTATCTTTATGACAAAATAGGCGATGTGAAAATTTGGACATTTATGGGGAAAACAGTAACCACTTACCTGATCGACGGAGATCCGAAAGGGACGCAATACGTATTTATCAGCAACAAGATTTGTCAGATGTTCGTCGTGCCGCGTTCGGAGCTTGCCTATCTGAACGAGCAGGAGAAATTGCAGAAGCCGGCCTTCTATATCCTTATCGGAGAGGATGAACAGACCAAGCCGCAGGCTTACATCGGTGAAACGGAGAATTTCAGAGAGCGTGTCAAGGATCATGAGAATAAAAAATCGTTCTGGCAGAAGGCGCTCATCTTCGTTTCGAAAGACGCCTATATGACGAAAGCGGACGTGCAGTATCTGGAGCACCGGGCAATTGCGGAAGCCAAGCAGTCGAACACGTTCGTTCTCAACGAAAACAAGCAGACGCCCAAGGCTCCTAACCTGCCCGAATATCAGAAAGATTCGATGGATGAGTTTTTTGAGGACGTCAAGTTTCTGGCCTCGTTCATCGGTTGCAACATTTTCGGGATCGCCCGACCGAAATCGCAGCATCTGTTCTATACTCGGGGCCGCGGATGCAAGGCCAAAGGTTTCTATAATTCATCGGGATTCACGGTAATGAAAGGCAGCGTTGTCGCCGCATCTGCCGTTCCATCGCTTCATTGGAAAGAGAAGCGGGCGAATCTCCTCGAAGAATATACGACGGTCCGGGACGGAGTGTTGGTGATGGATTCCGACAAGGTGTTCTCGAGCCCGAGTACGGCCGCTGATTTTTGTATCGGAAGCAGCAATAACGGATGGCTCGTCTGGAAAGACGAAGATGGCAATACGCTCGATGCCGTGTACCGCCGGCAGCTGGAGTAACAGGGTTTATTCACGTTACACTGCGGGGAACAGATTATTCTGCTCCCCGTAGTGTTATAAGGCGACGGTTAAAAGCCATAGCTTTTTCATAATGATGTTGTTTAGGTGAGTGATTAATATATCTACACAAATGTGTATTCATAATTTTAATTCTTATCATCCATAAAAACCGGTGGATGATGTACATATTCCATGTCCATACTTGTATGCTTAGGGGTGGATGATATTTGTTCCGGCAATATGTCTTTCTCCAAGAACTTCTCGAACATATACTTTTCTCCTGCTAACGTAAGGATCTGCCTTACGATCAACTCTCGGCAGAAAGTGTTGAAACTACCTTCAATAGTGAGATTCATAACCCCGTCTGCTTCCGATCTCCATACGCCGTGTTCATAACCATAACCGCCTTCATACATACCCACCTCCGGATATCGTGGATGCCCGATCAAATGTGCCCATGATACGGACTTGGAATCATTCGTCAGCGAAAGATTCAAAAATAATCCTCTTTGTTGCTTACTTAAAAGTTCTTTTTTACGTGATGCGGGAATTTCTCCGGTAGGATCTTGTGGCCTGCGGCGTGAATACTCATCTCCGAGCAGCCCGAATCCATGACCGATCGATTCATGTTTGAATGTATTTTGGAAAAGAGCCGTCCTGTTATATGGGAATCCGATGTACGCATAATTATGGGTATATTCCATAAATGTGCAGCCTGAAATATGATTATTGATAATAATCGATGGAAACTGTTTGGTGGAATTTGAATGTACGGCCGCAATATATTCGTCTACATAATTGGTATATTCTTGTATGCCGTGCGTACTATACTTATCAGCCACTGTTCTCAGAGCGCTGTCATCCCAATCCTCACTCAATTGTCTGCGTTTCGAGACAGCATATACCATATGTACATTGAAATATTCCCGGTACGATTTGGTCGGTTCGACGGAGAAGAACGCCTCCATGGCAAACTCCATCACATCACGGTAATATCCCGTTCGGATATCGACATCCGTATATACATCGCCTATCAGTACGATGTCGATCCCCTTGCCGCGCGAGGCTCGCTGCAGCAGCTCGGTCTTCTTGTCCATCGAGTAATCCGTACTCTCATAGGTGCACTCACCGAATACTTTATGGCACCACTCGTTCATGTAGTTCGCATACTCGAACTCCCGTTGGTCGAGATCGAAGACAATCGATTCCACGTTGCCGTATGCCCCCGTGAAAACGTCTTCGACGAGCACTCCCTCGCGGTCGAAGAGCAGGTAGCTCGGGTACGGCTCCATATCCAGCCTGATCCGTCTGCCTTCGTCATCGGCATAGTCCGCCACTACGGGCCACTCCACCTCGTGCGTGGCCAGATACTGCTCGGCCGCCTGCTTGTACCGGTCGCCTTCGGGCGTTATGGCCACCACGGCAAGACCCTGCGCCCCGTAGAGCTTGTGATAGCGCCGTACCGACCGCTCGGCGAAGCGGATCGATTTCTCGTCGGTCGGGTCCCAGGCGAGGAGCATCGT
This sequence comes from uncultured Alistipes sp., assembly GCA_910577475.1. Lineage (GTDB taxonomy): Bacteria > Bacteroidota > Bacteroidia > Bacteroidales > Rikenellaceae > Alistipes. The sequence goes on from CAJTLJ010000016.1 coordinate 45,353, forward strand.
GCGCTCGTTCTCCGCGCAGAAGGCTCGGATGCTCTGCCGGGCACCTGTCCGGAGGTCGGTGAAGGTAAACTCGGGAACATGTATCTCCTTGTCGTACTCTACAAAGGAGGGATAATACTGCCGTACGATCTGCAATGCGAGTCTGTCCCACTCGGGGTGGTTCGTGATGCAGCCGGCGACGTTGCCCGACATGTTGTTTCCGTTGAAGATCAGGTCTACGGTACGCCCGTTCTCGAACAGCGGCGCCCAGGCCGGATCGGATATCCAGCAATTGAGCTGATTGTACGACAGGTCTGCCAGTCGCAGCGAAGGCATGTTCTGCAATGCCGGTACACCCCCGGCGCACGATTTGAGTTTGTTGTGGCTTAGGTTGATCTCTTCCAGCTCGGTCAGCCCGTCCAGATCGCACAGCAGCTCGTAATCCTCGGGGCGTTCGTAGACCAGTTCGCACTCCAGCTCGTTTCGGCTCATGTCGAGGATGCGCAGATGGCCGAGATTCGCTATCTCGTGTGCGATCGCGCCGCGGAGGTTGT
>CAJTLJ010000017.1 GCA_910577475.1 uncultured Alistipes sp.
CGGAATTATTCATGATTTTTATATTTATATGCGGTCGACGGCGGGGCTTCGCTGTTTCTGCAGGGGCGAAATGCAGGGAAACTTGTTTTTGCCCCCGCTTATTCTTATCTTTGGCTTCGCCTTAGATACTCCCGCTCGGCAAAATACAAGTAAACTTGCTTTTGCCCTCGCTTATTCGTATCTTTGCCTACAAAATTACCTCATGCAATCATGAACATCGCGACCCTTGTTTTCAATCCGATTCAGGAAAATACCTACGTCGTCTGGGACGACACGAAGGAGTGCGTCGTCATCGACGCCGGAAACAGCAATCCGAAGGAGGATGCGGCTCTGAAGAATTTCATCGACGAACGGGGGCTGAAGCCCGTGGCGGCCGTCAATACCCACGGCCATTTCGACCATACGATGGGGGTGGAGTTTCTGCGCCGCGAGTACGGCGTGCCCTTCTACCTCTCCTCGAAAGACCGGTTTCTGCTGGACACGGCCCAGGTGAGCGGATCGATCTTCGGTGTGAAGGTCCCCGCGATGCCTGGGATCGACGGCGATCTGGAGCAGATGAAGGAGTTCAGGTTCGGCGACACCCTCCTGGTCGTGATCCCCACCCCTGGCCACACGCCCGGCCATGTGGCGCTCTACGAGCCCTGCACGAAGAACCTCTTCACGGGCGACACCCTCTTCCGGGAGTCGATCGGACGCACCGACCTGCCCGGAGGCGACTATTCGTGGATCATGCGTTCGATTATCGAGCGTATCTTGCCCCTCGGCGACGAGACCACGGTCTGGCCCGGACACGGCGAGAAGACCACGCTGGGGCACGAGAGCCTTTACAACCCCTTCGTGGTCGAGGTGCTCAACGACGAGGTGAAATACAAGTAGCCATGTCCGGATTGCTGCACAGAATACTATACCGGCTCCTCCCGCTCGAAGGCTATCTGCGGGTGGTGAGCAGTCTCTTTTTCCTCTGGCACCGGCTGGGGCTGGGCCGCCGCTCGGAGGCGCTGGAGTATGTCTACCACCTGCCGCGGCTGGTTCGCGCGGGCGACGTCTGCATCGACATCGGTGCCAACCTCGGCTATTACGCCCGCACCCTCGCGCGGCTCGCCGGACCGGAAGGAAGGGTCTACGCCGTCGAGCCGGTGGCTCCGGTCCGCAAGGTGCTGAGCCGCAATCTGCGGCGGTGCGTCAACACGGAGATTATTCCCTATGCGCTGGGCGGGGAGGACCGCACGGTCGTGCTGGCCAACGACTCGGCGCGCGAGACGGGCTACCTCGGGACGGGGCGGAACTTCGTGAAGGAGAGCGGAGGTCGCAGCGACGTGGAGTTCGTGGCCGAGATGCGTCGCGGCAGCGGGCTGTTCGGAGGTCTGGAGCGGCTGGATTTCATCAAGTGCGACGTGGAGGGGTATGAGCTGCACATCCTGCGCGAGATGCGGACCGTGCTGGAGCGCCATCGGCCGACGGTGCTGATCGAGACTGGGGGCGAGAACCGTCCCGCCGTCGTCCGGCTCTTCGGGGAGCTGGGGTATGCCGGCTACACCCTCGCCGACGGCCGCGAGGTCCCCCTGACCTCCGGCAGCGGCAAGGACATTATCTTTCGTTATCAGAAATAAACAGTTGTAAAACATGCGTATCGATATCATATCTTCCGTACCCGACCTGATGGCCTCGCCGCTCAACGAGTCGATTCTGAAGCGGGCCCAGGAGAAGGGGCTGGTGGAGATCGTGGTCCACAACCTTCACGACTACGCCCACGACAAGCGCAAGACCACCGACGACTATCCGTTCGGGGGCGAGGCCGGCATGGTGATGAAGTGCGAGCCGGTTTTCGAACTCGTCGAGAAGCTGCAGGCCGAGCGCACCTACGACGAGATCATCTACACCTCGCCCGACGGGGTGCGGTACAACCAGCACGAGGCGAACCGCCTCTCGACGCTGGAGAATATCATCATCCTCTGCGGACACTACAAGGGGATCGACCACCGGATTCGCGAGCACCTCGTCACGCGCGAGATTTCGATCGGCGACTACGTGCTGACGGGCGGCGAGCTGGCTGCCTGCATCATCGCCGACTCGGTGGTGCGGCTCGTGCCGGGAGCTATCGGCGACGAGGCATCGGCCCTCACCGACTGCTTTCAGGACGACCTGCTCGCTCCGCCGGTCTACACCCGCCCGGCCGAATTCCGCGGCTGGCGCGTCCCCGACGTGCTCCTCTCGGGCAACTTCGCCCAGATCGAGAAGTGGCAGGAGGAGCAGGCCTACGAACGGACGAAGGCCCTGCGCCCCGATTTGCTCGGAGAGTAGGGGAGTCTCGAAACCGAAGAAAGTATAAAGGAAAATATTTCGGAATACGACCGGGCTCAAGCCGTTGAGGTTTGGAAAGGCGAAGCGGGTCTGTCGAACCCCTCCCTGGGGGAGGGGCTGGGGAGGGGTCGGACTTGTTAACGACGCCGCAGGCGGCGAATAGGGCGGTAGAGAGCACCGAAACCGGGAAGAATATTATAAAGGATATTTAACATGAAATACTACCTGATAGCCGGAGAGCCGTCCGGAGACTTGCACGGTTCGAATCTGATGAAGGGGCTGCTGGACGAGGACCCGCAGGCGCGGTTCCGCTTCTGGGGCGGCGACAAGATGGCCGCCGTGGGGGGAGCGGAGAATCTGGCGATGCACTACGGGAAGACCTCGTTTTTCGGGATCGTGCAGGTGCTGAAGAACCTGCGGACCATCAGGCGCCAGCTGCTCGACTGTCAGGCCGACGTGAAGGCCTATGCCCCCGACGTGCTGATTCTGGTGGACTATCCCGGATTCAACATGAAGATGGCCCGCTGGGCCAAAGAGCAGGGCATCCCCGTCTTCTACTACATCGCCCCCAAGGTGTGGGCGTGGCGCGAGTGGCGCGTGAAGGCGATCCGCAAATACGTCGACCGGCTCTTCATCATCTTTCCCTTCGAGAGGGACTATTTCCCGAAACACGGCATCGAACCGATCTTCGAGGGCAATCCGCTGGCGGATGCCATCGAGGAGCGCCGGGCCTCGCTCCCCTCGCCCGAGGAGTTCCGGCGCGAGAACGGGTTGGACGAGCGGCCCATCGTGGCGCTGCTGGCCGGCAGCCGGCGGGGCGAGATCCGCGATAATCTGCCCCTGATGGCCGAGCTGTCGAAAAAGTTCCCCGACCGGCAGTTCGTCGTGGCCGGGGTGCCGTGGCTGGAGCGGGAGCTCTACGAACGCTGCAAGGGCGACAGCGACATCCGCTACGTCTGCGACCGGACCTACGAGACGCTCTGCGCCGCCGAGGCGGCCGTGGTGACCTCGGGCACCGCGACGCTGGAGACGGCGCTGCTGGGCATTCCCGAGGTGGTGGTCTACCGGACGCTGTGGTTCCAGGTCAAGCTGCGCCCCTACGTGCTGAAGGTGAAGTGGGTGTCGCTGGTGAACCTCAATCTGGACCGCGAGGCGGTCCGCGAGCTGATCCAGTCGGACGCCGATACGACCGATGCCGAGCGGGAGCTGCGGGCCGTCCTGACGGGCGGCGAAGGACGGGAGCGGATGCTGCGCGATTTCGAGGAGCTGCGGACCGTGATCGGCGGACCGGGGGCCAGCCGCCGCTTCGCCCGGCGTATGGTGCAGGAGCTCAGGGATATGAGAAAATAGGTGCGTATGTGGGTAGGATTTCTGGTGGCGGCTCATGTCTGGATGCTGATCGGACTCTTCGTCCGGCGCTATCCGGAAACGTCGTCGGGCTATAACACGATGTCGGCGGAGCGCCGCCGGCTGGTCGATATCCGCGCGGGCGGACGGTTCGTGTCGCGGCTCCTCTTCGGCTGCGGAGCCCTGTTGGCGTTCGGAGCGCTGCTGCCTGAGCGGTGGATGCTCGGAGTGTTCTGGACCGCTGTGGGGCTGCTGTTGTGCGGCGCTCTGTGGTGCAGCTGGAGGTACGATTTCGCCCGTTCGGTCCGTCGCGTGCGGCGCGGGAAGCGGCGCTATCTGCCGCTGCTGCTGGTCGGCGACGAGTCGGAGGAGCTGATCGACGGCTATCTGGAGCGGTGCGACCTGTGGGTCTGCCGAAAGGGGGGCGCCGCCGTCGCCGTGTGTGCTGTGACGGACGAGGGAAACGGCGATTTCGAGATTCGGAATCTGGCCGTCGCGGAGCCTTTCCGCCGCCAGGGATACGGCTCGCGCCTGATGACCTGGATAGGCCTGCACTATGCCTGCAAGGGGCGTCGGCTGGTGCTCGGCACGGGCGAGACCCCCTCGGTGCTCGCCTTCTACCGCTCGTGCGGCTTCGTGCCCTACGGACGCGAGGAGGGCTATTTTACCCGCGCCTACGACCATCCGATCGTGGAGGAGGGGGTGGTGCTCCGGGACCGGGTCCTGTTACGAAAAAATCTGAAACAGTCATGAAAATCATCTGTATAGGCAGAAACTACGCCGAACATGTGGCGGAACTGCACCGGTCGGTCGGCGACAGCGGCCGGATGCCCTCGGAACCGCTCTTCTTTCTGAAGCCCGACACGGCGATGCTGCGCAACAACGACCCCTTTTACATTCCGCACTTTACGCAGGAGGTCCACTACGAGTGCGAGCTGATCGTGCGGATCAACCGTGTGGGCCGCTGCATCGAGGAGCGTTTCGCCCGCCGTTACTACGACGAGGTGGGACTGGGCATCGACTTCACGGCGCGCGACCTGCAACGCCGGGCCATCGCCGAGGGACTGCCCTGGGAGGCGGCCAAGGCGTTCGACTACTCGGCTGCCATCTCGCCTCAGTTCCTCCCGCTGGCAGAGCTGGGGGGCGATGTCCAGCGCCTGCATTTCGACCTGAAGATCGACGGAGACCTGCGCCAAAGCGGCTATACGGGCGACATGCTCTTTCCGGTCGACCGGCTGATCGCCCACGTCTCGCGCTTCGTCACCCTGCGCATGGGCGACCTGCTCTATACGGGTACGCCGGTCGGCGTGGGTCCCGTCGCGCCCGGACAGAATCTGGTGGCGACGCTCGAGGGCCGCAAACTGCTCGACTTCGATATCCGATAACCATATAATAGGATCAAAACCATGCTTTTGCACGAAAAACTGAAAGGTTTCCGCCTGCTGCTGGCTTCGCAGTCGCCCCGGCGGCGGGAGCTGCTGGCGGGCAGCGGACTGCCCTGCGCGCTCGAACCCCGTTACGAGGTGGAGGAGCTCTATCCCGACACGCTGCCGGCCGGCGAGGTGCCGCTCTACCTTTCGCGACTGAAGAGCGAGGGGCTGCCCCGGCCGCTGGAGCCGGACGAGATCCTGCTTACGGCCGACACGGTGGTGATCGCTGCCGGAGAGATTCTGGGCAAGCCCCGTGACCGCGAAGATGCCCTGCGCATGCTGCGGCTTCTGTCGGGGCGGGGACATACGGTGGTGACGGGCGTCACGCTGCGCAGCGCGGAGCGGGTGCACTCCTTCTCGGCGAGCTCCGAAGTCTTTTTCCGGCCGTTGAGCGAGGAGGAGCTGGCCTACTACGTCGACACCTTCCGCCCTTACGACAAGGCCGGGGCCTACGGCATTCAGGAGTGGATCGGCTATGCTGCCATCGAACGGATCGAGGGTTCGTTCTACAACGTGATGGGGCTCCCCGTGCAGCGGCTCTACGTCGAACTGGAGGGTTTCATCGACCGGATGGAAAACCGTTAGGCTTTTTCGCGCGATTTTCCTAACTTTGCATCCCCTCCCGAAGGGGATAAACCCGGAAACAAGATGGAATCGAAGATACTCAACGGATTGAACCCCGCCCAGCGGGAGGCGGTGGTGAACTACGACTCGCCGTCGCTCATTATCGCCGGCGCCGGCTCGGGCAAGACGCGCGTGCTGACCTCGCGCATCGCCTACATGATCGAGCAGGGGGTGGACCCCGCGCGGATCATGGCGCTCACCTTCACCAACAAGGCGGCCGAACAGATGCGCGAACGGATCGCACAAATGGTGCCCGGAGGCCGCAGCCGCTGGATCCGCATGGGTACGTTCCACTCCGTCTTCTCGCGTATCCTGCGCGAGAACGCCGACCGGATCGGCTATCCGGACAGCTATACGATCTACGAACCGTCGGACTGCAAGAACCTGATAAAGACCATCGTCAAGGAGCTTCGGCTGGACGAGGACAAATACAAGCCCAATACGGTGCTCTCGCGTATCAGCATGGCCAAGAACTGCCTGGTGACGCCGGGCGCCTATGCGGCCAATTCGGTCTATGCCGCCGAGGACCGGCAGCGTCAGCAGCCCGAATTCGGAAACATCTACAACCAGTACTGCCAGCGGTGCAAGCGCAACGGGGCGATGGATTTCGACGATCTGCTGCTGCAGACCAACATCCTCTTCCGCGACTGCCCCGACGTGCTGGCCCGCTATCAGGAGCACTACCAGTATATTCTGGTCGACGAGTATCAGGACACCAACTATGCCCAATATATCATCATCCGGCGGCTGTCGCAGACCCATGCGCGGGTCTGCGTGGTGGGCGACGACGCCCAGTCGATCTACTCGTTCCGCGGGGCCAAGATCGAGAACATCCTCTCGTTCCGCAACGACTATCCCGGTGCCCGGACCTTCAAGCTGGAGCAGAACTACCGCTCGACCCGCACCATTGTCGACGCGGCCAACTCGGTGATCGTCCACAATGCGAAGCGGATGGAGAAGAACTGCTTCTCGGAGGGGGACCGGGGCGAGAAGATCCGACTCATGCGGGCCTATACCGACCGCGAGGAGGCCGATCTGGTGGCTTCGTCCATCCACGACCGGATCCGCGAGACGGGCGATTCGTGGAGCGAGGTGGCGGTGCTCTACCGCACCAACAGCCAGTCGAAGAGCATCGAAGACAGCCTGCGCCACCGCGGTATTCCCTATCGTATTTACAAGGGTTCTACCTTCTACGACCACAAGGAGATCAAGGACCTGCTGGCCTACCTGCGGCTCGTCATCAATCCGCGTGACGACGAGGCGTTCCGACGGATCGTCAACTACCCGGCCCGCGGCATCGGCAACACGACCGTCGACCGGATCGCCGCGCTGGCAGCCGAACGGGGCGTGTCGATGTGGGAGGCCGTCGATGCGCTGGTGGCCGAGCCGACGGCGGACGCCGTGCAGAAGACCATCGTGCGGAAGGTGACCGAGTTCGTCGCCCTGATCCGTGCGCTTTCGCTGCTGCGGGTGGAAACGGGTCTCTACGAGTTCGGTCTGGAGGTCGCCCAGCGGTCGGGCATCCTGCCCCTCTACCGGCTGGAGAACAGCCCCGAGGCGGCCAGCGCCATCGACAACATCGAGGAACTGTTGAACTCCATGCAGGAGTTCCGCAAGCAGCGGGATGCGGAGATCGCCGCCGGCGAGCGTTCGGAGGAGGATCAGGCCACCGTCGAGGAGTGGATGCAGAGCGTGATGCTGATGACCGATCAGGACAAGGACGATCCCGAGGATCGGAACCGCGTGACGCTGATGACCGTCCACTCGTCGAAGGGACTGGAGTACAAATACGTCTTCATCGTCGGCATGGAGGAGAACCTCTTTCCGTCGCAGCGGGCCGCCGAGTCGCCCGACGGCATCGAGGAGGAGCGCCGGCTCTTCTACGTGGCCCTGACCCGCGCGAAGGTGGCCGCCACGCTCTCCTATGCCGAGTCTCGTTTCAAATGGGGCAACATGGAGTTTTCGCGTCCGAGCTGTTTCCTGAAGGAGATCGACCCGCAGTATCTGGAGATCGAGGGAGGCGGGGAGCGGACGCCGCGTACGCCGTTCGAGCGCCCGGAGCGGTCCCGCCCGAACGCATACGGGGCGCACCGATCCGCGTCGATCGAGGATCTGAAAAAACGGTTCGACTACCGCTTCCGGCAGCCGGCGGAGGGCGGTGCGGCGCCGAAGCCGGCCCGCCGGCCCGATCCGGCGATGGTGGCCGAACCCCGGCCTGCGGTGGAGAATCTGCGCCGCATCTCCGCCCGTCCGGCCGGAGGCGGAGCCGCTCCGGCCGGTGCCTGCCCCTATGCTGCGGGCGAGCGGGTGGAGCACGCCAAGTTCGGCGTGGGCACCATTCTGCGGGTCGAGGCCGCGAGCGGCGATCACCGCCTGACGGTCGATTTCGACGGGGTGGGGGAGAAGACCCTGCTGTCCAACTATGCCAAACTGAAAAAACTGTAAATCCATGACGACGAAGGAGCGATATGCAGGCGTCATCGCCTGGTTCGAGGAGCACATGCCCGTAGCCGAGAGCGAGCTCCGCTACGAGAATCCCTATCAGCTGCTGGTGGCCGTCATCCTCTCGGCCCAGTGCACCGACAAGCGGGTCAACATGACGACCCCGGCCCTCTTCGAGGCCTATCCCACCCCTGAGGCGATGGCGAAGGCTGCGCCCGAGGAGATTTACGCCTACATCAAGAGCATCTCCTATCCCAACAACAAGGCGAAGAACCTGGCCGGCATGGCCCGGATGCTCTGCGAGGAGTTCGGAGGCGTGGTGCCCAGCGACCTGAAGGAGCTGCAGCGGCTGCCGGGCGTGGGGCGCAAGACCGCCAATGTGGTGGGAGCCGTGATCTGGCAGAAGGAGGTGATGCCGGTCGATACGCATGTTTTCCGCGTCTCGAACCGCATCGGCCTGACGAACCGCTCGAAAACCCCGCTCCAGACCGAGCTCACGCTCGAGAAGCACATCCCGTCCCATCTGCTGCCCGTCGCCCACCACTGGCTGATTCTGCACGGACGCTACGTCTGCACGGCCCGCGCTCCGAAGTGCGGCGAATGCGGGATCCGCACCTGGTGCAGGGAGGCGGCCGCGGCCGACAAACGGTAGTCTTCGCCCGATTTGTTGGGATTCCCCGAAATTTTATTATCTTTGTGAAAATCTTCTCCCGTGCGGAACTTCTGTTCCGCACGGGAGAACAACCAACCGGAGCCTATGAAATTGTCGAATGAGCAAATCGAAGCGTTGCAGAAACTGTTGGCTCGCGAGCAGCAGCGGATCGTGCTGCTGGCCCATACCAATCCCGACGGCGACGCCATCGGATCGTCGCTGGCCTGGGCGAGCCTGCTGAGAAGCATGGGGCACTCTGTGACCTGCATCGTTCCCAACAAATACCCCTATTTTCTGGACTGGATGCCGGGAATCGATCAGGTGGTGATCTTCCGCAACGAACCCGAGAAGGCGCAGGCGGCCGTAGCTGCCGCGGATATCCTCTTCTCGATGGATTTCAACGCCATCTCGCGACTGGAGTCGTTGAGCGACACCATCGCGGCCAATGTCACGGCCAAACGGGTCCTGATCGACCACCACCTCTCGCCGCAGGAGCCTTTCGACGTGCAGTTCTCCTTCCCCGATTCGTCGTCGACCGCCTTCGTGGTCTACTCGCTGATCGAAAGGATGTACGGCACGGAGCGGATCTCCGCCGAGATGGCGGCCTGCCTCTACGTGGGCATGATGACCGACACCGGCAACTTCTCTTTCTCGTTCCTTACCCCCGCCCTCTACCGGGCCGTGGCGGTGCTGGCCGAGAAGGGAATCGATATTCCCGCCATCCATAACAACGTCTACAACGCCTACACGGCCGACCGGGCCCGCCTGTTCGGCTATGCCATCGACCGCAAGATGGAGATCTTCCACGACGGTACGGTCGCCCTCATGTCGTTGAAGGAGCACGAGATGCGCCGCTTCAATTTCCAGCAGGGCGACAGCGAGGGCTTTGTGAATTACGCCCTCTCGATCAAGAAGATCCGCATGTCGGTCATGTTTCTGGCCCACCGCAAGTTCATCCGCGTGTCGCTGCGTTCGCGCGGCGAGGTGGACGTGAACCGCTTCGCCCGCCGGTATTTCGAGGGCGGCGGCCATCACAATGCCGCCGGCGGCAAGTCCTACGTGTCGATGGAGGAGACCATCGAGCACTTCAAGCGGGCCGTGGAGGAGTATGCCCGCGAGGGGCATCTGTAATTCCCGTTGCCTACATAAAGAAAGGGGGCTGTCCGTTACGACAGCCCCCTTTCTTTATGGAACCGGATCGTATCCGCTCCCGCCCCAGGGGTGGCAGCGTGCCAGCCGCTTCAGGGCGAGCCAGCCCCCTTTGAAAGGGCCGTAGCGGCGCACGGCCTCTGCGGCGTATTGCGAGCAGGTCGGGGTGTAGCGGCACGAAGGCGGGGTAAAGGGGGAGATGGCGTGGCGATAGAACCAGATCAGCCCCAGCAGCGGCGCCGACAGCAACCGCCGGAGGATGCTTCGGACCTTTCCGGCCAGGCCGTTCATCGGGCGGAGATTTGTTCGGAAACCTTGCGGAGAATCTTCTCCACGGCGCTGTCGATGCGCCGGTAGTCGACCCGCTCCTTGGCCGAATAGATCAGCGCGAGGTCGAGCGAAACGCCTTGTTCGAAGTGCAGGGCCGCTTTCCGCAGCCGGTAGCACTCCTTCATGCGGCGGCGGAGCAGGTTGCGTTTGTTGGCCCGCTTGTGGTAGCGTTTCGGGGTGGAGAAGAGTACCCGGACGGAGTTTCGGGTGTCGCTCTCCGCGAAAAAGAGGTAGCGCAGCGGGTAGACGAATCCGCCCTCGCCGCTCTCGAAGAGCCGCCGGATGGCTCCGAGCGTCCGCAGACGTTCGGAGCGGGAGAGCGTTCGGTCGGTCATGTCACTATTTCTTTGCGGAGGGTGCGGCCGTTCGGCGGGAACGGCTCTTCTTGGCCAGCTTGTGCTGCTGGGTGCGGATGAACTCCTCCTTTTCGGTGTCGGTCTTCAGCTCTACGTCGGCGATCTCTTCGTTCTTCGCGCGGCGTTCGAGGTAGATCTCGACGGCACGGGCCATCGACGGAGCCTCGGGCGACGGGGCCGAAGCCTTGACGGTCATGCCCGCCTCGATGGCGGCCCGCAACGTGCCCTCGCCGAAGGTGGCGATGTGGGGCAGCTCCCCGGCCGATGCCTGCTGGATCAGCGCCTTGACGTCCGACGGCGAGTAGAGGGCCATCAGATCGAAGGCCTTCAGGTCCACCCCGTGCAGGTCGGTTGCGACCGTGCGGGCCAGAATCACCGGATCGACCTTCAGTTTCAGCTTGGCGAGCGTCTCTGGCAGTTCGGGCTTGTGGGGCTCACTCAAGGCCAGCAGGAACCTTTCCTCCTTGTGCTTGATAATGAGTTCGATGAAGTTGGTGAACGATCCGTCGGCGAAGGAGATTTTCCGTTTCCGATAGACGATGTACTTTTGCAGATAGAGCGCCACGGCCTCCGTCTGGCAGATGTATTTCATGGTTTCGGGCACGGTGATGCGCGCCTCCTCGCAGATATGGAAGAAGCTGTCGACCGTCGTGCGCGACGTGAAAATGACTGCGGTATGATCCAGAATTTCGACTCGCTGGCCGCGGAACTCCTTCAGAGATACGCCCACGACCCGGATCAGCGGGTTGTATTCGATCTCAACCGCGTGTTTCTTCGACACTTCGAAGAAAGGGGATTTTTCGGGAATGGCGGGCCGGGGTTGAGACACCAAAATCTTACTTACTTTCAACTCTAACCGTATTTAGTTCTTCGTTAACATCTTGTCGCAAGCAGCCATACCAGGCTGATCGGAAAGCATTCTACAGCGCAAAGGTACAAAATCCAATGCAAAATAGAAACTTTTTTCGCCAGAAACAGCGTAAAGCTCTCTTTTAGGAACAGCATCGCGACCGTTCCGGACAGCAGGAGGGTGGTGTAGAGCCAGAACGACCCTTCGCCGGGCGGGCAGAGCGACAGCAGCAGGGCCGAGGGCATGGCCGCGACGGTAACCAGTCCGAAAAAGAGCACCTTGTAGTGGACGATGGCCCGTGTCAGGTCGGTGCTCAGGGTGATGCGGCCGATCAGATGCAGTGTTCCGCACTGGAAGGCGGAGATGCCGAAAACGGCGAGCAGCGCCGTCATCAGCAGGCCCATCGTGCCGTAGGCGGCACCCGGGGTTTCTCCGGCGAACCGCACGGCGAGCACGGCGGTCATCAGTAAGCCGATGACGGCTGCCGTCTGCACCGAACCGTCGGTGCCGATCTTGCCGCCCCTTTCGCGTACGTATTCGTTGTGGTGTCGCGAAAAGAGGCCTACGATGTCGTGGAAGTGGGCGCAGATCATCAGCATGTAGGCGATAGCCAGCAGCAGGACGATCCCCTGGAACAGGGGGTGGTCGGTAAGCGCTTCGGTGTAGGGGACGCCGGCGACGGTGCCGGCAACCAGTTCCGAATCCGGGCCGAAGGCCTGCTCGGCCGTCAGTACGGGGTCGAAGGGCTCGGCGGCCGACAGCGAGTCGGCCGTCCGGTCGGTAAGGTCCGAAAGCTGCCCGATGGTCTGCATGACGGCCGGGCGGAACAGCGTGTCGGTTTCGGCCGCGGCGGCGAGGGTGTCCGCCGTCTCCGCGACTGGAGCGGCGGGTGAAGTCAGAGTGTCGACGATGGGCTCGGTCATGATTCGAATACGCGTTTGAGGGTGATGCGGATGGTCGTCCCCTTGCCGATCTCCGACTCCACGACGGCGATCCGCCCCTGGTGGTACTCCTCGACGATGCGGCGCGAGAGCGAAAGCCCCAGCCCCCAGCCGCGTGTCTTGGTGGTGAATCCCGGTTCGAAGATCCGCTTCCAGTTGGCCTTCGGGATGCCCTTGCCGGTGTCGCGAACGTCCACCATCACGTGCCGGTCGTCCGACGAGAGGGTGACCGTGATGGCTCCGTGGCCCTGCAGGGCGTCGAGGGAGTTCTTCATCAGGTTCTCCACCACCCACTCGAAGAGGGCCCCGTTGATGTTGGCCCACAGCGGAGCGATTGCCAGTCCGTTGTAGTCGAGCGTCACGTTGCGGGGGATGCGCTTGCGAAAGTACATGACCGATTCGCCCACCGTTTCGTTGATATTGGCGAGGGTGAGCGGCGTCTCCGACCCGATCTTCGAGAAGCGGTCCACGATCTTCATCAGATGGGTCAGGTCCTTGTTCATCTCCTCCACGGCCGTCGGGTCGACAGCCTGGCTGCGGAGGTATTCGATCCACCCCAGCAGCGACGAGGTGGGGGTGCCCAGCTGGTGGGCGGTCTCCTTCGCGAGTCCGATCCAGACGCGGTTCTGCTCGTCCCGCTTCGTGGAGCGGAAGGCGATGAAGCCCAGCAGGATGAATATCGTTATGACACAGATCTGAATGTAGGGGAACCAGACGAGCGATTTCAGCAGCGACGACCGGCCGTAGAAGATCAGGTGGTAATGGTCGCCCGACCAGCGGTCGTAGTCGATCCGGATGGGGCGGTTCTGATCGGCCATCTCTTCCAGCCGTTTGCGCAGCAGGTCGGGCCGGTCGGCCAGACGGGCGAGGGAGGGGTGCGTCCGCAGAGCGTTGAGGTTTTCGTCGGTGATCACGAACGGAATGTCGTTGCGGCTGTCGACGATGTAGTCGATCAGCGGGTCGCCGCCCGTCAGCAGGTCGCCCGTCAGGCCGTTGCGGTTGGCACGCTCCAGCGCGTGGGCCCACAGCTCCACGTCGTGCTGTTCGCGTACCTTGAGCCGGCGGGCCATGCGGTCGGTGAAGAGCAGGGAGAGCGATCCCAGCAGGATGCCCGCCACGATCACCACCACCCGGTTGCGGAACGAGAATATGTCGCGACGAATCTTCATGGGTCTACGGCTCCTTTTCCGGATCGGCCGGCGTCTGCTCCTCGGCGCGCAGAACCGCCCGCCAGGCCGGCGGATCGAGCAGCAGGTCGGCGGCGGCCCGCACCTCGGGGTCGCTCCGCAGGTTGTGGGCGATCATGCCGGCCATGTAGGCGTGTCGCAACACGATGTCGGAGTTGATGGTCTCGACGATCTCGTCGCGGTAGGTTTCGAGGTTGGTCTCCTTGTCGTCCTTGAGCTCGGCCTCCATCTCGTCGATGCGCTCCTGCAGACGGGTGAAGTTGTCCGCCTTGGCGGCCTCCTTCATCGCCTTCAGCATGCGGCGCGAAGCCGACTCATAGGGCACCTCCTTCTCGGCCATGAAACGCAGGAAGTCGGCGTAGTCCGTATCGGTGATAGAGAAGCTGCCGACGTCGATCGTGTCGGCGGCGTGGCGCTTCATGTATTCGTCCACGAAGTCCTCGATGATTCCCAGCGAGTAGAGCGTCACGGCGAACCGGCTGACGTAGCGAGGTTCGAGCTTGCGGTCGGGGGTGATGCCGCCGCCGTCGTAGACCTTGCGGCCGCCGGCCGTGCGGAACTCGCGCACCAGCGAGTCGGCCACCTCGGTTCCCCGCTCTTCGTCGTGGGCGGAGTAGTCGATGGCCTGGATGCACCGTCCCGAGGGGATGTAGTATTTTCCGGTAGTCAGTTTCAGGTAGGCGTTGTAGCCCAGCGGACGGGTGGCTTGCACGAGCCCCTTGCCGAAGCTCTTCTGTCCCAGCAGGACGGCCCGGTCCAGATCCTGCAGCGAGCCCGCCACGATCTCGGCGGCCGAGGCCGTGTTGCCGTTTATCAGCACGACCAGCGGCGTCTCGGGCAGCAGGGGCTCCTGCTGCGTGCGGTAGATCTGCTCTCCGGCGCGCCCCCGCGTGCGGATCACCTCGGTTCCCTTCTGCACGAAGAGACCTACGATCTTCACCGCCTCCTGCAGGATGCCGCCGCCGTTGTTGCGGTAGTCGAGAATCAGCCCCTTCAGCTCGCCCTCGCCGCGCAGCTTCTCGATGGCGCCGCGCATCTCGTCGTAGCACCCTTCGGTGAAGTCGCTGTGCTGGATGTAGCCGATGCCCGGCTCGATCCATCCGGCGTAGGGAACCCCCGGGATGGCGATCCGCTCGCGCTTCAGGGTCAGGGTCTCCTCCTTGTCGGTGAGCAGATGGCGGACGGTGACCTTTACGGTCGTGTTGGGGTCGCCCTTCAGGCGGTCGCTCACCTGCGCGTTCGTCCACCCCTTGGCCGACTGGCCGTCGATAGCCACGATCCGGTCGCCGATGCGGATGCCCGCCCGGTCGGCCGGCGAGTTCTCGTAGGGCTGCGCGAAGATCACGTAGTCGCCCTTCTGGCGGATGAGCGAACCCACGCCGCCGTATTTGCCCGAGGAGAGCTGGTCGAATTTCTGCATCTCCTCCTCGGGCAGGTAGGAGGTGTAGGGATCCAGCCTGCGGACCATGCCGGCCGCGGCGTCCTCCATCAGCCGGTCGGGGTCCACCTCGTCGACATACCCGGTCGACAGCTCGCGCATCATGTTGATCAGAATCTCCATGTTGCGGCCCAGACCGAAATCGTTCTTCGCCGCGAACAAACCCGTTGCGACGACGGCCGCCAGCAACAGGACATATCCAGCCTTTTTCATCTTCGTTCTCCGTTCGTTAATTCTCCTTCAAATGGGCCAGGTAGCCCTCCAGCCGCCAGGCCGCCCGCACCGTCGCGCGGCGGATGCCTTCGATCTCGATCCACTGGCCGTACTGGCTCACGCGCAGTTCGTCCTCGAAGAGCAGCGTGAGCCGCTTTAGCGGGTCGGCACCCCGGAACAAGAGCTCCTCTCCCGTGTCGCGCACGAGTTCGAAGCCGCAGGCCCGCATGGCGTTCAGCACCTGGGTGCGATGCAGCTCCAGGTCGCCCTCCACGCGCCGCACCCCGAAGCCGAACCGGGGATAGGCTGCTGCCAGCGCCACGACCGCCGCCAGCATGGTCCACCCCCGCGGGGTGCCCAGCAGCTGCAGGCGTAGCGTCTCGACGAAACCGTCGGCCAAAGGTTGTGCCATAGTGCCGGTGAAGTACATCACGGCCATGATCGCCGTATAGAGAACGATCAGCAGAAGGAGATATTTTACGGAGCGGATCAGGTATTTCATAAAGGTTGTCGTTTTTAGGATTCGTTGTCAGCCTTTTCCGGGAAACGGCGGGTGATGGCGTCGGCCACCTGCTGCATCAGCCACTTGGGAGTCGAGGTGGCGCCGCAGATGCCCACCGTCTCCGCGCTCCGGAACCATTCGTCGTGCAGTTCGGCCGCCTCCTCGACCACATGGGTCGCCGGATTGGCCCGGCGGCACACCTCCGAGAGCACCTTGCCGTTCGACGACTTGCGGCCGCAGACGAACAGCACCACATCGAATCGGCGGGCGAAAGCCTCCAGCCGCCCCTCGCGGTTGGCGACCTGACGGCACACCGTGTCGTCCACGGTCACCGCTTCGGGATCGGCGGCCCGTCGGCGCATCTCGGCCCCCAGCTGTTCGAAAAGCGCTACGCTCTGGGTGGTCTGCGACAGAAAGTGGATCGGCCGTCCGAAGTCGATCGACGCGAGGTCCTCCTCCCGCTCGATCACGATGGCCCGGTCGTCCACCTGCCCGGTGAGTCCCACCACCTCGGCGTGGCCCCGCTTGCCGAGAATGACGACCTGCCCGCCCAGCGGAGCCATCCGTTCGTAGGCCAGTTTGACCTTCTCTTGCAGGCGCGCTACGACGGGGCAGGTGGCGTCGATCACCTCGATGCCCAGCCTTTCGGCCCGTCGATAGGTCGAGGGAGGTTCGCCGTGGGCCCGGATGAAGAGCCGGCGTCCGTCCAGCCGCTCCATGTCGTCGTGGGTTACGGTCCGCAGCCCCAGCTGCTCCAGCCGCTGCACCTCGACGCGGTTGTGCACGATGTCGCCCAGCGAGTAGACCCGCTCGCCCCCGGCCAGCGCCTCCTCGGCCCGGGTGATGGCCCGCACGACGCCGAAGCAGAATCCCGAATGTTCGTCGATCTCGATCTTCATGGCTCAAAAGGATGTCGGTCGGATCAAATCCGGGCCGTGACCTCGGCGTAGAGCTTCAGGAACCACTCCATCTGCTCCTCGACGGTCATGCGGCTGTTGTCGAGTTCGATGGCGTCCTCGGCCCGGCGCAGGGGCGAGGCGGCGCGGTTCATGTCGGCGTAGTCGCGCGAGCGGACGTTGCACTCGATCTCCTCGAGCGACACCCGTTCGCCCTTGGCGGTCAGTTCGTCGTAGCGGCGGCGGGCCCGGACCTTCGGGTCGGCAGTCATGAAGAGCTTGATTTCGGCCTGCGGGAAGACCGTGGTGCCGATGTCGCGGCCGTCCATCACGATCCCCTTCCGTCCGCCCATCTCCTGCTGCAGGGCTACCAGTTTGCTCCGCACCTCCGGAATGGCGCTCACGCCGCTCACGCAGTTCGATACCTCGATGGTGCGGATCCTGCCCTCGACCCGGTCGCCGTTGACGTAGATGTCGCTGGCGCCGCGCTCGGGGTTGAAGCGGAAGGCGATGGAGATTTCGGGCAGCAGCCGCACGACGGCCTCTTCGTCGACGATGCCCGAGCGGATGGCTCCGTGTTCCAGGGCGTAGAGCGTGACGGCGCGGTACATGGCGCCCGTGTCGATGAAGATGTACCCCAGCTTCGACGCGATGGCCTTGGCGAAGGTCGACTTGCCGCACGACGAGAAGCCGTCGACGGCTATGATGATCTTTTTCTTTTTAATGTCCGACATGGGGGAATATATCAAAAAAAGTGGATAGAATCGTATAGATGCCCAGCACGCCGATGATGATGCCGGCCAGGTGGTTGATCGTGAGCATGTGGCGGGGGCGGAACCGGCGCCGGAAGAGGTTGATGACGAAGGCCAGCAGGCTCCACCAGGCCAGCGAACCGCCGAAGAATCCGGCCATGACTACGCCGCCGCGCACCATGCCGGCGAAGTCGAGCGTCTCGACCGTGGCGATCTTGAAGACGGCGAAGAAGGCCAGGATATAGGGGATCACCATGATGAAGTTGGCGATCGTCAGTCCGAAGATCGAGACGAAATCCTGCCAGGGCGACATCTTGCCGGCCCGGTTGCGGCGGATCTGCGGCACGGGGTTCTGAGAAAAGACCCACACGCCGACCACCACGACGAAGATGCCCCCCACGACCCGCAGCAGGGTGTTGTACTGTTCGATCTGGGTCTGCAGCATCGCGTAGCAGAAGTAGGCGATAAGGGCCATGAAGGTGTCGGCGCACGTCACGCCCAGCCCCGAGATGAGCCCTGAGCGGCGGTTCTTGCTCAGGGTGCGCTGAATGCAGAGCACCGCGACGGGCCCTACGGTGATGGAGGCGGCCACGCCCACGCAGAATCCGCGGAAAAGTACCTCTATGATATCCAAACTCATCGTTTCGTTATTATAATCGCATTAGCCGTCAAAGGTACGAAAAGAAAGTGAAAGGTGAAAGCGGAAAGGCGAAAACCGACCTGTTCCGGAGAATTTTATCCCCGTTTTCCGGGCGGGAAATTAAAATCGGAACAACCTTTTGCGCTTGTGCATTTTTATATTACATTTGCCGTGTGAAAAGTTCGCTTACGCTGCGCCGCTTCATAGCCTCTCTGGCGTCGGTCGTGCTGCTCGCTCCCGGGTGGCTCGGTCTCAGCGGAATCACCCTCTTCGCCGGCTTCGTCCCCCTGCTCTGGATCAGTGCCTCCTACGACGGTTCGCGCCGGTCGTGGTGGGCGGTCTTCGGCTGGGCGCTGCTCGTCTTCGCGGGGTGGAACCTTGCGACCGTCTGGTGGATCTGGTATGCGACGCCCGTGGGCCCCGTGGCGGCCACCCTCGCCTCGTCGTTCCTGAACATGGTGGCCTTCATGCTCTTCCATACCGTCTCGAAAAAGGGGCGGAAGTCCTTGGCCTACACCCTTTTCGTTGCGGGTTGGATCGCTACCGAATACTGGTATACGGTGGGCTCCTTCTCCTGGCCCTGGCTCATTCTGGGCAACGGATTCTCGCACGACGTAAGGCTGGTGCAGTGGTACGAATATACGGGCGTGTTCGGCGGTTCGCTGTGGGTGTTGGTCGCCAACCTGCTGATCTTCGAGGCGTGGATGCACCGCTCGGCCCGAAGGTGGGCGGCGGCCGCGCTGGCCGTCGCGGGTCCGATGGTCCTCTCCGGGATCATCTATCTGAGCTACCGCCAGCCCTCGGAACGCTGTACGATCACCGCCCTGCAACCTAACGTGGACTGCTACGACAAGTTCGCGGGCGACGACGCCTCGCAGGAGCGCAACCTGCTGGAGCTGATGAGCGAATCCCCGGCCGGCGTCCGCTTCATCCTCGCTCCGGAAACGGCTCTGACCCGTTACATGGACGAGGCTGCGCTGGACCGTTACCCCCATTTGCGCCCCTTCGTCGATACGCTGAACGCCCGCTATCCCGACGCGCTCTTCATTTCGGGCGCCAATACGCTGCGCTTCTACGCTCCCGGTGCCCGGACCGAGACGGCCCGGTTCGACGGCCGCATCTGGTACGACCACTTCAACACGGCCATCGCCCTGAGCGGCGACGGCGTACAGGGACTCTACCACAAGGGCCGCCTGGTGATCGGGGTGGAGAACACGCCGACCTGGGTGTTCCGGGCGCTGAAATTTCTGGTGATCGACCTGGGCGGGGTCATGGGGCAGATCGGCATCGGACAGAACCGCACGGTCTTCGAGGCCGGAGGGATCCGCATCGGCCCCGCAATCTGCTATGAAGGTCTTTACGGCGACTTCTTCGGCGATTTCGTGCGCCGGGGCGCCGAGGTGATGGCTATCATTTCGAACGACGGCTGGTGGGGCGATACGCCCGGATACCGGCACCTCTTCTCCATCTCGCGCCTGCGGGCCGTGGAGCATCGGCGGGCCGTGGCCCGCAGCGCCAATACCGGCCGGTCGGGATTCATCGACTGCCGCGGCGACGTGGTCGGCCCCTCGCTGGGCTGGGACGTGCGGGGCGCCGTGACCTGCGAGCTCCCCCTGAATCGCGAGCAGACCTTCTACACCCGCTGGGGCGACTACCTCGGCCGGCTGGCCCAGTATGTCATGGGGCTCTGCCTGCTCTACTATGCGGCCTGGCGGGTCAAGCGGAAAAACCACCTCGTGGAATAGAAAAACTCTCGACAAGATATGAATTACACCCAAACTCTCGACTTCCTCTTCACGGCGCTCACCTCGTTCCAGGAGAAGGGGGCTTCGGCCTATAAGCCGGGGCTGGAGCGCATCAGCGCCTTCTGCCGCCATCTGGGCAATCCGCAGCGCAATTTCTTCACCATCCACGTCGCCGGTACGAACGGCAAGGGCTCGGTGTCGCACATTCTGGCGTCGGTGCTCCAGCAGGCGGGCTACCGCACGGGGCTTTACACCTCGCCCCACCTGCAGGATTTCCGCGAGCGGATCAAGGTCGACGGCGAGATGATTCCCAAGCAGAAGGTGGTCAACTTCGTGGACAAGCACCGCGAGAAGATGGAGGAGCTCGAGCTCTCGTTCTTCGAGATGTCGACCGCGCTGGCCTTCGACTACTTCGCCCAGAGCGACGTCGAGGTGGCGGTGATCGAGACGGGACTCGGCGGCCGGCTCGACGCCACGAACATCGTCGTGCCGCTGCTGAGTGTCATCACCAATATCGGCATGGACCATACGGCCCTGTTGGGCGATACCCCCGAGGCGATCGCCCGTGAGAAGGCCGGCATCATCAAGAAGAGCATCCCCGTCCTGATCGGAGAGCACGACCCCGTATGCGACCCCGTTTTCGAGCAGACGGCGACCGCCCTCCGCTCGCGGGTGATCTACGCCGAGGATCTTTTCCGGTGCCGCGACCGCGAGCAGCGCGAGGCGTCGCAGCTCTTCCACCTGGTCCGCACGCGCGACCGGCGTTCGTTCGATGTCGAACTCGACCTCTGCGGCGACTATCAGCAGCGCAACATCCTGACCGCTTCGGCGGCCGCCGATTTCCTCCACGAGGAGACGCCCCTTACTATTTCGCGCCGGGCCTTCATCGACGGCACCCGCCAAGCAGCCGCCTCCACGTCGCTGAACGGCCGCTGGCAGCGGCTGGGCGAACATCCGCTCACCGTCTGCGATACGGCGCATAATCCCCACGGCATGGCCTGCGTCGTCCGGCAGCTGCGCGCCTCGAAATATGAGAAACTCTATTGCGTCGTCGGCTTCGTGAAGGATAAGGATGTCGACGCCATCCTTTCGCTGCTCCCGCGCGAGGCCACCTATATCTTTACCCAGGCGAACAGCGAACGGGCACTTCCCGCGGCCGAGCTGGCCGAACGGGCCGCCGGCACTGGGCTGCGCGGCGAGGTGGTCCCGTCGGTCGCCGCGGCCGTCGCCCGGGCCCGCGAACTGGCTGCGGAGGGCGACATGATCTTCATAGGCGGCAGCAACTACGTGGTCGCCGAGGCGCTGTAATCCTTCGCGGACGGTACGAAAAAAGGGGCTGAACCAGATGGTTCAGCCCCTTTTTCGCGGTTCGGGTCATCGTTTCCTGCCCCAGAGCTTCGACATATCCTCGAGCGTCTTGCCCTTCGTCTCGGGGACGAGGCGCCAGACGAAGAGGGCGGCGGCGATGCAGATCACGCCGTAGAGCCCGTAGGCGAACATGTGGCCGAAGTTCTCGCCCATGTCGCCCAGCCGCATGTTGTACATCGGCAGGAAGGTCGACGAGACGATGAAGTTGAAGATCCACTGGAAAGCCACGGCCACGGCCACGGCGGCGCCGCGGATCGTGTTGGGGAAGATCTCGGCGATCAGCACCCAGCAGATCGGGCCCCAGCTGAACATGAACGAGGCGCTGTAGACCATGATGCTCACCACGGGCAGCAGGGCCGGCAGACCGGCGACCGCATTGCTCAGCGCGACGCCGAAGGCGCCGGCGGCCATGCCTATCGAGCCGTAGATCAGCAGCGGCTTGCGGCCCCACTTCTCGACCGTGAAGACCGCCAGCAGGGTGAAGAGGATGTTGACGATGCCCATGAAGACGGTCTGCACCATCGGGTTGCCCATGCCCATCGTGTCGAAGATGCGGGGGGCGAAGTAGAGCACGGCGTTGATGCCGACGGCCTGCTGGAAGACGCTCAGCATGATGCCGACGAAGATCACCAGCCAGCCGTACGTGAAGAGCCGCTCGGTCTTTTCGTGGGTCGTGGCCTTGATTTCGGCGAGGATGGTCCGGGCCTGCGCATCGCCGTTGATGCGGCTCAGGACCTCGAGCGCCTGGCTGTCCCGGCCCGTCATGGCGAGGTAGCGGGGCGTCTCGGGCACCAGCAGCACGAGCAGGGCGAAGAGACCTGCCGGTACGGCTTCGCTGACGAACATCAGGCGCCAGCCCGTCTCGATAGTCCAGGCGGCCGCTTCGGGATTCATGATCCGGTTGACGCCCTCCACCAGATCGATGACCGGATTGACGTTCGAGCCCAGGATCAGGAAGTTGACGAAATAGACCACCAACTGGCCGAAGATAATGGCGAACTGGTTCCACGAAACGAGCGTGCCGCGGATGTCGCTCGGGGCGATTTCGGCGATGTACATGGGGCAGATGGCCGAGGCCAGACCCACGCCGATGCCGCCCAGAACGCGGTAGAGGTTGAAGGCGACGAGCAGCCCGAAGCTCGGTTCGCCGTAGTCGAAGAGGAGGAATTCGGGGTTGTAGGAGCCCAGTGCCGAGAGGAAAAAGAGCACGCCGGCCACGAAGAGCGAGCGTTTGCGGCCCAATGATCCGGCGAGCAGACCCGAAAGGGCGCTGCCGATGATGCAGCCGATCAGGGCGCTCGACGAGGTGAGTCCGTGGATGGTGTCCGTATAGGCGAAGTCGGCGCCCATGAAGAAGGCTTGCAGCCCCTTCTCGGCGCCGGAGATCACCGCTGTGTCGTAGCCGAAGAGCAGTCCGCCGATGATGGCTACCAGAACGATGGAGAAGAGGTAGGCCCGGCTGCCCGGTTGGTTGTGAGTCGAAGTCATGGTTTGTCAGGTTAGGTTCAGGCAATTACGCGATAAGATCGGACCGAAAGGCCCGATCTTATCGCGGGAAAGGTTTTAGATATAGAGGTTTACGAGCGTCTCGTAGAGCTCCTGCTTGCCGCTGTGCGGTGTCGGCTCGCCGTTGCGGCGGGCGTAGTCGGCCACCTGCTCCAGCGTGAGTTTGCCCTCCTCGAAGGCCTTGCCCTCGCCCGAGTCGTAGGAGGCGTAGCGCTCCCGGAGCATCTGCTCGTAGGGCGAGTTCTCCAGCAGATCGGCGGCGATCAGCAGGGCGCGGGCCATGACGTCCATACCGGCGATGTGGGCGATGAAGATATCCTCCAGATCGGTGGAGTTGCGGCGGGTTTTGGCGTCGAAGTTCGTGCCGCCGCCCTGCAGGCCGCCGCCGCGCAGGATCACGATCATGGCCTGAACCAGTTCGTAGAGGTCGATGGGGAACTGGTCGGTGTCCCAGCCGTTCTGATAGTCGCCGCGGTTGGCGTCGATCGAACCCAGCATACCGTTGTCGACGGCGCACTGCAGCTCGTGCTCGAAGGTGTGGCCGGCCAGCGTGGCGTGGTTCACCTCGATGTTCACCTTGAAATCCTTCTCCAGACCGTGCGCCTTCAGGAAGCCGACCACGGTCTCCGTGTCGACGTCGTACTGGTGCTTCATCGGCTCCATGGGCTTGGGCTCGATCAGGAAATTACCCTTGAAGCCCTTCGAACGGGCGTAGTCGCGGGCCATGCCGAGCATGGTGGCCATGTGCTCCTTCTCGCGCTTCATGTCGGTATTCAGCAGCGACATGTAACCCTCGCGGCCGCCCCAGAAGACGTAGTTCTCGCCGCCCAGCTCGATCGTGGCGTCGATGGCGTTCTTGATCTGCAGCATGGCGCGGGCTGCCGTATCGAAGTCGGGGTTGGTCGACGCACCGTTCATGTAGCGGCCGTTCGAGAAGACGTTGGCCGTGCCCCACAGGAGCTTGATGCCGGTCTCGGCCTGCTTCTGCTTGGCGTAGGCGACGATCTCCTTCAGGTTCGACTCGTACTCCCCGATCGAGTCCCCCTCGTCCACCAGATCGACGTCGTGGAAACAGTAGTACTCGATGCCCATCTTCTGCATGAACTCGAATCCGGCGTCCATCTTGTGCTTGGCGATCTCGACGGCTGAGGCCCCCTCCTTCCAGGGGAAACGTTTCGTGCCTCCGCCGAACTGGTCGCCGCCCTCGGCACAGAGGGTGTGCCACCAGGCCATCGAGAAGCGGAGCCAATCCTTCATCTTGCGGCCGTAGACGACGCGCTCGGGCTCGTAGTAGTGGAATGCCATGGGGTTCTTCGAATCCTTGCCTTCGAAGGGAATTTTCCCGATCTGCGGGAAATAGGTGTTGCTTGCCATAATTTATCGTTGTGTTTTTGGTTGTTGTTTCGGTTCAGGATCGGTTCAGACGGGTTTGCAGTTCCGCTTTCCAGCGGGCGTAGGCCTCGTCGAGCACCGCCTTGCGGGAGGGGTCGGGCTCCACGCTTTCGAGCCGGCGGAGCGAGGCGAAGGCCTCTTCGCGCGAGGCGTAGAAGCCCGCTCCCAGTGCCGCTCCGCGGGCGGCGCCCAGCGAACCGTCGGTGTTGAAGAGCTCGATGCGGGCTCCGCTCAAGGTCGCCAGCGTCTCGCGGAAGAGAGGCGAGAGGAACAGGTTGGCCTTGCCGGCGCGGATCACGCTGGGGTCGAGCCCCATGCCGCGCATGATCTCCAGCCCGTAGTAGAACGAGAAGGCGATGCCTTCGTGCGCGGCGCGCACGAGGTGGGCCGTGGTGTGGCGGTTGAGGTCGATGCCCGCGAAGGAGACCCCTGTGAAGCGGTTCTCCAACACCCGCTCGGCGCCGTTGCCGAACGGCAGGACCGTGAGCCCCTCGCATCCGGCGGGCGCTTCGGCAGCGAGCGCGTTCATCTCTTCGTAGCTTAGGCCGCGGGCGATGTTGCGCCGCAGCCAAGAGTTGAGGATGCCGGTGCCGTTGATGCAGAGCAGGATGCCGTAGCGCGGCGCGCCGGCCGTGTGGTTGACGTGCAGAAAGGTGTTCACGCGCGATTGCGGATCGGCCTCGGGGCGGTCCGTCACGCCGTAGATCACGCCGCTCGTCCCGCCCGTAGCGGCCACCTCTCCGGCGTCGAGGACGTTGAGCGAGAAGGCGTTGTTGGGCTGGTCGCCGGCCCGGTAGGAGATCGGGGTCCCCTCGGGAATCCCGAACTCCCGCTCGGCGGCGGAGTTCGTGCGGGCCTGAATGCCGATCGAGGGCAGCGCCTCGGGAATCATCCCGGTCGGCAGTCCGTAGTGTTCGGCCAGGAAATCGGCCCGCCCGTTGGCGGCGAAGTCCCACAGGATCTGCTCCGAGAGGCCGCTCTCGGTGGTCGAGGGGCAGCCCGTGAGGCGGTAGGCCGCGTAGTCGCCCGGCAGCATGAAGCGGTCGATCCGTGCGAACAGTTCGGGTTCGTTGCGCTTGACCCACGCCGCTTTCGAAGCGGTGAAGTTGCCCGGCGAATTGAGCAGCCGCTCCAGACAACGGTCGCGGCCCAGCGCGTCGCGCGCCTCGTCGCCGATGGCGACGGCCCGCGAGTCGCACCAGATGATCGACTTGCGCAGGGGCCTCCCTTCGCGGTCGAGACAGACCAGACCGTGCATCTGGTAGGTGATGCCGATGGCGCGCACCTCGCTCATGGGGTGGCGCGAGGCGATGTCGCGTATCCCTTCGCCGATGTACCGCCACCACATTTCGGGGTCTTGCTCCGCCCATCCGTCGCGCAGGGTCTCGATGGGCATCTCCGTTTTGGGGTTGGTCGACGAGTCCACGCAGGCGCCGGATTCGATATCCAGCAGCGATACCTTGATCGAGGAGGTCCCCATGTCTATGCCGAGTGCTTTCATTGTCGATTCGCTCTATAATTTTTAAAATGAATGGTCCGATTCTTTCGAACGGTTAACAAAATTAGGCATTCTTTCGGGCAGTCGTTTGTAATTTTTGTCCGTTGTATGGGATTTTTTATCATTCCGTGAAAGAACCGGCCGTTCGGCCCGAACACGAAAAAGGGCCTCTGCATTACGCAGAGGCCCTTTCGACCTATTTTATCCGCTTATTTCCGGATCAGCCGGTTGATGACGAACCATCCGCCGAAGAGCTGGAGCAGCATGCCCGGCAGGCCGATGCTCAGATCCTGCACGGCGGCGGCGAGGCTGCCTGTGTAGCCCCATTCGAAGAGCGAACCCGCGAGCTGGTAGCCCAGCACGACGGCGGCCAGCATCCAGAGCGAAGCCTTGCGGAAACGTGCGGCGGCGTAACCGGCGGCCAGCGCCAGCAGCACCGACTTCACGAGGATGACGGGGAGAGCCGCGGCGGCGGGCATGCCGAAGAGGGCCGAGTTGACCAGCGGCGAGAGGAGTGCGGTCAGCAGACCGGCCTTCCAGCCGTACTTGTAGGCGCCGACGAGCGTGAAGAAGTAGATCGGCAGCCAGGTGATGCCGCCCTGCGGCAGGAGGTGTGCGAGCTGGGGCAGCACGATGTTGCCCGCCAGAAAGAGCCCTGCGACCTGATAGGTCTTGATCTGGCCGTAATCGAGCGAATAGAGTTTCAGTGACGTTGTTTCCATAGCTTTTTATTTGGTTCAAAATTATAGTTCCACCAGTTCGTATCGCTGGCTGCCCATGCCGAGCCGTTCGGCGTAGTCCAGTGTGTGCATGCCGTGTCGCGAGTCGATCCGCTCGATCAGGGCCGCCTTGCCCGGGTCGTCGGACGACCGCACCAGATCGGTGCAGGCGCGATCCAGCGCCACGGGGTCGAGCGAGGCCAGGATGCCGATGTCGGCCATCTCCGGCTCGTGCGGGTTCGAATCGCAGTCGCAGTCCACCGAGAGCCGGTTTGCCACGCTGATGTAGAGAATCCGGTCGCCCGCATGGTCGGCCACGGCCTTCGCGGCCTCGGCCATTGACTCCAGAAAGTCGTCCTGCTCGGGCAGGTCCGACCAGTCGATCTCGCGCACCCTGCCGGCCGAGTGGATCCACGCCTTGCCGGCCGAGGAGGCGATTCCGATCGACATGTTCTTGATCGCGCCGCCGAAGCCGCCCATCATGTGTCCCTTGAAGTGGGAGAGGATCACCGTGAAGTCGTAGCCGGGGTAGTGCGAACCCACGTAGTCCTCCTTCAGGTGACGGCCTCCCGCCACGGGCAGCGCCACGTCGCCGTCGGCATCCATGATGTCTACCTCGGCGATGGCCGTGAAGCCGTGCTCCTCGGCCGCCCGGAGGTGGCTTTGCGTGTCGGCCCGTCCGCCGCCGTAGGCGGTGTTGCACTCCACGATGGTGCCGTTCAACATCCGTACCAAATCGCCGATCAGGGCCGGCTTGAGGTAGTTGTGGCCTCCCGGCTCGCCGGTCGATATCTTGACGGCGACCTTCCCTTCGGCCTTGCGGTCCAGCGCCTTGTAGATCCGGACCAGACTTTCGGGTGTGATCTCCCGCGTGAAGTAGACCTTCGGGGGCTGCGGCGTGTCGGCCGCCGCGGCCGTGCGGCTGCCGCAACCTTCGGCGGCAGGCAGCATCATCGATAGAAAGAGCATGATTTTCAGGTTTTTCATTATTGTTTCAGGTTGCTTATCCTTCAGAAGCCGAACTTGAGGCCGCCCATAACCGTCGCTTTGGGCATGGGGTAGCCGTCGTTGATGGCGTAGCGCTGTGCCAGCAGATTCTCGCCCCGGACCCAGAGATCGAGCCATTTCGCCGCGCGGAACTGCACCTGCATGTCCCAGAGTACGAAGCTCTCGCGCTTCTCCTCGCCGTGTCCGGCGGTCGCGACCGCCGTGTAGAGGTCGCCTATGTATTGCAGCCCCGTCGAGACCATCCATCGTTTTGCGGTGTAACCTCCCCCGACGTAGAGCTTGTGTACGGGTGCGGCGATGACCGGATTGTCCATGTGCAGGTAGCTGTAGTTGGCATCCAGGTTCCAGCGGTCGTCGATCCGCCAGGCCGCCTGCGCTTCCGCTCCCGTGTTCCGGATCTCTCCGGTGTTGACGTTCAGGGGGGTGGCTCCCGGGCGCGGCAGGGCCACGATCAGGTTGTCGCCTTCGATCCGGAAGAGGTTGATGCTCCACGTCAGCCGGCCTTGCAGCAGCTGCTGGGCCAGCGAGAGCTCGTAGCTCCACATCCGCTCGGGCCTCAGGTCGGGATTCTGGGGCGGGAAGAGGTACATTTCGCGCAGGGTGGGGTAGCGGAACCCCTTCGAGGCGGAGAGCTTCAGTTCGAGAGCGGCCGGGAGATGGAGGGCCGCGCCGAACTGCGGCACCCACTCCGTCCCCACGTGCGAGTGGTGGTCGAGACGGAGCCCGGCATCCAGCGTCAGGAGCGAGCCGATGCTCTGGCGGAAATCGACGTAGCCCGCTACCTCGTGCATCCGGATCTCCAAATACTGATCGACCTCGCCTGTGCGCTCCCCTTCGACGTAGTAGTTGCCCTTGTCGCCGCCGAAGCGGTACCAGTCGAAGCCGACCGTGAGCCGGTTGCCGCGGAAAAGCCGGGCGCTCTGATACCAGGAGATGCCCATCATGTCGTCGTGCGACCGGAACCGGTACGCTTTCGGCCGGCTGCCGGGTGTGTAGCCGTCGTTGATCTTGTGGCGGCCCCAGTTGTAGAAGAAGCTCAGCGCTCCCGAGGTGCGTTCGTAGTCGTTCTCCACGGCGAAGGAGGTCATGCCGCGCGTGATGCGCTGGAAGGCATCTGCCAGCGGGCTTGTCTCGGAGCCCGGCTGTGCGGCGTTGAAATGGGTGACATTCGCGTCGGCCCTCACGGACCATTCGCGCGTCAGCTCGCAGCCCAGTTTGGCGTAGCCTCCGTATTGTTCGAAGTTCATGTTCGGCCGGTGGCCGTCGGTCCGGTTGTAGGAGCCGCTGACGATGCTCGTGAAGCGGCCCGAGCGGATGCGGTTGGTCAGTTCGCTCTGCAGGGTGTTGTAGGAGCCGTAGCCGACCATCCCTTCGGTTCTTACCCCCTGGTCGCGCATCCCGCGGGTGACGATGTTGACTACGCCGCCCATGGCGTTCGATCCGTAGAGCACCGATGCCGGGCCGCGCAGCACCTCCACGCGGTCGGCCATCAGCGACTGGTAGGCGTCGGCGATGGGGTGTCCCATCAGACCCATGTACTGCGGATGACCGTCGATGAGGACCATCAGCCGGCCCGAACCGCTGCCCAGACCACGCATGGAGATGGCTCCTGCTGCACCTTCCGACACGCCGTAGCCCATGACCCCGCGCGAGGTGACGAACAGGCCCGGGGTCTGCTGCGTGATGACGGGCAGCAGCGAGGGTTGCAGACTCTGCTCGATCTCGGTCCGGTTGATGACCGAGACCGTCATGGGCAGCAGCCGGACGTCGAGGGCGTGCCGGGCTCCGGTAACCACCACTTCGTCGATCTTCAGCGAGCGCCGGACGGCCGTGTCCGGTTTCTCGACCTCCTCGGCGCGGAGGGCGGAAGCCGTGAGGAGAAGCGCCGCGCAGGCGATAGGGAAAAGTCTTCTCATGATGGCAGGGTTTTCATGAAGTCCTCGATCTGTTCCAGACATTCGTCGGCCGTCGTGCACTCCCGGCAGCGGATCTCCATCGGGCACCAGCCGGTGCGGGTGCGGTTGATGATGTGATCGACGGCGACCGTGTAGCTGACCCGGACCCGGTAGCGCGCCAGCAGCTCGAGGGCCGGGTGGCTGATGACGTCGGCGAACAGCTCGCGGACGCCGCCCAGCACCATCAGGGCTGCGGCCGCCTTGCCCACCACCTTGTCGGCGATGAAGGCTCCGCGCAGCATGACGGGCTCCTCCTTCAGCAGCCGGAAGAGGTCCTTGACGCCCCTTTCGCGGAAAATGCGGATCACGTCGCCGCTGCGGATGACGCACGAACAGCGCTCCCGAAAGAGCGTATCGATGAGAAACTGCCGCTCTTCGGCGGTCAGCTCTCGGGGAGTTACGGTCGTATTCATTTCTGTTTGCACGAATCTATCTCGCGGTAATATTCACAAGTTGAGTGCCAAAAGTAGACCGGGCCGTCGGCGCCCCGCCTTTTCGGCTCAATATCGGAACTTTTCGTTCGGGGCGCAACCGTCTAAAAATCGAGCTTTTGTTTCAATACCTCCACGAAGCCGTCGATCCGCTGCATCTCGCGGGGGATGTCGATCCCCTGCGGACAGTGGGGCGAGCACTGGTCGCAGCCGATGCAGCGGGCCGCCTGACGGAGCCGCGGCACCGAGCGGTCGTAGCCGATCAGGAAGGCGCGCCTGGCCCGCAGGTAGTCGGGGTCCTGCGACGAGGCGGGCAGGTTGCCGGCGTTCACGCAGCGATTGTAGTGGAGCAGGATGCCCGGAATGTCCAGCCCGTAGGGGCAGGGCATGCAGTATTTGCAGTCGTTGCAGGGAATGGTGGGGTAGCGCAGCATGAGCCGGGCCGTCTCCTCGAGATAGGCCTTGTCGTCGTCGGTGAGCTCCGCCAGCGGGGAGTAGGTACTCAGGTTGTCCTGCAGGTGCTCCATGTAGGTCATGCCGCTCAGGACGGTCAGGACGCCCGGCCAGGTGCCGGCGAAGCGGAAGGCCCACGAGGCGACGCTCGATGAGGGGCTGCGCTGCTTGAGGTGGCCGACGATGTGGTCGGGCACGTTCGAGAGCCGGCCGCCCAGCAGCGGCTCCATGACGATGGCCGGGATGCCCCTTTTCTCCAGCTCGCCGTAGAGGTATTCGGCGTTCGTGTTGCGGGCGTTGACCTCCTTGGCGTGGAGCCAGTCGACGTAGTTGAGCTGGATCTGCACGAAGTCCCAGCGGATCTCGTCGTGGCGCGAGAGCAGGTAGTCGAACACCGCGATGTCGCCGTGGTAGGAGAAGCCGAGGTTGCGGATGCGGCCCGCCCGGCGCTCGTCGACCAGGAAGTCGAGCATGCCGTTGTCCAGGTAGCGGCTCCGGAGCGCCTCCATGCCGCCCATGCCGATGCCGTGCAGCAGGTAGTAGTCCAGGTAGTCGACCTTCAGCCGCTTCATCGAATTGCGGTACATGGCGACCGATGCCTCGCGGCTGTGAACTGCGGGGCTGAAGTTCGAGAGCTTGGTAGCCAGAAAATAGCTCTCGCGCGGGTGGCGGCTCAGGGCGATGCCCATCGCCTCCTCCGAGAAGCCCTTGCAGTAGACCGGCGAGGTGTCGAAGTAGTTCACGCCGTGTGCGATGGCGTAGTCCACCAGCCGGTTCACCTGCTCCTGGTCGATGTCGCTTCCGCCCTCGCGGCGCTCTTCGCCGGGACGGGTCGGCAGCCGCATGCAGCCGTATCCCAACAGCGATACGCGGTCGCCCGTCGTGGGGTTCGTGCGGTAGGTCATCCGGTCGGCCGGAATCTCGCCCGGTGTCGTCAGGTTGCCTGCGAGAGGGCTCTTTTTCGGGTTGCAGCCGGCCAGCGCGGCGGTCGAGACGGCGGCGCCGAGCCCCAGCCTTTTCAGGAATTCGCGGCGGTCCACGCCCGTTCTCTTATCTTGTTCTTTCATGGGAGTGTCGGTTAAATGGTGCGGTGTCGTTCGTGTCCTTCGACGTAGATGGCGCTGAAGGGGCGCGCCGGGCAGAGGTGTTCGCAGGCGCCGCAGCCGATGCAGCGCTCCGTGTTTACGGCCGGAATTTTCGGCGATTCGGGACGCTGCGGGTCGGAGGGGACCATCGTTATGGCGCCCGAGGGGCAGTGGCGAGCGCAGTTGCCGCAGGATACGCCGTCGGTCAGCACGACGCAGTTCTCGCGGATCCAGACGGCATGGCCGATCTGCGTGGCGCTCTTGTCGGCCGGCGAGATCTTGCGGATGGCTCCTGCGGGGCAGACCTCCGAACATTTCGTGCACTCGGGGCGGCAGTAGCCGCGCTCGTAGGAGCATTCGGGCTGCATCAGCCGCGTCAGGTCGCCCGAGGGGCGCAGCACCCGGTTCGGGCAGGCGGCCACGCAGAGCTGGCACGCAGTGCAGTGGATGCCGAAGTGTTTCAGCCCCTCGGCTCCCGGCGGAACGATCGGGGTCTTGCGGTCGGGAATCTTCTGATCGGCGATGGCGGCCAGTCCGCCGTCCGTTTTGATCTTCTCCTGCGCGCGCACGGCACCCGCGGCCAGCAGACCTGCCCCGATCAGGAAGTTCCGGCGTCCTTTGTCCGCCTGCACGGCGCTCTTTGCGGGTGCGGCCGCGCGGCGGTGCGTATAGGTGATGGCCCCTTTGCGGCAGAGCGCCAGACAGTCCATGCAGGCCACGCAGCGGGAGTAGTCGACGGTGTGGTTTTTCGGATCGATGCAGGCCGCCTTGCAGTTGCGGGCGCAGAGGCCGCAGCCGTTGCATTTCGAGGTGTCGATCACGGGTTTCAGCCAGGAGAACCGCGCCAGAAATCCGAGCAGCGTGCCCACGGGGCAGACGGTGTTGCACCAGGTCCGGCCGTTGCGCCAGGCCAGCAGACAGACCGCCGCGACGACGGCGAGTGGCAGCAGGGCCAGCAGACCCGGCAGCCAGTTCTCGACCGGATAGAGGGCGTAGCTGTCCATCCGTTCGGCGATGCCGGCCAGCAGGTTGTTGCCGCTGCGGTAGAGCGGGGCGAGCAGTGTTCGGACGAAGCGTCCGTAGGTGCTGTAGGGGGCCAGCAGAACCACGATGGCGTGGACGTGCGCCACCAGCGCGATGACGAAGAGGACGAATACGCCGTAGCGGAGCCACCGTTTTTCGGGCGAGTAGGCGTAGCGGTTTTTCCGGGCGCGCTTTCCGAGGGCGGCCGCTCCGTCCTGCAGTACGCCCAGCGGGCAGAGTACCGAACAGTAGATGCGCCCGAAGAGCAGCGTGGCGACGATGAGCGCCGCCACCGCGCCGAGGTTCACGGCCAGCAGGGCGGGCAGCAGCTGGATGCGGGCCAGCCAGCCGAAAAGGGGGTGCAGGCTCCCCGTGAAGTCGAGGAAGAGCCCGGTGATCGCCGCGAAGCAGGCGACGGCGAGCAGGATTCTGATTTTTCTTAACATGGGTCGGGCAGTTTACGTGATCTCCTTGTCCGGAACAAAGGTAGTGATTTCCTCCGGTTCCTGCCCTATCCGAATTCCGGATATTTTTACCGTTTTTCCGGTAGGACCGATTTGTATATTATATTGTCTGAAATTTCTATAATGTAAAATTTTTCCTATATTTGCCAGGCAAACTACCCAGATTATGAGAAGAGAACCCGTCACCCCAGGTCCCGGCACGGACGACGAAAGCGAAATCTACGAACGGCTTTTCGCCGAGGCGAAAGAGTATGTCGACGCCTGCCGCTATCGGGTCTGCTCGACAGAACTTCCGTTCCGCTTTCTGGAGAGCTGGATTCAGCCCGTCGAGCCGGACGACCGGGATGCCGTGCGGCAGCACGCGCTGAAGCTCTCCCACAAGAAGCTGTTCCGGAGTCGGGTTCCCGTGGATCTGTTCACCTATGTATATGAAAAACGCTCCTTCCCGAAGGGACGGAGCGAAGGGGCTTTGATGCAGCGGCGCTTCGGGCAGTTTCAGCTGCTGCTGCGCTATGTCTCCATGCTCTACATGATCCGGTCGTCCGACCGGATGCGGCGTTTCGATCTGTTCGATATCGAAAACTACGACGAACTGGTCGACCGGATCTTCGCCGACCTGCACGACGGCACCTTGCCGCGGGTCAACTACCGGCCGTTCCTTTAGTCTTCGCCGAGCATGGCGCGGCGCCACGTGTCGGGCACGGGGAACTTCTCCTGACGGACGAAGTCGAAGGCCACCATCACCGAGCGGCTCTCGGTGCGGACCTCCTCGCGGCCGTCGCCGCACCGGCAGACGAGCCATTGCCGGAGGTGGATGCTCGTGCGTCCGATCCGCTCCGCCTCGGTTATCACTTCGGTTTCGTCCTCCAGACGGATCTGGCCCCGGTAGTCGGTGCGGGTCGATACGGTGATGATCCTTTTTCCCTCCTCCACGTTGCCCAGCGCGAGCAGGCGGCGGAAAAACTCCGTCTTGCCCACGTCGAAATACATCTGCTGCGCCACGTTATTCACGTGCAGAAAGGAGTCCACGTCCGAGAATCTCTTCTGGATGGGGGTGACGATGCGGACGGCCATGCTATCGGATGATCTTGAACTCCCCCTGTTCGTTGAAGGCGATGATCGACGAGGGTTTGCGCGTGGGGCGGCCCTCGAAACGGGGATCGACCACGTAGTCCGATCCGTCGATGATCTCGCGCGACACCTCGCCCAGACTCTTCGGGGCGGGGTCGCCCGAGAGGTTGGCCGAGGTCGAGACGACCGGTTTGCCGAACCGCCGCAGCAGCTGACGGCAGAACTCGTGGTCGGGAATGCGCACTCCCAGCGTCCCCTCGTCGGGGATCAGGTTGGCGGCCAGCCCCACGGCCCCCGGCAGGATGAGCGTCAGCGGCGAAGTGGCGAGTTCGGCCACCTCGAAGGCGATGGCCGGAGCCTTGTTCACGTAGCGCACCACGCGGTCGGCCGAGTCGCACAGGACGAGCATCGATTTCTTGTTCTCGCTCCGCTTCAGGTCGTAGATCTTTCGGACGGCGTCGGCGTTCGTCGCGTCGCAGCCCAGTCCCCATACCGTGTCGGTGGGGTAGAGGATGATGCCGCCGGCACGCAGCACCTCGACAGCCTGTTTGATGGCGTTTTCCATACTCTTCGATGTTATTTTTTCATCGGCAGCACCTCGATCCAATAGTCGTCCGGGTCGTTGATGAAGTAGAGCCCCATCTCCCGGTTCTCGAAGCAGATCCAACCGTTCTCGCGGTGCCAGGCCCGTACTTCGTCGTAGTCGCCTGCCACGCGCAGGCAGAGGTGGCTCTCGTTATCGCCCAGCTCGTAGGCTCCCTCTTTGTCGCGCAGCCAGGTGAGCTCCAGCCGGAACCCCGTCTCGCCGTCGCCCAGGTAGACCAGTACGAACGAGCCGTCTGCGGCCTCCTTGCGCGAAAGTTCCCGAAGCCCCAGCGCCCGGTCGTAGAAATCCAGGCTGCGCTCCAGGTCGGTTACGTTGATGTTGAAATGGTCGAAACGACTTTTGATCTCCATGTCCGTATCTCTTTTTATGTTAACTATTTCTTGCCGGCCGGTTCCGGATTGTTCGGTATTGCGGCCGGTACCCGCTTCAGTCCGCGCTCTGCGGCCAGCTGCTCCATCAGGGCGAAGGCCTCGTCGAAGTCGTTGCGGATGCGTCCGTCGAGAATGGCGTTCTTGATGATCTCCTTGATCTCGCCGATCACCTGGCAGGGGCGGATGCCGTAGGTCTGCATGATGAGGTCGCCGGTGATGGGGGGCTGGAAGTTGCGGATGCGGTCGCGCTCCTCCAGGTCCTTCATCTTGCGACGCACCAGCTCGAAATTGGCCAGGTAGCGCTTCACCTTGGCGTCGATGCCCGAGGTGATGTCCGCCTCGCAGAGGGTCATGAGCCGCTCCACGTCGTCCCCCGCCTCGAAGAGCAGCCGCCGCACGGCCGAGTCGGTCACCATCTCCTCCGAGAGGATGATGGGCCGCAGATGGAGGAAAACCATCTTCTGTACGAACTTCATATGCTCGTTCAGCGGCAGCTTCAGCGCCCGGAAGATTCCCGGCACCAGCTTCGACCCCACGACCTCGTGGCCGTGGAACGCCCACCCCGTGCGGGGATCGTAGCTTTTGCAGAGCGGTTTGGCGATGTCGTGCAGCACGGCGGCCCAGCGCAGCCACAGATCGTCGCTCTTCGCTGCCACGTTGTCCAGCACCTTGAGCGTGTGGACGAAATTGTCCTTGTGGGCGTGCTGTCCGCGTCGCTCCACCCCCTTGAGCCGGTGCATTTCGGGGAAAATGAGCTCCAGCAGGCCGGTCAGCTCCAGCAGCTCGAATCCGATCGAGGGGCGGGGTGAGGCGACGATCTTGTTGAGCTCGGTGGCGATCCGTTCGCGCGACACGATCCGGATCCGCTCGCGGTTGCGGGCGATGGCGTCGAAGGTCTCGGGATAGATGTCGAATCCGAGCTGGGTGGCGAACCGCACGGCGCGCATCATGCGCAGCGGGTCGTCCGAGAAGGTGACGTCGGGGTCGCACGGGGTGCGGATGATGCAGTCCTCCAGGTCGTACATCCCCTCGAAGGGGTCGACCAGCTCGCCGAAGGTGTCGCCGTTGAGCGACCAGGCCAGCGCGTTGATCGTGAAGTCGCGGCGGCGCTGGTCGTCCTCCAGCGTGCCGGCCTCGACCTGCGGTTTGCGCGAGTCGCGGGTGTAGGATTCGCGGCGGGCCCCTACGAACTCCACCTCCATGCCCGAAGCGCGCAGCATGGCCGTGCCGAAGGTCTTGAAGACCGAGACCTTCGTGTGCAGCCGCTCGCCCAGCGCCCGGGCCAGTTCGATGCCGCTGCCCACCACCACCACGTCGATGTCGGTGGAGGGGCGGCGCAGGTAGTGGTCGCGGACGTAGCCGCCGACGACGTAGATACGCAGTCCCATTTCGTCGGCCAGTTCGCCGATCTGTCGGAATATCTTGGGTGTCAGTGCGGGATTCACGCGGCAGGTCATTTCAGGCAGCGCCGGTAGAGTGCCACCGTATTTTCGAGTCCGTAATAGAGAGCGTCGCTGATGAGCGCATGGCCTATCGACACCTCGTCCGTCCAGGGGATTCGCTCGGCGAAGAAGGCGAGGTTCTCCAGGTCGAGGTCGTGACCGGCGTTGAGGCCCAGTCCGTTGGCGCGGGCAGCCTCGGCTGCGGCGACGTAGGGGGCTATGGCCGCCTCGCGGTCCTCGCGGTAGTTGCGGGCGTAGGCTTCGGTGTAGAGCTCCACCCGGTCGGCGCCGCAGGCGGCGGCTCCGGCCGCCATTTGCGGATCGGGGTCGACGAAGATCGAGACGCGGATGCCGGCCTCCCGGAACCGGGCGGTGACATCGGTCAGGAACGGGCGGTGCTTCAGCGTGTCCCATCCGGCGTTGGAGGTGATGGCGTCGGGGGCGTCGGGCACCAGCGTGACCTGTGCGGGGCGGACCTCCAGCACCAGGTCGACGAACGAGGGGATGGGGTTGCCCTCGATGTTGAACTCCGTGCGGAGCCGCGGACGGAGCGCCCGCACGTCGGCGTAGCGGATGTGGCGCTCGTCGGGACGCGGATGGACGGTGATGCCCTGCGCGCCGAAACGTTCGATGTCGAGGGCCGCACGAACCACGTCGGGCCGGTTGCCGCCCCGGGAGTTGCGGATGACCGCAATTTTATTGATGTTCACACTTAACTTCGTCATAAAATCGCTATATTTGCGCTCAAAGTTACTTATAATTTCCTAAACTCGCCGATGAAAATCGTACTTTTTTCGCGTGCCGACGCCGTGCACGCCGACGGGGAGCTCCGCCGGATTCTGGCGTCGATCGATCGCTGGGGCTTCGATTATGCCGTCAACGAGGAGTTTTTCGGGGAACTGCAGCGGGCTGCCGGCCGGCCGCTCGACCCTGCGCGCCGCTACGGCGAATCCTATGCCGGAGCGGAGAGCGGGTGCGTGATGGTCTGCTGCGGCGGCGACGGGACGCTGCTCGAAGGGGCTCGCCGCCTGGGCGGCGCGGCCATCCCCGTCATCGGCATCAACTCCGGCCGGCTGGGTTTTCTGACGAGCATCTCGCCCGACGGGATCGAATCGCTCTTCGAGGCGATCGCTCACGGAGAGCTCCGCATCGAGCGGCGTTCGATGCTGCGGATCGAGGGCGATTTCGTCACCCCGCCCCTCTCTCCGCTGGCCCTGAACGAGATCTCCGTGCAGCGGCGCCGGGCCGGCATGATCTCGGTGGAGACCTTCGTCGACGGGCAGATGGTAGCCACCTACCACGGCGACGGCGTGATCCTCTCGACCCCTACCGGGTCGACCGCCTATTCGCTCAGCGCGGGCGGCCCTGTGGTCGCCCCCTCGTGCGCCTGCCTGGTTCTTTCGCCGCTGGCTCCCCACAACCTGACCATGCGCCCGGTCGTGATTCCCGACAGCAGCGAGGTGACCTTCCGGGTCCACACCCGCGAGGACGGCGCCTTCTTCTCGATAGACAACCGCACCTACCGCATCCGCGAAGGGGCCGCGTTCCGGGTCCGGCGGGCGGAGCAGTCCATTTTTCTGGCCGTGCCGCACAATATATCGTTTTACGACACGTTACGGAATAAGATGATGTGGGGCGTGGATATGCGCGGCTGACCGGATCGTTCCGGCCGGCCGCGGAGAGCGCAGGCTTCTTTCGGACCTCGATACGCGAGATTCCGTCACTTTTCCCGTCGCAGGTTTTCGCATTTTCCGTAAATTCGCTATATTTGCACCTTATATAGAGGTAATTATGATTCAGGAAAGAAAGATTCCCCGGCACGTCGCCATCATCATGGACGGCAACGGACGTTGGGCCGAGCAGCGTGGTGAAGAGCGTTATGTCGGTCACATGCAGGGTGTTGAGTCGGTGCGCAGAGCCGTGAAGGCGGCCCTGCGGAACGGGGTGGAGTATCTTACGCTCTACGCCTTTTCCACCGAGAACTGGGGGCGTCCGGCCGAGGAGGTGAACGCCCTGATGGAGATTCTCTGCAAGAGCATCGTCGCCGAAACCCCCGAGCTGAAGGCGCAGGGGGTCCGCGTGCGGATGATCGGCGACCGGAGCCGCTTTTCGGAGCGGGTGCGCAAGCATCTGGCCTGGATCGAGGCCGAGACCGGCGGACAGGAGAAGCTGACGCTGGTGCTGGCCCTGAACTACTCTTCGCGCAGCGAACTCGTGCGGGCCGCCCGCCGGCTGGCTGAAGAGGCGGCGGCCGGTGCGCTCGACCCCGCGCAGATAGACGAGGGACGGATCGCCGGTGCGCTCTACACCGATTTCTGCCCCGATCCCGACCTGATCGTCCGGACCAGCGGCGAGTGCCGGCTGAGCAATTTCCTGCTCTGGCAGGCATCGTATGCCGAACTCTACTTCCCCGAAGTGCTCTGGCCCGATTTCACGGAGGAGGAGTTCGACAAGGCGCTGGCGGTCTATGCGGCCCGCGACCGCCGTTTCGGATTGGTTAAATAAAAAATGAAGAATTTACGATAGATGAATCGTTTTGTCAAGATCGTTCTCGCGGCGGCGCTCTGCCTGACCTTCGGCCTCGCAGCCTTTGCCCAGGAGCCCGAAACCGCCGACACGACCCGATACGCCCCCTTCGACGAAGGGGCGCCCATGCTCCGAAGCACCGCTCCGAAGCTCTACCACATCCGCAACGTCAACGTGCGCGGCGTGAAATACCTCGATCCCAATCTGATCCGTTCGGCGGCGGGCCTTTTGCCGGGCGACTCGCTCTACCTGCCGAGCAGCTACATCTCCAACTCCATCACCCGTCTGTGGAACCAGCGCTACTTCTCCGACGTGAAGGTGGGCGCCACGATCCTGGGCGACAGCGTCGATCTGGAGATCTTCCTCAAGGAGCGTCCGCTGGTAAACAACTGGAAATTCGAGGGTATTTCGCGCGGTAAGCAGAAGGACCTGACCGAGAAACTCAAGCTGCGCCGCGGCACCGAGCTTTCGGACTACGTGATCGACAAGAACATGAAGCTCATCAAGGCCTATTTCGTCGAGAAGGGCTTCCGCAATGTCGAGGTCACCCCCCGCATCGAGAACGACACGGTTCGTGAGCGTGCCGTGAATGTGACCTTCGACATCGACCGCGGCGACCGCGTGCGCATCGGCGAGATCACCTTCTCGGGCAACCGGGAGTTCTCCGACCGCCGTCTGCGCAAGACCTTCAAGAAGACCCACAAGAAGAGCATCAACTTCCTGCGCAACACGAAGCTCAACGAGAAGGACTACGCCGACGACAAGGAGCTGCTGATCGACTTCTACAATTCGAAGGGCTTCCGCAACGCCACGATCCTGAGCGACTCGCTCTACGTCATCAACGACAAGCGGATCGGCCTGCACCTCGACCTCTCGGAGGGGAACAAATACTACATCCGCAACGTGTCGTGGCTGGGCAACTCGGTCTACCCGACCGAGGATCTGGAGCGGATCTTCAGCGTGCAGCCGGGCGACACCTACGACAAGAAGTCGATGCACAAGCGGCTGGGTATCGGCAAGGAGGTCAATCCGGACGATATGTCGGTCTCCTCGCTCTATCAGAACCAAGGCTACCTGATGTCGCAGATCGATCCGGACGAGATCGTGATCGGCGCCGATTCGATAGACCTGGTAATCAAGATTTTCGAAGGCAAGCAGTTCACCATCAACGAAGTGGGCATCTCGGGCAACATGCGTGTGGACGACGAGGTGATCCGCCGCGAGCTCTATACGCGGCCGGGCGAGCTCTACGACCGCTCGATGCTGATGCAGACCATCCGGACGCTCAACGCTATGGGTCACTTCAACCCCGAGACGCTGATGCCGGACATCAAGCCCGTCTCCAACGAGCTGGTGAACGTCAACTGGCCGCTGGAGGAGCAGGCGAGCGACCAGTTCAACGTAGCCGGAGGCTGGGGCTCGGGAACCTTCGTGGGTTCGGTGGGCATCACGCTCAACAACCTTTCGATCCGCAACTTCTTCAAGAAGGGGGCCTGGCGCCCCTATCCGATGGGACAGAACCAGCGTCTCTCGATCTCGGCCCAGACCAACGGCACCTATTACAAGGCCATGGCCTTGAGTTTTACCGACCCCTGGCTGGGCGGCCGCAAGCCCAATTCTTTCACCATCTCCGCCCACTTGTCGGAGCAGAACAACGCTTACTATTTCTGGCAGACCTCGACGCGCTATTTCCGCTCGACGGGTCTTTCGGTCGGACTGGGCAAGCGCCTTACGTGGCCTGACCCCTATTTCTCGCTCTATGCCGAGGCCGCCTATCAGCGCTACAAGCTTAAGGACTGGAGTTCGTTCGTGATGTCGAACGGAGCGGCCAACATGCTCTCGCTGAAGTTCGTCTTCGGCCGTAATTCGGTCGACCAGCCCACCTATCCCCGCCGCGGTTCCGATTTCAGCGTGTCGGTTCAGTTCACGCCCCCCTATTCGCTCTGGGACGGCAAGGATTACAGCAATCCGTCGATGCCCGAGACCGAGCGCTACAAGTGGATCGAGTTCCACAAATGGCAGTTCAAGGCGCAGTGGTTCTTCTCGCTGACCCGCAACCAGAAACTGGTGCTGATGACCCGGGCCGAGATGGGCTACCTGGGCAACTACAATAAGAATAAGGTATCGCCCTTCGAACGCTTCGAGGTGGGCGGCGACGGCATGTCGGGCTACAACATCTACGGTATCGACATCATCTCGATGCGCGGTTACGAGGACGGAGCCCTCGATCCGGTGGGCGACTACTACTCGAACGCCTACAACAAATATACGGTCGAGCTGCGTTATCCGATCGTGCTCAAACCCTCGTCGCAGATCTACGTGCTGGGCTTCCTCGAGGGGGGTAACGGATTCTCGTCGTGGCGCAAGTTCTCGCCCTTCAACATCAAGCGTTCGGCCGGTTTCGGCGTCCGTCTCTACCTGCCCGTGGTGGGTATGCTGGGTATCGACTGGGGTTACGGATTCGACCCCGCCGCCGGACAGACCAAGAAGAGCGGCAGCCAGTTCCACTTCGTATTGGGCCAGCAATTCTAAATCGTTGGCAACAAATTTGAAAGAAAATCGTTATCTTTACAAAACGAACCTTGCACTATGAAACGATTGATCTGTTTGGCAATGCTCTTGGTTGCCGGCCTCGGCGCCGCAACGGCACAAAATTATGTTGTCGTGGACAGCGAGAAAATCTTCAAGTCCCTGACCGAGTATAATGCGGCGCTCTCCGAACTCGACGCTCTGGCTGCCCGCGAGCAGAAGAACGTCGATGCCAAGTTCGCCCAGGTGGAGACTCTCTACAACAACTACATGCAGGTGAAGAACTCGCTTTCGGCCGTTTCGCAGCAGGCGCGCGAAAATCAGATCCTGGCCACCGAGAAGGAGGCGCAGGAGTATCAGGAGTCGGTGTTCGGCAACGAGGGCACCCTGATGAAGAGACGGCTGGAGCTGATCCAGCCCATCCAGAAGCGGGTGTTCGCCGCTATCGAGGCGTATGCCGAACGGCAGGGTGTCGATCTGGTGCTGGACTCCGCCTCGAACCCGACGATGCTCTACCGCTCCGCCGGGGTCGACAAGACCGAGGAGATCATCCGTGAATTGAAACAACTCAAAAATTAACCGAATAAACGAATTATGAAAAAAGTATTGAAGCTAACCCTTGCGGTAGTTCTGATGATGAGCGTCTCGTCGCTCTATGCCCAGAAATTCGGACGTGTGGACACCAACGAAGTTCTGGCCGCCATGCCCGAAGCGAAAGAGGCTCAGGCCAATCTGGAGACCTTCGTAAACGATCTGGGAGCCACTTTCGAGACGATGCAGGTGGAGATCAACACGAAGGTGGCCGATCTGCAGAAGAACGAGGCTACGATGACCGAGTCGCAGAAGCAGTTCAAATACAAGGAGATCCAGGACCTGTCGGCCCGCATGGAGGAGTATCAGCGCAGTGCGCAGAACGAAATGCAGCAGAAGCGTGCCGAGCTCTTCAAGCCCGTGCAGGACAAGGCGATGGAGGCCATCAGAAAGGTCGCGCAGGCCGGAGGCTATCTGGCCGTGTTCGATACGGCCATGCCGACGCTGGCCTATTTCGACGAGGCGCAGCTCACCGACCTGCTCCCCGAGGTGAAGCGCGAGCTGGGCATCCAGTAAGCGATTTCTGAACAATCGATGAATCCGGGCTGCCTGCTTTAGCAGGCGGCCCGGATTGTTTATATGTCCGGCTTCACGCACGGCGTGCCGACGGAATTCTGTTGTGTAGGTCCTGCCTTGTTCCGGCATCCCCGAAGCTACATGCCCCCCCGGGTTTCGTCGTCTTGCCGGGCTCTGCTACGATAGCGGGGTGCGGGCTCTTACTTGCCTCTGAAGATGATGCGGGCCGGCTGACGAAATCAGCCGGCCCGCATCTTCTTGGGATGAACCGTCGGTTATCGAGCGTTGCCGGCGGCTTTGGCCTCCAGCTTAGCGATCTCCTCCTCGGCCTTTCTGTTCAGGTTTTCGGCCTGCTTCTGGGCCTCCTTCACCAGCGCATCGCCCGCCTTCTCGGCGGCGATTTTCGTCAGGGTGTTCGAGGCTTTGGCTACCAGCTTCTCCTTCTCCGCCTGTGCGGCGGCGATCAGCTTGTCGCCCGCTTTCCGGGCTTCGTCGCGGAGCTTGTCGGCCTGCTTGCGAACCTCCTCGCTGAGGTCGGCGCTGCCGGTCAGCTTCTGAAGCTGTTCGTTCACGGCGTTCGTCGCGGCCTGCTTGGCGGCTGCGGCCATGTCGACCGAGATTTTGGGCGACGAGAAGGTGCC
Organism: uncultured Alistipes sp.; assembly: GCA_910577475.1. Taxonomy (GTDB): domain Bacteria; phylum Bacteroidota; class Bacteroidia; order Bacteroidales; family Rikenellaceae; genus Alistipes. The sequence continues at coordinate 42,992 of CAJTLJ010000017.1, forward strand.
GCCGATCTTCACGTCGACCTCCTGCAGCAGATTGGCCGCCTTGCCCGGTAGCGAGACGCGGGCCGTGTAGTCGATGGTCTGGTCCAGACCGGTCGAACCCGAGAGGTTGATCTTCGTGGAACCCATCTTCAGGTCGAAGGGTTTGGTGCTCAAGCGGCCGTTGGCGATGGCGAATTTCACGACCAGATCCTTGGCCTGGTCGCTCTGGAGCTTGTCGCTCTTGAGGGCCGATCCCAGCTTGTCGAATATTTCGAGATTCCCGAGCCGGATGTTCGACGAGCGCAGCTCGCCCGAGGCGTTGAGCGTGGGGTAGTCGATGCTCATGTCCGATTTCATGCGGGCGGCGAGGTCGAGCGACATGGAGTAGTCGCCGCCGGTCTTTTGGAAGAGGGGGACGATCTTCTGGATCAGCTCCAGTTCGTCGAAGGTGCGCGCGAAGGAGGCGTGCACGATGTCGGCTTTCAGCTTCAGCCGGGGGGCGTCGACCGATTCGGCCGTGGAGTAGCTGCCCGAGGCCGAGAGCGAACCGCCGAAGGCCTTCATGGCGAGTTTCGACATGTCGACCGTACCGCCCTTGACGGCCAGTGCGCCGGTAAAGTCGGTGATCGTCATCTTCTGGAACAGGATCTTCTGCAGGGTGGTCTGCAGCGAGAGGTCGAGATTCTTCGGAACCTCGATGGCCGTTCCGGCCGATGCCGGTTCGGCGGGAGCCTCGGCAGGCTTTCCGTCGCTCTCCTCCGAAGCCGGGACGGCACCCATCAGCTCATTGAGATCGAGCAGCGACGACTTCACGTAGAGACGTCCTTTGAGCACGTCGTCGCGCAGGAACCAGCCCAGGTAGTTCGACAGCTGGCCGTTGGCGGCCACGTCGCTCCGGCCGACCGCCACCAGACACTCGCCCAGCGTCAGGGCCATCGGCGACACGGAGGCCGTGGCGCGCTGAATCCGCACCTCGGGCAGCCCCTTGACGTCGGCGCTCATCCCCTCGACGGTGAGCGTGCCCGAAGCCTTCATCTGCTCGAACCGCTGCTTCTCGACGTCAGACATGCGGCCGGCCACCTGCACGTTGGCCGTAATCAGTCCGGCCAGCGAGATCGTGTCCTCCAGCGGATAGACCTCCTTCACGGCGCCGAGGTCCACCTTGCCGTTGGCGGCTGCGGCGAATTGCAGGTCGCTGATCGGCGTGGCGGCCGAGAGCGACGCCGTGAGGGCGTTGCCGGCCATCGTGAGCCCGAAGTCCGGAACCTCTACCGTAGTGCGGTCGAGCGTGCCGCCCGGGTTGGCCGCCTTGGCGGTCACGCGGATGCCGGTCACGGCCTGGGGCAGGGAGGCGTATTTGAAGCTGCCCTCCCGGACGCCGAGCGCCAGCTCGAAGGCAGGCAGGCGGTCGCCGATCAGGCGTCCCCGGGCCCAGGCCGAGAGGGTCATCTCGCCCGAGGCCTTCAGATTCTTGAAATCCCTGGTGTAGAAGGCGGGGATGAGCGACAGGATTTCACGGAACTGAATCTCGGACGAGGCCAGTCTCAGATCCATGTCGACCCCTTCGTCGGGCAGGGCTACCCAGCCGTCGAGCATCATGCGGATGGCGTTCACGCGCAGCGTGTTGTCGCGCAGCGTGAAGATCCGCTTCTCCATATCGGCCTTCAGGTCGGCGTCGATCTCCGCCTCGATGCCGTTGACAAGCGTGAGGCCCTCGGCCCGGAAGAAGATATCTGAAGCTACGGTCTTGAGCTTCAGGTCGCTCTCGGCGGCCGAGAAATCGCCTCTCAGATTGAGACTCAGCGGATTGACGGAGGCGTGCATGTGGGTCGAATCGTCGTCGTAGCGCAGGACGGCATCGGAGATCGTCACGTCGCGCAGGGCCAGCCGGAACGACGAACCGGTGTTCTCCGCGTTCTCATCCGTCTGCTCCTCGATCTCCGCAGTTTCCTCCGAGGGCTTCATGACATCCCAGTTCACCCGGCCGTCGGCGCTCTTGCGGCCGTGGATGGCGGGCCCGTCGAGCAGGATGCGGCGCACCTCGAAGCCCGAGTCGCCGAAGAGCGACATCAGGTTCACCACCACCGAGATCCGGTCGGCGGCGACGATCGTATCCCCCACGAAAGGCTCCGCGCCGCCTACGAGCGTCAGTCCGTCCAGCTCCAGAGAGGCGTTGGGAAAGTGGCGCAGCAGGCTGATATCCAGCTTCTCGAAATCGAGACGGGCCGTCAGCATCTTGTTGGCTTCGCTCTTCACGATATCGCCGATCTTTCCTTTCAGGACCATCGGCACGATGAGTGCGACGGCCAAAAACGCGGCGATGGCAATCGCCGTTACCTTTGCAAGTTTTTTCATATCTTAACGTTTGAATTTTCTGTCCACAGACGGAAGAGGGTGGTCTCCGCTTCGCGGAATCCCTCGCTGCGGTAGAGGGTCCGGGCGGCCGTTCGACGGGGCGCCGAGGTGAGCGACAGGGTGTCGATTCCCAGCTCGGCGCTGCGCCGCACCGCCGCCTCGACCAGCGCGCGGCCCGCCCCGCAGC
>CAJTLJ010000018.1 GCA_910577475.1 uncultured Alistipes sp.
ACAGCCAGCCCCGCCCAAACCGCAAGTCGGAATTATTCATGATTTTTATATTTATTTATGCGGTCGACGGCGGGGCTTCGCTGTCAAGCCCGCCGCACGAGCTTGACGACGTTCTCCACATGGTGCGTATGGGGGAACATGTCGACCGGCTGCACCGCTTCGACCCGATACTGCGGATCGAGCAGAGCCAGGTCGCGCGCCTGCGTGGCCGGGTTGCAGCTCACGTAGACGATCCGTTCGGGGGCGGCCCGCAGGATGACGCCGATCACCGGCTCGTCGACTCCGGCACGGGGCGGGTCGAGGATAATCACGTCGGGACGGCCGTTCCGGGCGACGAAGTCGTCGTCGAGCACCGCTTTCATGTCGCCCGCATAGAAGCGCGTATTCGCGATGCCGTTGAGCTGCGAATTGATCTTCGCATCCTCGATCGCCTCGGGCACGTACTCAATGCCCACCACGCTCCGGCACCGGGCGGCGCAGAAGTTGGCGATGGTGCCCGTACCGGTATAGAGATCGTAGAGAACCTCGTCGCCCTTCAGGCCGGCGAAGTCGCGCGCCACCTTATAGAGTTCGTAGGCCTGCTTCGAATTGGTCTGGTAGAAGGACTTGGGCCCCACCTTGAACCGAAGCCCCTCCATCCGCTCGACGATATGGTCCTTGCCGCGGTAGCAGACCGGCTCCTGGTCGCCCAGCGAGTCGTTCCACTTGGTGTTGACCATATAGATCAGCGAGGTGATCTCGGGGAAACGCTCCGCCAGGTGGTCGAGCAGCGCCGCTATGCGGGGCCGGTCCTCCTCGCCGAAGACCACGATCACCATCACCTCGCCGGTCGAGGCCGTACGGACGATCATATTGCGCATCAGGCCGCTGTGCTCGCGGGCATTATAGAAAGTATAGCCGTGCTCGACGCAGAACCGTTTGGTCTCCAGCCGGACGGCGTTCGACGGGTCGCCCTGCAAATGGCAGGCGTCGATGTCCAGCACCTTGTCGAACATGTTGGGGATGTGGAAACCCAGCGCCGGCTCGGGTGCGATCTCGCGCCCGGCGTCGGCGATCTCCTCGTAGGTCATCCAGCGCCGGTCGGCGAAGGTGAACTCCAGCTTGTTGCGGTAGTAGCGCGTATCGGCCGAGCCCAGGCAGGGGCGGATTTCGGGCAGTTCGATCTTGCCGATCCGGGTCAGCTGGTCGCGGACCTGCTCGGTCTTGAAGCGCAGCTGCTCGGCGTAGGGCAGATTCTGCCACTTGCAGCCGCCGCAGACCCCGAAATGGGCGCAGAAAGGCTCCTCGCGCAGCGGCGAACGCTTGCGGTAGTTGACGACGGATCCCTCCATGAAGCGGCGGCGCTTGACCCGAATCTGCACGTCGACCACGTCGCCGGGCACGGTCATCGGTACGAAGACCACCTGTTCGTTCCAACGCCCCATCGCCTTGCCCTCGGCGGCGAGCGTCGTGATTTCGAGCCCCTCGATCAGGGGGTAGTTCTGTTTCTTGCGAGCCATAGTTTCCTCTTTATCGGCACAAAGATAGGTAAAATTCGCCACCCGAACCACTGCCGGCGAAAGTTTCGCTCGATTTCGGCTTCAGTTTTGTGAAAGAAATAACAGATATTCCGAAAATATTTTATTAAATTTGCACCGTATTAGGTCGCTGATCCATCGGATCGTTCCGCATTTTCACCGCCCGGCACCGTTCCGGCTCGGGAGCGGTTCGGGGACAGAGACGGAAATGAAGACGAAAGTTCATTCAAATAAAACACGAAAAACTATGTTCAAGATCGATTCCTACGATTTTACCGGCAAGCGCGCCATCATCCGCGTGGACTTCAACGTGCCCCTCAACGACAAGGGCGAAGTTACCGACGACACCCGCATCCGGGCTGCCATCCCCACCATCAAGAAGGTGCTGGAGAAGGGCGGTTCGGTGGTTCTGATGTCCCACCTGGGCCGTCCGAAGAAGAATCCCGATCCCAAGTACTCGCTCGAGCAGATCATCCCCGCCATCGAGAAGCGTCTGGGCGTGAAGGTGCTCTTCGCCGGCGACTGCATGGGCGAGAAGGCCGCCGAGATGGCCCGTAACCTGAAGCCCGGCGAGGTGATGCTGCTCGAAAACCTCCGATTCTACGCCGAGGAGGAGGGCAAGCCCCGCGGCCTGGCCGAGGATGCCACCGACGAGGAGAAGAAGGCTGCCAAGAAGGCCCTGAAGGAGGGTCCGCAGAAGGAGTTCGTCAAGAAGCTCGCTTCGTATGCCGACTGCTACATCAACGACGCCTTCGGCACCGCGCACCGCGCACACGCATCGACGGCCCTGATCGCCGACTATTTCCCCAACGACAAGATGTTCGGCTACGTGATGGAGAACGAGCTGAAGGCCATCGACGGCGTGATGGAGAATCCCCAGCGCCCCTTCTGCGCCATTCTGGGCGGTTCGAAGGTGTCGACCAAGATCACCATCATCGAGAAGCTGCTCGAGAAGGTGGACGTGCTGATCCTCGGCGGCGGCATGACCTACACCTTCGCCGCAGCGCAGGGCGGCAAGATCGGCAAGTCGATCTGCGAGCCCGACTACTTCGACACGGCGCTCGGCATCCTGAAGAAGGCTGCCGAGAAGGGCATCAAGGTGGTGACCTCGCCCGACGCGCTGATCGCCGACGACTTCTCGGCCGACGCAAACACCAAGACCGCTCCGGTGAACGACATCCCCGAGGGCTGGGAGGGCGTCGACATCGCCGACGAGGGCAAGAACCTCTTCCGCGAGACCATTCTCGAGTGCAAGACCATTCTCTGGAACGGCCCCGTGGGCGTGTTCGAGATCGACAAGTTCGCGACCGGATCGCGCGAGGTGGCCGAGGCGATTGCAGAGGCTACGCAGAAGGGCGCCTACTCGCTCATCGGCGGCGGCGACTCGGTGGCCTGCATCAACAAGTTCGGACTGGCCGACAAGGTAAGCTACGTATCGACCGGCGGCGGCGCCCTGCTCGAGTACATGGAGGGCAAGGAGCTGCCCGGCGTGGCTGCCATCCGCAAGTAGTCCGCACCGACCGGATTGCCAACAGACTGAGGGAGAGAGTCGGACGACTGCTCTCCCTCTTTCGCCTGAAATGAATGAATAAAACCGAAACCATGAAAAAGATTCTTTTATTAACGACCATCGTTTGTATGACCGCTTGTCAGAACAACACCACAAAGACTCCGGCCATCGACCTCGCCAGTCTGAACAAGAGCGTATCGCCCGCCGAGGATTTCTACCAGTACGCCACGGGCGGCTGGCAGGCCAAGAATCCCCTGAAACCGGAATTCTCGCGCTACGGATCGTTCGACGTCCTGCGTGAAAACAACGAGATCCGCATCAACGAGCTCTTCTCGGAGATGACCCGCATGGAGACCCGGGCCGGATCGACCGACCGCAAGATCTGCGACCTCTACAAGCTCGGACTCGACTCCGTGCGGCTGAACGCCGAGGGTGCGGCCCCCGTGCAGAAGGATTTGCAGGAGATTCTCTCCGGCGGACGCGAGCAGGCCACCGAACTGCTGGCGACCCTCCACGCCGGTGTCGGCGACGCCTTCTTCGGAACGGGCGTCGAGGCCGACCTGATGAACAGCGACCTCAACGCCCTCTACATCTGGCAGGGCGGTCTGGGCATGGGCGACCGCGACTACTACATCGATGAGGAGAACGCCGCCCTGCGCGAAGGTTACGCGAACTACCTGAAGCGCATCTTCACGCTCGCCGGATTCGAAGAGGAAGCTGCCGCATCGGCCGCCGCCGCATCACTCGGCGTGGAGGAGCGCATCGCCCGCGCATCGCGCTCGAGCGTTGAGCTGCGCGACATGAGCGCCAACTACAACCCCATGACCTTCGACGAGCTGAAGCGCCGCTACGACGCCGTGGAATGGGACACCTACTTCAAGATTCTGGGCATGGAGAGCCCCGAAAAGGTGATCGTGGGCCAGCCCGAGGTGCTCGACACCGTGAACACCCTGCTCAAGGAACTCTCCACAGAGGAGCTGCGCAGCTACCTGGCCGCCCAGTATCTGAGTGCGGCCTGCGGCTATCTGAGCGATGATTTCTATGCCGCATCGTTCGATTTCTTCGGACGTCAGATGTCGGGCAAGCAGGAGCCCCGCCCCCGCTGGAAACGCGCCATGTCCACCACCGACGGCATCTTCGACATGGCCGTAGGCAAAATGTATGTCGACAAGTACTTCTCGCGCGAGGACAAGGAGCGCATGCTGCAGCTGGTGAAGAACCTCCAGACCGCACTGGGCGAACACATCGACGCGCTGGAGTGGATGTCCGACGACACGAAGGCCTGCGCCCGCGAGAAGCTGGCGACCTTCAAGGTGAAGATCGGCTACCCCGACAAGTGGAAGGAGTTCTCGTCGCTGACGATCGACCCGTCGGCCAGCTACTGGGAGAATGTGAAGGCCGCCAACGTCTGGTCGACGGCCGACCAGCTGGCGAAGGTGGGCAAGCCGGTCGACAAGGAGGAGTGGCTGATGAGCCCCCAGACTGTGAACGCCTACTACAACCCCACCACCAACGAGATCTGCTTCCCGGCCGCCATTCTGCAGCCTCCCTTCTACAACTCGGATGCCGACGACGCGGTGAACTACGGCGCCATCGGCGTGGTGATCGGTCACGAGATGACCCACGGATTCGACGATCAGGGCCGCAACTTCGACAAGGACGGCAACATGAACAACTGGTGGACCGTGGCCGATGCCGCCGCATTCAAGGAGCGCACCGACGTGCTGGTGAAGCAGTTCGACGCCATCGAGGTGCTGCCCGCCCGGGAAGGCCAGCCGGCCGTATACGCCAACGGCGCCCTCTCGCTGGGCGAAAACATCGCCGATCAGGGCGGTCTGCGCGTAGCCTACACCGCCCTGCACAACACGCTCGACGGTCAGGAGCCCGCTCCCATCGACGGCTTCACGGCCGACCAGCGCTTCTACCTGGCCTATGCCGCGCTGTGGGCCCAGAACATCCGCGACGAGGAGATTGCCCGCCTTACCAAGCTGGACGTACACTCGCTGGGACGCAATCGCGTGAACGCCACCCTGCGCAACATCCAAAGCTTCTACGACGCCTTCGGCATCGGGGCCGGTTCGCCCATGTACCTGCCCGAGGAGGAGCGCGTGACGATCTGGTAAATGCACCGAAAAACCTTACAGCCACCGGCCCGCCCTCGACGACGGGCCGGTGGCATTTCCGACAACCGAAAAGACAATGAATAAAGAGGAAAAACTCGAACGGATGCGCTCCGGAGCCTGGCTCCACGCCATCGACCCCGAAATCGGCGAAGAGCTGCTTCGTGCCGAAGAGCTCTGCCACCGGCTGAACGCCCTGCCTCCCTCGCACCGCGAAGAGCGGGAGGCGATTCTCCGGGAGCTGCTGGGCGCAACCGGCCGGACATTCGTGATCCACAGCCCTTTCCACTGCGACTTCGGCACGCAGATCTCCATCGGCGAGGGCTTCGTGGGGAACTACGGTCTGACCATTCTCGACGAGGGGCCGGTCACCATCGGCGACCACGTTTTCATCGGCCCCGGCGTGGGGATCTACACGGTCGTCCATGCCCTGCTGCCCGGCCAGCGGAACGAGGGCATCATGCGGAGCCGCCCGGTTACGATCGGCAACGACGTCTGGATCGGGGGCCATGCAACCATTCTGCCCGGGGTGACAATCGGAGAGGGAGCGGTGATCGGCGCCGGGAGCGTCGTGACGCGCGACATCCCCGCCGGCGTGCTCGCCGTGGGGAATCCGTGCCGCGTCGTGCGTCCCTTGACGGAGAGCGACCGGATCGCGCCCGCGGAGCTGGAATAGGTAACGATTCGTAACCCGCGAGCTAAAAAAAGGGGTCGAAGGTGCGCAGCGAACGAAAAAAAACGTATCTTTGCTAACGAATCGATACTTTCACGGGCACAACCTAAAAACACATATCCTCTATGTACGGTAAAATGAAGGAGTACCTCCGGCAGGAGCTGGAGCAAATCAAGGAGGCGGGCCTCTACAAGAGCGAACGCGTCATCGCTTCGCCCCAGCGGGCCGAGATCGAAGTGGCAGGCCGCAAGGTGCTGAATTTCTGCGCCAACAACTACCTGGGCCTTTCGGACAACGGACGGCTGATCGAGGCGGCCAAGCGGGCCATGGACGAACGGGGCTACGGCATGTCGTCCGTGCGCTTCATCTGCGGCTGTCAGGACCGTCACAAGGAGCTGGAGCGGGCGATCTCCGACTATTTCGGCACGGAGGACACCATTCTCTACGCCGCCTGCTTCGACGCCAACGGAGGCGTCTTCGAACCGCTCTTCACGGAGCAGGACGCCATTATCAGCGACTCGCTCAACCACGCCTCGATCATCGACGGCGTGCGTCTCTGCAAGGCCGTGCGCTACCGCTATGCCAATGCCGACATGGGCGAGCTGGAGGAGTGCCTGAAGAGGGCGCAGGCCCAGCGTTTCCGCATCATCTGCACCGACGGCGTATTCTCGATGGACGGCAACGCCGCTCCGCTCGACAAGATCTGCGAACTGGCCGAAAAATACGACGCCCTGGTCATGGTGGACGAGTGCCACTCGGCCGGCGTGCTGGGCCGGACGGGCCGCGGCATCACGGAGCTCTATGACCTGCGCGGAGAGGTGGACATCCTCACCGGAACGCTCGGCAAGGCCTTCGGCGGCGCCGTGGGCGGCTTCACGACTGGCCGCAGGGAGATCATCGACATGCTGCGCCAGCGGTCGCGTCCCTACCTCTTCTCCAATTCGCTGCCCCCCGCCGTGGTGGGAGCCGGCATCGAGCTCTTCCGGATGCTCGCCGAGAGCAACGAGTGGCACGACCGGCTGGTAGCCAACGTCGAGCACTTCCGCAGCCGCATGATGGCTGCCGGATTCGACATCAAGCCCACGCAGTCGGCCATCTGCGCCGTGATGCTCTACGACGCGAAGCTCTCGCAGGACTTCGCCGCCCGCCTGCAGGAGGAGGGGGTTTTCGTCACGGGATTCTACTACCCCGTCGTACCGAAGGGGCAGGCCCGCATCCGCGTGCAGGTATCGGCCGGCCACACCGTCGAACAGCTCGACCGTTGCGTCGAAGCCTTCGTCAAGGTGGGCCGCGAACTGAAAGTAATCGAATAACCCACCCGCAGACATGGCAAAGACGACTCTCGACGCAATCGACCGCAAGATCCTGAAATTTCTGATAAAGAACGCCCGCACCCCCTTTCTGGAGATCGCCCGCGAATGCGGCATCTCGGGTGCGGCCATCCACCAGCGCATCCGCAAGCTCGACGAATCGGGAGTGATTCTGGGCAGCCGCCTGCTGGTCGATCCCCGCACCCTGGGTTTCGACGTGTGCGCCTACATCGGCATCCGGCTCGAAACCCCCAAGGAGCTGGGACAGACGCTCGAAGAGCTGAAGAAGATCCCCGAAATCGTGGAGTGTCACTTCATCACGGGCAGTTACAGCCTCTTCGCGAAGCTCTACTGTCTGGACAACGACCACCTGATGAAGGTGATCGAGTCGCTCCAGATCATCCCGGGCATCTCCTCCACGCAGACCTACATCTCGCTCAAGGAGGCGTTCCAGCGCCAGGTCTATGTCGACTGCCTGAAAGATTGATCCTCGCACGCTATGGGACACGTAATAAGACTGACGAAACTCTTCTCCTTCGAGGCGGCCCACGCGCTCGAGGGTTACGACGGAGCGTGCCGCGAAATTCACGGCCACTCCTACAAACTCTACGTGACGGTGAAGGGGGAACCCGTAGCCGACGAACGCGACCCGAAGTTCGGCATGGTGATGGATTTCGGCGACCTGAAGCGTATCGTAAACGAACAGGTCGTCAAACCCTTCGACCACGCCTTCGTGCTGCGCCGCACGGAGTCGAACAGCGGGCTCTACGAGCAGCTGCGCGACCGGTTCGAACGGATCGTGCTGCTCGAATTCCAGCCCACGTGCGAAAACATGCTGGCCGAATTCGCCCGCCGCATCCAGCGCAACCTGCCCGAACGGGTGAAGCTGCATGCGCTCCGGCTGCACGAAACGGAGACCTCCTACGCCGAGTGGTTCGCCGAGGACAACTAACGGAACAAGACAAAAGAGAGAGGGTCGGGGGCCGATCCGATGATTCGGCGGCTCCCGGCCCTCTCGTTAACGACTGAAAAAATGACGAACGGCAAAAAACTCTTTCTGATCGACGCCTATGCGCTGATTTACAAATACTACTACGCCTTTATGGGGCGTCCCATGCGCAACCACGAGGGGATGAACACCTCCGTGATCTTCGGCTTCGTCAAGTTCCTGCGCGACATCCTCAAGCGCGAGAAACCCGACCTGCTGGGAGTAGCGTTCGATCCGAAGGGAGGCAGTTTCCGCCGGGAGATCTTCCCCGAATACAAGGCCAACCGGCCCGACACCCCCGAGGACATCATCCTTTCGGTTCCCTACGTCAAGCAGATTCTGGATGCGATGTGCGTTCCGGTGCTGGAGGTGGAGGGTTACGAGGCCGACGACGTGATCGGCACGCTGGCCCGCAAGGGGGCCGAAGCGGGCTACGAGGTCTTCATGGTGACCCCCGACAAGGACTACGGGCAGCTGGTGGGCGAGAACCGCAAGCTCTACAAGCAGAAGGGCGACAGCATCGAGGTGATCGACGCGGCGGCGATCTGCGAAAAGTACGGCATTCCGGACCCCGTGCTGGTGCGCGACATCCTGGCGATCTGGGGCGATGCGTCGGACAACATTCCGGGCGTGCCGGGCATCGGCGAGAAGGGGGCCTGCAAGCTCGTGCAGCAGTGGGGTACGGTGGAGAATCTGCTGGACCACCTCCCGGAAATCAAGGGGAGGCAGGGCGCCAGCATCGCAGCCTGGGGCGACAAACTGCGCCTCGCCAAGCGGCTCACGACCATCTGTCTGGATGTCCCCGTCGATTTCAGGCCCGAGGAGCTGACCGTCTGCGCACCGCACCTCGACCGGTTGCAGTCTCTCTTCGCCCACCTGGGATTCAAGAGTTTCCTGAACGATCTGAACAACCTCGCCGCTCCGGAGCCGCTGCCCGACGGTCCGCGGCAGGCGCCGCAGACCCAGCTGGCAGAGGTAGCGCGCGCCAAGTCGGCCGCCGCCCGCAAGGCTGCGCTCCAGCATCAGGGCGACCTCTTCGCCGCCCTCGAGTCCGCCGACGGACAGCCCGCACCGGCGGCCGATCCGGCTGTCGCCCCGGCGTTAGCCGTCGAGGAGCCGGGCGAAACCTGCGACACGATCCTCACCACCCCCCACGCCTATACGGTCGTGGAAAGCGCCGAGCAGTTGCAGGAGGTGGTCGACGGGCTGATGCACTGCGAAGAGTTCTGCTTCGACACCGAGACGACGGGGCTCGACCTCTTCCGCGACCGGATCGTGGGGCTTTCGCTGGCCGTGCGACCCTTCGAGGCTTGGTACGTCCCCTTCACGCCCGCCGTCGAGGAGCGTTACGCCGAGATCATCCGTCCGCTCTTCGAGAACGAACGGGTGGCGAAGATCGGCCAGAACGTCAAGTTCGACCTCATGGTCCTGCGCCGGATGGGCATAGGGCTGGCCGGACGCATCTACGACACGATGATCCTGCACTACCTGCTCGATCCCGAAGGCCGGCACAACATGAACACGCTGGCCCGGAAATACCTGAACTATCAGCCCATCGAGATCGAGACCCTGATCGGGCACGGCTCGAAGCAGCTGCGCATGGACCAGGTGGCCGTGGGCCGCGTGGCGGAGTATGCCGCCGAGGATGCGGACGTCACCCTGCGGCTGAAGCAGACGCTCTACCCGCAGGTCGAGGAGCAGGGGTTGCAGCATCTCTATTTCGAGATCGAGGAGCCGATGATCGCCGTGCTGGCCGACATCGAATGGGCGGGCGTGCGGCTCGACGCGGCGGCCCTGACGGACTATGCCGTGCTGCTGAACCGCAAACTCGCCTCGCTGGAGGCCGAGATCCGCTCCATCGCCAACGAACCCGGGCTGAACATCAACTCCGCCCGTCAGTTGGGCGAGCTGCTCTTCGCGAAGATGCGCATCGCCGAGAAGCCCAAGATGACCCGAACCAAGCAGTTCTGCACCGAAGAGGAGTATTTGCAGAGCTTCGCCCACAAACACCGGATCGTCGATCTGATTCTGGAATATCGGGGCGTGAAGAAGCTGCTGTCGACCTATGTCGAGGCGCTGCCCGTGCTCGTCAATCCCGCCACGGGACGCATACACACCTCCTTCAACCAGGCCGTCACGGCCACCGGGCGACTCTCGTCGACCAATCCCAACCTGCAGAACATCCCGATCCGGGACGAGCTGGGCAAGCCGATCCGGGCGGCCTTCATCGCCTCGGACGACGACCATGAACTGCTCTCGGTCGACTACTCGCAGGTCGAGCTGCGGCTGATGGCCCACCTGAGCGGCGACGAATCGCTGATCGCCGCTTTCGAGCACGGCGAGGACATCCACGCCGCCACGGCCGCCCGTCTCTTCGGCAAGCCGCTCGGAGAGGTGACCGCCGACGAGCGCCGCAAGGCCAAGACAGCCAACTTCGGCATCATCTACGGCATCTCGGCCTTCGGACTGGCACAGCGGCTCGACATCCCCCGCTCCGAGGCCAAGGCGATCATCGAAGGCTATTTCGCCTCCTATCCGCAGGTCAAGGAGTACATGGAGCGGGTCGTGGAACACGCCCGCGAGCAGGGCTACGTCTCGACCATCTTCGGCCGGCGCCGCTACCTGAACGACATCGCGTCGCAGAACGCCATCGCACGCGGTCTGGCCGAGCGCAACGCCATCAACGCTCCGATTCAGGGCTCGGCGGCCGATATCATGAAGCTGGCGATGATCGCCGTGCGACGCCGTTTCCGCGAGGAGGGAATCCGCTCGCGCATGATCCTGCAGGTGCACGACGAACTGGTGATCGACACCCTCGCTGCCGAGCGCGACCGGGTGCGGCAAATCGTGGTCGAGGCGATGGAGAGCGCCGCCTCGCTGAAGGTGAAGTTGATCGCCGAAGCCGGATTCGGCCGCAACTGGCTGGAGGCGCACTAAAATTCCGAGCGGAACCGCACCAACCCATTCCACGAGCAATGCGATTGCCCGTTACGTCCACCCTTTACTTCCGCACGTGCGCCCGGCACTCGTAAAAGGCGAGGGCGGCCGTGTAGTCGCGCAGCTCGGAGCGGGTGGCGAGACGCGCATAGCGGTAGGCAGCCGGCAAGGGGTGCCAGAACCGGAATCCGCAGAGGTCGCGGCTGCTGGTCTCCAACCGGACCGCTCCGTTCGTTGTCCGGTCGTAAACGCCCCACAGACTGTCCGATGCCGGACAGCAGGGATCCGAAGGATGATAGAGGTAGAGTTCTCCCTGAATGAATCCGCCGGCCGGGGCATTGGGGATTCCCGACAACACCCGAGCCGGCTTTTCGACAATAGCTCTCTTCGACTGGTTGTACATGATACGCTCTTTGTTTTTCAATAAAAAGCACGGTCCCGGTGCAGAGTAATGAAAGATTAAATAGAATGTAAAATGACCAGGATCCGCGCTTGGTCCCGGCTGTTTTTCCATTTTACTATTTAATCTTCCGTTGGTATTACGCTGCGAGTACAGCCTTCACGAACAAAATTAAAGATTCTATTTATTTTCTCAAAATTATCAGACCGTTTTTTATTATTTTCTACGGGTTTCAGAAGAAAATCAAGTCCGGAGGCAAAATTTCCGCACGGGCAGCAGGGTATGGGAGGCGGGAATCATACGGATGAGGGGTCGGAAACCTGGTTTCCGACCCCTCATTCGTTACGTCTCTCCCGTTTAGTAGCTGCGGGCGAAGAGGACCCGGCGGTGCGACGGCTTGCCCGTGAAGATGCAGGCGCCCTCCTCCTCTTCGGCATCGAAGGGGATGCAGCGGATCGTCGCCTTGGTGGCCTCCTTGATGGCGACCTCGGTCTCGACCGTACCGTCCCAGTGGGCCGATACGAATCCGCCCTTGTTGTTGAGCACCTCGACGAACTCGTCCCAGGTGTCGACCTTCGTAATCATGGAGTTGCGGTAGTCGAGCGCCTTGCGGAAGATGTTCTCCTGAATTTCGGTCATCAGACCCTCGATCCGCTCGCAGAGGCCCTCGGTCGGCACGGTCTCCTTAGTCAGCGTATCGCGGCGCGCCAGCTCGACGGTGCCGTTCTCCATGTCGCGGGGTCCCATAGCCAGACGCACGGGCACACCCTTGAGTTCGTAGTCGGCGAACTTGAAGCCCGAGCGCACGTTGTCGCGGTCGTCGATCTTGACGCTGATGCCCTTGGCACGCAGCTCCCCGGCGATGGCCTCAAAACGGGCAACGATCTGCTGCAACTGCTCGGGACCCTTGTAGATGGGGACCATCACCACCTGAATCGGGGCGAGCATGGGCGGCAGGACCAGTCCGTTGTTATCCGAGTGGGCCATGATGAGCGCACCCATCAGACGGGTCGAGACGCCCCACGACGTCGCCCATACATACTCCTGCTTACCCTCCTTGTTGACGTACTTCACGTCGAAGGCCTTGGCGAAGTTCTGCCCCAGGAAGTGCGAGGTGCCGCTCTGCAAGGCTTTGCCGTCCTGCATCAGCGCCTCGATAGTCAGGGTATCCTCGGCACCGGCGAACCGCTCGTTGGGCGACTTGTGGCCCACGATGACCGGCACGGCCATCCACCGCTCGGCGAAATCGCGGTAGACGCGGATCATCTTCTCGGCCTCGGCCACAGCCTCCTCGCGCGTGGCATGGGCGGTATGTCCCTCCTGCCACAGGAATTCGGCCGTGCGCAGGAAGAGGCGGGTGCGCATCTCCCAGCGGACGACGTTAGCCCACTGGTTGCAGAGGATGGGCAGGTCGCGGTAGGACTGAATCCAGTTCTTGTATGTGTTCCAGATGATGGTCTCGGAGGTGGGGCGCACGATGAGCTCCTCCTCGAGCTTGGCGTCGGGATCGACGACTACCCCCTTGCCCTCGGGATCGTTCTTCAGACGGTAGTGGGTCACCACGGCGCACTCCTTGGCGAAGCCTTCGACGTGGTGGGCCTCCTTCGAGAAGAAGGATTTGGGAATGAAGAGCGGGAAATAGGCGTTCTGGTGCCCGGTGTCCTTGAACATCTTGTCCAGCGCGTCGTGCATCTTCTCCCAGATCGCGTAGCCGTAGGGCTTGATGACCATACAGCCTCTCACGGCCGAGTTCTCGGCCAGTCCGGCCTTGACCACCAGCTCGTTATACCATTGCGAGTAGTTTTCGTCGGATTTCGTTAAGTCTTTCAGTTCGACTGCCATAGTATTCTGAATTGTTTTGCCTGCAAAAGTACGAATTATATTCTTATAAAACAAGGGGGATATTCCCGTCGGATATCCCCCTCGTGCGATTGCCGGACGATCAGAATTTCACCCCGAGCGAAAGGGCGACGTTGTGGCGTGCGTAGTCGGTCGAAAGGGGCTCCGAGGCGTCGATGTAGGCGAGGGCGTCCCCCGTCCGCTCGGCCGCGTAGAAGAGCCGGTAGGCACTGTTCTCGGTCTTGCAGTACTGGTAGGCCGCATCGAGCGATACGCGGCGCGAGAGGGCGAAGCCCACGCCGGCCGTGTAGTAGCAGACCCGTTCGGCGAGCGGAGCGCTCCCGGTCAGCTCCGCGTGGCGGACCATCGACGAGGTGCAGGCGAATCCGGCCCGCAGGGCCAGCCGGTCGAGAGGCTTCACCTCGGCGCCTATGCGCAGCGTGTTCGTCGCGCGGAACTTGCGCTTCAGCGTGCTGCGGGCATAAGCCGCTTCGTCCGGAATCCAGAACGGGGTCTGCTTCACCCGGATGCCGTTGTACCAGTCGCGCTGGTAATCCACCGAGAGAATGGCGCGCCGGCCGAAAGTATAGGAGGCGCCGAGCATCAGCCGCGCCGGCGACACGAAACGGTAGGAGTCGCTGCCCGAATCGGTCCACGATCCGTCGGTATTGACATCCGAGGGGTAGTATTTCTTGTCGTCGTTGTTGTAGCACATGGCGGCCATCTGCCCGGCATAGGTACGATCGACCGAGTAGTATGTCGGCGTGTGGAAGGCCAAGCCCAGCCGCAGGGCCGGAATGGGACGGTAGATGACGCCCAGTTTGAAATCGACGCCGACACCGTTCACGTCGGCCGCCTGGTTATAGTGCATGTAGTCGACCTGCTCGATCAGCTCCTGACCGCTGCCGTTTACGGCCGGGGCGCCATCGTAGAGGAAATCCTCGCCGTAGTAGAGCCGGATGCGCTGCGAAATGCTGCGGATGCCGATCGTCGCACCCACGTAGATCCGGTTGTCGATGTTCAGGCCGAACGAGATGTCGTACTCGCCCACCGAACCGCGGCTCTCCAGATCGTAGAAGTGGCCCACGTCGGCATTGACGCCCACCCGGTCGGCCTCCCAGTAGGCACCGTCGGGGTCGTCGACCGGATTGATGAGGTAGGAGTTATAAGCCATCATGGCACCCCACAGATCGGGATAGCTGTCGCCGTAGTAGCCCAGAAAGCCCTCCGAATCGGGGAACATCCGGTTTGCGGTGAGCTGGCCGGCCATCGCATCGAGAATCGTCGGAGCCTTTCCGCCCCGGGAGGAGCTGTCGTACTGGAACGAGGTGCGGTAGTTCAGGTCGGCTACGCGGTTGTAGCCCAGCCCCATGTTGACGCTCACCACGCGGCCCGTCCCCTCGTAGAGATTGTACACCACACCGAAATTGGCCAGCGCGAAGCGGCCTTTGCTGTTGCTGTCGTAGCCCGCCGCGCCGTTCGAGGAGCGGGACGAGGTAACGAGCGGCGTGATGCTCAGTTCGTTGTGGCGATACATGCCCAGACCGGCCGGGTTGATCGACATCGACGCAACGTCGCCGCCCAGCGACGCGAAGGCGTTCGCCATAGCCATCGAGCGGGCCGTGCCGAAGAGCTGCGGCTGCGAGAGCCGGGCGATCGACTCGCCCGAAAGAGCCGCCTGCTGCAGGACCTCCCCCTCGAACAGGATGCCGTTTTGTGCGGAGATCGTCGGCGCCGCGAGCGACAACAAGGCTCCGATACCCCAGATTTTCAATGACTTCATAACCTTTCGAAATGCACTGTTATCCATTATTCTCATGCGCTCCCTCTAACGGCGGTAGTTTCCGCCGCCCCGCGAGCCCGACGAACCCGATCCGCCGCCCGAGCGGTAGCCGCCGCCTCCGCTGCCGCCTGCCGGACGATAGTTCGATCCGCCGGCGGGGCGGTAGTTCGTATTCTCGTTGCGGTTATAGTTCGGCGTATTGCGGTCCGGACGGGAGGTGTTGTTGCGGTAGTCGGTCGCACCGTCGCGCCGGGGCGAAGTGCCGGTCGCAGAGCCTCTCCCGCGGTAGTTTC
Organism: uncultured Alistipes sp.; assembly: GCA_910577475.1. Classification (GTDB taxonomy): domain Bacteria; phylum Bacteroidota; class Bacteroidia; order Bacteroidales; family Rikenellaceae; genus Alistipes. The sequence goes on from CAJTLJ010000018.1 coordinate 15,371, forward strand.
CGCGATCGGGGGCGACGCCCGTCCCATTGCCGCGGTAGTTGCCCGTGCCCGTGCCGCGATAATTGCCCCGGCGGGGCGAGTCGTAGGGCGACGAATGTCCCGCACCGTTCGGACGGCCCCGATAGCCCGACTGGCCGCCCCAGGGTCGGTAGTTGGGATAGTAGGGCGAAGGCCGGACACCGTGAGGCGGGTGCGGAGCGATCCACCCGGGGCCGTGGTGCCAGCCCCAACCCCAGCCGAAGTTCCAACTCCAGTCGTAGTGCCAGTCCCACCAGGAGTAGTGCGGATATCCCCAGGGGGAGTAGCCGAAACCGTAGGGCCAGCCCCAGCCGCCGTAGACGGCGTAGGAGGGGGCGCCCCAGGATCCGAACATCGAGGAGATGTATTTGGGCTCGACCCACACCTCGTCGCCCATCACCACGATGTTGTAGTTCATCGGGTCGTAGGCCGTGACATAGTTGTAAGCCGGCGAATAGCGCAGCTCGTAATAGCTCGACGGCATACGGTAGGTCGGCGACCGAAACCCGCGCAAACGGCGGGCATAGGCGCTTTCGTAGGTGTCGGCCAGGACATTCGAATAGGTATATCGCTCGTAGTCGTCGCGGGCTGAAGAGGCTTCGGCCTCGGCCAGCATGGCCTCCCACTGCGCCTTTCGGGCCTGAGCCTCCAGCCGGGCCGCCTCGGCTTCGGCCTCCTTGCGGCGGGCGATCTGCGTGCGGTCGTGCGTCTGGTAGAGGTCGTCGGCATACGGGTCGCCGCTTGTCGGGTAGAAGGCGGTGGAACACCCCGCCGCACCGAGCGACAGCAACACCGAAGCCAGGATGAATCGCAACTCTTTCATGGTTCGTAGCGGACTTGAATGAAACATTTTCTGTTTCCGATAAAACGAAAACCGTACCGGAAATATTGCCCTGCAATTTTCACGCAGGCTTTTCGCAAAGATAGACATTTCGGAGCGAATCCGAAAAAAAAGGTTAATTTTGCGTCACGAAATCTCGCGAATCATGACCATTCTGCCCGTCGCCTACCTGCCCTCGGTGGCCTACATGACCCACCTGCTGAAGGAGGAGTGCATCATCGACCTGCACGAGCACTACATCAAGCGCTCCGAGCGCAACCGCGCCCGCATCCTCGCCTCGTCGGGGGTGATGGAGCTGACGGCCCACCTCCGGCAGGCCAATCGTCCGCAGACACCCGTCCGCGACCTGCGGCTCGACTATTCGAAGCGGTGGCAGCACCAGCATGCCGTCGCGCTGCTGTCGGCCTACAAGTCATCGCCCTATTTCGACTACTACTGGGATCTGCTGGCCCCCTTCTACGAACGGAAGTACGACTTTCTGGTCGACTACGACCTGGAGATCCTGCGCCGCATGCTGGCGATGATCGGGCTGGAGAGCCGCATGCCCCGCCTCTCGGAGCGGTACGTCGAAGCCGCGCCGGGCGACTGCGACCTGCGGCCCAAGCGGAACGAGGGCCCGGACTTCGGAGCCGAGCCCTACGTGCAGGTCTTCTCCGACCGCCTGCCCTTCGCGGCTAATCTTTCGGCGATCGATTTATGGTTTGCAGAAGGTCCGTCGGCACGGGACGTTTTAAGTCGCTGCCGCATCGGATAAGGGCCCGGTCGCGCAACGCTCCCGCCGTTACGACCGCCTCGCTCTCCCGGCCGAGCTCGAGCTCGGCGGTGCGGTAGATGGCCGGGGCATACCGCTCCAGCGCCACCGTGTCGCCATTGACCGTCAGGAGAGGCTCCAACCCTTCGGAGGCATAGACCGTCAGCCGCTGCGGGGCGGCGGGGCGCTCGACCCAGCGTTTCTCGGCCAGATGGAGCGTCGGCTCGCGCCGGTTCCAGAGCGCCCGGTAGAGGTAGTAGGCATCCTTGCGGGTCCGGCGGTCGAAGCTCACCAGTCCCGAGCCGTTCAGTCCGCCTCCGCGGCGGGCCGATCCGTAGTCGCTCAACCCGTCGATCCACCACCCCCACAACAGCGAATCGGCCGCCAGCCGGCTGGCATACTCCTCGTGGAAACGGGTCTGCCGCCTCTCGGGCAGTTCCAGCGTGCCCCGTGTGGGACGTTCGTAGCGGTCGGGCTGCTGATCGGCGAACCCTTCGAATCCGTAGCAGACGGCCGAAGCAAGGTGGCTCCACTCGCCGGCCAGCTTCTCCAGCCAGAAGTTCACATCCTCCACCAGCCCGCGGGTCCAGCCCGCCTGCTGCCGCCAGATCACCCCGTCCGAAAGGAAGTTGAGCGGCCCGTTCTCGCTGCTCGTCACCACCGTGGGGCGCGAGGGATCGACCGCCCGGGCCGCCCGGTTGAGCCGGCCCACGTAGTCGGTCAGGTGCTTGTCGACACCGCGCAGGTCGGAGAAGAGCCCCCACATCACCACCGAGGGGTGGTTGATATGCTGGGCCACGATCTCCTGCAACAGCCGTTCGCCGTTCTGCTCGAAGGCGGGCGAAGCGAAGTAGCTCATGTCCGAGAGGAACGAGGTGCGCAGGAACGGCAGGTCGATCCGAACGAGCATGCCCTCCCGGTCGCACCGGTCGTAAAGCGCCTGCAGATGGGGTGCGGCCGGCGAACAGACGGCATTGGCCCCCAGATCGCGGGCCAGTTCGAGATCGGCAGCGGCCTCGCTGTCGCTCCACAGCGAAGCGACATCGGGCCGGTCGTAGGCCAGCGAAACGCCCCGCAGGTCGATCCGTTCACCGTTCAGGAACAGCCCCTGCGGCGTGAGCTCCACGCTGCGCAACCCCGTCGTCACCTCCACGCGGTCCGAGCTTTCGGCGGCCGACACCTCCGCCTCGAAGCGGTACAATGCCGGCGTTTCGGGCGACCAGAGCTGCGGTTGAAGAATAGAGAAGGGGATCGAGAGCGGTTTCGAGCGGTCATAAGAACTTTTCAGGGTCCGGTGCTGGCGGAAAAGCAGGCGGTTCTGCGGGTCGAACGCCCGCAGGGTCACCTCGACGGTGCGGGGCGTGGGGATCGAGAGATGCAGTTCGGCGTAGCCCTCGACCCGCTCTTCGGAGATCTCCGCAGCATGGATCAGCAGTCCGTCCGTACCCAGGTAGAGGGGCGAAACGGCCACAGGATCGGTTACCAGCAGCTCCACGCCGCGGACGATGCCGCCGTAGAGGTTCCGCTCGGTGGCCGCCATCAAGTCGCTGCGCGGGGTATTGGCTACCAGCACCAGCAGCTGGTTGTCCGCGCCGAAGCGGATGAAGTCGGTGATCTCGAAAGTGAAGGCGACGCCCGCACCGACGTGGTTGCCGGCATGGTTGCCGTTGACGAAGAGGTCGGCCGCGTTCTCGACCCCCGCGAAACGGAGGAAGAGCCGTTTCCCGCTCCAGTCGGCCGGGATATAGAGGCTGCGGGTGTAGATGGCCTGCGTGCGCTGGTAGGGGTAGACGCCCGCCAGCGCATCGAAATTCCAGGTGTGGGGCAGCGAGACGGGGCGGGCCCGGTCGCCGCTGTTTTCGTGGACGAAGAAGAAAGACCAGCCGTCGTCGAGCGGGCGGGTCGTGCGCGCCTGCGCACCGCCCGTCAGGGCGGCAAGGGTCAGCAGCAAGAGGAGGATTCGTTTCATGTCGATACCTTAATTATTCTGTCTCTATCCGATAAAGGGGGCGAGGCACTTCGCCAGCAGATAGCCGCCGAAGAAGAGCCACACGTAGATCAGGGCGGCCAGCAGGAAGGGCTTCGCACCGGCCTGACGGAACTTGTCGAAGCTGGTCTCGGCGCCCAGCGCAGTCATAGCCATCGTAAGCATGAAGTTGTCGGCGTAGTTGATCGCGTCGACGGCCGGCACGGGCAGCAGATCGAACGAGTTGAAGCCGATGACGGCCAGAAATCCGAAGGCGAACCAGGGAATGGCGATCTTTCCGCCGCCCGCCTCGGCGCCCGACCTGCGGGCGGAACGGGCCAGCAGCCAGCTCATGACGAGCAGCACGGGGGCCAGCATGATGACGCGGATCATCTTGACGATGATGGCCGGCGCGGCCACCGCATCGCCCATCGCGTTGCCGGCACCGACCACGTGGGCCACCTCGTGCAGCGTCGCTCCCGTATAGAGTCCCATCTGTTCGGGCGTCAGGTCGAAAGCGCCCGCGCGCCACAGAGCCGGGTAGAGGAACATGGAGAGGGTGCCGAAGATGACGACCGTCGACACCGCCACGGCGGTCTTGTGCGGCTGGGCCTTGACGACGGGTTCGGCGCCCAGCACGGCGGCGGCGCCGCAAATGGCGCTTCCGGTCGCCGTCAGCAGGGCCAGGTCCCGGTCCATCTTCAGCAGGCGTCCGAGCAGGATGCCCAGCAGCAGGGTGCCGACCACGACGACCGCATCGACCGCGATGGCCGAAAGACCGACGGCGATCACGCTCTGGAAGGTCAGGCGGAATCCGTAGAGCACGATGCCGGCCCGCAGCAGCTGCTTGGTGCAGAAGCGGATGCCCGGAACCCAGGTTTCGGGCAGGCGGTTGCGCAGGCTGTTCGCATAGAGCATGCCGAGCAGAATGCCCACGATCAGGGGGCTGAGCGACAGCTCCTTCACGAAAGGGATGTCGGCCAGATAGAAGGCCGAGCAGGAGAAGAGGGCGATGAGCAGCATGCCGTGCAGCATGTTGCCTTTCGATTCGCTGAACATCACTTTTTTCATTCGGTTTTCACGTTGCAAAGTTAACTATTTTTCCGGGACGGGCCCATGGTCCGAGTAGCGGAGCACCGTTTCGCGCACGAATTTCCCGAAGCTCTCGGCCTGCGCACCTGTCAGCGGTTCCGGACGGCTCATCAGCACCAGCGGGTGCGGTTCGAAAGGCCGGGAATACGAGGGGTGCAGGTAGGGGTGTTCGTTCGCGACGAATCCATTGCGGCGGTAGAACCCGCAGCGCCGGCGGGTGAGCTCGTCCTCGGGCGGTTCGATCTCCAGAACGACCGGCTGGCCCCCGGAGGCCAGCCGCTCCAGGATCCGCGAGCCGAACTTTTCGTTCCGCAGGCCGGGGTCGACCGCCAGGTGCTCCAGATAGAGGCCCCCGGGGGTGCGCCAGCAGAAGACGACGGCGGCGACGCGCTCCCCGCTCAGGACGACCTGCGGCAGGAAGAGCGGATCGGCGAGCGCCTGCACGAGGTGTTCCCGGCTGCGTTTCTCGCACCGGGGGAAAGAGGCGTCGTAAATGCGCCACGCCTCGGCGAAACAGGGGTCCTCCGGGCCCTCCAGCCTCCTCCATCCGAGGGGCGATGCATGTTTTTCCATGACTGAAACCGTAAAATTTTTCGCAAGATACGAATTTTCTTCCGTTCGCCGGAAATATTTCCCGGACGGAAAAGCGGAGTGGGAAAAATTCATTATCTTTGTCTGGGATAATCAATTATTCCGTATCTGATTGATACACATATAGCGAATGCTATGATAGAAAGTTGTTGGTAACGATTTGGCGACTTTGGAACTGCACTAATCTTCTGCATTATGCTTTGTCAAACAACTCTGATACAAAAGTAGCCAAATTCCTTGATTGAGCAAAGAATTGGGCTACTTTTTCAGTTATAATCCCCTTTTATAGTTATAAATAGTCGTAATAGGTCATATTTCAGTCATAATTTATGGATTACGACTTCAGGAACCAAGTTCGACCTTCAGGAGTGATTAATCCTTTTTCTTTCATCTCTGAAAGAATGTTACCCAACATTCGTTCTTGTTGCTCATGTGTCTTATTTTGCGGCAGGACTTCTTTCAAATAATCGAATATCGCATCACGCTTTGCTCCTGTAGAACCTGCGTTTTGCAAATACTGCAAAATCATTTGTTGAATTTTAGATTTGTCAAGACCTCTGTTACGTGTATATTCTGGTAATTGATGTGTCTTCTTTGCCACATCAAGCGAAATATGATATTCAGAAACATCTCCCTCTAATAAGCCCCTTTCCAATAGTGCCACTACATTGTCCTCCGAAATACGATGCCCTTTTTGTACGGCATCCAACAATATACAATCTTCCAATGTCAAAGTGTCATTTTCCTTTAAGAGTTTGGTATATTTCTCATTGATGGAATTACCATATATTTTTACGCCTACCTCTTTGTTCGTTGCATCTATTTCATAATCGGGCATCGGAAAATGACGACGCCACTGTTCGTTGAACATCTTCTTGATTCCTCGACTTACAGTGTCAATCATGTTAAAGTTCACCATTGCCCGGCAAAGACATTCATTTCTGAAATGACGCTGTGGTCCTTTGGTTGCCAATGCTTTTTGCAAAGTACCGGGAATGAAGCTACCTCCGTTTTCATAATACAGATATCCTGGATTTTCCACAAAATTGATACGTTGTTGCAGGGTGTAATCTTGATGCGCAATGGCATTGTGAAGTGCCTCGCGAATAGTATAATCATCATATTGCTTCATCGTATCAGGGAACAATGTTCCTCCAGGTAATTCTCTCATAGTCAGATTTCGTATTTTACCCAGAATCTGATCTACGGTCAAAATGAACGGAACTGTAAAATGTTCGTAATCTACAACCTCTTGATGTTCATCACGTAATGTCCAAGTTACCTCCGCCACAGCTGGACGAAGTTTAAAAACTGACACAGGCTTACCCAGAAGAATAATAGCAGCACGTGTCAATTTGCCATCAATCATGATACCGCTATTGCAAAGCAATTCTTCTACCGACCATGCGTCAATTTCTTCTGACGGGATTTTAGAAGCATGAACCTTTTTGAACATTACACGTGCCTTTGCAATAGCCAATTCGTCCAAGTCCGCCAATGTAGCATTGGGAACGATCTCGGCAGACCAATCCTTAGCTTCAAATATAGGTTCTTCAAGAATCGCATCCAGCCTTTCTTGAGTCATTTCTACCAATGAATCTTCCACACGTTGCCATGCCTTTTTGTGGGCATACACAGGACGTCGAGGCAAATGCTTGGGAATATGAATCACCCAAACTGTTTTCTGTGTATCCTCAGTTATATATTCATTGATACTCAAGCCTTCTGATGAAAGGTTTGTGCAATGTTCTATCAACTTCCAAACAGCAGACTGGGCATTTAGATTGAACTTCGTAAGATCTGTTCCCACTATCTCCAAAGTCTTGTCCTGCACACCAATCACAAGATGCCCACCTTCCATATTGGCAATGGCAGATACATATGAGATTACATCATTCTTTTCGTCTCCTGCAAAGGAGTTTTTCAAATTCTTCATCTCTTTCCATTCACAGCAGGCATTTTCCTGTGGGAATTCGCGAAGCAAGTATTGTTGAAGTTCTTTTGAAATCATAATTTTATTTTAAATATTCCTTGTACTCAGTTCTTAATTTCTGCCCAATCTCCGCTATTATGAGCACCTGGTTATCTATGGCATTGGCCAACATATGAGAGGCTTTTACTCTTTGCTCATGCAATGCCGCACATAATTGTTCTGCAAATTCAGACGGTTCAACTGTTGCTATCTTGTGCCCTATTTCAGCAACAAGAGTAAGTAATTTGTTTATGCAATCCATAGATTCTCTTCCATGATATTTCTTTTCTATGTCAGAAAAATCATAGTACAAGTAAATGGAATTCAACCGGCTTTCTGTTTCTTGAAATAGCTTGTTAGACTTCATACAAGCCACTTGTATTTTTTGTACTGTAATAGGATTACAATCTTTGTCATACTCTTTTAATGCAGTTTGAAGCATATAATACATATCAAGCGTTTCTTGATACCACGACATAGCTTTCTCAACTACCTCCAATTTACGTTGAAAGACCATAGTACGTAGTTCGCGGTTATGCTTAACTCTATCAGAGATAGCATTAATGATGGCTTGTATTATTATTGTAACTAACGAGCCTATTAAGCCGGCGGTAATGTATTGTTCCATAATAAATTGCACTTTAATTAAAGTAATTAATTTTTAATAATGGTATTACTATGATAATTAGAATAGTTTTAATTGTTTTTCCTCATCTTCTCTAATCTGTCTTTTGCGTTTACCTTCCGGTGTTTCAACAGGTTTGTCGTTTTCAAAATAATGATTGACTAATAAAACCTCATAGCCGGATATACGCACCTCTCCCTCTGCATTTATTTTTTTATGTGTTATTAAATGACAATTGATAGAGGACCCATTTTTGAATAAAACTTTACCAGTCTGAACCAAAGTTTTGAACTCGTTTGACTTCATTGTAAACGAAATCACTTCACCATTGTATATACCAGTCCATTTGTACTTCCCTTTTTTCAATACAGGAGATACAATCTCAATTATTGCATTTTCATCATTGTCCGGTTCTATTTCATCAGATGTCATGATATAATTAGGAAAATCCACCTTGCTTATTTCCTTTTGGAAATACATGTTTGATTTAGAAACATCTGTAATAGAAACGGTAACTTTGTCTACTTTATTACAACCACTTATAGCTTCATAGTAATTGGATCTTTTTTTCTTTACAACATTTTCATCAATACTACGACTTAATCTTGCGGTTTCTGCTTCAATTTTGGCTATATCATATTTAAGTTCAGCTACCTTTTTCTGTTCCTTAAGTTGCTTTATCTCTTCGCTCTCAAACACTGACTGAATTGACATTCGGGTTAATTCATCCAAAGTGGTAGTAAGGGGAGTGCCAAGAACATTTGTTATAAGATAAAGTGCTACACCTACCTTAAGGGCGTTTTTGTCATTAGACTTGAATTTAAACCAACTACGCAATCCACCTTCACCAAGCGGTTCTGTTTCGATTTCAATATCAACTTTTAATTTCTGGGATATTTCTTTGGCAATACCAAGAAATTCGTATTCACACTTATTGAATACGATTGCATTCATAGTATGACTATTGTCATTAAACCAATAATGCAGTTCAATAGTATTTCCTTTTAAAACAGTTATGTCAGTCATTGTATTCCTTTTAGATTAAATGTACTTTAGCTAAGCCAATAAAATCTTTTCAATTTTATTTTAGATATTTGTCCAATATTTCTTGTTTCTTTATCGTACACTCACACATCTTTTGCTTTAGTTTAGCAATCTCATCTTCCATAAGCAATAATTGTCGGACTGTTTCATTCTGAATATCAATATCAGGTAACTTTATAGTAAGAGACTTCACTCTTTCTGTTGAAGCACGATTAGAACGAGAGAAACGCTCTGCCTCACCAGCTTTAAGGAGAGGATAAACCAAATATTTTGGATTAACAACGCTCTCATCTAATACTCTAATAACACCACAATGGTCGGTCGGATTAAAAGGTTTTTCTGCTTTTTGGAAACCTACCATCCAATCGCCATCAATACCCCATAGCACAGATGGTTTTGAAAAATCAGAAAGCACTGAGTGATTGGTCTTTCCAAATGGTTCGAATACATTGGCACTATAAACATCATACAAACCATCATTTACAATCTCAGATTTTAAAACACGGCGGCCAATTGATATATCGAATAAATCGGTTTGACTAAGAATTGTAAGGTTATGAGCCTGAGATTGAGATTGGTGCATTAAATTCTCAATATCTTGTTCAATCTTTATCATACAAAATGTAGCATTATTAGAATCTACGTCAACAGCATCAAATTCAGAAGTTAATTTATCAATAATATCATCTGGTACGTTTGGAATAGGCATTTGAGTATAGAAAAATTCAGGTACTCGTCGATGACCGCTTGCTCCAGTCATGTTTGTTGCTGCTATTTTTCTAACTTCTTCTCTGTTTAAATACTCAAATAGAAATTTTGAACGATTCCTTGAAGATGTTCTAAATACGTGATATTCTGTACTTCCAAGTCCTAAACCGTTTGTTAAGCCTTCTGCTAAACAGCATTTCCCATTTTCCATACATGGAGTGATCTTCGCAATAAGGACATCATTCTCTCTGAAATTCGTATATCCACCAGAAGATAATTCTTGAAGACTTTTTTCTTCCATTTTATTAATTCTTCCAAATCCCAATGATGACATTTCAATAAACGAGACTTGGGTTAGTGGATCAATGCCTCTAAGCTCTTCTTTAGAAGGGTTGATAGCCGTACAGTATTTTTTTAGTGGAATTATCTCATACTTACTTTCGACATTCATCTTCAGTGATGCCTTCAATTTTATAGATTTGTCAAATGCAGTCTGTTTAAACTCTATCAAATCATAGAGATTACTTATTGAAAGAATCTCAGGCATATCATCAGGAATAGAGACTTCTTCTCCAAGATAATTGGATCTGATGATAGAATTTATTTTAGCCATATCATTATAATCTTGAGGATTAAAAAGTGGTGTCTGAATACCTTTTATACCTTCAATTTGGTGTAGTGTGTCATCTTCTTCACCATTGCCTTCATCATCATCCAAATTTTGTTTTGCTACATTTAGATACTTAATGCCCTCATTTCCTTTGCTGTCGCTCCACTCATACCCGAGGAATCGTTTCATATTTGCTGTTCCTGATGGCGATTTCACTATAACCACAGGATTCGGAGTTGTCTTAGCCAAAATGAAATAGTAAACTTTTTCTTTTTCAATGGCAATGATGAACTGCAAGAAAGCCTTTGTTTCTTGCTTTTTCTTTTCTTCTTCGGGCAATCTTTTATAAGCTTGAGTTTTTTGACGACTGATAAATTTAGTTCTTATTTCCTTTGCTTGGTCACAAACGCCTTTCATGGCATTACGTTGATTGCCAAAGAATGATGTATGATAGGCTTGTATAGTTTCATGTTCCAAGAATTTATCAGTCATACTTCCAGCCAAGAAAGCACGATAGTCCTCCCATTCAAATCCACAATAATCACAATATGCTCTTAGTATGTCTATGTCATCATAAATTTCATTGGATTCACAGTTCTCATAATTACAGAACCAACAATCCACTCTGTTTTTATAATGCTCAGCATCAGGAGTATTAGTTTCTTTCCTTCGCAAAAACATCGTGATGGTATTAGTTCCTGTCTTACCAAATGTACCACTACCAAATTCAACCAATGCCACTATGTCGAATTGCTGAAGAATGATTTCACGAGCTTTTGCGTATATGCCACCCTTATTCAAAACAGAAACAGGCAAAATAATACCAGCCACACCACCGGCTTTCAACAATTGGGCAGCACGTTCGATAAAGAATATCTCTATTGCATTGTTTTTGGCTATATTGAGGTTATCGTTGAAAAGCGAATATTGCTTTCGTTGTGTTTCTGTTAATGTCTCTAAGAAGCCTTTGACAGAATAAGGTGGGTTGGCAATCAACACATCGTATGTCCCTCCTTTCACATTGTCATTTGGAATAAGTGCATCTGAATAGATTATCTTTGTTTCATCATGACCATACATAAAAGCAGATACTTTTGACACCTTTGATAGGCGATACTCTTTTTCTATGCCAGTAATGTGAGCATAAAACTCATTCAGTGGTATAGAAGGACGATATTTTTCTACATAATCTTTTATTTGTACAGCATACTCTGTCAAGAAATGACCAGCACCACAAGCATAATCAATAGCAGACGGTATATCTTCGCAGTTCTTTATAATCTGTTCTAAGGGCAAAGAAGAAACGAGAAAACGCACTATTGGCATAGGAGTAAAGAACTGGCCCTCACTCTGCTTGACACCTTTATTCAAGAAGCCTTCAAATAAATCACCCAACAACTGGTTCTGGTCTGAATCCTTCAGTTTAATGTCTTGCAGCATCTTGACTACTTTGAGCAAAATAGCTGCATTTTGTTCGAAAAGTTTCTTGTTGTGCACACTGATAAATGAAAAATCATTATCAGAGAAGAACTTTAAAGCACGAAAGTATCCAATAATGGTTTTCTTGGTTGCATCAGGATCATTCTTGAATCTACGGAATGCCTTTTCTATTTCACTGTTTTCAATATAAGTTACGTCTTCATTCAGAAAACGCTTCATGCCATCACGATAAAGTTTTTGCAATCTATCTTGCAGTCGATAATAGTCATCGTATGCAGCTCCTTTCCAATAAAAGCTCAAATCATCGGGGTTGTTAGTTTCGTCAACAACTTTAGCTAGGAAAAGATTCACTAATTTGTCAAAGGCATTTTCATGTCCTCCCACATTATGTTGACGTAATATCAAAGCGAATTCATTGTATTTCTTCTGGATGGCATCGTTATCTACAGATTTCAAGTCTCTGATTGTATATTTACTTTTTCCAATTCTGTACGGCTCTATATCCTCTTCAAACAGTCCTCGCGTAGAATAATCATCATGATAGGTTTCATGCCATACATTATAAAGTTGCTTGTTGTTTGTCGCATCTTTGTAGCTCCTATCGGAATCCTCATTCGTAAGTTTCTCTTCGTTATCCTGGACGTTAATAAGATGATAGTTCTGTTCTATCTTTCCGTCTAAAATATCAGCAGTGTAAAGACAAAGAAATTTTGTCGCACGTTCTTGTTGATAATAGCTGAATAATTGAGCACCATCTTCTTTTGTGTCGTTCCATGCTCCATCAAACTCTCGTCCCCACGTCTTACATTCTATTATTAACAGAGATTCCTTGTCTTCGTTAGATCCATCGAATCCTCCATTTTTAAACGTTCTTACCCAAACGTCTGCATAACCACCTTTTGCACTATGCCCTAGTTTCCACGTAGGCTCCAATTCTATATGGCAAGGACTATAACCTTTCCATAAAAGGCGGTCTACACAATGCAACACAACAAGATTCTCTGGTTCTAAGAGATTACAAGTTGTTTCACGGCCAACAGTAATTCCACATTCTCTGTAATAAACGTGCCCATCACCACTAATATCTACCTTTAATGGCTCACTTACATTCATGTATCTCTTAGAGTAAACGTTATTATCTTGTTCAAACTCCAGTAATGAAAGAAGTTCTTTGATATTACTTTTGTCCATGTCATTTTATTTTAAAGAGACTAACAAATTCTGCACATCAACCTCCAATAAGGTTGCAATTTTCACCAATGTAGCCAAATCCGGTTGGGCCACATTTGAACACCATTTAGACACAGTTGACGGATTTTTCCCTAATTGTTCTGCCAACCATTTGCCTGTACGTTTCTTTTCTACAAGCACTATTTTAAGACGATTTATATCTTCCATTATAATCAATCTATTGAATTTAACGCAAAGGTATTTGTTTTATTGAGAACAAAAGAATATTTGCTCAAGAAAAGTTTTCAACTTACTAATTCTTCCGACTTCGGAGGAAGAAGTTCGCGGAATGCGGCAGGTTTTCGGGAGTAACCCGAAAGGTTTTGAGTTACTCAAAACATACCTTGCTGTGTTTGGAAGAACACAAGTCCAAATTTTCAACTTGTGGTTTGTGAATGGTGGGACTGCCATAGCATAGGCAAACAATATGGCAGTTTGTCAAATTTGCAGGCAATAAGGCTGTATAGCCCGCATGTGTGCCTACCGTATAGCCGGCAGGTCAGCAAGCCGACCGGTCTGTGGTAAATATAGAATTGCTGTTTCTTTGAGGGAGGGATTCTTCCTCCTAAAAAAGAAACGGATAGCAAAGCTGTCAATGCTCTACTATCCGTCTGAATTTCCTGTTTCCCATCGGTCGGTCATCTCCTCTATGGGTACTTTATATGTGCGGACTTGAAAGATGCAAGTTTTTTCGGATCAATACTCTCGAAGAATGAGAGGAAGATTGTTCCGAAAACGGTTTGCCGCTTGAACTTGCAGGTTTCATAAACGGTTCGCACATTTCTTTGTACCCATAGAGGAGATGACCGACCGATGGGAATTGACAAAAAGGTACGTATGAATGATATCCTCAATTTAAGCCATACTTACTTTTATTCATACATTCGTGCGTGCGCACATTCAAAAACAGAATTTGGCTTCTTAAATTGGTTGTGAGTTTGTTCATTACACACTCTCTTACCTTGTATGCTCCCAATGTATTCAATCGAAAGGATAGAGCAATAATCATCGGGAGTGCATAAACATCTATGCTTATTCCATTGTATAATTTGATACACCTTTGTACCTCACATTCATCAAGGATTCTGTTTTTGTATATGGCTTTGATATTGGCCTTCAAAGTCGGATACATGATGCCGAATAGTTCTACCAGTTCGTTTGTACTCATCCAAATGTCATTGTTCGTTGTGCTCGGGAAATGGATTCTTCCGTATTCATCCATTGTTATTATATTTCTTTCTTGTTTCATCGTTTCTTGGTTTTAGAGGTTGTTAAATGGCTTTACAAATAAAACTCTCCATCGATTCGATCTGCTTGGATAGGTTCTCGATGTCGGTACTTACTTTCTCGGCTGTAATCTTTGCATAGATTTGAGTGCTGCGTATGCTTGTGTGTCCCATTAACTTGGACAGTGTTTCAATGGGTACTCCATTGGATAAGCAAATGGTTGTTGCATAGCTGTGTCTGCTTTGATGCCAGCAAACATTCTTGTTGATTCCGCATAATTTGGCTACAGCTTTAATTCCATGTCGGCAATTGGCATAACAGGGTACAGGTAACAATTTATTGCCTTCCGCCAGACCTTGATACTTCTCGATGATATGTTTGGCAGTGTCGAGCAATCGGATATTGGTTTCCGTTCCCGTCTTTTGTCGATTGGTCTTAATCCATAAATGCCCATCGAATGATGTTTGTAAATTGTCGGTTGTGAGATTATACATATCCCTCCAACTCAATCCGCTGAAACAACAGAAAATGAAAAGGTCTCTAATCAGTTCGTAACTTTTCTTCTTGAATGTTCCGTTGATAAGCATCGTGATTTCTTCTTTGGTTAAGAATCCTCTTTTGGTTTCTTCCTTTGTAATACGATAAGCATAAAACGGGTCGCGTTGTAACCAACCGTTGTTGATGGCTGTATATATAATACTGCGGAACGGCATCATATACGACCATACGGTATTGGTGCAATGATTCTTCTCAGTACGGAGGAACAACTCGAAGTCGGTGATGAATGCCGGGGACAGCTCACGCAAGGCAATATCGCTTACCTTGTAGCGATGCTTGATGAATTCTTCCAAATGGTTGTAAACGGTGCAATACTTCCAATAACTGCGTTGGCTTTTCATCTTGCCCACTTGTCTGGCGTAATCTTCATTGTGCTGTCGAAATACAGCAAGCAGGGTTTTATGGTTTTGTCCCATACCCAAGAAAGCATTTCTGACCTTCTCTGCCGACACATAACCATCTCTGTCCATAATCTCCTGATAAGCCTTGTTGATGCCTATTCTGATTTTATCCAACATTCTGTTGGTTTCTTGTGTAACAATGCTTTTTCCCGACATTCTGCCGAGATTGACATTCCACAACTTTTCCTCTACATCCAGTTTGCAACTGAATTGGGAAATCTTGCCGTTTACGGTGATGCGGCACATCACAGGCACAAGCCCGTTCTTTTTCGGGGCATTGCGTTTGAGATAGAATAATACTCTGAAAGTGCTTCTGCTCATAACTCTACTTTTTTGTTTGCGAAATTATTACTTGTAGAGTTGAGTGACGGTAAGCAAAACACAGTGTATCGGTGCAAAAGAATCAGCCGAAGCGAAACAGGAACGAAGATATGAGAAACTTCCCTATATTTGCATCCTAAATCGTCATACAGATATTGTTTTTCAATCTGTTAAGGCAATCGAATAAACCTATTGAAATCAAGAATTAAAGTAACGGTATAGTAACGAAACTTTGTCTTTCCCTGGCTTTTCATTGGCATTTGATGGCACTGCAACATCTTGGCAAATACTGTTAAATCGCTAACAGACAACATTCTTTCCCCGTTTCGCGCTCACTTTCGTTTCTTTGTTGTATCTTTGTAACAAAACCTTTATACATTTTAACTCAAATTCGACAAATTATGCGTTTTTTAACCGAATTCGCCGCATTGTCCCTGCTGCTCGCCGTAACGACGGGCTGCAAAAATGACACCGTGACGATTCCCGTCGTCATTCAGGACGAAGGCGAGCCCGACTTTCCCTTCGACGAGCCGCAGCCCGAAGCGATTCTCTTCACGAATGCCGAGCTGATCTATCGCGGTGATGACGGCGGCACCGGAGTTTCGGACCTCTGGCAGCTGTCGCTTTGGACCGACATGCCGGTCGACGAGGTGGGCAACCCTGTCGGCCCCGGCAAACTGATCCGCGTGAGCCTCAACGCCCCGCTGCTGGCCGGGGATGCGGAGCTCGTCCTCCCCGACGGAATCTATTCCGAACCCGAAAACTACTGGAGCTTCAGCCCCTTCACCTTCAACGAGGGCGAGATGCAGTCCATACCGCTGCCTACGGGAACGGTCGAGATGCCCGCTTATTCCTTCTTCGGCGAACTGGCCGAGGGGCAGACCGACTACACTCCCGATCTGCTGCGCGAGGGCTATTGTCAGGTGGAGCTCGACGAGGACGGCACCTACACCGTTTCGGGCATCCTGGTGGGGCACCGGTTCCTCAAGCGGGTATTCTCCTATAAGGGCGTTCTGGAGGCTATCGACCGCCGCGAAAATCCCGAGACCGGCAACAGCACCCTGACATCGGATCTGGAGATCGGCAAGCTGACGCAGGCCCGCCTGAAGGATACGGGCAACCCCTACTTCCTGCCGGCCGACGACGGATCGGGCAAACCCAACGCCACCTCCTACCGGGCCTTCCGGCTGCTGCTGGCCGAAAGCGGCATCGTGATCGACGACCTCGACCATGCCGACTCGGGCAAAACCCTTCAGATGGAGATCTTCGTTCCCTACGAGACCGATGTGCGGGAGGGTCTTCCGGCCGGAACCTACCGGATCGTCCCCCGCATCGAGGGCGGCGTGGACCGGGCGGACATCGTTCCCGGCAACATCCCCTCGGGCATCTACGACGGTGACTTCAAGGGGGCCTGGTACCGCCGCTACGCAGCCGATTCGATCCAGGATTTCGCCGCCATCGAGGGCGGAACGCTGACGGTCGTGCGCACCGACGGCGGTCACCGCTTCGAGTTCGACTTCACGGACGGAGCCGATAATCCCCACCGCATCCACGGCGTCTGCACGCTGGAGGGCGCGATTCCCGTATTGTAACACGAAAAAAACATTCAAGAGATGAAAATGACGAAACTTTTTGCCTGGGCGGCCGTTTTCGCCCTGGCGTCGGGAGCCGCAGCGTGCTCCGGCGACGATCCCGAACCCATGCCTGTTCCCATGCCGGAACCCGAGCCCTCCCTCGAAGAGGGGCTGCACTGCGACGGACAGCCCGTCGAGATCAACTCGGTCTTCATGTACGAATATATCTCGGGCGGCGTCTCCCGCAACATCGTGGCCCTCTCGCCGGAGAAGGACGCACCTTCGGGCGACTACCTCTTCTCCAACCAGCGGCCGGGTTTCTATGCGGTTCTGAACCGGGATCTGCCCGCGACCTTCGACCTGAAGAGCGAGGACGGATATGCCCTCCTCTCGCTGCTCGCCGGCACGGCGTTCGCCGACCGTGAGATCTCTTCGGAGGATCGCGGAGCCCTTCGCAGCGGCAACTGCACCTTCGAGGTCATCGACGGCGAGGGGCGGTTCACGCTGGATATGACCCTCAACGACGGCCACCGCCTGACCGCCAAGTTCTCGGCTCCCTATCAAGAGGTGGACAAGAAGAACCAGCTGGTGATCGGCAGCACGAGCCGTCCCATCCAGACCGCCTTCCTGGCCGAGATCGAAGAGGGTCTCTACGGCTACTACTTCACCGCTCAGGTGATCGATCCCGATCCCGAGAACATCGTGAATTGCAGCCAGTGGGCCTGCCTGCTGGTGCCTGCCGAGGCGCTGGACGGCAAGAGCTACGACCTGCAGGCCGAGGGTTCTCCCTACCTGGCCTTCATGGCGGGCGATCTGATCGACCGGGAAAGTACGACCTTCTACACCGTGGAGGCGCAGCCCGGCGGCGAGTGCCGCGGCAGCTTCTCCATCGCCGCCGGCGAAGCGGGCTACGACGTATCGGTGAACTGCACCGACGGCAATGGGGTCGTGACTACGCTGACCTATCGGGGCGAGATCGCCATCTACACCGAGCCTGAAAAGAAGAACGAGTTCCTGATCGACGGCGAGCTGAACTGGGAGGTTCAGTCGGCCGTGGTCGACCTGCGCGAAACGGTCTGCTCGATCTACCTCTCCTCCCAGCGCGGCATCGCAACCGTGGAGGACATGCTCGACGACAGCGACCGGCTGACGCTGACCCTGCCCGCGTCGATGCTGGGCGAGAACGGCGCCGGCTTCTCGACGAGCGACGACGTGAGCATCACCTACGGCGGCCGGATGCTCGACTACCTCTCCGGCGCGGTGGGCCGCATCGACTATGCCGTCATCGACGGCGACCGCCTCTCCCTGAAGTTCTTCACCCTGGACCCCGCCAACTGGTCGGGAACCTACGAGGGGGCCGCTCATATCATCCGTTAAAGACAGCAAGCCATGAAACGATTCGCATTCCGACTCTTTACGGCGCTCTGCCTGCTCGCGGCGCTCACCTCGTGCAACGAAACGACCGAAGAGTACGTCTATATCCACGAGCCGGCGCCCGAACCGGCCCACCCCCTGCTCGGGACCTATACGTTCGGGGCGGAGGAGTATCCGATCTACCATGCGAGCTGCGCGGTCGACGATACCTACTGCACATTCCGTTTTTCGCCTGTCAAGGAGGATCCGATGACAACCAGCATCCTCTTCCAGCTGGTCAAGGTCTACCTGGGCGAGACACAGAGCATTGAAAACCTCTACCACAACGACGACTACCGTCTCGTCTATGAGGATCCCGCCCACTACTACTCCTATTACCGGGCCCTTCAAGGAGGCATCGTACTGGTCGAGCCCCACCCTACCAAAGGCGAGAACTACTTCGTCGTCCGGCTCGACGTCCGGCTGGCTGACGGCACGCCCCTCAAGCTGGAGTACGAAGGCGACCTGCCGCTCATGACGGCAAAGTAGCCGCCGCACCATCGAAAAGGAGGCTGTCTAACAAAGGTTAGACAGCCTCCTTTTTTATATTCCCGCATCACCTGTTTTCGCCTTCGGTAATGAGCCGGCACATCTGCTCGCGCAGGCGGTGGATGCCCGTTTTGACCGTACCCAAAGGGAGGTTCAACTTGACGGCGATCTCCTCGTAGGAGCACTCCTCGTAGAACCGCAGCTCGAACAGCCGGCGGTAGCGCGGCGTGAGCAGCGAGAGGTAGTGTTCGATCTGGGTGCGCTGCTGGAGGTTGATGACGCTCTCTTCGGGAGTGGGGGCCGACGAGACGGGGGCGAAGAAGCGGTCGTCGAGCGGCATATCCTCCTGACGTCGCCGCACGTAGTCGATGAAGGTGTTGCGGGCGATGGTGTAGAGCCACTGTCCGAAGGTGTAGCGGGGCGAGTAGCGGTGCAGGTTGACGTAGACCTTGATGAAGGTCTCCTGCAACAAGTCGTCGGCATCGGCCGGTGAAGAGGAACTCGCGCCCAGCCGTTGCAGGAAGAGCCGCGAGATGGCATCGCGATAGCGGTTGAAGAGGTATTCGAAAGCGCAGTCGTCGCCCTCCAGCACCCGGCTCACGAGGGTCTGGTCGTCCGCGACGATATAGTCGGCTATCTCCATACGCGGGGATCCTTACGCTGCAAAAGCAGTTTGATCCACAACGCCTGCAACGGACTCCAGAGGTCGTAGAGGAAATAGCGGCGCCAGAGATCGGTCTCGCCCAGCCGCTGTCCCAGACGGCGCACCTCGAAAGCGACCAGCGCATAGCGCAACAGCAGCAGCAGACCGGCGGCGACCTTGAACTCGACCGGCAGGAAAATCAGAGCGCAGAGCACGGCGAGGAAGAAGATCACGCGGCTGCCCATCTCCCAGTTCAGGTAGGAGATTGCGCGGGAGGGGTAGAAGCGCCTCGTGGCGCCGTAGTAACGCTCCTGGTCGATCCACCAGCCCATACCGCCCCAAATCCGCTCGCGCAGGGTGGCGCGCGGCGAGAGGACGACCGAAGTATTGTGAGGGGTCATGATGCGCTGGAGGAAAAGATCGTCCTCGCCGACATTCATGTTCAGGAACCCGAAGCCGTTGCTGGTCCCGAAATAGAGCTTCTTGGTGAACCCCGTCGCATGCCGGATGCCGCGGTAGGGGTGTCCCTTTACGACCGCCGCCAGCCAGTCGGCCGACGACATCATGCGCGAGGTGCGGATCAGGTAACCCGTCAGCCCGCCGGGGCTCTCCTCGTCGTCGGCCATGCCGCAGTAGCCCAGCACCACCTCGCTGCGGGTGAATCCCCGGGACATGAGCGACAGCCAGCGGTCGGAGGTGGGAGCCGCGTCGGTGGTCGAGAGGACCACATGTTCGTAGTGGGCCGACTTGATGCCCACGTTCAGGGCCATCTTCGGCGATATGGGGAAGCGGGGGTTGAGCTCGATCTTGGTGACGACGACCTGCGGGAAGCTCTGGCGGATGCGTTGCAGATCCTCGAAGAAATCGCCGTCCGAACCGACGTAGACGATCACCACTTCGAAGGTGGCGTGCTCCTGGGCCAGCAGCAGCGGGAGCCGTTTTTCGATGAAGTCGTAGTCTTCGGCGAACATGGCGATCACCACCGACAGCGGAGGCTCCTTCTCCAGACGGGGACGCAGGCGGCTGCTCTTGTATCCCGGCACGGCTCCGTAGTTCAGCACGTAATAATACACCTGTACTCCCAGCATGACGAGCAGCACGCCGCACAGCGCAACGCCTTCCCAGCCGTAGTGGAGCAGTACAGAATCGAAGAGTGACATGACGTAATCCGGTTTAGACGACGACAAAGGTAATAAATATTGGCAATCGGACAAATCCCTCCGTTCGATTTTTACGCGAAAATCCCGCGGTCGGAGACGAAGGCATTGCCCTTTGCCGTTAAATTACTATCTTTGCGTCATTATATGAACGAATTCAGACTGCAAGGCAAAGACCCCGCCACGAAGGCGCGGGCCGGAGAGATCACCACCGCTCACGGTGTGATCCGAACCCCCATATTCATGCCCGTAGGCACGGCTGCCGCCATGAAGGGCATCTTCCATCGCGACGTGAAGGAGGAGGCACGGGCGCAGATCATCCTGGCGAATACCTACCACCTCTACCTGCGTCCCGGCATGGAGATCCTCGAACGGGCGGGCGGCGTCCACCGCTTCTCCACCTGGGAGGGACCCATGCTCACCGACAGCGGCGGCTTCCAGGTCTTTTCCCTGGCCGCCTGCCGCAAGCTCAAGGAGGAGGGGTGCCATTTCCGGTCGCATATCGACGGCTCGAAGCACCTCTTCACCCCCGAGAGCGTGATCGACACGGAGCGGACCATCGGCGCCGACATCATGATGGCATTCGACGAGTGCCCCCCCGGCGACGCCCCGCGCGAGTATGCGGCCAAATCGCTGGCACTCACCGAACGGTGGCTCGACCGCTGCTTCGACCGCTACCGGCAGACCGCCCCCAAATACGGCCACTACCAGTCGCTGTTCCCCATCGTGCAGGGGTGCACCTATCCCGACCTGCGGGCCCGTGCCGCCGAGAACGTGCTGCAATACGACGCCGACGGATATGCCATCGGCGGTCTGGCCGTGGGCGAGCCGACGGAGGTGATGTACGAGATGATCGAGGTGGTGAACGCCATCCTGCCCGAAGACCGTCCCCGCTACCTGATGGGCGTGGGCACCCCGGCCAACATTCTGGAGGGAATCGAGCGCGGCGTGGACATGTTCGACTGCGTGATGCCCACCCGCAACGGCCGCAACGGCCAGCTCTTCACCTGGGAGGGGACCATCAACATCCGCAACAAGAAGTGGGAGAACGACTTCTCGCCCATCGACCCCGAAGGCACGGCCTTTGTCGACACCCTCTACTCGAAGGCCTACCTGCACCACCTGACCGTGTGCCAGGAGATGCTGGCGGCCCAGATCGCCTCGCTGCACAATATCGCCTTCTACCTGCGTCTGGTGGGCGAAGCGCGCCGCCGCATTCTGGCAGGCGACTTCAAGGTGTGGAAAGACCGGGCGGTCGCGAAGCTGAGCCGACGCCTCTAAAACAAGAGCAAGCGCATGGAAAACTCTCCGAAATTCAGGATCGGCTGGCCGGGCTTCAAGACGCTCGACCGCTACATCCTCCGCAAGTTCCTCGGCACCTACTTCTTCGCCATCGCCATGATTATCGTGGTGGTGGTGGTGTTCGACTACGTGGAGAAGGTGGACGACTTCACGGAGCTCAAGGCGCCGCTCAAGGCGGTGATATTCGACTACTACCTGAACTTCATCCCCTTCTTCATCAATCAGTTCAGCAACCTGTTCACCTTCATCGCCTGCATCTTCTTCACCTCGAAGCTCGCCTATCAGACCGAGATCACGGCCATGCTCTCGGGCGGCATGAGCTTCAAACGGCTGATGTGGCCCTACTTTCTGGGGGCGATGGCGATCACGCTGCTGTCGCTGGGGCTGAGCCTCTGGCTGATCCCCTACTCGCAGCGCACGCTGGTCGACTTCGAGAGCCGCTACCGCAAGAACCGGCAGAATTTCCAGTTCGACCGCAACATCTACCGGCAGATCGAGCCCGGCACGTTCGCCTACGTCCGCGACTTCACCAAGAACGGCTATCAGGCGCGCTATTTCGCGCTGGAGCACTACGAGAAGGGCGCCATCGTGTCGAGCGTCGAGGCGGCCGACGTGAAGTTCAACCCCGAAACCCACCGCTGGACGGCGCCGCGCTACGTGCGCCGCATGCGCGACTCGCTGGGTGAGGAGAGTTTCTCGCAGCACCGCAATCTGGACACGCTCATCAATCTCGACATCAACGAACTGGGCCGCGTGTCGGACCTCATAAAGACCATGACTATCGGCGAGCTGAACGAGTTCCTGGCCCAGCAGCGCGAGAAGGGATCCGACTCGATCAACATCATCGAGGTGGAGCGGCAGGCCCGCTTCGCCTACCCGCTCGCCACCTTTATCCTGACACTGATCGGCGTGTCGCTCTCGTCGCGCAAGGTGCGCGGCGGAACGGGGCTCCACATCGGAATCGGCACGGCCCTCTGTTTCTCCTACATCCTCTTCAACCGCTTCTTCTCGGAGTTCGCCAAAGGAGGTACGATGCCGCCGCAGATCGCCGTCTGGATTCCCAACGCGATCTTCCTCTTCATCGCCGTTTACCTCTATCGCAAAGCACCCAAATGATGAAAGACCGTCTGGAACATATCGCGGACAAGGTCCGCGCGGGAGCGCGCATTGCGCCCGACGAAGCGCTCCGGCTGGCGGAGGAGGCTCCGCTGTGGCTCCTCTCCGAGCTAGCGACGGGCGTCCGCCGCCGGCTGAACGGCGACAAGCTCTACTACAACCGCAACATCCATATCGAGCCCACGAACCTCTGCCTGTTCAACTGCCGCTTCTGCTCCTACCGCCGGCCGAAGGGTAGCCCCGAGGCTTGGGACTACACGATGGAGGAGATCGAGGAGCTGGCCCGCAGGCAGCGAGGGCGCGGCATCACCGAGGTGCATATCGTCGGCGGCGTCCACCCCGACCACGATCTGGAGTACTATTGCGGGCTGATCCGCCGCGTGCGGTCCATCCTGCCGGAGGCCGCCGTGAAGGCCTTCACGGCCATCGAGCTGAGCTACATGATCCGCAAGGCGGGGCTGACGGTGCGCGAAGGGCTGCAGCGGCTGATCGACGCCGGCATGCAGGCCATCCCGGGGGGCGGAGCCGAGATCTTCGACGAGGAGCTGCGCACCCGCATCTGCCCCGACAAGGGGTCGACGGCCGAGTGGTTCGAGGTGCACCGCACGGCTCACGAGCTGGGGCTGCACACCAATGCCACCATCCTCTACGGCCATATCGAGACATGGCGACACCGCATCGACCACCTCGACCGCCTGCGCACGTTGCAGGACCGGACCCGCGGCTTCGACGCCTTCGTTCCGCTCAAATACCGCAACTACGGCAATTCGATGTCCGAGATCGGCGAAGTGTCGGTAATCGAGGACCTGAAGATGCTGGCGCTGTGCCGCATCTACCTCGACAACGTGCCGCACCTGAAGGCCTACTGGGTGATGTACGGAAAGGCGACCGCCGAGCTGGCACTTCAGTTCGGCGCCGACGACGTGGACGGCACAATCGACGACTCCACCAAAATCTACTCCATGGCCGGCGCCGACGACCGGCGGCCCGTCATGACCGTGGCCGAAGTGGAGCGCATGGCCCGAGAGGCCGGGCTGCGTCCCGTGGAGCGCGACACCTTCTATCAAGAAACAGAAACCTCGAAAAGATGAATACCGACTTGAAATACGGGTGGAACCGGCTCCGGAATTGCCGTCCGCTCTACAATCTGGTGCTGATCGCCCTGATCCTGCTGGCGATGGCGGTGGCGGCCCACCTGCTCATGCAGGTCTCCACGCGCCACGGAGCCCGGCGCACGGTGCCCGAGCTGGCGGGCATTCCGCTCGACGAGGCCGAACGTTCGGCCCGCCACCGCGACCTGCAGCTGGTGGTGAACGACTCGCTTTACGTACCCGCCTACGAGGGGGGCATCGTGCTCGATCAGCTCCCCGAAGCGGGGGTCGAGGTAAAGCCGGGCCGCAAGATCTACGTGACGATCAACTCCTTCTCGCAGAAGATGGTCGACCTGCCCTACGTAGCCGGCCGGTCGTTGCGTCAGGCGAAGAACATGCTCGAAATAGCCGGTCTGGAGATCGACAGACTGGTCTACCGGCCCGACATGGCGACGAACTACGTGCTGGAGGAGCGCTACAAGGACCAACCGGTCTATCCCCACAGCCGCATGAAGGCCGAGGCCGGTTCGGGCGTGACGCTCTACGTCGGCGTGGAGGGCGGCTACGGCACCGCGGTCATGCCCCAGGTGGTCGGATCGACCCTGCGCGAGGCGAAGAGCCGGCTGTGGGAGAACGGCCTCAACGTGGGACGCATCCTCTTCGACAAGGGGATCAACCTGCTGAATCAGAAGGATGCGCGCGTCTATCGTCAGGAGCCCGCACCAGGACGTTCCCATGCGCTGGGAACGCCGGTCGACGTCTGGCTCACGCTCGACGACAAGACGGTCTCCGAACAACGCACGGCAGCCGAGCAAGCGACGGCGAAGGCGGCCGCCGAACGGCAGCGGCAGGAGGCGCAGCTGCGCGACTCGCTGGACCGTGCGGCCGTGCAGAACGTTCTCGACGGCACGGAGACAGCGAGCGAAACGACGGACGAGGATACCGAATTTTTCGATTGACAGGGATGGAAGGAATCTATCATACCGGAGACGAGCCCGTCGTAGACCGTCCGGCGGACGACCTGGACGAGCAGGACGAGCAGGACGAGCAGGACGAACTCTACGAACACTTCTCCATCACCGCGGACAAAGGCCAAACTCCGCTGCGGCTGGACAAGTACCTCACCTGCCGGATGGAGCACTGCTCGCGCAACCGCATTCAGGCGGCGGCCGACGGAGGCAGCGTGCTGGTGAACGGCAAGCCGGCCAAGTCGAGCTACAAGGTGAAGCCGCTGGACCGGATCTCGATCGTGATGCCCTATCCGAAGCGGGAGGTGGAGATCGTCCCGCAGGATATTCCCCTCGCGATTCCGTACGAGGATGACGACCTGCTGCTGGTCGACAAGCCCGCCGGCATGGTGGTCCACCCCGGCCACGGCAACTGGGACGGCACGCTGGTGAACGCCCTGACGTGGCACCTGCGCACGCTGCCGATGTTCCAGGAGGGGGACATGCGCGCCGGTCTGGTGCACCGGATCGACAAGAACACCTCGGGGCTGCTGGTGGTGGCGAAGACGGAGCGCGCCCACGCCCGGCTGGCGAAGCAGTTCTTCGACCATACGATCACGCGTCGCTACGTGGCGCTGGTATGGGGCAACTTCGACGAAGACGAGGGGACGATCATCGGCAATATCGGCCGTTCGCCCAAAGACCGCCTGCAAATGTACGTATTCGCCGACGGCTCGGACGGCAAACACGCCGTAACCCACTGGCGGGTGCTGAAGCGCTACGGCTACGTGACGCTGGTGGAGTGCCGGCTGGAGACGGGACGCACCCACCAGATCCGCGTCCACATGCAGTACATCGGCCACCCGCTCTTCAACGACGAACGCTATGGCGGCGACCGCATTCTGAAGGGCACCACATTCACCAAATACAGACAGTTCATCGAAAACTGCTTCGAGCGGATGCCACGCCACGCCCTGCATGCCCGCTCGCTGGGCTTCACGCACCCCACGACCGGCAAGGAGGTCTACTTCGAGAGCGACCTTCCCGAGGATTTCCGCCAGGTGCTGGAGAAGTGGGACGCCTATTGCGCCGCCAACCGTCCCGCCATCGACCGGACGCTGGAGGGAGAAAACGAATAAAAGAGGAAAAGAGATGTTTCTGCCGACAACCGCAAAAGAGGTAAAGGCACTGGGCTGGGACTATATCGACGTGATTCTCTTCACGGCCGATGCCTATATCGACCACCCGGCATTCGGTGCGGCCGTCGTCGGGCGGCTGCTGGAGGCCGAGGGTTACCGCGTAGCCATCGTGCCGCAGCCCAACTGGCGCGACGACCTGCGCGACTTCACCAAGCTGGGGGCGCCGAGGCTCTTCTTCGGCGTATCGGGCGGCGCCATGGACTCGATGGTCAACCACTACACGGCCAACCTGCGCCTGCGCAGCAACGACGCCTACACGTCCGGCGGCAAGGCGGGCTTCCGGCCCGACCGCGCCGTGACGGTCTATACGCAGATTCTGAAGCGGCTCTTTCCGCACGTTCCGGTGGTCGTGGGCGGCATAGAGGCCTCGTTGCGGCGCCTGACCCACTACGACTACTGGAGCGATTCGATCAAACCCTCCGTGCTGGCGGAGTGCGGTGCCGACCTGCTGATCTACGGCATGGGCGAGGGGGTCGTGCAGGAGGTGGCGCGTGCCATGCGGAACGGATTCAACGCCAAGCTGCTGCGCAAGATTCGGCAGGTTGCCTTCGTGGCCGACCGCTCCTATGTCGAGCGGCTCGATCCGGCCACGACCCTCAGGCTGCACAGCTACGAGGAGTGCCTGCGCAGCAAGGCGTCCTTCGGCGAGAACTTCGTCGCCATCGAACGGGAGAGCAATCTCAAACATCCCGAAAATACGCTCGTCGAAGGGGTCGGCGACCGCTTCGTGGTCGTTACGCCGCCCCGGGCGATGCTTACCACCGAGGAGCTGGACCACTCCTTCGACCTCCCCTATGAACGGGCCCCTCATCCGCGCTACCGCGGCAAGGGAGATATTCCCGCCTGGGAGATGATCAAATTCTCGGTCAACATCCACCGCGGCTGTTTCGGCGGCTGTTCGTTCTGCACCATATCGGCCCATCAGGGTAAGTTCATCCACTCGCGCAGCGAGCGTTCGATCCTTGAGGAGATCGGGCGGATCGTGCAGATGCCCGACTTCAAGGGGTATCTCTCGGACGTGGGCGCCCCCTCGGCCAACATGTACCGCATGGGCGGCCGCGACGAACGGCTCTGCGCCAAGTGCCGCCGGCCGTCGTGTCTGCACCCCCGACGCTGCCCCAACCTCGACAACGACCACCGGCCGCTGCTGGCGCTCTACGAGAAGATCCGCCGGATCAAGGGGATACGCAAGGCCTTCATCGGCAGCGGGATCCGCTATGATCTGTTCGACGACAGCCCCTACCTGCAAACGGTGTTGAAATACCACACCTCGGGACGGCTGAAGGTGGCGCCCGAGCATACCGAAGCTGAGGTGCTCGACCTGATGCGCAAACCTCCCTTCGCCCTCTTCGAGCAGCTGAACACCGATTTCCACCGCATCTGCCGCAACGAAGGGCTCAACTATCAGCTGATTCCCTACTTCATTTCGTCGCACCCCGGGTGTCGCGAGAACGACATGAAGGAGCTGGCCCGCAAGGTGCTGGGCAAACTCCGCTTCACGCTGGAGCAGGTGCAGGATCTTACGCCCACCCCCATGACCCTCTCGTCGGTCATGTTCTGGACGGGTGAGAATCCCTATACGCACGAGAAGGTCTACGTCGCCCGCTCGCAGGAGGAGAAACGCCGCCAGAAGAGCTGGTTTTTCCGGAAATAGCCCGTATCGGACCAATAAACCGTTGCGAAATACCGCTTTCGCCGTAGCGGAGGTCCGGTTCGTCTCCCGGAAAAGCATGCATTGCGTCATGATAGCGCCTGATTAGAACAAATAATCGGAGATTTGTTTTGACAAGTGAAATATAATATTTAAATTTGTGATAGCAAATGGCTGAATGGCCTTTGATTACACACAAAAAAAAGGGATAAAAATAGGATAGAACAAGATCAGCCGAGCTGCTTTGCGCGGTACCGGTCTTGTTTTGTCATCTATTATCCCTTGATGTGTGAATGAAGAACCGGGACCGCGCTTTTTAAAGAAAAACGAAGAGCGTATCATGTACAACCAGTCGAAGAGAGCTATTGTCGAAAAGCCGGCTCG
>CAJTLJ010000019.1 GCA_910577475.1 uncultured Alistipes sp.
TGCACCGGGACCGGTCATTTATGTTCGTTTCGGCGTTCTGCGCATTGCGTGTATGATTCGTGAAGGTGAATGCGCCGATAGGTCGGGATGTTTCGACTTCGCTATCGCTCCGCTCAAGGTGACAGAGTGCTGTCATTCCGAGCGAAGCCGCAGGCGCAGTCGAGGAATCCCGACGGTCGGACGGGCGTGAACCCGTGCGGGTCGCAATGGTGAATGTTCCGTTATGTCGGGATGTTTCGACTTCGGGGCCGAGGCCCCTCCGCTCAACATGACAGCGGAAGCTGTCATCCCGAGTGGAGCGCAGCGGAATCGAGGGATCCCGAGGGTCGGGAGTCGTATAGGCTGTGCAAGTCGTATGGAATATGTTTTCTCGATGCCGGCGCATAACGGTTGGGGTTAGTGGTTGGTAGTGCGCCCGTAGAAAAAAAGAGGGGCGCGGTGTCAGCCCCTAACGACAGGTCTTGGGAACCTTTAACGTGAAGCTGTCCTGCGCCCTTGCCGTCCTGCTTGCAGAAAACAAGCAGGACATAACAAGGACTGACAACCATTATACCACGTTAAACAACCTCTTTCGAGGGGCCCAAGTTCGTCGTTAGGTATAAAGAGTTGTTTACCCTTTATAGTTGTGTCGATCGGCTATGCCGAGTTGTTCAGTTGCAAAGTTAGCATAATTTCCGGTTCCATTAAAATTCATATCGCAAATATAGGTATAATTTTTGAAACTCAAACATGTATTAGTGTAAATATTTTGTTTTGCTATTTTATTTGCGTCGATGGTA
Organism: uncultured Alistipes sp.; assembly: GCA_910577475.1. GTDB lineage: Bacteria > Bacteroidota > Bacteroidia > Bacteroidales > Rikenellaceae > Alistipes. The sequence continues at coordinate 780 of CAJTLJ010000019.1, forward strand.
CGGAAAAAGCAACGGCGCGACGAACTGCTATTACAAAAAATAGTGCTACGGATTAAAGAGCTCCGGAGTATACACGGCCATACCCAAGAAAAGTTGAAAGAGGCTACCGGTTTGAATATTCCTAACTTGGAAACCGGTGAAAATTTTCCGAATCTTACGACACTCTCTATTATTTGTAGCTATTATAAATTGTCTCTCGATGAGTTTTTCGCTCCGATGAACTATCAATAGACAATAAAAGAGCCGGCGGAAAGATTGCTTTCCGCCGTTTTTTTTGTCATTCCGAGCGAAGCCGCAGGCATAGTCGAGGAATCTCGACGGTCGGACGAGCGTGAACCATTGCGATCCGCACTGGCGGAAGTTCGGCACCGTCGAGATGTTTCGACTTCGGGCCTGCGGCCCTCCGCTCGACATGACAGCTATCTATTGCTAATTATCGTTTTATCTTCGAGAAATTTCCGGACAATTCTGTTTTATTGCCGGAATCTTGCTATATTTGTAGACAAACTGCTGTCCCCATGAACGAAATCTCTGTAATTCAAAACAAAATCTACGAAATCCGCGGCCAGCGCGTCATGCTCGACCGCGACCTCGCAGAGCTGTACCGGGTCACTACGAGCGCCCTGAATCAGGCCGTAAAACGAAATATCAGACGGTTTCCCGCCGATTTCATGTTTCAGCTTACGAATCAGGAGTTTGCCAACTTGAAATCACATTTTGTGACATCAAGTTGGGGCGGAGTCCGGAAAATGCCCTATGCCTTTACCGAGCAGGGAGTAGCCATGCTTTCCGGCTTGTTGAACAGCGACGTAGCCATCGATGCCAATATCGTCATCATGCGCGCCTTCGTGGCGATGCGGAACTACATAGCCACGACGACGACCGTGACAGCCGAACTGGCGGAGATTCGTGCCAAGCTGGCTCTGATGGAGCACAGCGACGAGGACAATGCCGAAGCGATCAACGACCTCTCGGAGGACATGCGCAGGGAGCTGGACAATATCTATGAAGCAATCGCAGCGCTTTCGGTCAAGATTCCGCAGGCTCAGCCGCCCCGCAGACCGATCGGCTACAAACAATCCGAATAAGGACCGCCCGAACCGCCGCGACGAACTCGTAGGAAGAATTCTTGCGAGATAAAAAATAAATGCGTACTTTTGCGATACTTTTCAAGTCCCTGCCCGGATGGTGGAATCGGTAGACACGCCGGACTTAAAATCCTGTGACCAGAAATGGTCGTGCCGGTTCGATCCCGGCTCCGGGTACCACAAGAAGATCTTAAATGATTGTTTATAAATCATTTAAGATCTTTATTTTGTATTTTGTGTCCGCATTTTGTCCACATTTTCGATAAGGACGCCAAAATTATTATTGCGTAAACACAATAAATTATTCCAAAAACACTACTTCAGACGTCTCACCCAAATTGTTATTTTAGCGGATAAATTGTCTTTTTCGCTATCAAAGTATCATATTTTCCCCATGAAATACGATCGTTTACGTATCGAAAATGAATTGATTTTTGGGGAGCGATATTGTGGCCGTCGAAATAAAATTCTGCCATTAGGCTTTCCTGTTCTGAATATACACGAACAATCAACTTATCTTGCTTCGACACTTTTTCTGTACTAATCTTATATGATATGGAGGTTGACAATCGAGTGGATAATCTCAGAACTCTGTTTCGCACGATTATAGCCATAACTATTCTTCTTTTTTGATATTAAAACGCACCTCTATGGGTGTTGTAACCTCTTCTTTCGTAAGGGATCGGATAAAGGCCTCCATAGATAATTCCGGATTATACCATGTATCATAATAAATTTGAGATTTCTTATATTTGGTATCCTGTGCAATAGGCTTCATCGCATAGTTCTCCATATATGAAGTAAAAACATAATCGTCAGTTATAGAGATCCGAGTTCCTTTTGCAAGATACCCGTTTGTCCCCAGTCGTAGTTCGTTATAAAAATGCTGTAGATACAGATCTGCTTGGTGTAAATCGCCTCCTTTGTTTGCTCCGTTATGATAATATATAATGATAGCGTCAGAAACAGCCCATTGTTCGTTGTTTAATACCAACGCAATGGGAATAATAAGTACGGAGAAATCTTTCAATCCCTTGTGATTAGTTATATTATATGTTTGGGAAATGAATTTGCAGTTATAACTATCCATATCCCCCATCGAATATTTGAAATTTAACGAGACTATCGAGGAATCTTGCGATTTATTCGCTAGATTAATAGGGCGCGATGCCAACCGATATTGACTTAAATAAGTACGTATATAATCATGCTTAGCCTGCTCAAACAAGTTGTCTGATTTTTCCGCATAAGGTTTAAGGTAATTGATTAATTTCCCATATTCTGTTTGGTTAAACTCTGCTGTTTGTTTTGCTATTGCATCGGTGTAATTTTTCTCTTTTCTCTCTTTATTTGCTTTTTCTTTTTCTATTCGTTCTTTTTCCGCTTTCATTCTGATCTCATCTTCTTTCATCATGAGGCAGAGCGTATAATCATTATCTAAGACTTCACCTCTCCATAACGAAGATCCAAAACATGCCATATGAAAATTGTATATAAAAAAATATGCGATTTCATTGAACCAGTAAGGCTCAGTGGAGAAGATGTCACCATTTTGAGTAAGTTGTTCATAAAATTTATTTTCTTTCTGAGGTTGAAGACAATAATATTGGCCTGCATACTGATAGTTATATTTGGCAAGCGAATCAGTAAATTTGGCAACTTCTCTAATATCGTCTATCGTAGTCTCTCCCCAATCACCCGTAGAATAGTCATAATCTGTATATCCTACGTAGATTCCTTTGTAGAAGTATTGTGTACGGATGTATTTACCATCAATTCCTCGAAGCCAAGTGTCAATTGTTCCCTGTGAATTATATTGGCTACCCCCTATGACTCGTCCATCTGGAGTTTGCATCCAGAAACTCAAAGAATCCAACTCTCCTTGTGTAAAATGAGCATCGATCTTCATTTCATTATTAGAATTTTTATATCGTACTTTGTAAATTCCATGCTTCAACCCTTGTTTATAGTTTGTTTCTTCATGAAATCCATACCAATCGGTTTTCCATAATCCAGTTTTCATATCATCAGTATATCTGCCGGACATAGACTTTTTTCCGTCTGCTGATTTATATGAAAAATTCCCTTCGAAAATTCGGGTCAATCCATCTTCTTTATAAGTATAATTAGCAGAACCATCTTCAAAAGAACCATTGTACGTTTTTAATTGGGCTGATGCGACCCCAATATTGAACAAGGTGAAAATTAACAGTAATCGTTTCATAGTAACATTATTAATTGGTTTATAAATTCCAACCTTTAGTTACCATTCAACTCCTAAATGGCGTTTGATATAACTGCAAAAAGAAAGTGTGGGGCTGATTTCGTTTATCTACATGAAAGTTGTGGAATGACCTAAGAGAAAATAAACGACGCAATACCCCACACTTGAATAGATATGGGGTACGGGTACGCAAAACGCGTCCCTGCCATAATCTAAGCAAGAAATGAGTGCCGTTCGTCCATCCTTTCTCTTTAGAAAACTTCCACATTTTCATGTAAGGACAGTGCGAAAACACTTTCAGTATGTCTGCCGAACGCATTATTACGCTCGACGTTACAAAAATAGAAAATAATTCGCAGACGAACAAGCACTCATTCGGGGTATTGCCCATATAAGCTATACGCAGAAATAGATTTTACTCTATCTCATCCGCATTCCCCGGTCCTGTTCACGGTCTTTAATCTCTATTCCTAAGCGCTCCAAAAACTCTTTCGCCTTTTGCCGGAACCATTGCAAAATGGGTATTAGGTCGATGAACAGTTGAAACCCTCCGGGGCCTTTTTCATCCCGCAGGAGCCGGGCTTCCGAGTGTTCGGTTTCAAAATGCCGGGAGTGTTCGCTCGAATATAGTTTACCGGAGAAATGGACGGGTCGCATATTTACAAGGTCGCGGGCCATCTTGTCCGTGAATCCGAGCGAACGGCAATATTCACCCCACTTGACAAGCTGGGGCGTGTCGGGAAACCAACCGTAAATGCGGTCTATCTCGCCTTGCATTCTTTTGGCGGTCTGTTCATGCTTCCGCCTCTCCCGGTCTATCGTCTTGTTCTGCCTTTTTATTTCGGAGTGCAGGCGTTCGTTCTCTTTGGCAAGGTCGTCTATCTGCTGTTGCTGCCGCTTGACTTTCGACGTGCCGATCATTGAGCCGATACCGTCGAGGATGGTCGTGCCGACCTCGGCGGCGGAATTCTTCAGTTTCTCGGTCTTCAGTTCGCTCTTTACCGCTTTCAGTTCCGCTTCGGTTCGTTCCTTGGCAGCACGGGCTTTCTCAGCCTCCCGCTTCTGCTTGGCGATGATGTAGTCCGTTCGCTCCAGATGCTCGCGTCCTGTCAACTCTTTCGCCGTGCCGCGCTCCATATCGAGTGCTTCAGCAAGTATGGTCTGCATTTCGCTCATGTCCTGCGGTGTGAGCTTGCAGGACTTTCCCGTATCGTGGTTCATCCAATCCCATACGATATGGGCATGGTAGTTCGGCTTCCATGTGGTTTTGTCGCCCGGTATTTCGTAATGTCCCTCGTCGCGATGGATGAATATCTGCAAAGGCGTAATGCCCCAATGCTCATAGCACAACTGCCCGTAACGTTGCAACTGTTCCATAGTAGTATCTGCCTTGCATACGACAACACCCTCCTTGATGGGCGTACTTCCGCGCACGGTGGTCGTCTTTCCTGTCTTCTTGTTCAGGCGCGTACGGTCTTTGGTCTGCATTGCCCGCCCTGTCTTCGTCTTAACCATCTCGCCGAGGGATTTGTAATACTCCCTAAGTGAAACGCCCTCGATACGCGGCGACACCCACGCTTCGTTGCCGTCCATCAGGTCGGTGCGCAGGTAAATATTATCCTTGTTGATGTGGGCGAGGTATTGGGGTGTCCGCCTGTTATGCGCCTCGCTCTGCCCGATGTTGCACGGGCGTATGTTGTCCGATGTCTTTGCCATAATTTTTGATTGCTATAAGTGGGTTGGAGGTCTTGGGGCGATGCCCTGAGCGGAGTTTCCAAAGAGAGGGTCACTCTTTGGTCGGGTTGCATAGAGCTGAAAGTCCTTGCCGGGTCGAGGGCGGAGCCTTCGTGGGACGGGGCGAGGCCCAGCCCCTCGGGAGAGCCCACAACTACGAAAGCGAAGCGTGTAGTTATAGTGGGCTATAACAAGGCAAGCCTTGTGGCTCGTGCGGCTACCTCTGGGTTACAGCTGTTTTTATTCTTCCCTCTGTTCGTTTGATGTCTGCGACGTTACAACTTACAGCCGTGTGACTGCTTGTGTTCTTTCACGGGACGACGACTGCGCAGGTAGTCGTTCAAATCGTTGTGCGGCCGATAGTGAACGGATTGGTCTGATAGGTTGCGGCACGCCTCTTTCAATTCAGCGGTCGTCTTTCGCCCCGCCTCGTCGTTGTCGAGGTAGGTATAGACCCGTTCGTGCGGCGCGATGAACGGAACGGCTTTGGCAATATTCGTTACCGAGTTCAGCACCACCGTGTCGTGTGGTGGGTTCGAGTCACGCTTGAGCGTCAGATACGAGAGATAGTCCATAAACCCCTCGAAGACGAGACACGTCGGATAATCGCCACGTCGGGTTGTCGGGGCTTTCGATGTGCAGCCCTTGAAATAGCGGTTGCGCAGCTCCCAACCTCCCGCATCGTTACGGAATCCGACGGCAAAATAGGATTTGCCGGCCACACGATAATGCACCTCCGAACAATGTGCACGAGCTGCGGCAAGGTCGATGCCCCGCTCCGTGAGGTAAGCGAGCAAGGCGGGATTATCCAGCGGACGGACTTGCACGACTACAATTGAGGGCGGACGTTGCGGGGCTGGATTCTTTCCGATGAACCGACGCTGCGGAGCAAGAGCAGAGCAATTTTGAATTGCTTCGCCGAGCCGCGAGGAGGAAAAGCCCGAAGGGCTTAAAGGAGAAGTCTGCATCCCGTCGATGTGTCGTTCCAGCCGCCGCATGGCCTCTCCGGCATTGCACCGCTCCATGCGCATCACGAGGTCGATAATCGAGCCGCCCTCACCCAGTCCGAAGTCATACCATAGATTCTGCATGTAATCTACCTTGAAGCTCGGCGAATGTTCCTCACGAAGCGGTGAAAGATAAAGACCGTATCGCGGATTGTTTTTAACCGGGTGCAAGCCTTGTTCGGCGAGGTATGCCCGAATCGAAATCTGTTTTATCTGTTGAATGTTGCTCATTTTTTTGTAAGTTTGTTGAAAAGTCATCGCAATATTCAGTGAAAGAGAAAGTTATACGTCTTACACCATTCTTACACTCGATTTAAGTCGTTAGAGTGTAAGTATTTGTTGGACGTTGTAAGAGTTTTTGTAAGATATGTAAGTCACTAAGAATAAAAGATCTATATTTCTATCCTTACATTCTTACATACTACATGATCGAATCGCACCGCAACAGTTCATCGAGCAGTTCGCGTGCGACCGTATAGACCCTTGCCGTTTTGCTTTCCTGCCTTGTTATCTCACCGTTGTAAGTAATCGTGTAACGCTGGTAATAGGTCGGCGGCGCGGGCGACAGCCGCCAATTTTCCGAAAGAATCCGCCGCACGGTCGGATGATCCGAGCGGATACCGCGTACCTCCAGCATATTCACCATGTCGCTCACGTCGAAGCGATACTCCACAAGAGTCTCGGCTTCCATAATATCGCGGACAATCGACAACATCTCCGCCTCGGTTTTACTGCGGTTGTAGTGGATGATCCGGCGTAACGCATCGGTCGCCAGCAAGCGCGGAGAGAACCACATGCGGCTCTCTTCGCGGGTAGACAATTTATGATGAAGCAGAAAGAACAGGAACCCCGGCAACTCGCGCCGCATATCGGCAAGCAGGTTTTGATTGTCATGCGTCAGCGGCGGCACACGCCGCACCCAATAACGAGTCTCTCCGGCTTCGATCAGGACGGGGTTGCGCTCGTTGTTGGAGCAAAGAACGAATTTGCCGAAGAACTCCACCTCACGGCGGTCGCGGCCTTTGGCCTCGGCCTTGTAGCTGCGGGCGGTCGAAAGGTTCTTGATCCGTTCGGAATCCTCGCGACGGTTAAGCAATACCTCGTCCACGCAGACCAGCAGTTTACCCGTCCAGTCGTCGTTGAACTGAGATCGGAAATCTTCGTTTGTATTGAACGTCACGTTGCCCTCGAAGATCAGCTTCAGAAAATTGAGAAAGGTGGTCTTGCCTGTATTCCGCTCGCTGGACACCAGCAATACGATCGGCAGACGTTGCAACGGACGCAGGTAGAGCAGTTGGAGATAATCCAATCCCATTTCGATCTGCTCACCGAAAATATGACCGAGAAAATCCCGGATATGCGGAAACTCACCCTTGGCAGGCACGGTCGAAATCGGTTCGTAACGGTTCAGAAAGCCGTGAATCTCCCGGCGGTAATCGGTATGGCTCGGAATGGTACAGAATCCGTCGTACTTCGGCACTTGTGCTATGTAATCCTTGCCATAGTCCTGCCGCAAGGTTTCCACGTTCCACGGAATCAATGTTTCGAGGCTCCGCCCGTTGCTCAACGGCATCAATACCCGTTTGAAGATGGTCGTGCCAACACGCAAATATGGAATCAGCTCCTTTTCATCGACCTTCATCGTGACCTCCTTTCTTTCCGGTACGTATCGCTTCGACATCTTCGCGCTTGTAACGCTTTCGTCCTCCGAACGGATAGGATTTAATATATCCTGTCTTCTCCCAGCACCAAAGTGTCGAAGAGTCGATTTTCAAAAGAGCCAAAACATCCTTGCGCGTCAGGAACTCTTCCGCAGGCTGCTCTTGTACGGCTGACCTTGCTCCTTTGGCCGCTTCGTGGAAAATCGTTCTCAAATCGTCGAGTGTCACCGTCACGCTGACGTTCGCCCCCGACTCCAATAAATCCCTTAAACTCATAATCAAAATTTTTAGGTTAAACATGGATTCGTTCGGTTCATTCAATTGGAACCGGGGCAAATAAAACGGGAGATTTCTCGGAGAACAAAAACACTTGTTATCTCCTTGAAATCTCCCGTAAATATCTTCTCGAGGTGATTTTCAGCCGTCGTGTTCGGCTATGTATTTCGGAATATCAGCTATATTGGGAATCGTGAACTGGCGGGTTTGTGGAGAGTAAAGTTTCCCCTTGATGTAAGAATCCTCCAACTCGGCAAGAGGTGCGAATACGGATTTCAGCCACGATACGACCTCCTGTTTTGGTCGGCAGAAATAGTGAGCCATGTTCCATCCGAAATGAAACAAATCGGCATTTTTTAGCTTTTGCGGACGGATAGGAGCAAATTCCATAGAACCGCATTCCTGCAAAGCATAATACTCAATGTAGCGGTCGAGCCAGACAAGTTCATCTGAACTTATGCAGGGACCTATCTCTCTGTGCGCATAGCATTGGAATAGGTCGATCTGCTCTCTCTGTCGTTCGATATATCGTTTGTCCGCATCCTGCTTGATCTGCTCAACGTCGGGATCGGGTGTGCGGGCAATTTCCGCGACAACAACAGGTGGCTTCTTCCGAGTTACTTTGGGCAGAATCTTATCGGTAAAGAAGTCCGCAATACTGGAGAATGTCGCCATAATGGTCAAATAGACTATTGCGCAAATCCCCAACATAATTAAAAAGACAAGATTTGCCGTCCCGGTATCTACTCCTTTCGCCAATATCACGAACCGGGCAGCCATAGAGACGAGCAGTCCGACGACAACGACTATCGTCAGCAGAATCACATAGCTATTGATCTTGCGGAAATCCATCGTTTATTTCAGCAGTTTCCGTTCTTCATTGCTCTCCAATACCTGCATCTGCTGAATGGCGATTCGGTTGAGCTTTACAAGTCGTTCATTCTGCGGTATTTGCTGGTCGATGAATACGGCATTGAGATTCTCCATATTGGACAGACAGATCAGCTCGTTGATGGTAGCATAATCTCGGATATTGCCTTTCAGATCAGGATTCTGTTCGCGCCACATCTTCGCAGTCATGCCGAACATGGCAACGTTCAGCACATCGGCTTCGTTGGCATAGATGATACTCGCCTGTTTCGCGGTCACTTCGGCTGGAATCAGGTTCTGTTTGATCGCATCGGTATGGATGCGGTAATTGATTTTGGACAGTTCGCGTTTGGCACTCCAGCCGAGCTGCTTCTGTTCTTCTTCCTTTAACCGCTGGAATTCTTTTACGATATATAATTCGAATTCGACAGAAATCCAGCTCGCAAATTTGAATGCGATATCCTTGTGCGCATACGTTCCACCGTAACGACCCGATTTGGAGACGATACCGATTGCATTCGTAGTGTTTATCCACTTCTGCGGCGACAAAGTAAAGGCATTCAGACCTGCCTCCTTTCTAAACCCCTCGAATTCGAGGGGTTTGAAATTCGGATTGTACAGACTTTCCCAAATTCCGAGATACTCGATTGTGTTCCGGTTGCGCAACCAGTTGCCGATCACTGCATTCGGGTCATCGCTCTTGTATCGCGCTATGTCCGTCAGGCAGATATAATCGTTCTCTTTGACTGATATAATCGTAACGTTCGTGTCTTTTACCGTAATCTTTGCCATATTCGTATTGTCTTAATTGCAAATATACATTAACATTTTGATTTTTAGAAATTATTGAGTACTCATCTCTATTCCAAAAATCCGATCATCTCGCGCTTCATATCGTCGTCGATATTTCGGTAACGAGCGAACGCTCGGCTTCCCTCCTTATGACCGCTTAATGCACCTACCATGTTCGGGTCCTTGACCTTTTTATAAATGTTGCCGATAAACGTGCGGCGCGCCATGTGCGACGATGCCACCTCGTATATCGGTTTTTGCACCTCCTCCCGTGTCCGCTGGTCCGGTACGGTAATGATCCGGTTCAGTCCGGCAAGCCGAAAAGCCTCTTTGATCTTGCGATTGTAATGTTGTTCTGTCGAAAACGGGAAAAGGCTTTCGCGCCCTTCCTCGCGGTATTTGTCGATCAGTGCAATAGCCGTTTGGCTTAACGGGACACGAAGGGTTATCGGGCGATCTTCTTTCGTCTTTCTTTGGATATATTCGATCGAATCGCCAATGATATTCCGATAGGTCATTTTGAACAAATCGCTGACGCGACACCCGATGAAGCAGTGAAAGATGAAAATATCCCGCTGTATCTCGACCTCTTTATTGGCGGATAAGTCTGTCTCGAATAGTTTGGTTCTCTCTTCATTGGTTATGTAGATCGGGGTCCCGTAAACGATTTCGCCGATGGTGAAATGTTTGAATGGATTGTTCGTCGTATGTCCGTTGTCGATAGCCCATAGGACAAACGCCCGGAACCGGGTCAGCATATCGGCAACCGTATTCAGCCCTCGCAATTTGGGCATACCTTTCGGAATCTCGTTGCCATCATCGTCCAATACAGGAGGATGTTTTCGTGTCGGGGTTTTGACTGCGACTTTCGCGGAATAGGGATATTGTTCGTATATCTCCGGATGGCTCCGAAATACAGATTGTTCATCGAACAGGAATGTCTCAATTTGCCCTAACAACTCCGATGTAAGGGTTGTGAACGAAAGCGAGAATCCCCGGCTCACCTCTGCTCGCTTGTATAGCTCGAAACGATGCAGGCAGCGTACCAGCACCCGAAAGTTCTTTAATCGGTTTTCAGACAACTTGTGTGTGGCGAGGTAAATATCTATTACGTCGAAAAAGGACTTTTCGTGTTCTTTTTTCGCCTTGGTCGGTTTGTGGAATCGCTTGACGATACCTTGCATATACTCACGTGTGATGGCGGCCTTGTCGGGTGTGGTGTTAATTTCTTGCTCCAACAGGTCGGTCAAGGCTTTAAGACGGGACCGCTTTCCCAAAAGCTGTTCGCGCTCCTCGCCCTGAATCAGCGGAATATTGATATCATTCTTTTTGCCCCAGCGTTTACGGTTGATCCAGATTCCGGAGCCGATACGCAAGCGGACATCACGCGAAATATAGAGCCGCAGGCTGATTTCCGATTCTCCCGCGCTGTTGGTCGTCCTGCCAATGTAGTAGTTCGTCTGTGCCATACCTCGATTTCTTTGTTTCAAAGGTATGTAAATTTATGGATTCTCACAACCTTTCGTGTCCGCAATTTGTCCGCATTTTCAGAAAGCTGCGAAAATTCCATTCTTGCTGGCTCAAACAAATACAATTGTTATTTATTGATATATAAACTATTATGGTTTATTTCCGATTTATAGTATTTGCGTAGTTTTTGACTTTTCAATACCGGCTCCGGGTACACAGCCAAAACCTTCGAGGTTTTGGCTTTTTTATTTGCGGGAACCTCGGTTACCTCCCTCTCGAAAACCCGAACCGTCCTGCGGACGACGACGGCGATCGGTCGGTGACGACGGCCATTCGGCCGACGTTCGATCCACGGCTCCGGGTACGTAACCGAAACCTTTGCGGGTTTCGGTTTTTTATTTGCAGGAACCTCGGTTACCTCCCTCTCGAAAACCCAATGGGTTACGGTTTTTTTCATACAAAGAGAGCATTCACAAAAAAACCGACTGCTTTGGCAGTCGGTTCAGCGGGTCGGGCTTCTACTCCTCCGGTTCGAAATCCTCCTTCGTTGCGCCGCACAAGGGGCATGCCCAGTCGTCGGGCAGATCTTCGAAGGCCGTGCCGGCCGGTACGCCGTTTTCGGGGTCGCCCACCTCCGGATCATAGATCCAGCCGCAGGGCTTGCATCTGTACTTTTTCATCGTCATTCGAAATTTTAAGAACTCTTCGGACCCGGTGCAAATTCCGGACCGAAACGCGGCTACCCGTTCAGCCTGTCGGCAATCGACCGGGCCAGCTCGGCGCAGGCTTCGTGGCACACCGAGCTGTATCCCTGCCGGATCTCGATCGCGGGGGCGCAGAGCGACCACTTCGAACGCTCGCAGAACTCCGCCCAGCGGCGAGGCGTAGCTCCCGCCCAGGTCATGCCGCCGAAGCCGGCGAAGATTCGGGGCGCCACCCCGCGCGACGAAAGCCGGTCGAGCAGGGCATCCATCTCGGGAAACAGTTCACCGTTGTAGGTCGGCGAACCGACGATCAGCGCCCGGTATTTGTGGATGTCGCGCAGCACCATCGAGGGGTCGGCGAACGAGAGGTTGTGCATGACGATGGGTTTCACGCCCCGTTCGGCCAGCTCGCGAGCGATATGTTCGGCGACGCGGGCCGTGTGTCCGTACATCGAGCCGTAGGCGATCACCACGCCGTACTCCCCCTCGTGTCGGCTCATCTTGTCGTAGAGCGCCACGACGTCGGCGACACGGTCGTGCCACACGGGGCCGTGAGTGGAGCAGATCCACTCGATATCCACTCCGGCGAGCTTGCGCAGCGCCATCTGCACGGGCTTGCCGTACTTGCTGACGATGCAGGCGTAGTAGCGGCGCATCTCGTCCCAGAAACCTTCGAGGCAGAGCTGGCTGTCGACGATGCCGCCGTTCAGGGCGCCGAACGTACCGAAGGCGTCACCCGAGAAGAGCGCCTTCAGCTCGACGCAGTAGGTCATCATCGTCTCGGGCCAATGGATCATCGGCGTGAGGTGGAACCGCAGGGTGCGGCCGCCCAGCGAGAGGGTGTCGCCCTCCTTCACCTCCAGGCAGTTATCCCGGATGCCGTAGTAGCCCCCGATCATGTCGAGGGTCTTGGCGTTGCCCACGATCTTCAGATCGGGATAGCGCTCCCTCAACCGGGTGATGGAACCCGAGTGGTCGGGCTCCATGTGGTTGACGATCAGGTAGTCCACCGGGCGGTCGCCCAGCACCCCGGCGATATGGTCGAAGTAGATGTCGGCGAAGCCCGCCTCGATGCTGTCGATCAGGGCGACCTGCTCGTCGACGAGCAGATAGGAGTTGTAGGAAACCCCGTAAGGGAGCGACCAGAGCGCCTCGAAGCGCTGGGTCGTGCGGTCGTTGGCTCCCACGTAGTGCAGGCCGGGGGCCAGTTCGGTAATCTTTTTCATGCCTTTCAATTATTTCGGTCCACCATCAGCAGCGAAGAGTCGCCGTAGCTCAGGAAGCGAAAATCGTGCTGAAGTGCATAGTCGTAGATTCGATGCCAGTCGTCGCCCACGTAGGCCGACACGAGCAGCAGCAGGGTCGACTTGGGCTGGTGGAAATTGGTGACGATGTATTTCACGATCCGGAAACGGTAGTTCAGCGGCGTAATCATGATCTGCGTAGCGGCCTTCAGGCGCTCCAGCCCCCGTTCGCGCATGTACCCGATCAGATCGTCCAGCGCATCGGCGCCGGCATAGCCGGCCGGGATGTCGTAGAGCTCCCACTGGCCCACCGCAGCCTCCGCGACCGGCTCGCCGCGTCGGAGGCGCCACCCCAGCGCCGCAAGCGACTCGAGCGTCCGCACCGAGGTGGTTCCCACGGCAACGATCCGACCCAGCCGTTCGCGCAGCCGCTCCAGCGTCCGGAGCGTGATCTCGAAGTGCTCGGTGTGCATCGGATGGCGCGCGGCATCGCTCTCCTTGACCGGGAGGAAGGTGCCCGCCCCGACGTGGAGGGTCACCTCCTCGAAGCCGAACCCCTCGCCGCGCATCCGCCCGATCAGCTCGGGAGTGAAGTGCAGCCCCGCGGTGGGGGCCGCCACCGACCCCTCGAACTTCGAGTAGACAGTTTGGTAGCGGGTATTGTCGATCTCCTCGCTCTCGCGGTTCAGGTAGGGCGGAATGGGAATGCGGCCCAGGTGCTCCAGCAGCTGGCCGAAGGTCATGTCGGCCGCCCACTCGAAGCGGATCAGGTGCTCGCGTCCGCCGTTCTCGACCATACGGGCGAGCAGAAGTTCCTCGCGCCCCCCGTACTCGAAACGGACCTCCAGCGGCCCCTCCTTCCACTTCTTCAGGTTGCCCACGATGCAGCTCCAGACGCACCCGCCCTTCACGGCGAAGGCGCGCTCGTAGTCGGCCGGCGCATGCGGTTCGAGGCAGAACACCTCGATGCGCGCCCCCGAAGGCTTGTGCATGATGATGCGGGCGCGGATCACCTTCGTGTTGTTGAACACGAGCAGCGAACCGGCCGGAAGCGCCTCGTCGAGCCGTCCGAAACGGCTCTCGGCAATCTCTCCATTCCTGTAAACCAGCAGTTTCGAGGCCGAACGTTCGGCCAGCGGAAACTTGGCGATCCGCTCATCGGGGAGCGGATAGTCGTAGTCGTCGATAGCGATCGTGCGATGTTCCATAGCGAATGCAAAGGTAGAAATAATTGTCCATAGCGCGTTGCGCGTACGGCATTATTTTGTATCTTTGTGCCGCATAATACGATTACGGTATGAAAACCGACTTTTTGGTTATCGGCTCGGGCGCGGCCGGACTCTGCTTCGCCCTGAAGGCCGCCGCCCACGGTCACGTCACCGTCGTGACGAAGGGCGAAATGAAGGAAGCGAACACCAACTACGCCCAGGGCGGTATCTGCTCGGTCACCTATGCCCCCGATACATTCGAGAAACACATTCGCGACACGATGGTCTGCGGCGCCGGAAAGTGCGGCGAAGAGGCCGTCGAGCTGGTCGTGAGACGGGCTCCGGAGCTGATCGCCGACCTGATCGAATGGGGAACCCGATTCGACAAGACCGCCGACGGACGCTACGAGCTCAACCGCGAAGGCGGCCACTCGGAGCACCGCATCCTCCACCATGAGGATCTGACGGGGGCCGAAATCGAACGGGCACTGGTCGAGACGGTCAGGAACCATCCGAACATCACCGTGCTGGAGCACCATTTCGCCATCGACCTGCTGACGCAGCACCATCTGGGCGAGTTCGTCACTCGCCACACCCGCGGGCTGGCCTGCTTCGGCGCCTACGTCCTCAACGAGCGGACCAACGAGATCGAGACCATGCTCGCGAAGTTCACCGTCGTGGCGACGGGCGGCTGCGGCAACATCTACTCCTCGACCTCGAACCCCATCGTGGCGACGGGCGACGGGATAGCCATGTGCCACCGTGCGAAGGCGATCACCGAGAACATGGAGTTCATCCAGTTCCACCCCACCACCCTCTACAACCCCGGCGAGAAGCCCAACTTCCTCATCACGGAGGCCATGCGCGGCTTCGGAGCCATCCTGCGCCTCCAGTCGGGCGAGGAGTTCATGGACAAGTACCACCCCATGAAGTCGCTGGCTCCGCGCGACGTGGTGGCCCGCGCCATCTACAGCGAGATGACCCGGCGGGGCGAAGACTTCGTATATCTCGACGTCACCCACAAGGAGGCCGAATCGATCCGCAGCCACTTCCCCAACATCTACGAGAAGTGTCTCACGATCGGCATCGACATCACCAAAGACTGGATACCCGTCACGCCGGCCGCCCACTACTGCTGCGGCGGCGTGAAGGTCGACCGCAACGGCGAGACCTCCATCAAGCGGCTCTATGCGCTGGGCGAAACCTCCTGCACGGGGCTGCACGGGGCCAACCGGCTGGCCTCGAACTCGCTGATCGAGGCGCTGGTCTATGCCGACCAGGCGGCCGCCCACGTCGCCTCGCTGGTCGGCAGGGCCGAGATTCAGGAGGGAATTCCCGACTGGGACTTCGAGGGGACGCAGCACACCGAGGAGATGCTGATGATCATCCAGTCGAAGCGCGAGATGCAGACCATCATGTCCAACTACGTGGGCATCGTCCGCTCGAACCTGGCCCTGAAGCGGGCCATGCGGCGGCTCGAAATCCTCTACGAGGAGACCGAAGAGCTCTACGGCAAGACCAAGCCCAACCGCGAGTTGTGCGAGCTGCGCAACATGATCGCCGTGGCCTATCTGGTTATCAAGCAGGGGCGCGAGCTGAAGGAGTCGGTCGGCTGTCACTACAACAGCGACTACCCGCCGACGAAATAGAGATATACTAATTCCGGGAAGAGGTCCCCATGCCTCCTCCCTTTTCGACCGAAAAACATGACATTACAGGAAGAGATTTCGCGGCGCCGCACCTTTGCGGTGATCGCCCACCCCGATGCCGGCAAGACCACCCTGACCGAGAAACTGCTGCTCTTCGGCGGCGCCATCCACGTGGCCGGGGCCGTGAAGAGCAACAAGATCAAGAAGGGAGCCACCTCCGACTTCATGGAGATCGAACGGCAGCGAGGCATCTCGGTCGCCACCTCCGTGATGGGTTTCGAATACCGGGGACGCAAGATCAACATCCTCGACACCCCGGGACACGAAGATTTCGCCGAGGATACCTACCGCACCCTGACGGCCGTCGATTCGGTCATCATCGTGATCGACGGCGCGAAGGGCGTCGAGTCGCAGACCCGCAAGCTGATGGAGGTGTGCCGCATGCGCAACACTCCGGTGATCGTCTTCATCAACAAGCTCGACCGCCCCTGCAAGGATCCGTTCGACCTGCTGGACGAGGTGGAGAAGGAGCTCAAGATCCGTGTGCGGCCGCTGTCGTTCCCCATTTCGAGCGGCACGACCTTCAAGGGGGTCTACAACATCTACGAGGAGCAGCTGTCGCTCTTCACCTCCGACGAGCGACAGACGGCCGACGCCTCGACCGTGGAGATCAGGGACCTCAAGTCGCCCCTGCTGGCCGAACACATCGGCGAACGCTATGCCGCGCAGCTGCGCGACGATCTGGAGCTGGTTCAGGGGGTTTACGACCCCTTCGACCGCGACGCCTACCTGCGCGGTGAGTCGGCTCCCGTCTTCTTCGGGTCGGCCGTCAACAATTTCGGCGTCCGCGAGCTGCTGGAGTGCTTCATCCGCATCGCCCCGGCGCCGCGCACCGCCACCGCCGAGAGCCGCACCGTGGAGCCCGACGAACCGAAGATGAGCGGCTTCGTCTTCAAGATCCACGCCAACATGGACCCCAACCACCGCGACCGCATCGCCTTCCTGAAGATCTGTTCGGGCACCTTCGAGCGCAACCGGAACTATCTCCACGTGCGGAGCGGCAAGCAGCTGAAGTTCTCCTCGCCCACGGCCTTCATGGCCGAGAAGAAGTCGGTGATCGACTACGCCTACCCGGGCGACATCGTGGGTCTGCACGACACGGGCAATTTCGCCATCGGCGACACCTTCACCGAGGGCGAGAAACTGAAATTCACCGGCATCCCCTCCTTCTCGCCCGAGCAGTTCCGCTACATCGAGAACGCCGACCCGCTGAAGTTCAAGCAGCTGGCAAAGGGCATCGATCAACTGATGGACGAGGGTGTGGCCCAGCTCTTCACCTCCAACCTCAACGGACGCAAGATCATCGGCACGGTGGGCGCCCTGCAATTCGAGGTCATCCAGTACCGGCTGGAGCATGAGTACGGAGCCGCCTGCCGCTGGGAGCCCATCTCGATCCACAAGGCATGCTGGATCCGGAGCGACAACACCGAACAGCTGGCCGACTTCAAGCGCCGCAAGCATACGAACATGGCCGTGGACAAGCACGGACGCGACGTTTTTCTGGCCGATACGAGCTATGCGCTGGCGCTGGCCCAGGAGAATTTCAAGGATATCCGCTTCTACTTCACCTCGGAGTTCTGACGCCGCCCGCCTCCAAACGGCCGCCTGTGCAGCAGGCGGCCGTTTTTATGCTGCCGGGTCTTGCCCGTTCACGCTAATCCGACCTCCGCGCGCTCCGATCGGGGCGACACCGGCGTAAGACGCCGTTTTTGTCCGAGATGCAGCGTCCTGCTGTTTCCGGATGGCGTGCGCCGTGAAACGCCGAGACCCCTCGACAAGCTCGGGATGACAGTTTCCCTGTCACCTTGAGCGAAGCACCGAAGGCGCGTAGTCGAAGGTCTATACCTGGCAGAACATCCATCCTCACCATTCGCAACGGTCCCAAAAAAGAGGCTGCCCTTTTGGGCAGCCTCTTCGGATTGCGATTCGGGAGAGGTTACAGACCCCAGCCCGGGTTCTGCTTCACCTTCGGCATCAGGTCGAGGTCGCGCTGCGGGATGGGCATCAGCTCGTGACGACCCTCGATCGTATAGCGGTTGACCGCATAGTTCGCATTCTCGTACCAGTCCTGAAGTTCCTGGGCTGTCTGACGGATGGTCTTGAAATAGATACCCCAGCGGATCAGGTCCTGCTTGCGGTGCCCCTCGAAGCAGAGCTCGTAGGCGCGCTCCTTGCGGATGGCCTCGCGCAGCTCCTCGCGCGACAGGCCGGCCGACAGATCATGCTCCGAATCGCCGAAACCGCGGCGGCGCACGATGTTGACCGCCTCGATGGCATCGCCCAGAGCCCCTCCGGCCTCGGTCAGAGCCTCGGCATAGAGCAGCAGCACGTCCGAATAGCGGAGCACGTACCAGTTCACATTCGACTTGTCGTTGTTGATCAGGAAATTCGCCGGCGTCACATACTTCTCCGTATCCCACTTGGCGGGGGTGAAGAGCTGACGCTTCTTGTTCTTCTGATCCTCGGACGGATTCGACGTTCCGGCAATCTGGTCGAAATAGGTGATATAGCCGTCCGTATCGATACCGTCCTTATGATAGCCGTAGGAGTAATCGGCAATC
The DNA here is from genome assembly GCA_910577475.1 of uncultured Alistipes sp. GTDB lineage: Bacteria > Bacteroidota > Bacteroidia > Bacteroidales > Rikenellaceae > Alistipes. Next base: position 19,328 of record CAJTLJ010000019.1, read on the forward strand.
GACAGCGGCATGCGGGGGTCGTCGTGCTTCTCCCACTCACCGGTGAAGTTGTAGGTCACCTTCCAGTTGGCGGCGTTGCGGCCGCGCACACCGGCCACGGCGAGCGTCTGTACACCGTTCCACTTGCCGATACGGCCCGTGGCATCGTCGCCGTTCAGACCCGTAGGCGAGTAGAACGACACCTCGATCAGGCTCTCCTGCGGATCCCAGATGCCGTTGCAGGTGTTGCGCCATACGGCCTCGTAGTCGGGATTCAGGCTGTGCTTGCCCGACTCCACCAGCCGCTTGGCGACCTTCACAGCCTCGCCCCACTTCGCCTCATCGCGCACGGGGTAACCGGCCCAGGTGCAGTAGACCTTAGTCAGCAGGCCCAGCACCGAGCCCTTCGAAAGACGGAAAGCGGTGTTCGAACGCAGGTTGTCGTCCACGGCCCAGGGCAGGGCGTCGACCGCGAAGCGCAGGTCCTCCTCGATGAAGGCGTAGACGTCGGCGGGATCGGCCTGCTCGAACTCGGCGACATCCTTCCGCGAATCGGCCGCAGTCTTCATCAGTACCACGTTGCCGTACCAGCGCACCAGTTCGAAATAGTAGAGGGCGCGCAGCGCACGGGCCTCGCCCAGGTAGATGTTGGCGAGCGTCTGATCGGCATACTCCCACTCGCCCATGCGGGCCGACACGGTCTCGATGAAGTCGTTGGCGGCGTAAATGGCGGCATAGAGCGTCTGCCAGGTGGTCTGCACGTCGGGATAGCTGGCCGTGTGCGAGTTGGTGGGGATGGTACGGAACGAGGAGTTGCCGTCACCCTCACACTGGGCGATATCACTCGAAATGGTGAACAGAATCGAAAGGTTGAAAGAGTAGATAGCGTCCGTATTCATATAACGGTACACTCCCAGCAGCACGTTTTGCGCCTCGGCCGCGTTGTTCACGTAGTTGTCCTTGCCCACCTCGGTGAAGGACTCCTCCTTGAGCAGGTCGTCGCACGAAGCGAAGAGCAGGCCGAGAAGCGGAATGATGAATATGAATTTTTTCATGGTTGTAGCAGTTTAGAATGAAAGGTCGATACCGAAAGTATAAACGCGGCTCTTCGGATAGGCACCCCAGTCCAGACCCGGCGTCATGGGGTTCGTGGCGGCGACGCTCACCTCGGGGTCGTAGCCCTCATAGCCGGTCACCACGAAGAGATTCTGTGCCGAGAAATAGAGACGCAGCTTGCTGACATAGAACTTCTGCGTCCAACTCTTGGGGAAGGTGTAGCCGAAGGTCAGGGTCTTCAGACGCAGGAACGAACCGTCCTCGACGAAGCGCGAATAGAGCTCGTTCTTGATGTAGCCGTCCCAGGCGGGCACCGAGTTCGAGGCGTTGGTCGGCGTCCAGCGCTCGGCCACCTCGGACATCATGTTCGAACGCTGGTCCTGCGACTGGCTGGCGAACATGCGGGTTGCGTTGTAGATGTCGTTGCCATAGTTGAACTGGAACATGAAGCTCAAATCGAAACCTTTGTAGGAGAAGGTGTTGGTGATACCACCGAACCACTTGGGCACACCGTTGCCGATGGCGGTGCGGTCGTTGGTCGTAATCACGCCGTCACCGTCCACATCGCGATACTTCACCATACCGGGCACGACCTCGCGGCCGGCATGGTCCGAAATGTCCGGAATGCCGGGCTTGAGGGTCATCTTGCCCGTAGCGGCGTCGACCATGAAGTCCGAATCCTGGTATACGCCGTCGAACTCGTAACCGTAGATCTGACCCAGCGAGCTGCCCACGGCGGCCATGTAGTCGTAACCCTTGTACTCGCTGTTCCAGCCTGCAGTGGCGTACATCACGCCGGCCCCGTCGGCCAGGGCGCGCAGTTCGTTGCGGATGAACGAGATGTTGAAGTTGGTGGTCCATACGAAGCCGCCCGTCGTGTTGAAGTTGGTGGAGTTCAGCGAGAGCTCGATACCGCTGTTGCGGATCTTGCCCACGTTCTGCCACTGCGAGTCGAAGCCCGTGACGTGGGCCTTGCTGGCCGACATCAGCAGGTCCTTCGTATCCTTGATGAAGAAGTCGGCCGTCAGGGTCAGCCGGTTGCGCAGGAAGCCCATGTCGAGACCCAGGTTGGTCGACTGCGAAGCCTCCCACTTCAGGTCGGAGTTAGCCAGCTGCTTGGGCTGGAGAACCGTCACGACGTTGTTGCCCCAACCGTACTTGGTGGGTGCGTAGAGATCCATCGAGAGGTAGTTCTTGATGCGGTCGTTGCCCACCATACCCCAGCTCAGACGAAGCTTCAGGTTCGAGAATACGCGCTGGCTCTTCATGAACGACTCCTCGGTCAGACGCCATGCCGCCGAGAAGGAGGGGAACACGCCCCACTTGTTGCTGTTGGAGAACACGGTCGAGCCGTCGGCGCGCACCGTTGCGGAGAAGAGGTAGCGGTCCTTGTAGGAGTAGTTCGCACGGGCGAAGAACGACACGAGGAACTTCTCATAGTAGTCGGTGGTTACCTTGCTGGGGGTAGCGCCCAGACCGAGGTTGTTGTTGCCCAGGTTATCGAAGGGGAAGTCGGTCGACTGGCCCAGCAGGTACTCCGAACTGCGGAAAGTGGTCTCCTGACCGATCATCACCTCGGCGTTGTGGCCGTTCTTGTTGCGCTTCCAGGTCAGGTAGTTGAAGTTGGTCCAGCTCAGGTCGCGGGTCATCTGGGTCTGGCCGTAGGGGGTCTGGCCGTTGCGGTAGGCCTCCTTCGAGCCCTCCTTCCAGAACTGGTCGCGGCGGGTCTCGGTGGTGCGGTAGCTGCCGGCGGTGCGGAAACTGAAGCCCTTGCCGAAATCGATGTTCAGCGAGAGGTTGGCCGACCACATCTCGCCGCGGCGGCGATCCGTAACGGACTGCGCCTGCGCGATGGGGTTCACCTGCGAGAGCGACTCCGAGGATTCGAGCTCGAGCGGGTCGATGGCCGATCCGAGCAGCTCCTCATCGGTCATCTTCAGACCGCCCGTCGGACGGGCGCGCAGAATCTGACCCAGCATGTTGAAACGGCCGCCGTCGCCCGAGGTGCCCACGCCGCGCTTGTCGGTATTGGCGTAGTTGACCGTGGCATCCATCGTCACGCGCTTCGAGATCTTCTGGTTCACGCGCATCTTGGCCGTGATCTTGTTGAAGGAGCTGTTGGTGAAGATACCGTTCTCCAGGAAGTCGGAGAAGGCGAACGAATACTTGGTCTTGTCCGAACCGCCCGACACCGATACGTTGTGGTCCTGCGACCAGGTGGGACGGAAGGTCTCGCCCTGCCAGTCGATACCCTCGACGCCGTAGTAGTCGGCCAGCGACTGATAGCGGTTCTCGGGACCTACCTTATAATAGGTATCGCCGAACTTGTCGGGCCACGCCTCGGTCTGGAGCGACACGAACTGCTGGGGCGTGAGCAGGTCGAGGTGCTTGGAGATGTTGCGGTAACTGGCCGAGCCGTTGTAGGTAACGACCGGACGGCCTACCTTACCCGACTTGGTGGTTACCATCACGACGCCGTTGGCGGCGCGCGAACCGTAGATAGCGGCCGACGAAGCGTCCTTCAGGACCTCCAGCGACTCGATGTCGGAGTTCGAGAGGTAGTCGATGTTGTCCACCTGGAAACCGTCGACGATGTAGAGCGGGGTCGCCTCGCCGTTGACGGTGCCGACACCGCGGATCTTGATGTCGAAACCGGCACCCGGGGTACCGTCGGCCGAGGTGATCTGCACGCCGGCGATCTGGCCGCCGATGGCATCCAGCACCGAACCCGACTTGAATCCCTCGACATCCTTGGACGACACCGAAGCGACGGCTCCGGTCAGGTCGCTGCGCTTCATCGAACCGTAGCCCACGACGACCACCTCGTCCATGACGTTGGTCTCGGCTTCGAGTTTCACATCGATCTGCGTCTGCGCATTGACGGGAACCTCCTGGTTCTTGTAACCCAGGTAGGAGAACACCAGCACCTGGCCCTTCTTGGCCGAGATCGCATAACGTCCGTCCACGTCGGTCGAAACGCCCTGCGTGGTGCCGGCGATCACGACATTGGCACCGATGGCGGGCTGATCGGTTTCATCGACCACGCGACCCGTAATCTTGTTCTGGGCCGACACCGAGAGGGTCAGCATCAGGGCGAGAAGGGTAAAGACCCCTCTCAGCCCGAAAGCCCGTTTTATGATTGTCTGCATAAGTTTCATTTCAAGTTAGGAGTTAAAATTTCTCGTCGAACCAGATCATCAGCGGCGTCACCACGCTGCCCTTGCTGATGTTGTTGTTGACAGCCTTCGTGATCTCCGTCCAGCTCTGATCGGTCAGATAGGTCATCTCGCCGATGAAGACGCCGTTGGCGCCCTTGCCGCTCTCGTCGATCCACTTGTTCGGATTGACAACGACCGCCTTGGTTTCGGGATCCACGTAGAGCAGGGCCAGACCCAGCGTCTTGCCGTTCCAGCTGTTGTTCTCGTAGGCCGAAACGCAGCCTTTGGCTCCGGTGCCGATCGTCTTGGTGCCGACACCCTCCTGTGCGTTGTAGACCTTCCACATCCAGTTCATGAACGAACCGTTGTCCGCGGGGAAACCGTCCGCCTGACCGTCGAAGCCCCAGAACTGGAAGTCGCGACGGTAGTCCATGCTGAAGAGCGCGGGATCGATCTCGGACGAGATGTTCGGAGCCACCGACATGCCGCCCTTGCGCGGGTTGACGCGGAAGACGAACGGCGCGTAGTGCACGGGGGCATTCTCCGGTGAGAAGATGAAGAAGACCGGGGATTTCACGGTGGTCTCGCCCACCTTGCCCTTACCGGCCGTAGCCGTCACATAGAGCAGGGCGCTCTTGGTCTTGCTGTCGTTGTAGTTGAAGCCGTCGGGGGTGATGACGCCCGTCGCAGGATCGATCGTCGAGCCCTGGCCGCCCTTGTACTTGTTGTCGGCCGTCGTCTCGCGGTAGACCACCTCGAGCGACCACTCCAGCTCCGTGCCGGGCTTGGCGTCGGTCGTCGGCGTCAGGTTCAGCGCCTTGTACTCCTTCTCGTTCTTGCACCAGAATTGGCTGGCGTGCTCCAGAGCGGGCAGATCGAGGTTGTTGCCGTAGGAGATATAGGTGAAGTAGTAGGGATTCTCGACCACGCTCAACTTCAGCACGGCCGTAGCCTCGCTCTTCGCGTTGACCGCCCTGACGGGAATCTCGTAGGCGCCCAGCGGGATGTCGTTGCCGTTGGCGGCCGAAACCGTACCGGTCAGTTCGTCGATGGCGATGCGTCCCTGTAATGCGGCGGGCAGCTCGCCCAGCGAGAAGGTCACCTCAGCGCCCTCGAAGCCGTCGGCCTTCCCGGCCGTGAAGCTCGTGCCCTGGATCATCTCCACGTCGGCATAGGCAAACGAATCCGGATCGATGGGAGCGATGTAGCCGATCACCTCCAGCAGGAAGGCTCCGTCGAAATCCGTCGCTCCGTAGCGGTTCGTCACCGTCACGCCGACCGCATATTTGGTACCCACGGTCAGCTCGACATCCTTAGCCACCGACAGCACGCCCGTCGCGGGATCGATGGCGATGCCGTCGGTCTCGGGCGTGACGGCCTTCACCGAGTAGACCACCTCTTCGGGCGAACCCTTCATCGCGGGAGCCGTGCTCTGGTAGCCCATCATGTACTCCATGCAGCCCTCGGCGGGTGCATAGGTCAGTTCGAGCGCGGGGCTGGTAATCCTCACGGTCACCAGATCCTCGAAGACGGCATCGCCGGCATGGGTCGAACACTTCACGGTCAGCGGATAGACGCCGGGCAGAATTTCGCCCGTGAACTTCGAATTGACCGAGATCACTCCGGCATTCGTCACGGCGAAGTACTCCTTGCCCTCCTCCTGAAGGAGCGAATAGCCGATGATCGACACCGACTCGCCCTCGGGGGTGATTTTCACGGTCGTCTCCGAATCTTTGGACTCCTCGTAGGGGATCTCCACCTCGCGGGCGCTCACGGCCAGCTCGACGGGGACGGCGGGCAGCAGATTGACGACGAAGACATCGACGAAATTACAGGCCCGCGCGCCCACGATGCAGGACACGCTCGCCCGATAGATGCCCGGCTGCAAATCCTCGGTATTCGAGATGGAGATGACACCCGACAACTCGTTGATCGAGAAGCATCCGGATTCGATGGGATCCCCGTCGAACGTAAGGGCGGAGATGGCGAACGCCGAAGGGGTTCCCCCCACGTAGGAGGGGTTGCCCGATACGTAGCTCATCGAAGGGCCGAAGTTGGTGACCTCGGGATAGTAGAGCTGGAAATCGCCCTCGTCCGTGTCGTCGTCGCTGCACGCGCCCAACCCGAAGGTGAGCACGGCTGCGAAGGCCACGGCGAACAGACGCCAGAGAAAATGTTTCTTATTCATATTGTTCGATAGTTTTGGTTCTCGTTAAAACGTCAGGTTGGTATTGGTCAGCACATGCTCCTTACCGTCGATCGTCACCTTGACGGACGAACGGGCATCCGTGAAGGCTCCCGACGAAGCGGCCGTAATGGTGTGGTTGTCGTCCGCAGCGGGATAGAGCACCGTAATGAACCGCACGTTGGTGTCGGCGCTCTTCTCGACGTCGATCGAGTAGGCCTTGCGCGCGGTCGAGGTATCGGTCTGGTAGGAGACGAATCCCTCCTTTTCGGTGAAAGCAGGCGTCGTCGCGTTCGACTTCTCGCCCTCGATGAATGCGAAGGTGCGGGCCATCAGGTTGTTGCCGTCCGACGAGGTGGTGTGGAATCCCATCTGCTCGGGGTCGAGCACCACCGTCACCTTCTCCTTCGCCTCGTCAGCCAGGTGGAAGTTCAGGTTGAGCGTACCGGAAGCGGAGCCCTTGGCCTCGTCGACCAGAACCACGAACTGCTTGTCGATCAGGTAAACCAGGCGACGGTGCGAAAGGTTGCCATAGGAGTTGTTCACCAGCACCAGACGGTCGGCCGACGTGGAGCTGTTGTAGTCCAGACGGAGCATGCGGCCGTCGCACGCCGAGTTCTTGCCGTCCAGCGTCAGCGTGTTGTGAGCAGCCGTAGCGGCGTATTTGTTGCGGTTCGACCCCGTAGTGTAGGTGTAGCAGCCCGAATCGGGGAAGAACTGACGACCCTTCACCATCAACTCGAAGGTCCCGTTATCGTTCTGTACGTGCCACTGACCGGCCATGACTTTACCCGGGTTGTGGAGCACCATCATCGTGGCATTCGCATCCCAGCCCGTGCGCAGCACGTAGTAGCCGCCGTGTTCGAAACCGATGCCGAAGCCCTTCTGCTCGTGGTGGATGCCGTCGGCAGGGGAACCGGTCGTCGGAAAGATCACGGGAGCGGCGCCCTCCTTGCCTTCGGTCGACATGTAGCGCAGCTCCTCGGAGTCGGGGAACAGGCCCACATAGCGCGAGAAATTGCGTTTCAGCACGCTCTTCGACCAGGCGGCATTACGCGTATCGCCCATGTTGACCGACGAGTAGTTGGGGTAGACCATCCACATCACCACGTCGCACATCTTGCGGATCTTCGCGATATTGGCCTCCGTGATGCAGTCGGTGCGGCCGTTGAGCGTAGCCAGCTCCATCGTCGAGCGGAAATCCTCGATACTGCTGATATGGTAGGAGAAGTCGCCGTCCTTGAGCCAGCCGTCGGCGAAGTACTCCGACTCGATCGTGCCGTTCAGCACACCCGTACCGCTGGACACCCACTCCGAGGCGTTCTTCAGCTCGGGCATCAGGACGCCGGCGAAAGCCACGGACTGCGCCTGCGTGATGCGGTGGTTCGAATCGGCCGAATAGAACTTCACGATATGGTCCACCTGCTGTGCAAAATGGTAGAGATATTTCAGCATGAAGGTCGAGGTGAGCTCCGGAGCTTCCTTGTAATACTCCCAGACCGAGCACTCGTCGATCACGCGGGCTGCCACGTCCAGCGGACGCCAGGTCCATCCGGCACGACGATACTCCGGCGACTGGTTGTCGGGATAAACCGAGTAGTCCAGATCGACCTCAGGGCGGGGATTCTGCTCGAACCAGTCGGAGAACACGAACATCCAGTTCCGGATGTAACGGGCATCCTTCGAAAGGTAATAGGCCTTGGCCTGCGGCAGCATCCACTGGTGACGGTTCAGCTGATAGCGGAGCTCCTGCTCGGTCTTGGAGGTGGGCATGTACATCCAGTCGATGCGGCCCGTCTCCGACGAGAGGAACGAGTAGGGAACATTATTGCCGCTGTCCTCCAGGAAATTCTTGATATAGAAGCGGTAGCCGTTCTCCTCCAGCGCCTGGTCGGCCCACGCCTGCTCGGCGACCGTAACGGTCGTATTCGCCAGATCGACATTGGGATTCACCACGCCCGAGCGGGTGCGGTAGTAGTTCAGGATGATCTCGGCCGCAGCGTAATACTCGCCCGCCTCATAGGCGGCACGGGCACCGGCGAAGCCCGCGAAATCGAGATTCACGGCCTCGAACCACTTGGGATCGATGTCCTTGTTCAGCATGTCCGAAGCGCCTTCCGTCCACTCCGAGGCGCGCTTCAGCTCGGGGAACAGCATGCCCATGCGGCGGATGGCGCTCGCCTCCTTCTTGAGCATCGACTCATCCGCCGACGGGTGCTGCTCCAGATACTCCACCTGGTCGACCAGGCTCGTCAGGTAGAGAGCCAGGTACTGCGGCGTGAAGTTCACCGACTGCATCGAGTAGATCATCGCCGAGCAGAGGTCGCCGATGCGGCCGGCCACCTCCTTGTTGCGCCAGGCGTACTCCGAAACGGAGACGGTCTCATCGCCTTCGGCCACTTCTGCAGTCTGAGGACGGATGGCGGCCACCCAGTCGGTGAAGACATCCACCTGACCGGTCACGTAACGCTCGTCGCGGGTGACGCGATAGGCCAGCGCCTGCGGCAGCATCCAGCTCAGACGGTGCACGCCGTAACGCTGCTCGTCCTCCTTCGAGGGGCAGTAGTCCCACTTGATCGGGGTGTCGCCCGACCCCTTATAGGAATAAGGTGCGTTGTCGTTCGCGGAGTCGGCATAGCCCTCCACCTGGAAGCGGTAGGCGTTATCCTTCAAAGCCCAGTCGGCGACCTGCTGCTGCTCCTCCGTGATGGTCGGATTCAGCAGGTCGATCTCGGGATCGTCCACATCCACGCGTGCTCGGTAGTACTCCAGCAGGGCCGCAGCCGCCTGATAGTAGCGGCCGCCCTCGTAGTGGGCCTTCACGCCCGCAAGGGCGGGATCTTCGAGGTTCAGATCCTCGAAGATTCCAGCTTCGATCTCATCGTTTCCGGGGATGGTGACCGACGAGGAACCCGATCCGGAGTTCTTTATTATCCCGGTCTCCTCCTTCAGACAGCCCGCCAGCGGTGCCGCCAGCATGACCAGAGCCGTCCATTTGAGTAAAAATCGTTTCATTCGGTAGTTTTTTTATCGTTGGATTTCAGGTTAAAGCGTCAGGGGGTCGATCCCGCGCAGACCGAGGTAGCGGCGGATAGCCTCCAGATAGTAGTAATCGCCGTAGTTGAGCGGAACGTCGATCTCGCTGTTGGCGGGCAGGTGACCCGTGGCGTGCATCAGGATGAAGCCGCCGTTCTCGCCCTTCTTAGCCAGGTAGGCATCCGACGAAAGCGCCATCAGCAGGGTCTCGCCGTAGTCGAAGTAGCGCTGCGACAGCTCGCCCTCGACCATCGTGCTCAGTTCGAAGAGCGCCGAAGCCATGACGGCAGCGGCCGAAGTGTCGCGCGGAGCGTCGGGGATGTTGGGCGCATTGTAGTCCCAGTAGGGGATGCGGTCCTCGGGGGTGTTGGGGTGGTTCATAATCAGCTCGGCGATCTTCTGCGCATGCTCCAGATAGCGCTCGAGACCGGTCTCGCGATAGCTCATCGTGTAGCCGTAGAGGCCCCAGGCCTGACCGCGCGCCCACGAGGAGTCGTCGGCAAAGCCCTGGAAGGTGCCCTTCGACTCCACCGTACCGTCGTTGTTGTAGCTGATTACGTGGTAGGAGCTGTTGTCCTCGCGGAAATGGTTCGCGAGCGTATTGTCGGCGTGACGCACAGCGATGTCGTAATAGCTCTTGTCGCCCGTGTGGCGGCTGGCCCAGAAGAGCATCTCGAGGTTCATCATGTTGTCGATGATGACGGGATAGTTCCAGGGGCCGAAATCCCACGAACGGATCAGACCCACCGAGTCGCAGAAGCGCGAGCTCAGGCTGTTCGAGGCCTCCACGATAGCAGCCGCTGAAACCTCGTCGTTCTCGATGGCCTGCTGCATGCCGTAGCTGCAGAACACCATGAAGCCCAGGTCGTGCGTGCCCTTGTAGGCGGGAATCTCGTGCAGACGGGCCGTGTATTTCTCGGCCTCCGACTTCAGCGCCTCGTCACCGGTCAGCTGGTAACCGATCCAAAGCGATCCGGGGAAGAAGCCGCTGGTCCAGTCGTATGCGTCTACGGCACGGAACTTGTCCGCTTTCCACGAACGGGGAAAGAGCTGCGTGGTATCGAACTCGGCGGCGCTCTGCTTCAGCTGATACTCCGCCACGTCGATGGCATGCTTCAATGCCTCGACCTTTTTGTCGGAACGGTTGCAGGCGGAAAACGCCATCAGAAGGATTCCGGCCAAAAGGAGAATTTTGTTTTTCATACGATGAATTGGTTTTAAGTAGTTATTTGTAAAATTTTTATAAATATCACTCCGTTTCAAGTACACAAAAATAAATTATCTTCTTCCGCAAGGCCGCCATATTTGGAGAATCAATCCTGAAAACCGTATAAAGGAGTATTGATTTTGTTCACAAACTATCAAATTTGTCCAATCAGACCCGTTTTGCCCCGAAATTTGTCTTTTCAACCCCGTTTCCGGCGCTGTAAAATTTTCCTCTCGTCATACGCAATATTTACAAAATCATTTCGTTATCCGGTTAATTAAACCTTTTCACGCCTCCCTGCATGTCTCATCCGCTCCCGTTCGCTGTCCTGCTTCTGCTGCCGTTTTTCGGAATGGCCCAACCGCTCGCAGAGACCCGTCTCGACACTGAAAGCAGGAGCATCGTCACCTCGATCCGCAATCCGGGGGGGGGCGACTCTTTGCTCATCGCAGCACCTTCGCCGCTCTATCTCGAGGACGAATGCGTCGTCTACCTGCCGGATGAAGAGGAGCAGATTCTGGATAGACGGCGCTTCACTTTTCGAACGATGAAAGCCCGTAAAATATTTCTCGCACCCGACGAATCCATCACGAACCGCATCCCCGTAGGCGACCTGCTTGACCATAGTCCGCAGAAAGACTGTCGGGCGGCCGCGCTCCTGGTCCGTTACAAATCTCAATGGCTGGTCGCAGGCAGCCGCCGGAGCGGCATGTTCTACGAATACAAGCGCGTCCCCTTATAGAATGCAGAAAGCCCCGAAAACCGCAAGTTTTCGGGGCTTTCTGCATGGCAAAGAGATCTACTCCCGCTTCACGCACCTCACGGGCGCACAGATTTTTGAGTTTTTGGTCTCGATTGCGAACTCGGGAAGCGGCATCGAGAGTCGCACGGCGATCATCTTGAAACCCTCTCCGTCCGGGATCGAGCTCCAGAAGTAGCTCCGGTCCGTGAAGCGCTTGTAGCCGTCCGTCGCCGGCTGCCAAAGGGCCGGGGTCGGGATCAGAAATCCCTCGGGAAGCCCCTTCAGAAGCCCTTCGTAGTCCTGCAGGCCGGGCAGGGACCAGCCCGGAGGGCAGACCCCGCCCGCCGTCGCGCAATCGTAGAGCAGGCCGTATTTCGCCACCGAGGCGGCATCCGAAAGCCCGTCGTCCGGGTAGCGGACACCCGAGGCGCCCGTCTCGAGATCCGGCTCCGGGCCCGGGTTATAGCGCAGGTTTTCCGCAAGCCAGCAGCTCCCGTCGGGCAGGGTTACCGTCCGGTAGCTCACACCTTCGTAGTCGACTGTCGGGGGATCGGGCCGCTCCGCACGTTCCTGAAGCGTTCCGCCCGGCACCCAGTCCTTGATCTCCCCGCTCAGCGTACAGCTCACGTCGATCCTCGTCACCGTGACCGTAACCGTATAGAGTTTGCCGCCCAGCAATTCGGCCGGCTCCAGTTCATAGCTCCGGCTCTTTCCGTCGTCGGTCGAGATGCCGATCGTAAAAGCGGCCCTTTGAGGCATGACAACGGCCTCAAAGGTATCATCATCCACCCGAAACGGAATCAGCGACACAGGGGCCGTTTCCGGCTCGACAGCGGCGCTTTTAGCCTGCCAGTCTATGCGGGCTGTCGGGATCGACCCTGAAATCGTGACTTCCGAGACCTTTCCCTCCGACCGGTTCTCGATCTTAAGACGCACCTTGCTCATCAGGTGGTCGAACAGCATCTCCACCGGTGCGATGCCCGGCAGGACCGAGCTCCGGCGGGCGGCCAGCAGGTCCGCCTGCGAGAGGCCTCCGGACTGGTCGCTCGGAATCGTGAAGAGTTCCGGCATGCCGGAGGGATCGTACGGGTAGCAGGCGCACAGCTCGCACGGCTGCGTCAGGTCGTTATACCAGAGCAGGTCTGAGCTCGAGAAGGAACTTCCGTCGTAGCGCAGCTCCCGGTTCTCCGCATAGGTGCCCGTTGCCGTTGTTATCGTCAGACCGATACGGTCCTCCGGGTCGAAGTTCGTTCCCGTCACGCGGGTAACCATAGGCAGAATACGCACCGGGCCCGGACCGACCGGGACATCCGGGGTGCTCGTGCCGCACCCTGTCAGGGTCAGCAGGCAAATACTCAACAATCGTTTCATGGGTCGTTACTTACTATTTATGACGTGATCGCTTGTTTGCGTAGATTCTCGGTTCTCAAATATACGAATATATTTGCATAATACTACGCATTATTGGCATAAATGTGCTATTCGGTCCGAATTTTACCCGATTTCAGGCCTTTTATCCCCATAAGCACCGTTAATTCGCTCTATTCATTCGGAATGACAAGACCCGGTGTGTCGCGAGAGTTTGCTGTTATTCGACAGGGAATGGGTGTCTGCATGGAGCGCCGGTTCCCGGTCCGGAATCGGGGCGGCAGGAAGGAGATAATGGCCCGGAACAATCCCCCGATCCCGGGCATAGAAAAATACAATATCAGCTGGTAAACCTATATAGACAAAAAAGCCGGACTCCTAATGGAATCCGGCTTGAAGAGGCGGCTACCTACTCTCCCACACGATAAGTGCAGTACCATTGGCGTTAGTGAGCTTAACTTCTCTGTTCGGAATGGGAAGAGGTGGAACCTCACCACTATAACCACCTAAAAGAACGTGTATATCCTTGTTTCAGGATCGTGCGAGTACATCTTAAATGTACAACCCGTCGCACTCGGTAAGTTTGACAGACTTCAGGAATGAGAAATAATTTGCAAGAAAGACTTTCGGGTAATTAGTACTGCTCGACTTTGACATCACTGTCTTTACATCTGCAGCCTATCAACGTAGTCGTCTCCTACGCCCCTCAAGGGAAGACTTATCTTGGGGAT
>CAJTLJ010000020.1 GCA_910577475.1 uncultured Alistipes sp.
CATCAATTCTCTTATTGGTATTACACACAGCTCACTCATCCGTTCATGTCGTCCGGCTTCTTTTCACAGCGGGCCCCGCCGACATCGAAAGTCGGCGGGCCTGCTGTTTGTTCTCGTCGGCATACGCCGCACGTCCGTCAGACGAAAGGCAGCTTGACAACCTCGGCCTTCAGCAGGCGGCCGCGCACCTCGACGGCGATTTCGGTGCCCGCCTTGGCGCAATCGCTCCGCACGTAGCCCATACCCACACCGATCTTCAGGCAGGGGGACATGGTGCCCGAGGTGACGCAGCCGATCTCCTCGCCGGCCGGCGTCGTCAACTTGTATTCGTGGCGCGGAATGCCGCGGTCGATCAGCTTGAAGCCGACCAGCTTGCGGCTGACACCCTCGGCCTTCTGGCGCTCCATCAGGCCGCGGTCGATGAACTCCTTCCCCTCGGCGAACTTGGTGATCCAGCCCAGTCCCGCCTCGATGGGCGAGGTGGTGTCGTCGATATCGTTGCCGTAGAGGCAGAATCCCTTCTCCAGGCGCAGCGTGTCTCGGGCGCCCAGACCGATGTTCTGCAGGCCGAACTCCTCGCCCGCCTGCCACAGCGCCGTCCAGAGGCGTTCGCCGTCCTCGTTAGCTACGTAGATCTCGCAGCCGCCCGCACCGGTATAGCCCGTGATGGAGAGGATGGCGTCGCAGCCGGCCACCTTCATCTTGCGGAACGTATAGTACTCCATCTCCTCGACCGGCTCGTCGCACATCTTCTGCACGATCTTCATCGCCAGGGGACCCTGCACGGCCAGCTGGCAGATCTCGTCGGAGGCGTTGTAGAGCTCCTTGCCGGGGGTCATGCCGAAGGCCTCGCCCTGCGCGCAGATATGCCTCCAGTCCTTCTCCACGTTGGCGGCGTTGACGACCAGCAGGTAGGTCTCGGCATCGATGCGATAGACCAGGATGTCGTCCACGATGCCGCCGCGGCCGTTGAGCATGCAGGAGTACTGCACCTTGCCGTCGTAGAGCTTGGAGACGTCGTTGGAGGTGATGCGCTGCAGCAGGTCGAGCGCCCGGGGACCCTTGACCCAGATTTCGCCCATATGGCTCACGTCGAAGACGCCGGCGCGCTCCCGCACGCAGAGGTGCTCGTCGTTGATGCCGGTGAACTCGATAGGCATATTATAGCCCGCGAATTCGGCCATTCGGGCTCCGTTGGCAATGTGGTACTCGGTAAAAACGGTTGTTTTCATGGTTGCGTATTGGATTTTCGGTTGGTTTCGTTACTCGTCGCGCCGCTTCACGCCCATGCGGGGGCAGCGGCGGAACTCCTTCTCGCGGTCGAACAGATAGCGGTAGGTGGTGTGCATCTTGTGTTTGCGGGCGCAGATATAGCTTTCGACCATGCGGTTCATCACGGGGTTGAAGTCGCCGATCCAGGCGAACTCGATGGACTTGTAGCGGCAGGCCGGCGTGCGCAGGAACCCCTCGAGCATGGCGCGCATGCAGCCCGACTCGACGCCCCGCCCGTGGTACTCGGGAGCAATGCCGAAGATCAGGGCGAAGATGCGGTCGCTCCGGCGAGCCACCTTCAGGTCCCACATCAGCCGCAGCTTGTTCCACCAGCCCAGCTTGCCGTCGAACTTGCCCACAATGCGGTTCAGGTCGGGCAGCATGACGAAGAAGCCGACCGGCTCCCCGTTGAAATAGGCGAACCAGATCAGGTGGGGGTCGACGATGGGTTTCATCGTCCGCATGAGCGCCTGCGCCTGCTCGCGGGTCATGGGTTTCACGCCCGAGAAGAGCGCCCAAGCCTTGTTATAGATCAGGCGCAGGTTCTCGGCCGCCTCCTCGAGCTCCGACATGTCGATATGGCGGAACTTGTAGCCCGCCGAGAAGACCCGCTCGGCCCGTTCATAGGCGCTGGGGGTGATATCGTCGTTCGCGATGTCCCAGACGTAGGTGTTCTGGTCGAAGTAGTTCCGGAATCCGTAGTTCTCGAACAGCTCCCGGTAGTAGGGCGGGTTGTAGGGGTTTTCATAAAGAGGCTGGAACTCGTACCCCTTCACCAGCAGGCCCCACCACGAGTCGCGGGGGCCGAAGTTGATGGGTCCGTCCATCGCCTCCATGCCCCGGCTCGAGAGCCACAGCCGGGCGGCGTCGAAGAGCTTGTCGGCCAGCGCCTGGTCGTCGATCGCCTCGAAGAAGCCGCAGCCGCCCGTGGGCTGCTCCTCGAGCGCGGCCTGCTCGCGGTTGTAGAAGGCCGCGATGCGGCCCACCGTCTCGCCCTGCTCGTTGCGGGCGATCCAGCGAATCGCCTCGCCGTCGGCGAACATGTCGTTGCGGGCGGGATCGAAGACCTTGCGGAGCGACTCCTCGATGGGGCAGACCCAGTTGCGGTTTCCTGCATAGATTCGGCGGGGCAAATCGAAAAAGGCCCGCTCCGTGGCGGCATCGTTCACCTCCTGTAGGGTATACGTATGTGCTTTCATTATTCGAAATAGTGGGATGACAAGAGCAAAGATAACAAAATTTTCCTATTTTTGTATGCGAGACCAATCATTTACCGCCATGAACCGAAATTTCGGAACCGAGACCCGGCCCAAAAGCCCCCTGATGCAGCGCCGCATACACAAGATCCTGCTCGTCTGCTGCAGCTACGACGGCTACATCCTCGAGGAGGACGGACACATCGAGCAGCAGATCAACCGGGAGTACCTCGATCTGAACATGTCGAACCCGCCCTCCTTCACGCGGGTAAGCTCGACCGGCGAGGCGCTCGAACGGCTGGAGCGGGAGCCCGGGTTCGACTTCATCCTGACCATGTACAACGTGGGCGAACCCGACGTGTTCCGGTTCGGGAGGATCGTCCGCGAACGGTGGCCCGAGATTCCCGTGGCGCTGCTGACCAGCTTCTCGAAGGACATCTACCGCCGCATCGAGGAGCAGGACTGCTCGGGGCTCGACTCCATATTCTGCTGGCACGGCAACACGGAGCTCATCACGGCCATCATCAAACTCATGGAGGACAAGATGAACGCCGACGAGGACATTCTCGAAGGGGGCGTGCAGGCCATTCTGCTGGTCGAGGATTCGATCCGCTTCTACTCGACCTACCTGCCCGAGCTCTACAAGCTGCTCCTGCTCCAGAACACCCGGTTTCTGCAGGACGCCCTCAACGAACAGCAGCAGGTGCTGCGCAAGCGGGCCCGCCCGAAGGTCCTGCTCGCCACCAGCTACGACGAAGCCCTCGGGCTCTACGAAAAGTACAGGAACAATCTGCTGGGGGTGATCTCCGACGTGGGGTTCGTCCGCCACCGGGGCGACCGCCCCGCCGACGAGCAGACCGACGCCGGCATCGAACTCTGCCGGCGGATCAAAGAGGACAATCCGCTCATGCCCGTGCTGTTGCAGTCCTCCCAAACCGAATACCGCGAAGCGGCCGAGGCGCTGGGCGCCGGCTTCATCGCCAAGAACTCGAAGACCCTCCTCACGCAGATGAGCGACTACATCGCCCGGGAGTTCGCCTTCGGCGACTTCGTATTCAAGGACCCCGGGACAGGCGCCGTCATCGGCCGGGCCAAAGACCTGAAGGAGATGCAGGAGCTGATCGCCGCGGTCCCCGACCCCGTATTCGAATACCACACGTCGCAGAACCACCTCTCGAAATGGCTCTATGCGCGGGGGCTGTTTCCGCTGGCCGCCTCGATCCGCAGCCTCGACGCCAGCCACTTCCGAACCGTGGCATCGCACCGCGCGGCCCTCGTGGCGCTCTTCAAGGACTACCGCGTCCTGCTGGGGCAGGGGGTGATCGCCCGTTTCGACGCCGCGACCTACAGCGATGCCATCGGATTCGCCCGCATGGGCGAGGGCTCGCTCGGCGGCAAGGCGCGCGGGCTGGCCTTTCTGAATGCCCTGTTGCAGAAATACGCCCTCTACGACAAATATCCGAACGTGCGGATCCGAATCCCCCGCTCGGTCGTCATCGCCACCGACTACTTCGACGAATTCATCCGCACGAACGGGCTGGAATACGTCATCGGCCGGGAGATGAGCGACGAGGAGCTGCTGACCGAATTCGTCTCGTCGCACCTGCCCGAACGGCTGCTGGCCGACCTGAAGGTCTTCGTGTCGACCGTGAAGCGCCCGCTGGCGATCCGCTCCTCGTCCAAGCTCGAGGATTCGCACTACCAGCCCTTCGCCGGCATCTATTCCACCTACATGATTCCCCGCACCGACGACGAGGACCAGACCCTGCGCCTGTTGCTCAAGGCCGTCAAGAGCGTCTACGCCTCGGTCTACTTCGCCGCCTCGCGCGCCTACATCCAGACCTCGCAGAACCTCCTCTCGGAGGAGAAGATGGCGGTGATCGTGCAGGAGGTGTGCGGCACCGGACAGGAGGGCTTTTTCCTGCCCACCTTCTCGGGCGTGGCCCGCTCGATCAACCATTATCCCATCGGCGACGAGAGGCCGGAGGAGGGGATTTGCAACCTGGCCATGGGGCTGGGCAAGATCGTGGTGGACGGCGGCCGCACGCTGCGCTTCTCGCCCCGCTGGCCGCAGCGCGTCCTGCAAACCTCGACCCCCGGTCTGGCCCTGCGCGAAACGCAGGACGAGGTGATGGTCCTCGACCTGCGGCCCGAGGCGTTCCGCACTTCGAGCGACGATGCGGTCAACGTCCGGCGGCTCGACCTTGCGACGGCGGGCCGGCTTCGCCAGATGCGCTTCGTGGGGTCGGTCTGGGACCGCGAGAACGACCGCATATCGGACTCCCCGACCAATCCGGGACGCAAGCTGATAACCTTCAACAACATTTTGAAATACGGCGCCTTCCCGCTGGCCGACATCGTTGCCGAGATGCTGCGCATGGGGGCCGAAGAGATGCACTGCCCCGTGGAGATCGAGTTCGCCGGGAATATGGACGTCCCCGCCGGCGAACGCTGCCTGATGAATCTGCTCCAGATCCGGCCGATCATCGACAGCCCCGACAACCGCCCGATCGACTGGGCGGGGATCGACCCCGGCGAAACGCTCATCTACGCCGAGAGCGCACTGGGCGTGGGCCGCATGGAGGGGATCACGGAGATCGTCTACGTCAAGCCCGAAAGCTTCGACAAGCTCCGCACCGAGCGGATCGCCGACGAACTGCTCGAGCTGAACCGCCGGATGCGCGACGAAGGCCTCAGCTACGTGCTGGTCGGGCCGGGACGGTGGGGCACCTCGATCCCCACGCTCGGCATTCCGGTGAAGTGGAGCCACATCTCGGAGGCGAAAGTGATCGTCGAATGCGGCATCGAGGGCTTTCATGTCGACCCCTCGCAGGGCACCCACTTCTTCCAGAACGTCACCTCGCTGGGGGTCGGCTACCTCAACGTGGCCCCCTACCGCGGCGAGGGGCGTTTCGACGTCGAGCGCCTGAACGCCCTGCCCGCCGCCTCCGAGACGACCTTTCTGCGCCGCGTCCACTTCGAGCGGCCGCTCGAGGTCTGCGTCGACGGCAAGTCGAACCGGGCCTTCGTCCGGACCGGTTTTCCGGATCCGGATAACGAATCCTGAAAATTATCGCGAAAAACGTTACGGATTATCGAAAAATAACGTATATTTGTGTAAACGGATAACGAAAACCACACTTAAAACTTTCGAATAAAATGAACGTAAGCAAACTGATGGCCGAGCTCGAGCGCAAGCACCCGGGCGAAAGCGAGTACCTGCAGGCCGTGCAGGAGGTACTGGAGTCGATCGAGGAGGTCTACAACCAACACCCCGAATTCGAGCGCGCGAAGATCGTGGAGCGCATCGTGGAACCCGACCGCATCTTCACCTTCCGCGTGACGTGGATCGACGACCGCGGCGAGGTGCAGACCAATCTCGGCTATCGCGTACAATTCAACAGCGCCATCGGCCCCTACAAGGGCGGTCTGCGCTTCCACAAGGCCGTGAATCCCTCGATGCTCAAGTTCCTGGGCTTCGAGCAGACCTTCAAGAACGCCCTCA
This sequence comes from uncultured Alistipes sp., assembly GCA_910577475.1. Taxonomy (GTDB): domain Bacteria; phylum Bacteroidota; class Bacteroidia; order Bacteroidales; family Rikenellaceae; genus Alistipes. Next base: position 5,974 of record CAJTLJ010000020.1, read on the forward strand.
CCACACTGCCGATGGGCGGTGCGAAGGGAGGTTCGGATTTCGACCCCGTGGGCAAGTCCGACGCCGAGATCATGCGTTTCTGCCAGGCCTTCATGCTGGAGTTGTGGCGTAACATCGGCGTGGACACCGACGTTCCCGCCGGCGACGTAGGCGTGGGCGGCCGTGAGATCGGCTTCCTGAACGGCATGTATCAGAAGCTGGCCCGCGAATACCACACGGGCGTGCTGACCGGCAAGGGCATGACCTGGGGCGGCTCCGTGCTGCGTCCCGAGGCCACCGGCTTCGGCGCCCTCTATTTCGTGGAGCACATGCTCAAGCGCGCCGGCAGGAGCCTTCAGGGCGCTACGGTAGCCCTCTCGGGCTTCGGCAACGTAGCGTGGGGCGCCGCCAAGAAGGCCACCGAGCTGGGCGCCCGCGTAATCGCCATTTCGGGTCCCGACGGCGTGATCTACAACCCCAACGGCATGACCCCCGAGAAGATCGACTACCTGCTCGAGCTGCGCGCCTCGAACCGCAACATCGTGGCTCCCTTCGCCGAGAAATTCCCCGACGCCACCTTCACCCCGGGCAAGAAGGCCTGGTCGGTCAAGTGCGACATCGCCCTGCCGTGCGCCTTCCAGAACGAGCTGAACGGCGACGACGCCAAGGAGCTGCTGGCTAACGGCACCTGGTGCTGCGCCGAGGTTTCGAACATGGGCTGCACCCCCGAAGCCATCCACGCATTCCAGCAGGCCGGCATCCTGTTCGCTCCCGGCAAGGCCGTCAACGCCGGCGGCGTGGCTACCTCGGGTCTGGAGATGACGCAGAACTGCATGCACATCTCCTGGTCGGGCAAGGAGGTCGACGAGAAGCTCCATTTCATCATGGAGAGCATCCACGAGGCCTGCGTCCAGTACGGACAGCAGCCCGACGGCTCGGTCAACTACGTGAAGGGCGCCAACATCGCCGGCTTCATGAAGGTGGCCCGCGCCATGCTGGAGCAGGGCATCATCTGATCCCCTCCCAAGCCGAAACGAACAAGCCGAAGCGTATTGCTTCGGCTTGTTTTTTCTCTGCACGGACCGGAAGGCTCAAACCCGGATGAGCGGGTCCAGCCTCTTTCCCGAACGGGAATCAGAACGGATGCACGGCCCGGACCGAGAAGCTGATTCCCCCCTTGAACTCGGGCGAGAGGTAGGGCGGCTCGGTTCCCAGGTGGGTGCAGTAGGCCTTGCGGGCATCCTCCTCCGTCGAGGAGAAATAATAGGTCTTGCCGTCCAGCCGCTTGCCTCCGTGCTCCTTGAGGCTGTCGTTCATCTTCACCCGGGCCTGCCGGTTGTAGATGTGGCGGGTTCCGCCGTTGAAGTTGAAGCCGATAGCCAGCCACTCGTCGATCGAGGGGAGATACCACCCCTCGCCCAGCGAACGGCACCACCCGAAGGCCGGAAACTCCTCCCACGAGGCGCCGTTCTCCACCATGTAGCGAGCCACGGCCTCCATATTTTTCGCCCCGTCGCTCTTGTCGGCCGCGCCGACCGCACGGGCATCCGCCTTCTTCGCCGTATCCCAATGGAGCACCGCCTCGCCGAGCGAGAGGATCAGGCCGTGCCGGCCGTCCTCGGTCACCGTGCAGACGACGCCACGCACCCCGTCGCGGTCGTAATAGTCGCCGACCTCGTAGGTCCTGAGCACATAGTCGGAAGCGGATGCTTGCGCGGAGGTCGCCGAGGATTCGGCAGGTGCCGGAACCGGCTGGGCCGCCGGCTGCCGGCCGGAAAACTCCTCCCGCTCGCCGTTCACGTACTGGATATACCGGATGTCGCCCACGGGAAGGACATAGGTCGGACCGCCGGGGTTGGAGAAACGTTTGTAACGCACCGCCTCGGGTGTAATTTCCAGCACATTGGCCTCGATGGTCGTATCGTCGGTGCGCACGATCCGGTCCTGGGCCGCCGCGCTTCCGCCGAGAGCGATCGCCGAAAAGATCAAAAGAGTTCGTTTCATGGTTCTGAATTTATACAAAGGTAGTGATTTTTCGCGAAAACGCCCACTCCCCCGGCCTTCAAACGCGGAGAGGTCGAAAAAAGTATTATCTTTGCTCCGATAAATCGTTTTTAACGAAAGTTTTTCGACATGGGATTTTTCGATCTTTTCAAAAAGAAGCAGGATAACGCCGCGGCGGCAGCCCCGGCACCCGAAACGGCGGCAGCCGGGCAGACCGACCGGCAGGAGCTGGAGGCCGGACTGGAGAAGACCAAAACGGGGCTTTTCTCGAAGCTGGCGCGGGCCGTGGCCGGACGGTCGACGGTCGACGCCGACGTGCTGGACGACCTGGAGGAGGTGCTGATTACCTCCGACGTCGGCGTGGAGACCACCGTGAAGATCATCCGCAGCCTGGAGGAGCGCGCCGCGCGCGACAAATACATGAACGCCTCGGAGCTGCAGTCGATGCTGCGCGACGAGGTGGCCCGGCTGATGGAGGAGTCACACCGCTCGGAGCGCGACTTCGGCATTGAGGTGAAGCCCGGAACCCCCTACGTGATGATGGTCGTCGGCGTCAACGGCGCCGGCAAGACCACCACCATCGGCAAGCTGGCCGCCCAGCTCTCCAAGGCCGGGCGCAAGGTCTATATCGGTGCGGCCGACACCTTCCGCGCCGCCGCCATCGACCAGCTGGCCGTGTGGGCCGAGCGGGCCGGGGCCACGATGATCCGTCAGGAGATGGGCAGCGACCCCGCGTCGGTGGCCTACGACACCCTGAAGTCGGCCGTGGCGAACGGCGCCGACGTGGTGCTGATCGACACGGCGGGCCGCCTGCACAACAAGATCGGCCTGATGAACGAGCTGACGAAGATCCGCAACGTGATGGCGAAGGTGATTCCCGACGCACCGCACGAGGTGATGCTCGTGCTCGACGGCTCGACGGGGCAGAACGCCTTCGAGCAGGCCCGTCAGTTCACCCAGGCCACGCAGGTCACATCGCTCGCCATCACCAAGCTCGACGGCACGGCCAAAGGGGGCGTCGTGATCGGCATCAGCGACCAGTTCCGCATTCCGGTGCGCTACATCGGCGTCGGAGAAGGGATCGACCAGTTGAAGATGTTCGACCGCAGGGAGTTCGTAAAGGCACTGTTCGGCGATGAAAAAAATTAACGTCATCACCCTCGGCTGTTCGAAAAACACGGTGGACAGCGAACACCTGATGGCCCAGCTGCGGGCCTCGGGTTATGAAGTGGCGGCCGACAGCGACCGCACCGACGCCAAAGTGGTGGTCATCAACACCTGCGGATTCATCGGCGACGCCAAGCAGGAGTCCGTCGACCTGATCCTGCGGGCCGCGGCCGCCAAGACGGCGGGCAGGATCGAGCGCCTTTTCGTGATCGGCTGCCTCGCGGAGCGCTACGCCGACGAGCTGCGCAGCGAGCTGCCCGAGGTCGACGAATTCTTCGGCGTGCACGACTGGGCGGGCATCGCCCGGGCGCTGGGGGCCGAGCACCGTGCGGAGTGCGAAACCCGCCGCGTGCTGACGACCCCGAAGCACTACGCCTACCTGAAGATCTCCGAAGGGTGCAACTGGAAATGCGGCTACTGCGCCATCCCGCTCATCCGGGGCGAGCACCTCTCCGTACCGATGGAGACCCTGCTCGAAGAGGCGCGCGGACTGGCCGCCGCCGGCGTGAAGGAGTTGATGGTTATCGCACAGGACACCACCTACTACGGCATCGACCTCTACGGCCGGCGCCGGCTGGCCGAACTGCTCGCCGAGCTCTGCCGCATCGAGGGGCTGGAGTGGATCCGCCTGCACTACGCCTACCCCGCGGGATTCCCCGACGATGTGATCGAGACGATGGCCCGCGAGCCCAAGATCTGCAAATACCTCGACATCCCCTTCCAGCATATCTCCGACGCCCAGCTCACGGCCATGAAGCGCCGTCACACGAAGGCCGAGGCGATGGAGCTGATCCGCCGCCTGCGGAGCGCCGTGCCCGACATCGCGCTGCGCACCACGCTGCTGGTGGGCTATCCCGGCGAGACGGAGGCCGACTTCGAGGAGCTGGCCGACTTCGTGCGCGAAGTGCGGTTCGACCGGCTGGGAGTGTTCGCCTACTCGGAGGAGGAGGGAACCTACTCGGCCGAGAAGCTGCACGACGACGTGCCGGAGGAGGTGAAGCAGTCGCGCGTGGACCGGATCATGCGCCTGCAGGGCGAAATCGCGCTTGCGAACAACCTCCGCCGCGTGGGGCGCCGAGAACGGGTGATCATCGACTCGCGCCAGGGCGACTACTACGTCGGCCGGTCGCAATACGACTCGCCCGAGGTGGATCAGGAGATCCTGATCCCGGCGACCGGGCGCCGGCTGCTGCGGGGCCGCTTCTACGACGTGCGGATCACCCGCGCGGAGGAGTACGACCTCTATGCCGAGCCCGTCGGGAAAGCGTGAATTTTGGAATATCGAAAAAAATTCCTACCTTTGGATGGAATTGTAGCATTGCAACGCGAAACATGGCTGTAAAGAGCATCGTCACGGAGTTGGGACAGCGCCAGGCACGGCTGATCGACGACCATCGCAAACTGGTCGCGCTCTGCGGGAAACTGGCCTCCGAACGGGACGCGCTGAAAGAGGAGAAGCGACTCCTCGAACAGAAGATCCGCAATCTGGATCACGAGCTCTCGAAAATGCAGCTCACCGCCGGACTGGCGGGCGGCAGTGCCGACAAGGAGAAGGCGCGGGCACGAGTCAACCGTTTGATGCGGGAGGTAGACAAGTGCATCGCCCTGCTGAACAAACCGCAGTGACTTCGGCCCTATGGAAAAGGCGAAACTGACCATGAATCTCAAGGTAGCGGGCAAACCCTACCGCGTGAATACCCGGCCCGAAAAGGAGGAGATCTACCGTCTGGCCGAACAGGAGGTCAACGACTACATCAACAGTTTCCGCAAGGGGAACTACAAGGGCTTCGAAGATAGAGACTACATCGCACTGGCCGCCCTGCATCTGGCGATATCCAACGTGCAGATGCGCCAGACGCGCGAGGTGGGCAACGAAGATTTGAAGGCTCTGGACGAGCTGAACCGCAATTTGGACGCTTATTTGAACGAAGTGGCGATCGAGCAGGTACAGAAAAAGTGATTTTTCAGACCGCCGCTCCACGAACAGGTTCTTTACATACGAAAGAAATCTACCCGCATAGATTCCTTAAGCTTTGCGAAACTGAACAATTTTTACATTGAGGCAACTCGCGTCTTATCAAAATCAGGCCTTGACCCTTCGGGGTGCCGCTCCGTGCGGCCGTTGGAAGATTGCGAATGGCGGAGCCCTCACACATGACTTATCTTGCAGATTCGTCAAACAAGAAAAGGGATCCGTGCGGGTTTTTTAAGACCATTTTTAACCAACATAATAAAAACCAAACGAAATGGGTACAATTATTTTAACAGCCGGCATCTCCGCCGTTGCTGTCGGAGTGTACGTTCTGATCACCAATCTGGTGTTGAAGAACAGCATCCGGAAGCGCAGCGAGGCCGCCGTCAAGGAGGCCGAAGCCGAAGGCGAGATGATCAAGAAGGAGAAGATCCTTCAGGCGAAGGAGAAGTTCATACAGCTCAAAAGTGAACACGACCGTCAGGTCAACGAACGGAATCAGCGGATCGCCCAGAGCGAGCAGCGCGCCAAGCAGATCGAGAACAACCTGCAGAATCAGCAGCGCGATCTGGAGAACAAGCTCAAGGAGAACGACCGCATCCGCGAGCAGATGCAAAACCAGCTGCAACTGCTGGAGCACAAGAAAGAGGAGGTCGAGCAGCTGCGCCGCGAGCAGAATTCGCGGCTGGAGCAGATCTCCGGCATGAGCTCGGAGGATGCCAAGAACATCTTGATCGAGAACATGAAGGCCGAGGCCAAGACCGACGCCGCAGCCTACATCAACGAGACCATCGAGGAGGCCAAGCTGACCGCCACGAAGGAGGCCAAGCGCATCATCGTCGCCTCGATCCAGCGCGTCGCCACCGAGACCGCCATCGAGAATGCCGTCACGGTGTTCAACATCGACAGCGACGAGGTGAAGGGTCGCATCATCGGCCGCGAGGGACGTAACATCCGCGCCCTGGAGGCTGCGACGGGCATCGAAATCATCGTCGACGACACCCCCGAAGCCATCATCCTGAGCGGCTTCGACCCCGTGCGCCGCGAGATCGCCCGTCTGGCGCTCCACCAGCTGGTGACCGACGGCCGCATCCACCCCGCCCGCATCGAGGAGGTGGTCGCCAAGGTCAAGAAGCAGATCGAGGAGGAGATCGTCGAGGTCGGCAAGCGCACGACCATCGACCTGGGAATCCACGGTCTGCATCCCGAGCTGATCCGTCTGATCGGTAAGATGAAGTACCGCTCCTCCTACGGACAGAACCTGCTGCAACACGCCCGCGAGACGGCCAACCTGGCCGGCATCATGGCCGCCGAGCTGGGGCTGAACCCCAAGACGGCCCGCCGCGCCGGTCTGCTGCACGATATCGGCAAGGTGCCCGACGACGAGCCCGAACTGCCGCACGCCATCATCGGTATGAAGCTGGCCGAGAAATTCAAGGAGAAGGCCGAGGTATGCAACGCCATCGGCGCCCACCACGACGAGACGGAGATGACCTCGCTGATCGCCCCGATCATCCAGGTCTGCGACGCCATCTCGGGTGCCCGTCCCGGCGCCCGCCGTGAAGTGGTGGAGTCCTATATCAAGCGTCTGAAGGAGATGGAGGACATCGCCCTCTCCTACCCCGGCGTGGTGAAGACCTATGCCATTCAGGCCGGCCGCGAGCTGCGCGTCATCGTCGGCGCCGACAAACTCTCGGATCAGGAGTCGGAGAGCCTGTCGCACGATATCGCCAAGAAGATTCAGGACGAGATGACCTACCCGGGTCAGGTGAAGATCACCGTCATCCGAGAAACCCGAGCCGTCTCGTACGCCAAGTAAACGGCTCTTTCCGGGTAGGCCATGAAGGCCATACCCAAATTCCCTCCCCTGCCCCTCCCTTTGTCAAAGGGAGGGGTTTTTATTCGGACTCGACAACGTAAAACCGGGCCAAGTCAAGATCACCGTCATCCGAGAAACCCGAGCCGTCTCGTACGCCAAGTAAACGGCTCTTTCCGGGTAGGCCATGAAGGCCATACCCCAATTCCCGCCCCTGCCCCTCCCTTTGACAAAGGGAGGGGTTTTCTTCGGGCCAGACAGCGCAAAACCGGGTCAGGTGAAGATCTCCGTTATCCGAGAACCCGAACTGGCTCCGACACGACATCAGGGGTTGTCCGACAAGCAGACAACCCCTGATCGTATTCTACAAATAACACGTCGCTATTTATCCATTATTTTCGCAATCGGCACCGTTTTTTCAAATTCCGCTTTCGTCATATATTTATAGACACCGATTTGACGCAAACATTTTCCTTCAGGAATTTCTATTATCTGATCGTCGTAATAATATTTCCCTTCGTCGTTTATTAGCAGAACCATCAACTCGGTCGTAGCATTCCAAGAAGCATAGCTTTTATCGATCTCTCTCGCCAACGCTGCTCCATGATCCAAAACCTGAAAGACCTCGAACGGTTGAGTACTCAATATCTCACCGGGTTCATCGAACAAAACGATCCCGTTCTCACCATTATCGTTACGAGAAGAATAGTTGACAGCCAATGCCACAAGAACTAAAAATAATATTCCGGAGAAAAAGCCTCCGATAAAAATCCATAAACTCTTCATCACAGGTTACTTTATACATTACAAATCATCTCCGTTCGCACGGTTATACTCATTGTCGTAAAACATACAGATATAGTACTTTCCGGAATGCTCCGAGATCATAAACCACACGGGTTTCTTCAACTTTCTTTCTAAAAGATAGTCCAGGGCTTTCGAATACATCTCGGTCTTTAGCTCCTCCGTACCATGCTCAATCTGCTCATCCGTATACCTGCTACTTAAAAACATTCGTACAGCCAACGAATCAGGTTCTACAGGAGCCTGATAAAATACAGCCTCATAACGTTTTTTATGAACTGTCATCTCATATGAGATATCCTCGTCCTCCGGAATCACCTGATCATCACGATACGCGACATACCTGGGATTGCTTTCGAACTGGCGACAGAGTTGGTTGAACCGAATCTGAATATCTCTTTCACCAACCAAAGTAGCATCCGCAACCATTAACCGATAAACCTTATTATTATTGGTTACGACATGAATATCGACGTTCCGACCATTAAATTCACCTTCCAATATATTGCTATTATTAGGATCAATTTGATATCCTTTTTCACGCAATTTCCGAATCATCTCCGCCTTGCTTCCGTCAACCGGAATACCGAGGAACTTCGTGACATCCTTTTCCTGTGCGAACGTAACAGAGCATAAGCACAGTGACACAATAAAAAACAGCTTCTTCATAATGAATTCATTTTTTGCCCTCCAGTTCCTCAAGAGCATTCATAAAGCGAGAAGCGTGGAACTGTAATGTCCACATCTTTGTTGAAGGTCCTGAGAAAACCTGAAGAGCAGATGTAGTAATAGCAGTCCACGCGTACGCGAAGAACCACTATGCTCTCTTTGCTCTTTTTGAAAATTTCTCAGGTTTTCAACAACAAGAGTAAGCATAACGCTTCTTAAATGTATAATATGTCAAATCGAGCAACGTCCGATCCGTTACAAAGATAGAGAAAAAATTTCAACGCGGAAACCGAAAACAGAATAAAATGAAAATCCCGCCGAAGTGAACTTCAGCGGGATTTTCTGTGCCCAGGATAGGACTCGAACCTACACGGTATCACTACCACTAGTACCTGAAACTAGCGTGTCTACCATTTCACCACCTGGGCGATTTCGTTGAACACGGATGCAAAGGTAGTATATTTTTTTTAATCTGAAAGCATTTTCGCGGAAAAATATGACAAAAATTCACAGTTCGGCATTCAATAGACACCTTTCACCTATGATAATCAGCAGGATAAATTTTATTAAAAATTCTTGTTGAAAAACCGGTATTGGAACAAAATCAGGTAGACGACCGCCACGCTGATATAGGCGTCGGCCAGATTGAAGATGGCTCCGAAGAAATAGTTCCGGCTGTCGACCAGAAAACTCAACCACGAGGGCACACCGTTCCACTGAAAGAGCGGGAAGTAGAACATGTCGACCACGCGACCCATCATGAAGCCGGCATAATGACCGCCGAACTCGGCGACGGTCGACGGCGTGGAGGCCGAGAAGATCAACCCGTAGAAGGCGCTGTCGAGGATGTTGCCGATAGCGCCGGCCAGAATCAGACAGAGACCGACGACGGCTCCGGTCGGGGCCTTCATCTTCATCAGCCGGTCGATGAACCAAAAGATGAACCCGCACAACCCCACGCGAAACAGGCTGAGGGCGATCTTGCCCCAGTCGACGGCTCCGCCCGACTCGATCCGCATGCCGAAAGCCGCTCCGTTGTTCTCTATGAAGCGGAGCTGAAACCAGTCGGGCACGACGATAATCGCTTCGTCGAGCCTCAGATGGGTCTTGATCCAGATTTTGAGCGCCTGATCCGCCAGCAGAAGGACGAAGAGCAAGACCGATATTTTTTTCCAGTTCATTGTCGCATGATTTTCGTTGCCGTGCAAAGATACGAATAAGCGAGGGCAAAAACAAGTTTACTTGTATTTTGCCGAGCGGGAGTATCTAAGGCGAAGCCAAAGCACGAATAAACGGGGGGGGCTGCAATTTGCCCCGCAGAAACAGCCAAGCCCCGCCGACATGCGTTGTCGGCAGGGCCAGCTGCCGAAAGAAGACGGATGACACGAACGGGTCAAAATAGCTATATTAAGTAATAACCAATTAATTAGGATAATAAATCCGTTCGGAGGCCGTCCGTCATGGAAAGGCGCGGTTAAAACGGCATGCCCGCCAGAGATGGATGACAAGACGAGGGCATGCCGGCCAACCGTGTGAAAGGTAGCACTGAAAAGTTGGAACGCACCGCCGTCGAGATTACTAAATGTAGAGTGATATGGTACGGGGCCATCGACGGCGGGCGTTCCTCTTTCTAATCTTGGTATTATGCTGCACCGGGACCGGTCATTTATGTTCGTTTCGGCGTTCTGCGCATTGCGTGTATGGCTCGTGAAGGTGAATGCGCCGATAGGTCGGGGCCTTTCGACTTTGCTGTCGCTCCGTTCAAGGTGACAGAGTCTGTCATTCCGAGCGAAGCCGCAGGCGCAGTCGAGGAATCTCGACTGTCACGGCCGAACTGGAGAAGTTAAAAATGAGAAAATGGGAGTAGAGTACCAAAATCCCCCGGTTTCTCGTTCGAATTCATGCGGGGAGGAGGAGCCCAGGACCGACCCGTTATCGAAGGGATGCACAAAAAAATCCCACCGAAGATTGATTTTTCCCGAAAAAAAGCTAACTTTGACCCTTGCGTATATATAAATGTATATTTGTTCAATTATGAAAAAGTACTTATCACTCTTCCTGTGTGCAGCCCTGTTCGCAGCTTGTACGAAGGATATCGATGAGCCGACGCCGCTTACCGCCGAGCAGGAGGCCGCCTATTCGAAGATCGTGGCCTCTCCCGCAGGCGCCCTCCCGGGTGTCCTGATGGTGAAGGTCGCTCCCGAAGCGGTCGAGCGCATCGAGGCCGGCACCACCCGCAGCGGCGGCACCCGTTCGGGCATCGAAACGATGGACGAACGGCTGGACCAGATCGGCGTGGAGCGTTTCCACCGTGTATTCCTCTCCGAGCCCGAGTTCGCCGACCGCGAGCGCGCCGCCGGACTGGACCGCTGGTATTACATCACCTTCGCCGAGACCACGGACCTGAGCGTCGCAGCCCGCACCCTGAGCATGGATCCCAGCGTGGCGAGCATCTGCTACGAATATCCCGTCGTCATGATCGGCGACGATCAGGAGAAGGGAAACATCACCTTCGAATTCGGCGACGGATCGACGACCCGCGCTTCGGAGATGCCCTTCGACGACCCCATGCTCTCGAAGATGTGGCACTATAACAACGACGGCACCTCGAACAAATCGGTTGCCGGCGCCGACATCAACCTCTTCGATGCCTGGAAGCTCTGCGCCGGAGAGTCGGGCGGTCGCGATATCGTCGTGGCCGTGATCGACCAGCCCGTGCAGGCCACTCACCCCGATCTGGCCGCCAACATGTGGGTCAACCCCAACAGCGCCGAGGTAGCCAAGGGGCTCACGCACGGCGCCCACTTCGTCTATGTCGACGAGAACGACAAGAACGGAGCCGGCGCAATGCCGCTCGACTGGGGACCGAGCGAGATTTTCCGCAACGGAGTCAGCACGGGTCAATACCAATATCTCGACCACGGTACGCACGTAGCCGGCACCATCGCCGCCGTGAACAACAACGGACTGGGCATTTGCGGTATCGCCGGCGGCAGCACGGCTCAGGGCGGCAACGTGAAGATCATGTCCTGCCAGTGGGAGATTCCCGCCACGCGGGCCAATCAGACCGGCAAATCGATCCTGGGTACGGTACGCGCATTCCAGTGGGCTGCCAACCGCGGTGCCGTCATCGCCCAGAACAGTTGGGGATACGGCATAGGCATCACGACCGATACGGAATTCGCCGCCTGGCCGGTCAAGGATGCAATCGACTACTTCATCACCTACGGCGGCAGCAACTCCCCGCTCAACGGCGGTCTGGTGATCTTCGCGGCCGGCAACGACGGTCCGCTGGACAAGGGTGCCCGGATCTATCCCGCCGCCTACAGCAAGGTAATTGCCGTAGGTGCCATGGCATCCGACTACACCCCCTCCTACTTCACGGACTACGGCGACTGGGTAGACCTCGTGGCTCCCGGCGGAGACGCATACTACGGAACCGAAGGTCAGATTCTCAGCACGGTGCTCGATCCCGGTACGGCCGGCTTCGTCTTCTCGGACGGTCGCAAAACGGGTTACGACTGGTTCCAGGGCACCTCGATGGCCTGTCCGCACGTGTCGGGCATCGCCGCCCTGGGTCTGGCCTACGCCGACAAGCTGGGCAAGAGCTACACGGTCGATCAGTACCGCAGCCTGCTCATGAGCAGCACCTACTCCATCGAGTCCTACCTCAAGGGAACCAAAGACGCGCAATACTCCACCAACATGGGAATTGTCGACACCACCATCGACTGCTCGGACTACCGCCGCAAACTGGGCGCGGGCTGCCTCGACGCCCTGCTTCTGCTGGCTAACATCGGCGGCATTCCAGTCATCACGATGGAGTGCACGGGCGACTACGTGAAGGTCGACCTCGGCAAGGCTCTCGGCGGTGCAGGCAAGCGCGGCATCTACGTAACCGTTTCGCCGGAGGCACAGACGCGCCTCGGCCTGAGCGGCTACAACCAGACGATTCCCTACCAGAACGGTATCTGGGAGGTGAAGTGCACCAACACCGGATCGGCTCTCGTAACGGTATCGGCCAACATCGGCGGTACGGCCGTATCGCAGGATGTCGTTCTGGTCGCCCGGTCGGCAAACGCTTCGAACGGCGGCTGGTTATAAGCCCTCCGCCCCGGATCAAAAAAAGAGTGTTCCCCGAAATTCGGAGGCCTACATTCAGCAAACAACCCCGTAACGCATGTTACGGGGTTGTTTGTTTCGAAGGCAGAGAACCGGCATCCTCTTCACGCGGCATCTTCAGAGAGTACGAAAACTACACGGATGCACCGCCACGGAGGCATCCGTCATCATTTTCGATCGGTTTTTGCAGGGGTTCTTAAAAAAACGATATGGACTCTCAAAAAACGACCTTCGAGGAGCCGGAAGATTTCGCCGCTCTTTACGGAGCTACTCCCGACCGCTGGACGGGGGTGGTGCGACGCATCCTGGACTACCTGAAGCGGCACGCATACCGGATCGCCTCGAATCGGATTCCCCTCCACCTGCTGGCGTGGTGGCAACTGCCCGAAATGCCGCCGATGTCCGAGTGGGCGAAGCCGTGCGGCTGTCTCGTCCGGCGGCGGCGCCGGAACATGCTCCTGAGATACATCGTCTTCGGCAAGCTATTCGACGAGATCTGGTGGCGGCACTATCGGCTGCAACCCGACTACCGCGAGCGGCTCGAGGTTCGCATGGACGCAACCTACGACCATCTGGCAACGGTGAACCGCTACCTGCTCCGGGCCCGCCGGGCCGGAGAGGCCGTACCCGAATTCGATCTGCTGGACGTCGACGCCCTAGACCGTATCGCCGCGAAGCTCCGCCGGAATGACGACCGAGGGACCGAATAACCCGTCATCCGAGCGGAAATGTCGCCTCCGGACACGATTTTCTACGGAAAAGCCGTAGAAAATAATAAAAAACGGTCTGATAATTTTGAGAAAATAAATAGAATCTT
>CAJTLJ010000021.1 GCA_910577475.1 uncultured Alistipes sp.
GTTGGTGCGTAAAGCGGATCGCCAACGGGGATTTGCCGTTTTTGTAAACGATTTCATGGCGGCAGATTGTTTTGATTTTCATCTGTTTGCGTATTAAGCAAACAATGCGGGGCGTCTAAATTTTATGTGTAACATTATGTGTAACAACACACCGCAAACCACCTCTCCAGCCCCTTTTTCTACGCCGAACAGCACAAAAAAAGAGATTGCAAAATTTGCAATCTCTTGATTTTCAGAGCTGTTGACGAGGCTTGAACTCGTGACCTCTTCCTTACCAAGGAAGTGCTCTACCACTGAGCTACAACAGCAACTTTGCTCCTTGAAAGCGGTTGCAAAAGTACGTAAGAAAATCGAATCTGCCAAATATTCGGGTCGTTTTTTTTTGAAAAACTTTGTTTTCCCCCGATTCTACGCACTTTTCAAGGATGTGACCGATGGCGTTTGTGCCCCGATCCCGGTTTCCAATGGGGGTGACGGGGGCATAAAGCCGGTTCGGCGTCCCTCCAAAAACGCTATCTCCGCTCCGCCTCGTTGTCCTTTTCGTCCGTGTCGTCGCCCTCCCAGTCGAACCAGGGGAACTCCGTGCGGCCGTTCAGGGCGAACTGCGTGTAGGTGATCGGCAGCCCCCGCTCGAGGAACATGGTCTCGTAAGCGGTCTTTACCGAGAGCCGTTCGTCGGCGTAGCCCGTGCCGTAGATGTCGTCGACGGCGGCGATCCGCTTCAGCCCGTAGCGGTCGATGACGGCCTGCGTATAGTTGTAGAGGTGTTTCGAGTCGGTCTTCAGGTGGATCAGTCCGTCGGGTCCGAGCATGCGGGCGTAGTGCTCCAGGAAGAGCGGTCCCGTGAGCCGCTTTTTGGCCCGTCGAGTCTTGAGCTGGGGATCGGGGAAGGTGATCCAGATCTCGGCGATCTCGCCCGGGGCGAAGAATGATTCGATGAACTCGATGCGCGTGCGCAGAAATCCGGCATTGGCCATGCCCTGTTCCGTGACGGTCTTGGCTCCGCGCCACATGCGGGCGCCCTTGATGTCGATGCCGATGAAGTTCTTGTCGGGGTTGCGCTCGGCAAGCGCTACGGTGTATTCGCCTTTGCCGCATCCCAGTTCGAGGACGATCGGGCGGTCGTTGCGGAAGAAGTCGGCGTTCCACCGCCCCTTGAGCGGATGGTCGTTGCGGAATACGGTCTCGAACTCCGGCTGCACGAAGCAGGCGAAGGTGAGATTTTCAGCGAAGCGGCGCAGTTTGTCTTTTCCCATGATATGTATCTATTCTCTGCTTTTTACGATGTTGATTCCGACCGCCTCGATCCCTTCGATCCGTGCGGTCGGGGTCAGGGTGATGCGGTAGGTGCCCGGACGGTCCAGTACGACGCGGCGGCGGTAGGGGATCTCGTCCACGTTCCTGAGGGCGGCGGCCCGGTGGAGGTGGTGCATCGGAAATCCGACCGTTTCGGTGAACTGCATCGAATCGGGTGTCTCGATGAAGAGTTCCAGACGGATCGAGTCGGCGCGGAACGAGCGGTTCGAGCGAATCACCAGACTCAAGTCGCGCAGGGTCGTCGTGTCGCCGTTCTCCACCTCCACGACGGCCCCTTCGTGCCAGTCGTAGAGGTCGACGTCGCTCATGACGGCCTGCGTGGGGTGCAGGCAACCCGCCAGAAAGCTCCCGAGGATCAGGAGCCAGCCTGCCCGAAGCGTTCTCATGGCGCGGCTACTCCTTTTTCTCGGCGGGCTTGCCGCCCGATCCCTCCGGGCGACGGTTTTCGCTCCGCTGCTCGCCGTTGTTCGGCCGGCGGCTGCGATGGTTGTTCGACCGGTTGCGGTTGTCGCGCCGCGGGGCCTTCGATTCGCCGTTCTGAGTGTTCGGCTGTCCGTTCGGATTCGGAGCCTCGCCGCGCTCCCGGCGCGGATTGTTCCGGCCGCCCTGCGGACGGTTGTTCTCCGCAGGCTGCTGGGCCGGCTTGGCGTTCGGCTCTCCCTTCTTCGGAGCGACCGGCTGTTCGGCGGCCTCCTTCGTCTCGGGACGGTTGGGCTTGTTGTTCCGGTTCCCGCCCCGTTTGCTGCGCTTGTTGCGGCGCTTCGAGTCGAAACGGGTGATGCTGTCCTCCTCGGAGCGGTAGGTCGGCTCTTCGACCTCGATAACCGCATTCTCCCCCTGAAGCCGCTCGACCTTCTTTCCGGCCCGGTTCAGCGCCATGATCTCCTTCACGCGGTCGACCGGCAGCTCGACCAGATTCGAGAGCGCATCCTTGCTGCTGCTGAAGGTCATCGTGCCGGCGAGAATGTCGTTCTTGACGAAGAAGTAGTCCCCTTCGAGCGCCTGCAGCTCCTTGATGCGGGGGAATGCGCGGCGGGCGTCGCTGTACATGTCGTATTCGTACATCAGGCAGCACTTGAGCTTCGAGCACTGTCCGGCGAGCTTCTGGGGGTTGAGCGAGAGCTCCTGCACGCGGGCGGCGTTGGTCGTCACGCTGGTGAAGCTCGAGATCCACGACGCACAGCAGAGCTCGCGTCCGCAGGCGCCCAGACCGCCGATGCGGCCGGCCTCCTGCCGGGCTCCGATCTGCTTCATCTCGATGCGGATGTGGAAACGCTCGGCGAATACCTTGATGAGCTCGCGGAAATCGACCCGCTCGTCGGCGATGTAGTAGAAGATCGCCTTGATCTTGTCGCCCTGATACTCCACGTCGCCGATCTTCATGTTGAGCCCCATGTCGGCGGCGATCTGCCGGGCGGCGATCATGGTCTCGTGCTCCAGTGCGATGGCCTCCTGCCAGCGCTCGATGTCGTAGGGCTTGGCCTTGCGGTAGATCTTCTTGAACTCGCCGTTGTAGGGGTTGAACCCCACGCGCCGCATCTGCTTGGCTACCATGTCGCCCGTGAGCGATATGATGCCGATGTCGTGGCCGGGCGAAGCCTCGACGGCTACGACGTCGCCCCGCTTCAGATCGAGCCCGTTGACGTTCTGGTAGTAGGACCGGCGCGTATTCTTGAACCGCACCTCGAAGATGTCGGTGGGCAGGTTGTCGGGGTAGCCCTCGGTCCACTGCGTTTCGTGGAGTTTGAAGCATCCCTCTACGGGAATCACCTCCGTTTCGGATTCGGATTCGCAGAAGCGGCATCCGCGGCCCATGTCGGGCCGGTGACAGGTATCGTATCGTTTGGTAGAATCCATTTCGTAAAATTTTCGTAAAGGTACGAAAAATATTTTAATTTCCGACTGCGGCTTTCGAATCGGCGCTCCATTGCGAGCGGAGCTGCCGCACCCGCTTGCGAATGCGTCGGATCATCAGCAGGCCCGCCATCGAGAGACCGAACGTGAATCCCAGAATCAACCCCTCGGGACCCATGCCCAAGGTGAATCCGCAGAGATACCCCACGGGCAGGTTCAGACACCAGTAGGCCAGCAGGGCGATGGGCATGATGACCTTGACGTCCTGCACGCCGCGCAGGATGCCGACCGAGACGTTCTGAATGCCGTCCGAGAGCTGGAAGAGGGCGACGAAGACGAGCAGATCGGCCGTCAGGGCGATCACCTGCGCGTTCTCGGTGAAGAGCGTCGGGATGGAGTGCCGCAGCAGGATGAACATCGCTGCGGCGAAGAGGTTCCAGGCTATCGCCAGGTGATAGGAGGCCTTGGCGGCGAGCGTCAGCTCGGGCAGGCTGCGGGCGCCGAAGCAGTGCGACACGCGGATGGTGGTCGCCGCGCCGATCGACATCACGATCATGAAGGCGCAGTTTGCCAGCGTGGTGGTGATCTGGTTGGCCGATATCGCCTCGGTGCCCAACCATCCCATCATGACGCCGGTACCCACGAAGGCCGAACCTTCCAGAAACATCTGGGAGGAGATCGGGATTCCCATGCGGAGCAGGGTACGCATATCGTCGCGCACCCACCTCAAGGGGGTGAATCCTTTCAGGTAGATGCGGTAACGCTCGCGATGGAGCACGTAACCCGCCATCAGGAAGGGGAGCAGGGCCCGCGAGAGCAACGTAGCCAGACCGGCACCCTCGGCGCCCATCTCCCGGAACCCGCAATGGCCGTAGATGAACACCCAGTTCAGTCCCACGTTCAGCGTGTTGCAGAGAATCGTGGCGACCATCTCGACCTTCGTGTTCCCGACCCCTTCGAGGAACTGCTTGAAGGCGAAGAAGAGCATGGCGAAGGGCATGCCGTAGAGGACCATGCGGTAGTAGGGGATAGCCATGTCGACCACCTCGCGGGGCTGCCCCATGTGGTAGAGCAGCGGGGTGATGGCGTAGAGCAGGCCGGCTGTCAGCAGGCCGATGCAGAAATAGAGCACCAGACCGCTCTGCAACAGCTCGGACGAGCGTTTGCGGTCGCCCTGGGCGTAGAGTTCGCCGATCAGGGGCGTCAGCCCGAAGGTGATGCCTACGGCGGCGATGAAGAAGATGAAGAAGACGGAGCTGCCGAACGATACGGCAGCCAGCGGCAGCGGGTCGCTGCCGCCGTAGCGGCCGACCATCAGGTTGTCGGCGAACTGCACCAACACCTGCCCCAACTGGGTGAGAACTACCGGTAAGGCCAGCTTCAGATTGGCCTTGTACTGCTCTTTGTATGTCGAAAATCTGTACATAAGAGCGCAAAGGTACGACAAAAAAGTGAGATACGGAAAACATGCCGACAATAGCTTCCGGCCGGAATGTACAATCCACAATTCACAATTGTTCAGTGTCTGTCATGTCGAGCGAAGCCGCAGGCGCAGTCGGGACACCGGACATAACCGGGCGCACGCCATTCGGAAACAGCAAGACCTCGTTCGGGGCGGCAGAAAAAAGGCTGTCTGAAACCATTTCAGACAGCCCATAGCACGTGGAACGGCTCACCGGCGATCACAGCAACCGCTTTTTCGAAGCCGTCACGACGAAATCCTTCAGATAGAAGGGTTCGAAATAGGCCAGATCCTCGAACCGGCCGGCATCGAAGGCCTCCTGCGCCCGGCGGGCTAGTCCGCGGGCCGAGGGAGCCACCTCGATGAAACGGGCATCGGGCAGCGCCTCCCGGCATTTGCGGGCGCCGTTGCCGAAGATGACGAAAGGATGCTTCCCGTCGCGCCAAGCGGCGAAGCTGACGCCGCCGATCACCTCGGCCTTCACCTCCGAGAGGGGTGCACCCGTCGTATCGAAGACCCGAGCATAGACTTCCATGCGGCGGGCATCGACCATCGGGCAGAGCCTCGCGGACTCCCAGTCGTCGACATCGACGATCCCCGCCTCGTAATCCTCGCGCGCGACCTCGGCCAGCGCGTCCAGCGACCCCACGGCGATCAGCGGTTTGCGGATGCCGTAACAGAGCCCCTTGGCGAATGAGACGCCGATCCGCAGCCCCGTATAGGAGCCGGGGCCCTTACCGACCGCCACGGCATCCAACTCGTCGGGCGAGAGCCGGTTTTCGCGCAGCAGCTCGTCGACGAAAACACCCACCTTCCGGGCGTGGTCGCGCCCCTCGTCGCTCTCGCGCAGGGAGAGCAGCCGCCCGTCGCGGGCGATTCCCACGGAGCAGACGTCCGTGCCGGTTTCGATGCAAAGTATCAGTGCCATATCGGTTCTTTCCTTATTTGCGGTACGCCTTCATCGCCTTGTCCATCTCGCGGCGGGCGTCGTTCTCCTTCAGGTATTCGCGCTTGTCGTAGGACTTGCGGCCGCGCGCCAGACCGACGACCACCTTCACCAGCCCCCGTTCGTTGAGAAACAGTCTGAGACCGACCACGGTCAGCCCCCGGTCCTGCAACGAACGCTGCAGTCTGTCGATCTCCTTGCGGTTCAGCAGCAGCTTGCGGTCGCGCTTGGGCGCGTGGTTGTTGCACGAGCCCCAGGCATACTCGGCGATGTTGACGCCGCGAATCCACAGTTCGCCCCGATCGAAGTAGCAGTAGCAGTCGGTCAGCGACACCTTGCCCATGCGGATCGACTTGATCTCGGTACCGACCAGCACGATGCCGGCCACGTACTCTTCGAGAATCTCGTAGTCGAAGGTCGCCCGCTTGTTCCTTACGTTTATGTTTCTGTAATCGGCCATAGACGGGGCAAATATACGAATAAAATCGCGGAATGGTGCGTACGGGGAGCGAAAATACAGCGGCCGGCACGAACCCGGCGCGGCGAATGGAAAAAGCGGCACAGGATTTGTTCCGTTCAGGTGCAGGTAAGGCCGGGATAAGGTAACTAATTCTTTTATCTTTGATATGTTTTACACATCTTTCTGTTTATTTTCTGTTTGCACACCGTGTGCGTAGCGATACGCGCACAACCCGGCCCTACCTTTTTTAACGAAACACCCTCTCCGCGGTCCGCACCGCACCGGAGACCGAACCATATTCCGATACTCCCGCCCGGCAAATTGCAAGTAAACTTGCTTTTACCCTCGCTTATTGCTATCTTTGCACTCCATGATCGATCGCGAAACAGTAGACCGGGTATTCGCCGCGGCGAACATCGTCGAAATCATCGGCGACTACGTGACACTCAAGAAAAAGGGTGTCAACTACGTGGCGTGCTGCCCGTTCCACAACGAGAAGACCCCCTCGTTCGTCGTCTCGCCCTCTAAAGGAGTCTACAAGTGCTTCGGTTGCGGCGAGGGCGGCAACGCCGTCAACTTCGTGATGAAGCACGAGAGCATGACCTTTCCCGAGGCGCTGAAGGCCGTGGCCAAACGCTACGGAATCGAGATCAAGGAGCGGGAGCTCAGCGAGGAGGAGGTGCGCCGCAACGACGACCGGGAAAGCATGTTCGCCCTTAACGGCTGGGCGGCCGACTACTTCGCCGACTACCTCTACAATTCCGAGGAGGGGCGCAGCGTGGGGCTCACCTACTTCAGCCAGAAGCGCGGCTTCACCGAAGCCACGATCCGCAAATTCGGGCTCGGCTACTGCTCGGCGCAGGGGGCGGCCCTCTCGCGGACCGCACGCGAGGCGGGCTATCGGGAGGAGTATCTGGTCGATACGGGACTCTCGATCCGCAGCGACCGCGACGGCTCGCTCTTCGACCGCTTCCGCGACCGTGTGATCTTCCCCGTGCACAACATCTCGGGACGAGTGGTCGCCTTCGGCGGCCGCATTCTGGGCACGAACAAGAACGTGGGCAAGTACCTCAACTCGCCCGAGAGCATCATCTACAGCAAGAAAAACGAGCTCTACGGCCTCTTCTTCGCCAAGCGGGCCATCCAGCAGCAGGACGTAGCCATCATGGTGGAGGGTTACACGGACGTGATCTCCATGCACCAGGCCGGTGTGGAGAACGTGGTGGCCTCGTCCGGCACGTCGCTCACCACCGAGCAGATCCGCCTGCTGAAGCGCTTCACGAAGAACATCACGGTGATCTACGACGGCGATGCGGCGGGTATCCACGCATCGCTGCGCGGAATCGACATGATCCTGGCCGAGGGAATGAACGTGCGGGTGGTGGGGCTGCCGCCCGAGGACGACCCCGACTCCTTCGCCCGCAGCCATACGGCCGACCAGGTGCGCGGCTACGTGCTGGAAAACGAGGTCGACTTCATCACCTTCAAGGCACAGTTGCTGATGCGCGAGGCGCAGCACGATCCGATCCGCAAGGCGGCGCTGATCGGCGACATGGTGCAGTCCATCGTCCAGATCCCCGACGCCATCCACCGCTCGGTCTACGTCAAGGAGTGCGCCCGCATCATGGATGTGGACGAGAACGTCCTGATCGCCGAGGTGGCCCGCAAGCGCCACACGGCGGCGGGAGACCGGGAGACCGAGGAGTTCATGCGCCGCCAGGCCCGGCAGCAGCAGACCGAGCAGACCCCGACCGACACCACTCTGCCGGCCTACAAGCAGGGGGTAAAGGGGGGCAGCAGCACCGAAGCGCTCGAGGGCGAGCTGGTGAAATACCTGCTCAAATACGGTCACTGCGATTTCGAACTCAAGGAGGGGCGGACGATGGTGGCCTGCAACGTGGCGGAGGTGATCTTCGCCGATCTGGATGCCGACGGCATCCGGTTCCGGAATCCGATCTACAACGAAATTCTGAATACCTACCGCACCGAGTGGGAGCGGCTGGGGCGCGGCACGGAGGTGCCGGCGAACTACTTTACCAGCCACATCAATCCCGAGGTCAGCAAGACGGCCGTCGATCTGCTCTGGGCAGACGACAACTACGTCCCCAGCCAGCTCTGGAGCCGCAAGGAGATTCACGTCGAGAGCGAAACGGAGATGCTCTCGATCGGCGTGCCGCGGGCCGTGGCGCTCTACAAGTCGAAGGTGGTGGAGCGCTTCATCGAGGAGCAGAACGCCCGGCTGAAAGAGGACGACCTGTCGGAGGAGGAGGTGCTGGAGATCATGCAGAAACTCTCGAAACTCAACGCGATCCGCGTCTCGCTCTCCCGCAAGCTCGACCGGCTGATTCTGTAAGGAGCTCGGCCGTCACTCCCGCCCATACGAACGCAGCCGCCGAAACACTTCACGATCGGCGATGCACGATTTACAATTCATACCGTATCTGTCACCTTGAGCGGAGCGATAGCGAAGTCGAAAGGTCCCGAACTGACGGAACATTCACCGGTACGACCTGCACGGGCTCATGCCAATCCACCCTCGGGACCCCTCGACTGCGCCTTCGGCTGCGCTCGGGGTGACAATCACTTCTGTCACCTTGAGCGAAGCGTAGCGAAGTCGAAAGGTCTCGACATAGCGGAACATTCACCCTCACGAACCATCCCCGCAGTGCGCAGCCAGCGAAGGACGAAACAGGATTGCAGTCCTTCGCCCAGGGTGGCTGCGGACTGCCGGCGCAAAGCGCCGATTCGGCCGGCTGTCATGTCGAGCGGAGGGGCGGTCAGCCCCGAAGTCGAGACATCTCGACAGCGCGGAACATTCACCGGTACGATACGCATGGGCTCACGCCAATCCACCCTCGGGACCCCTCGACTTCGCTCGTGGTGACAGAATCGGGGCTGTCCGCTTTCCATCGGACAGCCCCGATTCGTTTTCAGCCGAACAAACTATTTCCGGACAATGCCCGTCATGCCGAACATCGGCACTCCATCTATCCAGATCATGCTATCAGCAGGTGAATCTTGAGGCAGGCAATCGACCCGTGTCTTCGTACCGTCGCCCCAATCGAAAATAACCGTCGTTACCTTATAATAAGGAATATAATCGTAAAGAAACCTGTATTTTTCGCTATTAAGCGCGGGAAACAGCCAGCTTAACGCAGATGGGACGAACTTCGAACCGGGTAAATTCTCAATATAATGTTTTTTCCCGTTTTCAATCGCGCAAACCCGGTCGTTCAACAGATTCCCCTCCGTCTCGGGATTCAGCAGATCAGCTCCCGTCCCGGCATCTTCCACCAGCAGACAAAATTGGGTACAAGGAGGTCTCTCTCCCATCTCTTCATCCTTGCCGCACCCTGCGACCAAGCTTATGAACGCCCATATATAAAGTATTCTGATAATCGTTTTCATAGTTTTCAACTCGTTTATTATTTCCGGACAATGCCCACCTTACCGGGAGAGGCTATGCCATCCACCCAAATCAGGCAATTGAGGTAATCATGAGGCAGAAAATCTACCTGCGTTTTCGTACCGTCGCCCCAGTCGAAAACAACGGTCGTTATTGCATCATACCCGAGCCCTCTGAAAACCAAGACACATCGTCCGGTATCATACGGGTAATCGCGGAGCCACTCCAAACGAGAACCGAAATAATTACCCGATCCGGGGATATTTCCGATATAATGTTTTTTCCCGTTTTCAATCGCACAAACCCGGTCGTTCAACAGATTCCCCTCCGTCTCGGGGTTCAGCAGATCAGCCCCCGTCTCGGCATCTTCCAGCTGAATATAAAACTCGGCCGGAGGCAAAATATCATGCGCCTCGTCTTCGCATCCGCTTGCAAGCCAAGCGATCGGCAATAATAAGAATATTTTGAAAAAAGCTTTCATAATTACCTCTTTTTTTATAAATATACAAACATTTTAAGCCCGGTATCAAAAAGAGCAGGATCGTCACCTATTATTTCTCCTTTATCATACCCTTGCCTGAGAGCCGTATCAAATGCCCAGGGATAATAATATCCGTCCCAAGCACCTTTCCATCCGAAATTACAATGTGTCAAAATATCCTGAATCGGTTCTGCCGATACCATTGCATTACCGACCCAGGTGCACTTTTTCGCTTCGTATCGATACCAACCGTCAAGAAGCCAGACATGACTTTCTTTATCAGAATTTTCCCCTCTCATTAAGAACCGGACGGCCGTCAAACACCATCCGTTCGACAGTTTCTATATCTTAATCATGAAAAGCGCCGTCCGGAAGGCTCCGGGTCAGATCATCGGGAGTAAGGACCGTTTCATCCAATACGGCCAGCACGGAGGAGCGGATCTGCCGGACGGAGGCAGCACGTGTCGACTCGCTGCCCTCCAGATTTTCGAGCATGGCGGCCAGCGTTTCCAAAGCATCGTCCTGCGAACGAACCCACGAAGAGGAGGGCTCGGGAGCGTTCGGCGAAAAGAGGAGATCCGGCTCCTCCGAACTGCGGGAACAGGCTGCCGCCAACAGCAACAGCCCCCAGAATAGGATTTTTTTCATAAGCGAACAGAGTTAAAGGTGAATGCGGAGGCAATATAATAAATAATTCGTTAAAATACAAACAGTTACTCCTGTTTTTCCGATACGCGTTCGAAAAAGGCGGAATCGGGGAGAGAAGAGACCGGAAATCGCTCGGCCGCTTCCGGCGCCGGAATTTCGGGTTGCGGCGCGGGATTTGGATTTTATTCGTTATCTTTGCGACTATGGATTTCAAGTTAGTTTCCGATTACAAGCCGACGGGCGACCAGCCGCAGGCCATCGAGCAGTTAGTGGATGCCATCCGCTCCCACTCGCGGCACAACACGCTGGAGGGAATCACCGGTTCCGGAAAGACCTTCACGGTAGCCAACGTCATCGCGCAGCTCAACCGGCCCACGCTGGTGCTGAGCCACAACAAGACGCTGGCGGCCCAGCTCTACGGCGAATTCCGAAACTTCTTTCCCGAGAACGCGGTGGAGTACTTCGTCTCCTACTACGACTACTACCAGCCCGAGGCCTATCTGCCCACCACGGACACCTACATCGAAAAGGACCTGTCGATCAACGCCGAGATCGAGAAGATGCGGCTGAGCACCACGGCCACGTTGCTCTCGGGCCGCCGGGACGTGATCGTGGTTTCGAGCGTGTCGTGTCTCTACGGCTGCGGCAACCCCGAGGATTTCCACGCCACGGCGGTGCACGTCGAGGTGGGTCAGGTCCTGAACCGCAAGCAGTTTCTCTACAAGCTGGTCGAAGCGCTCTACACCCGCACGGAGCGGGAGCTCACTCCGGCGACCTTTCGCGTGAACGGCGACACGATCGACATCATGGCCGCCTTCGGCGAGTTCGGCAGCCAGTGTTTCCGGGTGATGTTCTTCGACGACGAGATCGAGGCCATTCAGACCATCGACCCGGTATCGGGTCAGCGGCTTCAGTCGCTGGACCGGCTGACGCTCTATCCCACCACCCTCTTCGTTACGACCAAGGAGCGCATACACAGCGCCATCCAGCAGATCTACCTCGACCTGGGCAATCAGCTGGCGAAATTCGAGAAGGAGGGACGCTCGCTCGAGGCGACCCGCCTGAAGCAGCGCGTGGAGTACGACGTGGAGATGATCAAGGAGCTGGGCTACTGCCCGGGAATCGAGAACTACTCCCGCTACTTCGACGGCCGGGCCGAGGGGACCCGACCCTTCTGCCTGCTGGACTACTTCCCGGAGGATTACATGCTGGTGATCGACGAGAGCCACGTCACCGTCCCGCAGATACGGGCCATGTACGGCGGCGACCGCGCCCGCAAGGACAATCTGGTGGAGTACGGATTCCGCCTCCCCGCCGCGCGCGACAACCGGCCGCTGAAATTCGGCGAGTTCGAGAATCTGGCCGGTCCCGCCATCTACGTGAGCGCCACCCCGGCCGAGTACGAGCTTACTAAGAGCGAAGGGGTCGTGGTCGAACAGCTGATCCGCCCCACGGGTCTGATCGACCCGCCGATGGAGGTGCGGCCCACGCTGGGGCAGATCGACGACCTGATCGAGGAGATCGAACGGTGCGCCCGGGCCGAGGACAAGATTCTGGTAACCACCATCACCAAGCGCATGGCCGAGGAGCTTTCGAAATATTTCGACCGCATCGGCATCCGGAACCGCTACATCCACTCCGACGTAGACACGCTGGAGCGCATTCAGATTCTGGAGGACCTGCGGGCCGGAATGTTCGACGTCCTGATCGGCGTGAACCTGCTGCGCGAGGGGCTCGACCTCCCCGAGGTGGCCCTCGTAGCCATTCTGGACGCCGACAAGGAGGGATTCCTGCGCAACGTGCGGTCGCTCACCCAGATCGCCGGACGTGCGGCCCGCCACCCCGAGGGCCGCGTGATTCTCTATGCCGACCAGATCACCGACTCCATGCGGGCGACCATCGAACAGAGCAACCGCCGCCGCGACATCCAGCTGCACTACAACGTCGAACACCGGCTGATGCCGCGCCGCGCCCAGAAGAGCGGATCGGGGCAGAACCAGCTGCTGGTCGGCAAGGCCGGGGAGCAGGGCGAGGGCGAGGTGCGCTACCCGACGCTCGAGCCGCAGCGGACGGCGATGGCCGCCGACGTCCGGGGCGAGTACGTCGCCGCGGCACCCACGGAGGAGCTCGAACGCCGGATCGACGAGACCCGCCGCCAGATGGAGGAGGCGGCCAAAGCGCTCGACTTCATCCTCGCCGCCAAGCTCCGCGACAAGATGTATGAACTCATGAAACAGAAAGGCCTCCGGTAAGGGAGGCTTTTCCTTCAGGGCGGGGCCTATTTGAACAGCTCCGCCAGTTCGGCCAGCGATATCGGGCGGATGGCGCAGGAGCCGATCCGCTCGGGAAAGATCATGTGAAGCGTGCCGCCGTCCGCCTTCTTGTCCCTCTCCACAGCCTTGAGCAGCTTGCGCGGCTCGACCGGAGATTGGGTCTGAAACCCCAGCCCGGAGAGCGCCCGCTCGATCCGCCCGCACGCCTCCTCCTCCAGCAGTCCCAGTTTCACGGCCCCGCGGGCCGCGAGCACCGTGCCTGCGGCGACCGCCTCGCCGTGATTCATCTTCGACGAGCACTTCTCGATGGCATGTCCGAACGTATGGCCCAGGTTGAGCTTCCGCCGCTCGCCGCCCTCCCTCTCGTCGCGCTCCACGATGTCGGCCTTCACGCGGATCGCCGCCGTGACGATCTCCTCCAGCAGCGCGCGGTTCCGCCGCAGCTCCTCGACCGAACTGCGCTCCAGCCGCCCGAAGAGCGCGGTATCGGCGATGATGCCCGCCTTGAGCGCCTCGGCCAGCCCCGTGCGGAACTCCCTGAGGGGGAGCGTGGAGAGCAGGGTCGTGTCACAGACCACGAATTCGGGCTGGCTGAAGGTTCCGACCATGTTCTTGTAGCCGTCGACATTGACGCCGTTCTTGCCGCCCACCGAGGCGTCGACCTGCCCCAGCAGCGTCGTGGAGACGAAGCCGAAGCGGAGCCCGCGCATGTAGGTCGAGGCGACGAAACCCGTCACGTCGGTCACGATGCCGCCCCCGATGCCCAGCACGAAGGTCGAGCGGTCCACCCCCAGCTCGATGAAGCGGCGGTAGAGCGTCTCGGCGGTCTGCAAGGTCTTTACGGTCTCGCCCGTACCGATCAGCAGGTGTTCGTAGCGGGCCAGCAGACCGTGGTGCCGGCGGTCGATATTGGCGTCGGATATCACCACGACCCGCCCCCCGGGAGGCAGCAGCCGGGGCAGCAGTCCGGCAGCCTCGCCCACGTAAATCCGGCTCCGTCCTCCGACGGTGAATTGCGGTTCGATACTCTGTTCCATACGTGTGTCCGGTGATAAAAGTTGGGCAAAAATAGTACATTTTTTAGGATAAAGTATTACCTTTGCACACAAAATTCATGACTATGCAAAAACTACGCAATATCGCTATTATTGCACACGTAGACCACGGAAAGACCACCCTTGTCGATAAGATGATACTCCAGAGCCACGTGCTGCGCGACAACTCGAAGCAAGCCGAAGGCGAACTGATTCTGGACAACAACGACCTGGAGCGCGAACGCGGAATCACCATCCTGTCGAAGAACGTATCGGTGATCTACAAGGACTGCAAGATCAACATCATCGACACCCCGGGACACGCCGATTTCGGCGGCGAGGTGGAGCGCGTTCTGAACATGTGCGACGGCGTATTGCTGCTGGTGGATGCCTTCGAGGGTACGATGCCCCAGACCCGGTTCGTCCTTCAGAAGGCGCTGGCGCTGGGCAAGAAGCCCATCGTGGTCGTCAACAAGGTCGACAAGCCCAACTGCCGCCCGGAGGTGGTGAACGAGCAGGTGTTCGACCTGATGTTCTCGCTCGACGCCACGGAGGAGCAGCTCGACTACAAGACCATCTACGGCTCGGCTAAGCAGGGCTGGATGTCCCACGTGTGGAACGAACCGACCGACTCGCTCACCCCGCTGCTGGAGGCTATCGTGGACGAGATTCCCGAGCCCGCCCTCGTGGAGGGCACGCCCCAGATGCTCATCACCTCGCTCGAATACTCGGCCTACACGGGCCGCATCGCCGTGGGCAAGGTGACGCGCGGCTCGCTGAAGGCCGGCCAGAACGTCACGCTCGCCAAGCGCGACGGCACGACCCTGCAAAAGACCCGCATCAAAGAGCTGATGATTTTCGAGGGTTTGGGCAAGAAGAAGGTGGACGAGGTTCCTTGCGGCGAGATCTGCGCCATCACGGGCATCGAGGGGTTCGAGATCGGCGACACGATCTGCGACTTCGAGAACCCGGAGCCGCTGCCCCCCATCGCCATTGACGAACCCACGATGTCGATGCTCTTCACCATCAACAACTCGCCCTTCTTCGGCAAGGACGGCAAATACGTCACCTCGCGCCACATCAAGGAGCGTCTGGACAAGGAGCTGGAGAAGAACCTGGCCCTGCGCGTCGAGCCCGGCCAGTCGGCCGACAGCTTCATCGTCTACGGCCGCGGCGTGCTGCACCTCTCGGTGCTGATCGAGACCATGCGCCGCGAGGGTTACGAGCTTCAGGTGGGACAGCCCAAGGTGATCGTCAAGGAGGTGAACGGCAAGAAGTGCGAACCCATCGAGGAGATGACGGTTGACTGCCCCGAGGAGTGCTCGGGCACGGTGATCGAGCTGGCTACCAAGCGCAAGGGTACGCTGACGAATATGGTTTCGTCCGGCGACCGCACCCGGCTGGAGTTCGACATCCCCTCGCGCGGCATCATCGGCCTGCGCTCGAACATGCTCACCGCCACGGCGGGCGAGGCCATCATGACCCACCGCCTGAAGGGCTTCGAACCTTGGGTAGGCGAGATCGAGATGCGCACGAACGGCTCCATCATCGCCAGCGAGACCGGTACGGCCTACGCCTACTCGATCGATAAGCTGCAGGACCGCGGACGCTTCTTCATCGCTCCGATGGAGTCGGTCTACGAGGGTCAGGTGATCGGCGAACACTCCCGCTCGAACGACATCACGGTGAACGTCACGAAGGCGAAGCAGCTCACGAACATGCGCGCCTCCGGATCGGACGACAAGGCCGTCATCGTACCGCCCCGCATCTTCTCGCTCGAGGAGGCGCTGGAGTACATCAAGGAGGACGAGTACGTCGAGGTCACGCCCCACGCCATGCGCCTGCGCAAGATTCTGCTGCACGAGGTGGACCGCAAGCGGGCCTCGAAATAGGAATCTCTCCGAACCGGACAACCGGAATTGTCCTGCGCGGACAGCCCCGGTTTTCAAACAGCGAAGCCCCGCCGACTTGTTGTCGGCAGGGCCTGCTGTGAAAAGAAGCCGGACGACATGAACGGATCGAATGAGCTGTGCTGTACTA
>CAJTLJ010000022.1 GCA_910577475.1 uncultured Alistipes sp.
CAGTTTATCCTCCTTGACCAACTTATAAATGTACTGACGGCTCACACCCATCAATCGGGCAGCCTGCGAAAAAGTGAAATATTCCTGCTTTTCCAGACTGGAGCGCAGCTCCTGCATTTCCTGCATATGGCGCAATTCCATTTTGCGCTCTTTGATACGATGTTTGTAACCTCGCTTCGAGCATTGAGGGCTACAATAGCAGGTCGTTGTTTTCTGTGCGATGAACGGTTTTCCGCACCATTGACAAATTCTTTTTACTTCCATATTTTCGGTCTATTTTCTGCCATTTTCCATGAATTTTAATTTCCCTTTCTGTCTACACATGTAAACCATTGTCAACACACGTCAACTAATGCGTCACTGTGACATTCAGGCTAACCGTGAATTTCTGTCGCGGTAGAAATATGATAGAAAAATATGGATAAAAACCGTTACTTCCAAATACGGATTGGAAAGTGTTAAAATAATAAAGTCGCTGATATACAGCGACTTTATTCTAAATGGTTATGGTTGGTTACGGCTGTTTCCAAGCCGTCATTTGCCGATGCAGAACTTGGAGAAGATGTTGGCGAGGATGTCGTCGGAGGTGATTTGGCCGGTGATGGTGCCCAGGTGGTGGAGGACCTGGCGGAGCTCTTCGCAGAGCAGGTCGGTGGGGAGACCTGCGTCGAGGGCTTGCAGGGCGCGCCGAAGGGCGTCGCCGCTCAGGCGGAGCGCTTCAGCGTGGCGGCTGTTCGAGACGATGGCGTCGCCGGTGTAGAGACCGGTCGTGTCGACCGTCCGGCGGAGCCGACGGAGCAGTTCGTCGATGCCGGTGCCGTTTTTCGCCGAGATGCCGATGGCGTCTTGCGGAATCCGGAATCCGGGTGCTGCGCTGTCGGTTTTGTTCACGACCGTGAGGCGGTATTGTCCGGGCGACGAGGCGGCGGACAAGAGGTCCGGAGCCGTTTCGGGATCATTCGGCGAGGAGGCGTCCAGGAGGTGCAGCAGGA
The DNA here is from genome assembly GCA_910577475.1 of uncultured Alistipes sp. Taxonomy (GTDB): domain Bacteria; phylum Bacteroidota; class Bacteroidia; order Bacteroidales; family Rikenellaceae; genus Alistipes. Next base: position 993 of record CAJTLJ010000022.1, read on the forward strand.
CGCGGGCGCGGCCGATGGCCTGCTGGGTGCGTTCGATGCCCATCTGCTCGAGCCGGTCCTCGGTTTGGTGCAGACCCGCCGTATCGATGAAGCGGAAGAGCACGCCGTCGATGTTGACGCACTCCTCTATCGTGTCGCGGGTCGTGCCGGCGATTTCGGAGACCATGGCACGCTGGTCGCCGACCAGTCGGTTCATGAGGGTGCTTTTCCCGACGTTGGGCCGGCCGACGATGACTACCGCGACCCCCTCTTTGAGGGCGTTTCCGAGGGTGAAGCTTTCGTTCAGCCGGGCGATTTCCTGTTCGATCCGCTCCATCTGACTCCGCAGGGTCGGACGGTCGGCGAACTCGACATCCTCTTCCGAGAAGTCGAGCTCCAGCTCGAGCAGGGAGACCAGCCGCAGCAGCCCTTCGCGCAGGGAGCCGAGCTTTTCGGCATAGGCCCCGCGCATCTGGGACGAGGCCAGGGCGTGTGCGGCCCGGGATTCGGCGGCAATCGTGTCGGCGACGGCTTCGGCCTGCGAGAGGTCCATGCGTCCGGCCAGAAAGGCGCGGGCGGTGAATTCGCCGGCAGTAGCCATGCGCGCCCCCTGCCGTATGCAGAGGTCGAGAATCCGCTGCAGGATGTAGCGGGAGCCGTGGCAGGAGAGTTCGACGGTGTCGTCGCCCGTGTAGGAGCGGGGAGCGCGGAACAGCGCGGCGACTACGTCGTCCACCGTCTCGGTGCCGTCGACGACGGTGCCGTAGTGGAGCGTGTGCCCGGGTGCCTCGTTCAACGGATGCCGGCCGCGGAAAATGCGGTCGCACAGCTCGATGGCGCCCTGCCCGCTGATGCGGACAACGCTCAGGGCCCCTCCGGCAGCCGTGGCGGGGGCGACGATGATATCGTGGGAGTCGATCATCGGACGGAGGCTTTTAACGGCGGCGGCCGACGATCTTCAGGCGCTGTCCCTCCCGGATCCGGTGGGCGCTCTTGAGCTTGTTCCAGCGCATGATGTTCTGCTGCGTCACGTGGTAGCGGCGGGCGATGCCGCCCAGCGTCTCCCCGCGTTTGACCGTGTGGTAGAAGGTCGAAGCGGCGCTTTCGGCAGCACGTTTCTTGTCGATGTTGGCCGGGTCGATATACTCCTTCAGGAACATGGAGTCCTTGCTGCGGATCAGCTCACTGGCGGATATGCACTCCGCTACGGCATACTGTGGTAGGGTCAGCACGTAGCTTTTCGTGGTGGCGGGGATGATGTCGATCCGGTATTGCGGATTGAGCAGGCGGAGGGTCTCGATGGATACCCCTTCGACCGACGAGGCCACCTGTCCCAGATGGAGCAGCCGGTCGACGTGCAGGGTGTCGGTCGCCAGCGGCAGCGGCGGTTCGGTGTAGCGGATGCCGTGCTGACCGTGGTAGGCGTAGGCGTAGGAGGCGGCGATGAAGGCCGGAACGTAGCCGCGGGTCTCGCGGGGCAGGTAGTCGTAGATCGACCAGAAGTCGCGTCCGCCCGAGCGGGCGATCGCCTTGTTGACGTTGCCGGGGCCGCAGTTGTAGGCGGCCAGCGCCAGGGGCCAGTCGTGATAGATGCCGTAGAGGTCTTTCAGATAGCGGCAGGCGGCCAGCGTCGCCTTGCGGGGGTCGAACCGCTCGTCTACCAGCGAATTGATCTCCAGACCGTACATCTTGCCCGTGGCGGGCATGAACTGCCACAGCCCGGCTGCTCCGGCCCGCGACACGGCGTTGGGCGAAAGGGCCGATTCGATGATGGGCAGGGCGCGCAGCTCGATGGGCAGGCCGGCCTTGATGAGCTCCTCCTCGATCATCGGGAAGTAGTATTGCGACATGCCGAGTACGCGGCTCATCAGGGTGGATTCGGGTGACGTATAGCGGTTGATGACGGCCTTCACGATGTCGTTGAAGGGGAGTTGGACGGGCGATGCGAGGGCGCGCAGCCGGTCGACGTAAACCGAGTCGGGGGTGTTGTCCAGCGCTGCGAGGGCGGGGTCGACGGCGATGTACTCCTCGAAGAATCGTTCGTAGCTCTCCAGAGCGCGCCGCGTACTCCAGACGTGGAGCAGCGAGTCGTACTGCGCCGGAGTGAGGTTGTCGACCGCCTCGGGAAAGGGCGGGGTGGGGCGGGTGAGCGACAGCCGCTCGGGTTCCGCCTCCGGTGCGGGGGTCGGTTCGGCCTGCGGAGCCGGTGCGGGCGCCTGCGCAGGCTGTTCGGTGGTCGTCTTCCGCTTTTTGCGTCTCTTGACCAGCGCCAGGGCGTCGGACGAGGCGAAAACTTCGCCGGCGAGCAGGGCGAAGACGAAAAGGGCGGGCAGGAGTTTTTTCGTAGGGAGGTTCATCAGAAATTCACGTTGATGTTGAAGCCGTAGATCGGACGATTGCCGCCGGCCGTAGGTACATAGGTATAGTCGATTTTCGGTTCGATTGACATGGAGAGGTCGTCCGAAATGTCGTAGTCCTTGAGGTGGGCGTCGACATGGGCGTCGACGATCTGCAAGAGGTAGATGCCGGCCGTGACGATGATGCAGAGGTCGCGGTTGCGGCGGTAGTTGTCGCGCAGGTTCTTGAGGAACGAGGCGGCGTAGCGGCCGCGGAACTCGTCGGTCGACCCTTCGGGGCGTGGGTAGAGTTCCGGATCGGAGTTGTAGTTCGCCAGCGCCTCGTCGTAGGCGGCACGCAGCGAGTAGGCCTTCTTGAAGCGCTGGTAGCCGCGGTTGTTCCAGTCGATGCAGTAGACCATGGCGGCGAAGCCTCCCACGACGAAGGGGACCTTCCAGTAGCTGCGGTTGTAGATCTGGCCGGCTCCCGGGCAGATGCAGGCCAGCGTGGTGGCCTTCTTGACGCGGGAGACGTCGTTGGTCCTGTAGTTCACGGCCGCGTCGCCGATGAAGTAGAGGTAGGAGGCTATCGAGGCGAAGAGATAGGCCTGCCGGCGGGTGTTGTGGCGGATCATCGAGGCCTGGAGTGCGTCGAGCTCGGGCGTGCGCTCGCGGCTCAGGGAAGTGATGGCCTCGTAGCGCTGCTTGAGGGGCTTGTACTTGTTGTTTTCGTAGACGAACATGCCGATTCCGGCCCCTACCGTGCCGTATAGAATCGGGAGTTTCCAGTACTGTTTGTTATAGACCTGACCGTAGCCGGGCAGCACGGTCGAGAGCCAGCAGACCTTCGAGAGCGACATCGAGTCGCTCATCAGCCACCCTTTGCGTCGCCGGACGACGGTGGAGTCCTCCTGCCCGGGCAGCGGCAGGGAGTCGAGCCGGGCCAGGGAGTCGAGGACGGTCCCGGCGATGAGCGTGTCGAGCGGGTCGGCCGTCAGCGAATCGGCGTTTCGCCGTGCGGCCAGCTCCTCCAGTTCGGTCCGGGCCTGCCGGATCAGGGAGTCGGGCGCCAGGGAATCGGCGGCGATGGCCTTCAGCGAGTCGAGAAGCTGTGCCGTGAGCAGCGAATCCGCCCCGCCGGACCGGGGGAGCGTGTCGGGGCGCTGCACGATGCCGCCCCTGACCAGCTGGCGCGGACTGCGGCGCTGTTGGGCCGATGCGGTCGTGAGCGTCAGCAGAGAGAGTGTCAGCAGCAGGCTAAGGCGCAGGAGTCGGTTCATGAATGCGCTTTTTATCGTTTCTGGAAACGCTCGATGAAGCGTTCGATCTCCGTATCGTCGGCGAAGTCGATAGTGATGCGTCCTCCGCCCTTCTTCAGCCGCTTGATGCCGATCTCCTGCGAGAAGACGCGCTCCAGCGCCTCGACCAGCCGCGAATAGCTTTCGGGGTACTCCTCCTCCTCGACCGGTGCGGGCTGTTCCGCCGATTCGGCCAGCTGGCGGGCCAGCTCTTCGGCCTGACGGACCGAGAGCCCTTTGCGGATGCAGCGCTTCAGCAGCCAGAGCTGCTTTTCGGGTACTGCGCCGGCGATGGCCTTGGCGTGTCCCATCGAGATCAGTCCCTCCTTCAGGGCCAGCTGCACCTCGTCGGGCAGCTTCAGCAGACGCATGTAGTTCGAAACGGTGGAGCGCTTCTTTCCCACCTTCTCGGAAAGGGCGTCCTGCGTGAGGTGGCACTCGTCGATCAGGCGCTGCATGCCCAGCGCGATCTCGATGGCGTTCAGGTCCTGGCGCTGGATGTTCTCGACCAGCGCCATGGCGTGCAGGTTCTCGTCGTCCACCTCGCGCACATAGGCGGGCAGGGTCTGCAGGCCGGCGAGCCGGGCGGCTCGCCAGCGGCGCTCGCCGCTGATGATGACGTATTTGCCCTCTGCATTGCGCCTGCGGACCGCGACGGGCTGGATGACGCCCAGCGTGCGGATCGAGTCGGCCAGCTCGTCGAGCGCCTCCTCGTCGAACCGCGTGCGGGGTTGGCTGGGGTTGGGGACGATCTCCGCGATGGCGATTTCGGCCATTTCGGACATCGGCTTGAGTATGGCGGAGGGCTTGTCGCTGCCGAATATGGCATCCAGTCCGCGTCCTAATCCTTTCTGTTTCATTGTGCTTTCGCTTTACGGTTCCGCTTGAGGAACTCTTTTGCCAGGGTGAGGTAGTTGCTTGCACCCACGGCGCTCGCGTCGTAGAGCATGATGGGCTTTCCGTGCGAGGGCGCCTCTCCCAAACGGATATTTCGTTGAATTATTGTCTCGTAGGCCAGCTCCTTGAAGTGCTCGCGCACCTCGGTGGCTACCTGGTTGTTCAGTCGGTTGCGCATGTACATCGTCAGCAGGAACCCCTCGATCTCCAGTCCGGGGTTCAGTCCGCTCTTCACGATGCGGATGGTATTCAGCAGCTTGCTCAGACCCTCCAGCGCCAGGTATTCGCACTGCACGGGAATCAGCACCGAGTCGGCCGCCGTGAGGATGTTGACGGTGGTGTAGCCCAGCGACGGCGAGCAGTCGATGAAGATGTAGTCGAAACGGTCGCGCAGCTGGTCGATGATGCGCTTCATGATGCGGTGCGCATTCTCCATCTTCGGCAATTCGGTGTCGGCCGCCACCAGGTCGATGGAGGAGGGGAGCACCCACAGATTCTTCACGTCGGGGCTCTGGAGCAGCACCTCCTGCGGCTGCCGGGTCCCGGTCAGACATTCGTAGATGCCCTCCAGGTCGATGTCGAAACCCAGACCCGAGGTGGCGTTCGCCTGCGGATCGGCGTCCAGCAGCAGCACCTGTTTGCCCAGCAGGGCCAGCGAGGCTGCCAGATTGATGGCTGTGGTGGTTTTGCCGACGCCGCCCTTTTGATTTGCTAAAGCGATGACTTTTGCCATTTGGAATAAAAATAGATTCGGGCAAAAATACGAAATTTATACGGGCTGTGCAAAAATCGCCCCACTTTTCCGTCCGAAGTTTTGTCGGGCGGCCTCCGGGCGGTCTGTGGGCCCGGTTCACGGCCGGACCTGCGTTCGGTCGGAAGGGCGGGGCTTTCGGGCGCTTTTGACCGTCGGCGCACCGTCCTTCGCGAAAAATTCCTATCTTTGCGGTTCGAACGAAATCGAAGAAGTGGAATGTCCGAATCCCTGAAAATAACGGGCGCCTCCCCGGCGCTTTCCGACCCGTTCGCCCGCAAGGGCTTCCCCGCGTGGGGCGACTGGCTCGTCCTGATGCTCATCCTGCTCTTCTCGGCGCTCGCCGGCGCAGCGGTCGCCCGGTGGTGCGGCTGCGCAATGCCCGAGACCGCGGAGGGCCGCACTCTCTACCCCGAGACGTGGGGGCGGACCGTTTTCGTGATGTATTGCGCCCAGATGGGGCTCGCCCTCCTGCTTACGCTGCTCTACCGGCGGCTGCGCCGGGGGCCGCACGTCGTCGCCCGCTTTTCGGTGCGGGGGTGGAACCCCCTACTGCTGCTCTGGGGCGTCGTCGCGATGCTGGCCTGCGGGGTGGTGCTGGAGCCGCTGATGCAGCTGGTCGATTTCGATTTTCTCCCCATGCCCGATCCCGGCCGGGGGGGCTGGGCGCTGATGACGTCGGTCGTCGCGGCCCCGCTCTTCGAGGAGCTGCTCTGCCGCGGCGTGGTGCTCGAATCGCTCCGCGTCCGCTCCGGCATCATGGCGGCCTGGATCGGTTCGTCGCTCTTCTTCGGTGCAATGCACCTTCACCCCGTGCAGTCGCTCAATGCTTTCGTGCTGGGGCTGCTGTTCGGATTCTTCTGCCTGCAAACCCGGTCGCTGTGGCCCTCTCTGCTGCTGCATGCCTTCAACAACGCGCTGGCCCTGCTGATGATCTGGGCCGAGTTCCCCGGTGCGAATTTCGACGGCCGGCCGATGGCCGAGCTGACCCTGCGCGAGTTGATCGGCAGCGGCCGTCTCTATGTCGCGATCTATGCCGCCGCTCTGCTCGTCGTCGCGGTTTCGGGCGTCGAAATGGTCCGCCGCATGCGGCGCCTGCGGGCCCAAGAGCGGAAAAATGCGGCCGAAGCGGCAATAAACCCCGCTCCCGATACGTTGAATTCCGGTAAATAGTGTAACTTTGCTCCCTAAATGCGCATAAAGGTTCAAATAGTCTCTCTCGCGATGCTCCTGCTGGCCGTCGGCTGCCGGGAGCTGCCGGCCTACTTCAAGGGCGGGGCTCCGCTGGCGAAGGTGGGGCACCGGACGCTCTATCTGCACGAGGTCGAGCGGCTGGCGCCCGCGGGCATCGCAGGCGATGACAGCGCCGCCTTCTACCGCATGTACGCCGACCGCTGGGTGGCCCGCCAGCTCAAGCTGGGCGAGGCCGAGCGGATCTTTTCCGAGGCGGAGCTGGCCGATGTCGAGGCGATGGTCGAGGAGTACCGCCAGTCGCTGCTGATCCGCAAGCTGGAGCGGCACTACGTGGATATCCGGATCGACACGGCCTTTACCGAGGAGAGCGTGCAGGCCTATTACAACGCTCATCTCGAGGATTTCAAGTCCGACCGGACGCTGGTGAAGGGGCGCATCCTGCGCCTGCCCGACGGAGAGCGGCAGACCCGCAAGCTGCTGGGGCTGATGCGCTCGCCGAGCCCCGAGAGCCGCAAGGATCTGGAGGATATCTGCACCAAGCAGAACTTTCTGTTCGAGGATCTGGCATCGGAGTGGGTCGACTGGGACGACTTTCTGAGCCGTCTGCCGGCCCTGCGCGACCACGACTACTCCTCCCTGCTGGCGTCGAGCGACGTCCAGCAGATGCGCGACAACTACTCGAACTACTATTTCCAGCTCGTCTCCGTCCGCCGTGCCGGCGAGGCGCTGCCGCTGGAGCGGGTCCGCGAGACCATTCGCCGCATCCTCTTCAACCAGCGGCAGGGCGAACTGATCCGCAGCCACGAACGGGAACTGCGCGAAGCGGCCGACGAACGCGGGCGCGTGAAGCTCTATTACGAAACCGAATAACAAAGCAATCAGAATATGTTGAAGAAATTGATATGGGGCGTCGCCCTGATCTGTGCGGCGACGGGAGTCCGGGCCCAGCGTCAGGTCATGCTGGACAAGGTGGTGGCCGTGGTGGGCAACTCGTCGATCCTCTACTCCGAGGTGGCGGACTACGGCCGCCGGCTGGTCGAGCAGCGCCGCGCGGCGGGCTATACGACCGACCGCGATCCGATGAACGAGGCGCTCGAGGGGCTGATGATGCAGAAGCTGCTGTTCCATCAGGCGCAGATCGACTCGGTGGAGATCGACCTGAGCGGCATTCAGGGCCGTGTCGAGGAGCAGTTGCAGCTGATGATCGACCAGGAGGGCTCCATTCCGGCGCTGGAGGCGAAGTATCACATGGCGATCTTCAACATCCGCGAGCAGCTGCGCCAGAACTATCAGGAGCAGAGCTATGCCCAGGCCATGCAGAATCAGGTGACCTCGAAGGTGACCATCGTGCCCGGCGAGGTGGAGCGCTTCTATAAGAAGACCTCGCGCGACAGCCTGCCGGTCATCCCCGACCAGTATGTCTATGCCCAGATCACGAAGTTCCCGAAGACGATCGTCGAGGCCAAGCGCCGCACACGCGAGCGTCTGCTGGAGCTGCGCAACCGCGTCATGTCGGGCGATGCCAAGTTCGAGACGCTGGCACGCATGTATTCGGTCGACGGCTCGGCCATGCGGGGCGGCGAGATCGAGCCTTCGCCGCTGGCCGGTCTCTTTCAGGTCTATGCTGATGCACTGGCCGAGCTGAAGCCCGGACAGATCTCGGAGGTGGTCGAGTCGCAGGCCGGATTCCACATCATCCAGCTCATCGACAAGCGGGGCAACCTCTACCACAGCCGCCATATCCTGCTGCGTCCCACCTACACGTTCGACGAGCTGAGCGAATCGCTGCGCGAGCTGGACTCGCTGGCCGACCTGATCCGCAAGGATTCGATCACCTTCGAGAAGGCTGCCCAGCTCCACTCCGACGACGCCCTTACCAAGATGAACGGCGGACTGATGACGAACCACGACATTCTGGAGCGCGCCGACGCGATGGACGTCAACTACACGCAGACGAAGTTCCTCAAGGAGGACTTCGCCAACGACGGGTTCCACAAGCCGTATGTCGACTACCTGGCCTTGAGCCGTCTGAAGCCGGGCGAGGTGTCGGATGCCTATCAGGCCGAGGATGTGATGGGCAACCAGCTCTCGAAGATCGTCAAGCTGGTGGAGATCGTCCCGGCCCACAAGGCTTCGCTGGAGAACGACTATATCCGCCTCGAGGAGCTGGCTCTCAACATCAAGCGCGAAAAGGAGTTCGAGGCGTGGCTCGACCGGAAGATCGCCGGCATGTACGTCTTCATCGACCCCGAGTTCCGCGACGGCGAGTTCGAGAACAAGAACTGGGTGAAGTAAATCCGTACCGCCATGCCGTTTCGCCCGCGAAAATTCCTCTCCCTGCTTCTCGTCGCTGCGGTGGCGGGAGGCTTTTACACTTCGGCCCGTTCGGGTCTGGAGATGCAGCGGGCGGCCGAGCCCGCGCCGCAGGCTCCCTCCGTGCCGTCCGGCCCGCAGCCGTCCGGCGACTCGAAGCTGGTCTACATGCGCTCCGACCACAGCTATTCGATCGACGTGGGCGACTCGATGGCCGTCTGCATGGTCGGCAATTTCGCCGCCCTGCATAACGGGGCCGTCATCACCTGCGACAGCGCCGTCCGCTACGATGCCCAGACCTTCGAGTGTTTCGGCAACGTCCTCATCAACCAGAACACCACCTTCATTTACGGCGACCGGGCCGACTACCGGGGCCGGCAGAACAAGGCGGAAGTCTATTCGCCGCTGGTGAAGGTGATCGATGGCGACGCGACGCTCTATACGTTCCGTTTCACGTTCGACACCTCCTCGAAGGTGGGCGAGTTCTCGAACGGCGGCGTCCTCTTCAACCGGGGCCACCAGCTGGAGGCCGACCGGGGCTACTACTTTTCCGATACGCACGAGATCTCGTGCGTGGGACGGGTCCAGATGCAGGACACCACCTATCAGTTGACGGGCGACTCGGTGATCTACAACACCGACACTGACCGCGCCGATTTCTTCACCGCCACCAACATCTGGAATGCCGGCGGAGACTACCTTTACGGCGACCGGGGCCACTACCTGCGTCCCGAGGAGCGCTACGTCATTACCGAAAACGGATATATCCTCACCCCGAAGGACGAGCTCTGGAGCGACAGCCTGGACTACCTGAAAAACGAGGAGCACGTGCTGCTCCACCGCAATATACAGATCGACGACAGCGAACACAAGACGCTGGCTTTCGGCGACTACGGCGAGTACTGGAAAGATCCGGGCAATGCGCTGCTGACCCGCCGCCCTTCGCTGGTGGGCTACGACACCACGCAGGGCGACACCGTATTCATGCGTTCCGACACGATCCTGCTGGTCACCTCCTTTACGACGCAGCGTCCCGCGGAGACGGCCGAAACCGATTCCGAGCCGGAGACTGAAACTCCGTCCGGCATGCCGGAGCCTGCCGGAGCCGAGGCGATGCAGGTCCGCGGAGATCGGGTGCACGACAAACTGCCGACGCCCGTCGAGGCGGTCGGATCGGACGAGGTGGTTTCGGAGCACCCTTCCGTCGCTGAAAACGCCGATTCGCTCGCTGCTCCGATTCCCGACTCCCTCACCCGGACGGACGATTCGCTGACTCTCGTCCGCGACTCGCTGAATCGCCTGCGCGACAGCCTGGACACCTTGAGCGTGAAGGCGCGTAAGGCCTTCTACAAGGCGCAGGACCGCAAGGCGCGCGATGCCCGGAAGCAGGCGAAGGCCGAGGAGCGCCGCAAGAAGCTCCAGCAGATCGCCCGGGCCCGTCAGGCCAAGCTGACGGCGCAGCTCGACCGGATGGCCGAGGCGGAGCGTCGCCGCATGGAGCGTCGCCGTGCGCGGCTGGAGGCCAAGCTGCAGGCCAAACGCGAGCGGGCGATCCGCAAGGGCAAGGAGCTGCCCGACTCGTCGGCCCTGAGCCGGCTCGATTCGCTGCTGCATGTGCAGCAGGCTGCCGATTCGCTCGCCCGCACCGAAGCGGGGGCGGACAGCCTCTCCGTGGATTCGCTGGCTGCGCCGGCCGTCGATTCGGCCGCGCTGGCCGCCGATACGGTCCGCCGGGTGGTGAAGGGCTACCGGAACGTGAAGATCTACCGGACCGATTTCCAGGCCGTGTGCGACTCGATCGTGGGGTTGGGCGTCGATTCGACCCTGCACCTCTATATCGACCCCGTGCTCTGGAACGAACGGAACCAGATCACCTCCGACGTGATGGATATCCATACGAAGAACCAGCAGATCGACCGCGTCGATTTCGTGGGCCGTCCCATCATGGTGACCGAAATCGACACGGCCTATTACAACCAGATATCGGGCAAGGAGATGACCGCCTGGTTCTCCGGCAACGAGATTTTCCGCCACGACGTGAACGGCAACGTGGAGACCATCTATTTCCTGCAGGACGAACCGGGTTCGCCCGTCAACAACATGCTGGTGGTGCGGAGCGGATCGGCCTCGTTCTATATCGATCAGAAACAGATCGTCACGATGACCTACCGCAACGAGAACGACTACGTGATCTACCCGATGAACAACATTCCCGCCACGCAGGAGTTCTTCCTCAAGGAGTTCAAGTGGCTGCCCGAGCGGCGCCCGACGCGCGGCGAGGTCTTCGACCGCACGATCCGCCCCTCGCAGCGCCGCGAGAAGGAGGCCCTGCCGCGTCCCGATTTCCCGCTGACGGACAAGATTCTCCGCTATCGCGACCGGCTGGTCCAGACCGGCCGCTGGGCCGACCGCGACGAGGTGCTCACCTACGATGTGCAGGAGTGGGTCCGCCGCAACGGCTTCGAACCCTCGGCACCCCGCAAGAGCGGCGACCTGCCCTGACACCGGAAGCGCCTGACGCAAAGGACCGCCCGAAGGCGGTCCTTACATTTATCGACATCCAGCACCTGCATCGTTCGGTAATCGAATAATTGTGCATTGTCTTGTCACCCCGAGCGAAGTCGAGGGGTCTCGAGGGTTCACGGCGCACGCCATTCGGCAACCGTAAGACATTCCATCCCGGACGAAGGACTGCACTTTGGGTTTTGTCCTTCGCTGGCTGCGTCCTGCGGGGGCGTTTTGTGAGGGTGAATGTTTCGGTATCGTCGATATGTCTCGACGGTCGCGTCGGCGAGAGCCTTTGCGAAGCCTGATTTTTCGGATCGCAAGGGTGATAGATAGTGTTCGCAGCTGCGCATTTTTTTATTTTAGATTTTCAACGGTTTGATACAACCATTTGAGGAATAAACATTTAAAGGAGTATTTGAAAAACAGAGGTAACGAGTTGGAAACCGTGCTAATTTCTGCGATTTACAATGCTATGCTGTCAAATAACTCAATACAAAGATATGATATTTATTTGAAAAGACAAGGTCAGTGATTGAAATAATCGTTTTACTTTAAAAGTTGCATCCTAAAATCCATTAATTGACATTGTTCTCTTGAATATAACTTGGATGATTTTAGTTTTTCCAATACAGTTTCAATGGTTCTGCTAATCCTAATTTCTCTGCAACTTCATCTGCTTTCAATTCAATCATCAGATTATTAGCATTTGTTAGATTTTCATTGAAATAATGGATTATATGCCCAACTTCAGTTGTGATAACCGCCAATTTTTCTTTTTCGGCAAAATTCAATGTTTCACACAATGTTGGTGAAAAAATAATTGCTGCACATATTATACGCTGTTTATCTACTATTTTGACATCAACAGAATATAAGAATGTATCGTTCTTTGTATCTTCGAGGATTGTAACTCCATCTAATTGTTTATATTGGTCTATTGTATAACAATCAATATGAAATAGCTCTAAATGTGTATACTCTCTGTATAATATGGTATTGAATTGCTGTTCAAAGTTTTGAAAAACATTCTCTGAAGTATGATTTAGAAATAACTTTTTGACCAAATGAGACATTGCTTACCGCTAATCAATTATTATTGGTTGTCACGATAATTTTCTATCGCTAACATTCTTGATTTTTCTTTAGTCCAGCGAGGCTCTTGGATTTGTACAATAGTTCTTTCTACTTCATATAGTTTAGATGTATCCCCCCACTCAATGAAATGGACAAGTGCCTTAACTATATCTATACACTCAGTAAAATGATTCTTTATTTGGTTTTCTGTAAATCTAAGAACGAACCAATCATTAGATAAAAAATAGTTATTCCTTTCTTCATCTTCGCAACCTATATAATGAATTTCTTTCTTTGTTTTATATTCGTAAGGTTCATCTATTTCCAAATCAATTGGGCACGAGCAACCATTATGCAAGACCAAATCAGGAGAATAAGTGCCAAGCGATTTGTCCATCTTGATGTAAGACGGAAATTCTTTCATTAATGCGTAGAATAGTTTGTCTTCTGATGCTCCTCGTTGTGGAGGCATCATACAATCTTCTATTTTGAGATTATTGAGTAAACAACGTTTAAATATGGTCGGAACTATAAGTTTTGCATATTTATCGAGAAGTGCTGCTTGAGAATTTAATCGTTGTGTGAATTCTAATTCTTTGTTTTCGTATTCCTCTCTTAATTTTCGATATGCCTTGATGTCTCTTTGATATTTCTCTTGCACTTCCTGCTCTAATTGTTTGATTTCTTGTTGTGTTAGTTTTCTTGTGCGTATTTTTGATTCAAGTTTACCCACATTCATTTTATGCGCCATTAATAAAACGAAAGGAATCCATAATATGGCAACAATTATACCTAATCCAGGGTCTTTGGGTGATATAAAAAATGCAGGAAGAGTAAAAAGAAGTGCCACTATAATAAAAGGAATGAGACATCCCCAATTACGTGTTTTGTAAAATTCTGTTCTTTCTGTGGGAATTTCGGGTATTGATGGGACTGTTGCATCTTTAGGATTATACGGATGAACTAAAAATTGCCAATCATCACCTTTAAGGTTTAATGATTTTGCAACATTCAAAAAGTCATGCAAATAAATATGATTTTTGTCTTTTAGTGCAACACCAACAGAACCTATCATGAACTTTTTGGAAAGTTGTTCACGAAGTAATTGAGGATACAATATTATAGGATAACGTTTGTCACTTTGTAATCTTTGTAACAAAATGACGTCTTGGACATATTTATCATTTTTCAAATGATATTTTTCTCCGAAAGATTCCCAATTAAGATTTTCAACCATTTATAAGAATTCAATTTTACACAGTGCAAAAGTACAAAAAATCCGTGATATATTTTGTGTAAAACACTAGTATCACGGATTTTATTGGGGTTTATAATTTGAAATGCTTTTGTTTAGGAGTTTGTTGAACAATAAAATCTTGCCTTAGCTTCTCAAGCTGCGCCTTGACCCAATCCCCAATCGGTTGCAAGTTGATTGTAAGGACGAACCTGCCTTTGTCGGTGAACACTTTGGCTGTAACCTCTTTTGCCATAAATTTCCGTTTGTGTTCTTCTGAATATAGTTCACCGCTATATTCAAGCGGCTTGCCCATCATCAGTACTGCCGTCTGTTCTTGATTGAAACCTACGGAAAGGCAGAACCTTTCGAGATTGAGCATACCCTTTATTTGCGGAAACCATTTCAATGTCTTGTTCAACAAGGCGGTAAGCCTTGATACCTCTTTCTTGTGTTCGGTATCTCTTACCTGCAATTCCTTGATGTGCTTCTGCTGCATATCCAACATTTGGCGGCTGTGTTCGGTCTGCATGGTCTGTATCTTGGTTTGCAGCGTTTCGATGGTTTCCTCGTGGGTGTCTACCGTCTGATGCAATACGGAGTTTTCCCTCTCCAAGGTCTTGACCTTGTTACTGCCGAAAAGAGAACCTACACTTTCGGCTATGTTGGTGGCGGCTGTTGTGGCAGCCTCTTTCAGTTTTTCGGTCTGTACCTCTTTCTTTACTTGCCTGAGTTCCTCCTGTGCCGTTTCCTTGCGGTCTTGGAGTTGTGCTATATCGGTCTGTAATTGCTCCGTCTGCTGCATCAAATCACGGTAATACTTCCGTGTGGAGATATGCTTCGCTTCCGAGCCATCAACGCCACGCTGCAATCCGTAACCGCTCATGGCTTGGGCGTAAGTGTCCTGATAGGATTTGAGCTTGGCTCGTGTCATAATATCATC
>CAJTLJ010000023.1 GCA_910577475.1 uncultured Alistipes sp.
GATTCCGCTGCGCTGCACTCGGGGTGACAGCTGTGCTGTCATGTTGAGCGGAGGGGCGTCAGCCCCGTAGGCGAGACATCCCGACTTTCCAACCCCCCCCCTCGACAGCCAGGGCGACAGGGGTGCACGAAGAGAAATCGGGGTCGCCGGAGATTGTTTCGCGAAGATTTTGCGGATTCGAAAAAACTTCCTATCTTTGCCTCCCCAAATGGGCGTATATCAACCTCTTTCATTGGGTGCAGGGCCGCAGCCGTCGAGGCGGGATTATTCGGCAGGAGCCGGGTATGGTAGGTCGGGCACAGCGGGAATGTTGGATGCGGAACGTAAAAAAATTGTTGCAACAATGAACAAAGATGCAATCATCAAGCTCGTCAACGAGCAGCTGTGGACCAAGCCCGAGGCTGAGGTTCCTTCGTTCAAGGCCGGTGACACCATCACCGTGACCTACAAGATCGTCGAGGGTAGCAAGGAGCGCCTTCAGAGTTTCCGTGGCGTCGTGATCCAGATCAAGGGATCGGGCAAGACGAAGATGTTCACCATCCGCAAGATTTCGAACGGCGTGGGTGTGGAGCGTATCTTCCCTCTCTACTCGCCCCACATCGAGAAGATCGAGCTGAACAAGGTCGGCGTAGTTCGTCGCGCACGTATCTACTACCTGCGCAACCTGACCGGCAAGAAGGCCCGTATCAAGGAGAAGCGCGTGGCAACGAAGGAGAAATAGTCCGCTGTTGACGCAAGCGTGCATTGGGAGCCGTCCGATTGTCGAATCGGGCGGCTCTTCGTTTTCTTCCCACCGGCGGCCTATTAAAAATAGGTATTTATACCCTTGCGAACCGGACCGCAGGGCCGTAACTTTGCCGCGGAAAGTTACAGAAGGCTTTTATGGGCAAATATTTCGATAGGTTGATGGAGGACGTGCGCCTCAGGGAGGGGCTGCACGCCTGCATGAATTGCGGGGTCTGCACGGGCGTCTGTCCGGCGGCGGAGTTCTACAACTACGACCCGCGGCAGATCGTGAGCATCGTCCAGACCCGCGACGACGAGGCGATCGAAGAGCTGCTGCGCAGCGACGTGATCTGGTACTGCGGCGAGTGCATGTCGTGCCGCCCCCGCTGCCCGCGCGGCAATACGCCCGGGTATGTCATCCAGGCGCTGAGGACTCTTTCGCAGAAGACGGGACTTTTCGTCGAGAGCGAGAAAGGGCGGCAGCAGCTGGCCCTGAAGCGTACTATCGGCGAGAATATTCTCCGGACGGGCTACTGCATCACGCCGCGGCTGGTGAAGCCCGAGCTGCACCCCGAGCAAGGAACCGTATGGCGGTGGATCATCGACCACGATACGGACCTCTATCCGCAGTTCACCCCCTCGTACCGGCAGGAAGGGGCCGGGGCGCTGCGGCGCATCGACGCGCAGTCGATGGAGGAGCTGCACCGGATCTTCGAGGTGACGGGAGGCAGGGAGATGTTCGACACCATAGAGAGCCACTCCGACCGCAAAGCGCGCGAGATGGGCTACGACGGCGCGGACGACGCATACATGATGGATGCCTTTACCAAAAACTCGAACGACCACTATTGATATGCAACGAAGCTGGAACGACTATCAGAAGGAGATTGCGGACGACCGTTACTACTACGCCCGCAGCTGCATCCGGCAGAACTTTTTCCCCGGCAGCGAAAAGGCGTTTCTGGAGATCCTGCAAAAGGATCTGGGGCGCGACGTGCTGGACGATCCGCTGCATACCTCCTGTACGGGAATCGGCTACCATTCGGACATCGTACCGCTGGAGACCATCATGACGGTGGTGGCGCGGCAGTTCGCCCTGATGGACGAGGCGGGCTACGAGAACTTCATCTCGTCGTGCATCACCTCGTTCGGCATCTATACCGAGATGCTCGCCACGTGGGAGGAGTTTCCCGAGACCGAGGAGCGCACGCGCGAGAATCTCTATAAGGCCACGGGGCGCGAATTCCGCAAGCCCAAGACCCTGGCCCACACCTCCGACATCGTTTTCCATTTCCGCGAACAGATCGCCCGGCAGGCGAAGCACCGGCTGGTGAACGCCGCCACGGGCGAGCCGCTGCGCGTGGTGGAGCACATCGGATGCCACTATGCCAAGATTTTCCCGAAATCGGGCATCGGCGGTTCGGAGTTCCCCTATGTACTGGCGGGGATGATCGAGTCGTGGGGCGGCGAGTGCGTGGACTATCCCGAGCGGCGCCACTGCTGCGGATTCGGATTCCGCAACTACCTGGTGCAGGCCAACCGCGGCTATTCGATCGCCAACTCCCACAAGAAACTGGAGAGCATGGCCCCCTACAAGCCCGACTTCATCGTGGCGAATTGTCCGGGCTGCGCCATGTTCCTCGACAAGTGGCAGTACGCCATCGCCGAGATGGAGGGGACGACTTACGGCGAGAACGGCCGCGGCATCCCCGTGCTGACTTACGAGGAGATGGCGGGGCTGGTGCTGGGCTACGACCCCTGGGAACTGGGCATGCAGATGCACCAGGTGGATGTGGAGCCCCTACTCGACAAGATGGGCATCGACTACGATCCGGCGGCCAAGTATCTGGGCCGCAACGGAAAATTCATCGGACAACCCGCTTCGGCGGTGGTCAACTGCTGTGCGCAGGAGACCGTTTACAACATCAAGCTATGAAACAGATCATCGTCATAGGAGGCGGCATCGCCGGTCTGCAAACGGCCGTCCGCCTCGCCGAGCGCGGCCTGCGGCCCGTGGTCGTGGAGAAGGAGTCCGTGACCGGCGGCAAGCTGCGCGGCTGGCACAAGCTCTTCCCCTCGTTCACCCCCGCCGGAGAGGTCCTCGGGGCCTTGCAGGCGCGGGCTGCGGAGCTCGGCGTGGAGATTCGGACCGGCGTGACGGCCGAGCGCATCTCGCCCCGCGAGGTGGGGCTTTCGGACGGCCGGACGCTGGAGGGCGAGGCCGTGGTGGTCGCTACGGGATTCACCCTGTTCGACGCCCGGATCAAGGAGGAGTACGGCTACGGGATTTATGACAATGTCTTTACCTCGGCAGACATCGAGCGGATGTTCGAACAGGGGTGCGTCGCGAAAGCCGACGGTACGGCGCCGCGCCGCATCGCCATTCTCCACTGCGTCGGCTCGCGCGACGAGAAGGTCTGCCAGCGCCACTGCTCGAAGGTGTGCTGCATCACGGGCGTCAAGCAGGCGATGGAGCTCAAGCGGCTCTATCCCGGCGCCGATGTCTTCAATTTCTACATGGATATCCGCATGTTCGGCCCCGGGTACGAGGAGATGTACCGCGAGGCGCAGCAGCGGTACAACATCCACTTCGTGCGCGGCCGGATCTCGGAGACGAGCCCCACGATCGACGGCCGGTTGCAGATCAAGGCCGAGGATACGCTGACGGGACGTCCGCTGCGCATGAGCGTCGACATGCTGATTCTGCTGGTGGGCATGCGGGCCAACGACGAGAATGGCCGTCTCGAACGGGAGAGCGCTCTGCGTCGTGCCGACAACGGTTTCTTCGCTCCGCGCGACCTCTTTCTGCACAATGTCGAGAGCCCTGTCGAGGGTATCTTCTACGCCGGTGCCGCCACGGCTCCGAAGAGCGTGGGCGAGTGTCTGAACGAAGCCGACGCGGCGGCCGACGCCGTGTGCAGGTACCTGAATCGGCGGAGATCATGAGAGCCATCGACTGGGGATACGGCATCAGCAAGCCGCGGACGATCGACGTCGACCGCAACGACCTGCGCAAGAGCGACGAGATTCTGCGCGAGATGCCCGAATTGCAGGCCTGCATCGGCTGCGGCAGCTGCACGGCCGTCTGTACGGCGGGCAACCTCACTTCATACAATTTCCGCCGGGTGCATACGCTGGTGCGCCGCGGCGAGTATCAGGGCCTTTACGAGGAGCTCAACAAATGTATGCTCTGCGGGAAGTGCCGGCTGGTCTGCCCGCGTGGCATCAACACCCGGGCGCTGGTGATGCTCATCAAACGTAAACTGGGAGATTTTTAGCCATGACCTTCTACGATCCTTTCTGTCTGCCGTTCATCTTCGGCGCGACGGTCCTCTTCACGACGCTGGCCGTCAAGTACGGATTGTGGCTCCACCGCCTGCCGAAGGCCGACAAACGGCTGATACGGCGCGGAATTCCTACCCGTGCCACGCTGGGAGCCATCGGCGAGGTCGTCAGCGAGTCGCTGCTCCACCGCCGGATCTTCCGTGTCAATCCGCTGCTGGGTTACATGCACATGAGCCTGGCCTTCGGCTGGTTCCTGCTGATCGCCGTGGGGTGGATCGAGACCGTCGCCGTGCTGGGATTCCGTTTCGTACCCTTGCAGGGGCATGTCTTCTTCAAGTATTTCGCGGCCCGGCAGGCCTTCGAGCATCTGCCGGTATTCGACTTTCTGATGGATCTTTTGCTGCTGCTGGTCCTCTCGGGCGTCGCGCTGGCCTGGGGCAAGCGGCTCTATTCGCGGGCGATGGGCATGCGCCGCACCACGAAGCATACGCCCGGCGACCGGATCGCCCTTTCGGCCTTGTGGTTCGTGTTCCCGGCCCGACTGGCGGCCGAGTGCGTCACGGCGGCCCTTTACGGCGGAGGCGGGTTTCTCACCGGATCGATCGGGGCGCTGTTGTCGGACCACCTGAGCATCCATCTGCTGCTGGCGCTTTTCCAGCCGCTGTGGTGGTTCTACTCCTGCTGTCTGGGGCTCTTCTTCGTCGCCCTGCCCTTCTCGCGCTACATGCACATCTTCACGGAGATTCCGCTCATCTTCCTGCGCCGGTACGGCCTGCATTCGCGGGAGAAGAAGGGCTCCTACGACCATTTCCAGGTCGAGGCCTGTTCGCGTTGCGGCATCTGCATCGACCCCTGCCAGCTGCAGAGCGTACTGGGAATTCACGACGTGCAGTCGGTCTATTTTCTGCGCGACCGGCGGAGCGAACGTCTGGCTCTCTCCGTGGCGAACGACTGCCTGATGTGCGGCCGCTGCGCCGAGCGCTGTCCTGTGGGGATCGATCTCAATACCTTGCGGTTGAATTCTCGCGACCGCATGCGCAATGTCCCGGATGAAAACCGCTTCGACTACCTGAGCGGCGTGGACCGCTCGCAGGGGATGGGCAAGGTGGGGTATTTCGCCGGGTGCATGACCCTGCTGACGCCCCGCACCCTTCAGGCGATGGAGCGCATTTTCCAGGCGGCCGGCGAAGAGGTGTGGTGGGCCGACCGGGAGGGCGGCGTCTGCTGCGGCCGGCCTCTGAAGCTCTCGGGCGAGACCGATTCGGCCCGCAGGATGATGGATTACAACCGCGACCTTTTCGTTCGGCATGGCATCACGACGCTGGTGACCTCGTGTCCGATCTGTCTGAAGGTGTTCCGCGAGGAGTACGATCTGGAGGGGATCGAGGTGATTCACCACTCGGAGTATATCCTGCGTCTGCTGCGCGCCGGCCGGCTCCGGGTGCGGCGGACGGAGGACCGTTATACCTACCACGACCCTTGCGAACTGGGGCGCGGCAGCGGAATCTACGACGAGCCGCGTGCCGTGATCGGGGCGTTGGGTGAGCTCGTCGAGCCGGCCCATACGCGCGAGCACGCCCTCTGCTGCGGCTCTTCGGTAGCCAATACGGTGATTTCCGACGGTCAGCAGCTGCAACTGGCCCGCCATACGGCCGACGAGTTGCGGGCTACGGGGGCGTCGACCATCGTCACGGCCTGCCCGCTCTGCAAGAAGGCGATTGCCCGCGGTGCCGAATCTACCCCCGTGGCCGATCTTTCGGAGGTGGTGGCTGCCCGCATCGTATGATTTTTTGCGTTGCAACTTGCTGAATTACATGGTGTAGCTTGCTGAAGTCCGCTTTAGGTGCGATTTTTATTTGGCAGAACCGTTTTTTTGTATTATCTTTGCAGAGCAAAAGCGAGATATCACACCGATAGACGATATATCGCGGGATGGAGCAGTTGGCAGCTCGTTGGGCTCATAACCCAAAGGTCGGAGGTTCGAGTCCTCCTCCCGCTACCAAAGCGGACAATTCGAAAGAGTTGTCCGCTTCTTTTTTTAATCCGGAAGCTAAGAAAAATCCCTCCGAGTTTTTCGGAGGGATCGGATGAAGGGGAGTATATCCCATACGGCCCGCCATGTTGCGGACCGATTGCGGTACGGGAGGTCTTCCGGAGCCTTTAGGCCCGGTTGTCGATGGCCGTGCAGATGCGTTCGAACACCTCGTCCATCGTGCCGACGCCATTGACGGCTACGTATTTGCCGGCGGCGGCGTAGTAGTCGGCGACGACGGCCGTCTGGGCGCGGTAGGTGGAGATGCGGTTGCGGATGACCTCCTCCGAGGCGTCGTCGGCGCGGCCCGAATCCTTGCCCCGCAGCAGGATACGCTTCACCAACTCCTCCTCGGGAACGTCCATGTAGACCATCAGGTCGACCTTCAGCCCGTGACGGCCGAGAATCTCGTCGAAGGCTTCGGCCTGTGCGGTCGTGCGGGGGAAGCCGTCGAAGATGTTGCCGGCGCAGTCGCGGTGCTCCTCCACGTAGTGGGCGATGATGTCGATCACCAACCGGTCGGGGGCCAGCTGGCCCCGGATGATGTAGCTCTCCATGTTTTTGCCGAGCTCGGTGCCGCGGGCGATTTCACCCCGGATCACTTCGCCGGTCGAGACGTGGTTGATGCCGTAACGCTCCTTGAGACGTGCCGCCTGGGTGCCTTTGCCGCAGCCCGGGGCTCCGAATAATACGATGTTCAGCATGGTTGCGAACGTTTTGTGAGATTATCTGATCTGAATTTGGTGTTTATAACAGAAGCAAAAATAGCCCTTTTTTTTGATAAAAAATAATGTTTTCCTAATTTTGTAAAAACTTTACGATATATGGAGAAGAAAAACGGACGGACGGAGATCGCCGAGCTGGGCGAATTCGGCCTGATCGACCGGTTGATGGCGGATGTGGAGCCGAAGAACGAAACCACGCTCTTGGGATGCGGGGACGATGCGGCCGCCGTGGCGGCGGGCGAACGGGAGGCGGTGGTCTGCACGACCGACCTGCTGACCGAGGGGGTCGATTTCGATCTGACCTACTTTCCGCTGCGGCATCTGGGCTATAAGGCCGTGACGGTGGGCGTCAGCGACATTCTGGCGATGAACGCCCGGCCGGAGCAGCTGCTTCTCTCGATCGGCGTGTCGGCGAAGATCTCCGTGGAGGCGCTCGACGACCTCTACGAGGGGGTGAAGTTCGCCTGCCGCGAGCTGGGGGTCGACTTCGTGGGGGGCGATACGCGTGCCTCGCTTACGGGTCTGACGCTGCACGTGACGGTGCTCGGGCGCGTCGAACGCGACCGGATGGTTCGCCGCGACGGCGCGCGGATCAATGACCTGATCTGCATCACGGGCAATCTGGGGGCGGCCTACATGGGACTGCGCCTGCTGGAGCGCGAGAAGAGGGTGTTGAGTGACGTGAAGAATCCCGAGCCGCAGTTCGGCGGCTACGAATACCTGCTGGAGCGATACCTCAAGCCCCGGGCCCGGAAGGATATCGTGGATGCCCTGCGCGAGGAGGGGATTGTCCCGACCTCGATGATCGATCTGTCGGACGGTCTGGCGAGCGATCTGATGCAGATCTGCAAGGCTTCGAAATGCGGTGCGCGAATCTATCTGGAGCGGATTCCCATCGCGAAGCAGACGACGGCTTTCGCCGAGGAGATTCACGCCGATCCCGTGGTTGCGGCGCTGAACGGCGGCGAGGACCACGAGCTGCTCTTTACCGTTCCCCTCTCCATGCAGGAGAAGATCATGCAGTTGGGGATGGTCGATGTGATCGGACATATCACGGCTGAAAATACGGGCGCCTATCTGGTTACGCCCGACGGGTCGGACATCCGCCTAAAGGCGCAGGGATTCCCCGAGAAGGAGTAAGGCGGTCGCAGCCGCCGGCGTTGCAATTCCGGCGGCTGTCTTCCATTCCCGATTCGCAATTACCAGCCCCGCCCGACAGCGTGGCGCATTCACCCTGTCGAACCGGACCCGCTTTGCACCGAATCACCGATACCGGCGAGGCGGGATTTGTTCGAGTGTCCTGCACTCGTAAAAGGCGAGGGCGGCCGTGTAGTCGCGCAGTTCGGAGCGGGTGGCGAGACGCGCATAGCGGTAGGCAGCCGGCAAGGGGTGCCAGA
>CAJTLJ010000024.1 GCA_910577475.1 uncultured Alistipes sp.
TCGCCGTGCGACTCTCGATGCCGCTTCCCGAGTTCGCAATCGAGACCAAAAACTCCAAAATCTGTGCGCCCGTAAGATGTTGTAAAAATCGTTGAAATCGGGTGCCGATGCCGGAAAAAAGTTACATATACGTCATAGTGTTATTGTATATTTCCATTCTCACGTCTTTTTTAGTCTGATTTTCGATGCAATAATTTATCTATTCGAAATTGTCTAATTGGCAGGTGTGGGGCCGAACGTATCGTTCGGCCCCTGTTGCGATATGATCTTGTATCTATTCGGCGGGATGGTCTGTTGTAGGGATTGTTTCCGTGTGTTGCTGCGACCACTCGATGAGCCGATGAAGAATCGGAAGCAGTGTGCGGCACTCGTCAGCGAGCCGGTATTCGACACGGGGTGGAATCTCGGGGTAGAGGGTTCGGTGGATCAGACGGAGGGCCTCCAGTTCGTGCAACGTCGAGGCGAGCATCCGTTCGGAGACATTCCCTGGAATGGCGCGCCGGAGGTCGCTGAAGCGTAAGGTACCGTTCGATTCCAGGGTTAGTAAGACGAGCAGCGCCCATCGACTGCCGAACTGCTCGATCAGCCGGCAAGCGGGGGACAACCCGGCGGACGTGGTGTTTGTTTTCATTTTTTTTCGCGTTTCGATGCCGTTGGCGGAGAATAAAACTAACCCGGATGTAAGTGGCTGACCTCCGTGTCGGTTCTTGTCGCGCTGCGGCCGATTCCCTATCTTCGTTCGTACAAATTTAAAAAAATTATGGAAGATCTGGAGAAAATTCATTTCACGGGAACCATTTGGCGACCTCCTTACGAGGCTTATTCCGTGTTGTTGCAGGCGACTGTCGGCTGTTCGCATCATGCCTGCAAATTCTGTTCGCTGTATGGCGGTTTGCGTTTCAGACTGGCGCCGCGGGAGGAGATCGAATCCGACCTGCGGATCATCGCGAAGTATCAGCCTCGGGCGAGGCGTCTCTTTCTGGTGGGAGCCAATCCCTTCGTAGTCAGTTACGGACGGATGGTGCGTCTGCTCGATCTGATCCGGGATCACCTGCCGAAGGTGCAGACCGTCGGGATGTTCGCCCGGATTACGGACATTCGCACGAAGACGGACGAGGAGCTGTCGGACCTGCGGGCGCGGGGCGTCACGGGCATCAGCATCGGAACGGAGACGGGCGACGATCCTACACTGGCCTTCATGAACAAGGGAACGACGGCTCGGGAGATCGAGGAGCAGTGCCGCAGGCTGGATGCGGCGGGTATCGAGTACTACTTTACCTACATGACGGGGCTCGCCGGGGCCGGTAACGGCCGGCGGGCCGCGCAGGCTACGGCCGAACTTTTCAATCGACTCCATCCGCGGATCGTCTCGGTCGTTTCGCTGACGGTTTTTTCGGACTCGCCGCTTTGGGGCGAGGTGCAGTCCGGACGGTTTGTGGAGATGCCCGAGTTGGAGCGGCTCGACGAGCAGCGGACGCTGATCGCCCGATTGAAGATTCCGGTAGCCTGGATGGCCAACACCATCTCGAATGCGGTGCCGCAGTCGGGGCGCCTGCCCGAGGATCGGTCGCGGTTGATTCGGGAGCTGGATGCGGCGGCCGGCCGCCATACCGAAGCGGGTTTGGCGGCCTGGCGACGATCGATCGGGCACCTTTGATCGGATACCGGATGGATATATGATCCTCCGGTATTTTTTATTGTAATATTTTATCTTTTCCTCTATTTCGGTCCTTTTTTCCTTTGTTCGGCCCTATCTGGGGCCGATTTTTACAACTGTTTTGACAATATTATAATATAAATATTGTATTATCTATTTTTAGTATTATTCTATATATCTAACATATAGTTAGTTTATGATAAAAAATTAATAATATTTAATTGTATTTGTCGGACGGATTACATATCTTTGCATGCACTTGTCCGGAAATGCTACGGCGAGGGAGTAAAACCAATGACAAAAGCATATGAGTGAGTTAAGAGAAAATGTTCGGCAGATTCGATTGGCGCGTTCACTGCCTCAGCAGGTTTTGGCCGATGAATTGGGCATAGATGTTTCGGCTGTTTGTAATTTCGAGAACGGCAAGAGAGATTTTCGGATCGGCAGTTTGCCGGCGATAGCATCGGCCCTGGGGGTCGAGGTGATCGATCTGTTTACCTGGCCGAAACGATATGTCGATGTCGGCACCCGTCTGCGGGTTACCAAAGAAGAGGTCCGGATCGAGACCGGCGATAAATGAAATTAACCTAAAACTTTCATAAGTATGAACAATGAAGTAATGATGACCATCGAAGAGTGCCGCTTTTGCGAGGGCGAAGTGTATCTGTTTCACAAGAGCGATTCGCATTGCCCGGCCGACAGCTCTCTGTGGGGAACGTTCAACCGCTATGACGAAGATGGCGTACATCTGGAGATTCTGACGACGGACTGTGCCTTCTTCCGCTACTGGAGGCTGTTGCCCGCATCGTATCGCTATTGCCGCCTGGCTACGCGCGAAGAGGAGCGGTATTTTTTCACCGAGCAGGTCCGTTCCGAATACCTCGCCAACCGTTTCCGCCGGTAGCCTGCTGAGGGGCCGAAGAGAGGCTGTCGCCTGCGGGTAGTCTCTCTTCGGTTTCTGCCGTGCGATTGCATACCGTATTTATAGGGTTGCGGACGCTCCGTTTTCGCAAGAGGTTGCATATGCAATCTCGCAATCCGGTCCTCGAGGCGGTCGGCGGCAGCGATTAAGGGACGTGCAGTTTTCCGGCTCGGCTTCAGTCGGGTCCGGCTATTGTATAGGCCTTGTAGAGGGCTGGGGTTGCGGGGAGTTTTGCCGGTGCTGAATTGATGTGGATAAGATAATAAATCAGCCGGAGATGAAGTTCTCCGGCTGATAGTAGAGGTTTTTAGTTTTCTGTAGAATATTCAAATTGCGGATCCCAGCAAATCGCCCAGTTCTTTTCTGTTGCCGATTGGCTGATTTCATTGACATTAAATGCGGATATTTTATATCTGTAAGGTTCTGCAATTTCAGGGAAGGCAAACAATCCTCGTATGATGATCTGTCCGGGAGTTTCTCTTAGCTTTTTCGGCAGCGTCGCTATCGCATTGCGTAAGTTTACGCTTTCGGCATTTGATCCACAGTCGACAATATTATTAACGCACGAAGAGAGATACAGATAACTCAATTGAGGCCAATTTGAAAAGTCCAATGTAGTAATACAGGTATTTTCCAGACAAAGCGAGTTGAATTTCGGGCAATTCGAAATCGTCAGCCCGCCTTCGGTAAGCGAGTGATGCTGCAAGGGATCTGTGGGCCAGGGCTTTGCATTTTTGTCGGCCGGCGTCAATTTCCAATTGCCTCCCTTATTTATAGCGAGAGAATCGAACGGCGGCCTCGGGTCCCACGTATCAGGTTCTTTCACCTCGACTGGAATCCGTATATCTGGACGATTGATAATCAAGTCATATATGGGGAATCTGTCCGGCGCACCGACGGCACTCGGGTTCTTATTATCTTGATTGTCGGCTTTTTCTATACGCAATTTGCATAAATAGGGTGCCGTCGAAAACACCTCCAGATTCTCGCAATTGTCGATATTGACCTTGGAATCTCCGATTTGAGTCATATACAACTCTTTCAGATAGGGATTGTTCTCAAAATTGAACTGCTGTGTCAGGAAGCCTTTTCCGCCTTGCACTCGCACATAGGACAATTTCACGTTCGGTATTTGCGGTTGAATATTCAGTTTCGACATTCCTGCACCGCTTACCAGATCGAATCGTTCCAATGCAGAGCTCTCCTCGGGAATTTCTTTTACCATCTCGCAGATGACGACATGGTGTACGAGAAAGTTCGTATAAGAGTGCTCGACCGTAACCGTATAGGGAATCTCCGCACCTTCCGGTATTTTGATATGAGAGGTTTCGGCCTCAGCCGGCGTCGTTCCTTCCTTGTAATTCCAACAAACAACCAGATCTTTCGATGTCGATACCGTAAATTTCAGATTCTTGTTCATAGAGTTGAATGAGATTAACTTAATTGGCTGGTCTACATTTGAATCTGCATTTTCAGGCTTGCCATACAGCTGTCCGATAAAGGCCTTGTCCATTTCGGAAAGTTCGGTATTGTAATCCTCCGGGAACTCTACTATAGCTATATTCTGGATAATCCGTTCGAGAAACGGCCAAGCCATAACGGACTTCGGATCGTATGTTTCGGTCTTCGAAATAGAGAATGCCTGACTGGAAAGCGGCTCCAATACGACTTTCCGCAACTCTTCCCACGAGATGAGCTCGTTGAGTTCAGACTCCCAGTACTCCCGAATCGTCAGTTCGTCGATATTGCCGTCGGCATCGGTTATCCATTCAGGCTCGAAATCGGGATGGCGGAACTCCAGTTCGAGACCGAGCACCTGTCCGAATGCCCGAAGCACATCGCTTCTTCTCACAGCCTCCGAGGTACGTGCCCACTCTGCAAAATGTACGGTCGCCTCGTTCTGATTGCCGTATTTCTGCATGTGGTCCGTTCCGGTCAGTGCCCAACTCGACCGCATGCCGCGCACATAGTCGAAACCTATACGAATCATGGCAGGCTGATCGTCGGTTATAAAATTGAATTTAACATCCGCATACTTTTCCCACTCGGCTGCTACCTCTCTTACATATTGTTGGTAACGATTGTTACCGTTCAGGAACTTTACGGTCAGATCATTCTTGGCTATCGGCTTCGACCATACCTTCCAGTTGTTGGCGACGCTGCGTGTGTCGGGTGCAGGATCGTCGAGCGTCATCCACCCGTAGAAATGCGGAACCGGTTTTGTTCTTTGCGCCGGATTTTCCACGCTGTCCGTGTTGTCCTTGCTGCATGCACATAGCGCAAACAAGGCGACGGTTAAAAGCCATAGTTTTTTCATAATGATGTTGTTTAGGTGAGTAATTGATATATCTACACGAATGTGTATTCATAATTTTAATTTATATCATCTAAAAAATCGGTGGACGATGTACGTATTCCATGTCCATAAGCGTATGCTTGGGGGTATATGATGTTCGTTCAGGCAATATGTCCTTCTCCAAGAACTTCTCGAACGTATACTCTTCTCCTGCTAACATAAAGATACGTCTGACAATCAACTCTCGGCAGAAAGTGTTGAAGTACCCTATAGATGAATCATACATGATTCCGGCGGCCTCTGACCTCCATACTCCCCTTTGATATATATAGCCGCCTTCATAAAGGCCGACTTCCGGGTATCTGGGATGACCGATCAGATGTGCCCAAGGCACAGTTTTGGGATCATTCGTCAGCGAAAGATTAAGATCTAATCCGCTATGTTGATACGATAATAACCTGCTTTTTTCATTTTGTGGAATCTCACCGGGGTTGGGATGTTCAATAGAAGACGAATATTCATCTCCGAGCCATCCGAGAGCATGTCCGATTGCTTCATGGGTAATCCATCTACGCAACATCCATCTATTATTATATGAAAATCCTGAATATGCAATTGCTCGAGCTAAATCAACATTTATATACGTGAGCGCTGCATTGTGAGCATTAACCACCACACAAGTAATGCGATTCGGATATACCGTTCCGGTCGCTGCTGCATAGTTATCCACGGTGCCCAGGCTACCGTCAATTCCGTTTGCGGAGTCTTCAATGGTCCACAGCGCGCTATCGGTTCTGTTCCGGGTCAACTGCCTGCGTTTGGAAACGGCATATACCATATGTACATTGAAGTATTCCCGGTATGTTTTTGTCGGTTCTACGGAGAAGAAAGACTCCATAGCGAACACCATGGCGTCCTTATAAAATCCCGTTTCGATATCGACATCCGTAAAAGATTCGCCGATCAGCACGAGATCGACCCCGTTGCCTCGCGTCGCCCGCTGCAACAGCTCGGTCTTCTTGTCCATCGAGTAGTCCGTGCTCTCGTAGGTGCACTTGCCGAATATCTTGGAACATATCGAATTCATATTGTTGGCGTACTGGAATTCCCTCTCCGTGAGGTCGTACAGCAGCGGTTCTTCTCCGGCCATACCATAACAGAATGTTCCTGTATATACGTCGTCGACCAGCTTTCCCTCGCGGTCGAAGAACAGATAGCTCGGATAGGGTTCGGAAGGGAGAATGATTCTGCGCCCCTCGGCATCGGCGTAGTCCGCCACTACGGGCCACTCCACCTCGTGCGTTGCCAGATACTGTTCGGCCGCCTGCTTGTACCGATCGCCCTCGGGCGTTATGGCCACCACGGCAAGGCCCTGCGCCCCGTAGAGCTTGTGATAGCGCCGTACCGACCGCTCTGCGAACCGGATCGACTTCTCGTCCGTCGGGTCCCAGGCGAGGAGCATCGTGCGCTCGTTTTGGCTGCACAAGGCGCGTATGCTCTGCTGCGCCCCGGTCCTCATGTCGGTGAAGGTAAATTCGGGAACATGTACGCTCTCGTACCCGATGTCATAGACATACTGTCTGACAAGCTGCATGGCCAGCCGGTCCCACTCCGGATGGTTCTGGATGAAATCATGCACCTTTTCGAACATTCGGTTGCCGTTCAGAATCATATCCACCGTGCGGCCGTTCTCGAACATGGGCCTCCATGTGTCGGCACTGATCCAGCATTCCAGCCGGTTATATGAGAGGTCGACCCTCCGCAGGGCATTCATCTCTCGGAATGACGGCGGGACGTTCGTCGACGTATAGAGTTTGTTGTGGCTCAGGTCGATCTCTTCCAGCAGCTTCAGATCGTCCAGATCGCAGCGGAAGTAATCCCAGAAATCGGGACGAACGGTTCCGTCCTGCGGCAGCTCGTAGACCAGTTCGCACTCCAGCTCGTTTCGGCTCAGATCGAGAATGCGCAGATGGCCGAGATTCGCTATCTCGTGTGCGATCGCGCCGCGGAGGTTGT
>CAJTLJ010000025.1 GCA_910577475.1 uncultured Alistipes sp.
CCGCTCGGCGAGTCTTTCGCGCAGGGCCGGATCGGCCTTCGGCAGGTCGTCCATCCCTTCGCAAAGCGCCTGCACATAGAGCCCAGAGCCTCCCACCGCCACCACCGTATCGTGGTGCAGGAACAGTTCCTGCAGGCGCTCCAGCGCTGCGGTTTCGTAGCTGCCGCAATTCAGGCAGTCGCTCAGATCGTTGCAGGCGATGAAGTGATGCTCGGCCGCTCGCAGCTCCTCCTCGGTCGGCTGGGCCGTTCCGATAGGGATCCCGCGGTAGAACTGCCGCGAATCGGTCGAAAGGATCGGACAGCCGTAGCGGCGGGCCAGACGGATGCTTAGGGCGGTCTTTCCCGAACCAGTGGCACCGACGATGACGATCAGTCGTTTTCCTGCGCTCATGGCCTAATATTCGTCGTCGTAGCTGTCGTCTCCGTCGAAGCCGTCGAACTCGTCCATCATCTCGTCGAAGATCGATTCGTCCTTGACGGTCGCTTCGGGGTCGAACTGGTCGGGCGCGGAGCCGTGGGCGAAGAACTCGCGCGGATAGACCGCTCCGGGAGCGGCTTTCTCCACGGCGGTCAGCTCCAGATAGAAGGCTCGGTTGGAGAGCAGGTCGAACTGATAGATCAGCCGGTCGTGCAGGTGGTGGAGAATCCCGTTGAGTGTCACCTCCGACATGGGGATGGGAGCGTTCTCCGAATCGTCGCCCGTACCCATGTCCATCAGGGTGAACTCGCGCACCTTCTCCCAGCGGTCGTCGGCCGTATAGAAGGAGACCATCGCCTCCTCATACTCCAGCGTTTCGCGGATGAAGTCGTGGAAGGCCGCCAGCGTCATGTCGTAGGGCACTTCGTATTCGCGGACGAAATGGTCGCTCTCGTCGCTCAACATGCGGAATTTGAAAACAATCGCCATATTTGTTGCTTTATTCAACTACAAAAATAGCAAAAGCGGAGCAATAATTCACAGTTCCGCCAAAAATTTCATCACGTCCGCGGCATCGGGGTAGTCGGTCAGGGCGGGGGACTGCGCCTGTCCGAAATCGACCCGCCGCCCATGTTCGATGCAGCGCGATACGACGCACTGCAACTCCCCGTCGTGGGCCGCGAGCCAATCCCCGACCTCGGAGAGACGGTCATAGCGGGCGACGGAGATCGTGCTCAGCGCCGTCGGAAAGCAGCGCTGCTCGAGCAGCAGGGCCCCTCCTATATCGACCGCCGCACGGCCTGCCAGCCGGCAGAGCGCCCGCTGTTGGCGGTAGTTGTTCCGGTAGGGTTCGCACAGGGACGGTACGGTCAACCGTACGTCGTATCCGTGCGGTACGAAGAGCAGCGACACGTTGCGGCATCCGAGGCCCGAATAGGCGAAGATGTCGTCGGAAAGTCCGCGGAGCTCCTCGTCGCTCTCCGCTCCGCAGAGAACGGCGACCGACTGCCTGCTCCCGCGCAGCAGGGCCGGGAGGGCGGCATACTGCGCCCGGAAGTGGCGGTTGGCACTCTCGCCGCCCGTGGCGATGACGGCATCTATTTCGGCCTCGGTCTCCTCGATGGTCAGGGACGGATCCCACGCTTTCAGCCGGTCGGCGATCCAACGCATCATCACGCTGTCCTTGCCCGAATACTTGACCTCGGCCCGGTGTCCGGCCATCAGCACGCACAGCAGATCGAAGAAGCCCACCATCGGGATGTTTCCGGCCATGACGATCCGCACCCGCCGGGGCACGGGGACGGGCAGGGCGGGGTAGAGGGCCATCCACTTTTCCAGCCGGTCGCGCGTCAGCATCTGCTGCGCCAGCGCCCGGGCCGCGCGGCAAACCGTTTCGGGGGTGAACCAGGGATTCTCCGCTGCGGCCTGGCGGACCGCCTCGTCGTCGGGACGCAGCGCCTCCAGCGCCCGCCCCAGCCGGCAGAACGTTTCGACAGGCATCATAGCGGCTTGACTTCGAATCCGGCGATCCGGACGTGATTCTCCAACAGACGCAGCCCGAAATGGCCGTCACACGTTCCCGGTCCGACCTCTTGGCGGAACAGCTCCTCGCCGTCCACGGTGTAGGTCGTGGCCCCCTGTTCGACCCGGATCACGATATGCAGCCACCGGTTCGGGCGCAGCAGGTGGTCGGGGTCCGAATACTCCCGTATCACGGGCCGGGCCGTCGCGTCGGGGCACTCCTCATCCGCTCCGTAGTAGCGGCGGAACCGGGTCGTGGAGTTGTTGTTGCCGCCATAGCCCACATAGAAGAGCGTGAGGGTCTTGTAGCGCGGAAAGATGCCGTTCCGCCAGGCGCTGCGGGCGAAGAGGTCGTCCGGCGAGACGGGGTCTGCGGCGCCCCAGAAACAGTTCAGGTCGCTCAACCGGTCGTGCGGTCCGCCCTGCATGCAGACGCAGGCGTGGTAGGAGATCTCGTAGTCGCCCTCCAGCCGCGGACGGTACCAGAGCGTCACCCCTGCGGGCGACACGATGTCCAGCGTATCGCTCTCGAGGCGCAGCTCCATCCGTCCCGAATGGTCCTCGGCTTTCCAGTCGCCCGGCGTGAGCGGACGGGCCGATGCCATGCCGCCGGACAGAAGCGCCAGGGCGAGAGCCGTCAGTTCGATGCGTAGTTTCGTTTTCATGGCGGCAAAGATACCGATTTATATTCTTATTCCCGGGTCGCCGGCAGAAAAAAACGTCGCTTACGGCAGAGCGTCGTAGGCTTCGTCGGCGACAGGTTCCAGCCACTCGTTGGAGGTATTCTCGCCCGGGATCTCGAAGGCGAGGTGCGAGAACCAGCTGTCGGCTGCGGCACCGTGCCAGTGCTTCACGTTGGCGGGAATGTGGATGACCGTGCCGGGCAGCATGGGCTGCGCGGCACGGCCCTCCTCCTGATACCAGCCGCGGCCGGCTACGCAGATGAGCATCTGACCGCCGCCGGAGGCGGCGCGGTGGATATGCCAGTTGTTGCGGCAGCGGGGTTCGAAGGTGACGTTGGCGAACGGTATCTGCGAATCGGAGATCCGGGCGAGGTAGCTGTTGCCGGTGAAGTAGCGGGCGTAGGCCGTGTTCGGTTCGCCGATGGGGAAGATCGTCTGCTGCTGGAACCGCTCCTTGTCCGATGCCGCCCCGTCGTCGGCCCACACCTCCTTTGCCATGCGGAATCCGGCCCAGGCGTTGGGCCATCCGGCATAGAAGGCGGCCTGCGTGAGCAGGGCGGCGATCTCCGTGCGGGTGATGCCGTGGCAGCGGCCCATCTCCAGGTGGGAGCGGAACGAGTCGTCGACGAGCCCCTTGCCGAGCAAAATAGAGATGGTAATCAGGCTGCGGTCGTGGAGATCGAACGTGGTGTCGTTCCAGACGGCTTCGCCGAAGAGAACGTCGTCGTTGAGCTCCGCGAACCTGGGAGCGAATTCGCCGAGAACGGTGTGCCCGGCGGTTTGTCTGATAGGATTCTGTGCCATAGCGATTGAAAGATCGGTTGCAAGTGCCAGTGAGAGTATGAGTAATTTTCCGTTCATGACGTAATCGTGTCGCCGGCAAAATTAGGCAAATCCCCCGCCCGATACCATACCGGAATTACGGTTTGTCTTACCGAAAATACGGCAGGGCGATTTTTTTCGGGCTTCCGACGCATTTTTTTCGGTCGAAATTTGGAGGGGGGGGTAAATCGCTATATTTGTAGCAGAATTCGTTAACCTTATAAAACATTCCACCATGAACAGAACATTCTCCATCGCCATTGCCGCAGCGGCCCTGCTAACGACGGCATGTGCCGGCGACGAACAGCCGCAGACCGCCGGAACGGCGAACGGATTCGCGGCTCCGACGAAGAGTGGCACCCTCGCCAAAGGTCGCGAGGTCGTTTTTACCGACGACATGATTGCCGGACTTGTATCCGAGACGTCGCAGCTTCTCTTCTCCGCAGGGATAGAACCGGGGGAACTGCTCGACGACGATGATACGGCTCTGTTCACGTTCGGGGACTCGGTGCCGCTCCGTCTGCCGGTGACCCGCGAACTCCCCGACACGAAAGAGCAGCGGCTGCTCTATATCCACCGGGGTGTAGGTTACAGCTATTTTGTCTTCGGCGGTGCGGAGGACGAAGCGTGGAGCCGTTTCGTCGCCCACCTCTCGGCGACCGGACGGATCATCACACTCCCCGACCCTCCGGCGCCCTCCGATCCGGGCGACAACCCTGCGGACGGGTTCCTGCCGCAGTCTCCCTGGGAGAATTGCGGCGAGATGGCCCTGACCCGATTGCCGGTCGAGGCGCTGCGCACGCCGCTCGATTCGGAAAGGCTCTATATCGTCCGCGATGCAGAGGCCCTCGAAGCGCTTGCCCGGATCGACCGGGAGATCGATTTTTCCGCGCATACCGTGCTGGCATTCCGGATCGAGACGCCCAACGGAATCTGCCGGCTGACGTCGGCCCTCGCCCGAACGGACGGAGGCTACCTCTATCGGGTGCGTGTCAGCATGTTCGAAACGGACGTCATCGGCGACGAGCCGCTCTTCGTCCTCGCACCCCGGATCGGGGAGCACGAGGAGGTTCGTTTCGAATACGGAGCGGAGTACTGACACGGCTCCGCTTTTCGCGTCAACCGCAGCAGGCAGGACCGTCGGTCCTGCCTGCTGCATTTCACCGTTCGAAAATAATGCGTACATTTGCGGCCGGTTTATCTTTATTGTCATGGATAGAAACGGAAATGAAGAGCGGCTGTGGAACCGGGAGTACGGCAAGATGATGTGCAGCAATTTCATGCTGTTTTTTTCGTTTTACCTGCTCTCGCCGCTGCTCCCGATCTATCTGGCCGAGCGGTTCGGCAGCGACAAGGACACCATCGGCCTCGTGCTGTCGGGCTACGTGATCGCCGCACTGCTCGTGAGGCCCTTCAGCGGATTCATCGTCGACACCTTCGACCGCAGGAAGGTGCTGATGGTCTGTTTCTTTCTCTTCTTCATCTGCTTCGCCGGCTACCTGGGAGCGGTCACGCTGCCGCTCTTCGCCGTCGTACGCACCTTCCACGGCCTGCCGTTCGGCTCCGCGACCGTCGCCAACAGCACCGCAGCTATCGACGCGCTGCCCTCCTCGCGCCGCAACGAGGGGATCGGTTACTACGGCCTGAGCAACAATCTGGCGATGGCCGTCGCTCCGTCGGCAGGCATCTGGCTCTACTCGCTGACCGACGATTTCCGCCTGCTGTTCTGGATCTCGCTGATCGTGGCCGGCATCGGATTCTACTGCACGACCACCGTGCGCCTGCCCGCACGACCTCCGGTGGAGGGCAAGCCCCGCCTGAGTCTGGACCGCTTCTTTCTGACCCGGGCCTGGCTGATGGCGGCCAATATCCTGCTCTTCGGACTCTGCTGGGGCGTGATGGGCAACTATGTCTCCATCTATGGCAAGGAGGTTTTCGGCATAACCAACGGCGCGGGGGTGTTTTTCGCCCTGCTCTCCATCGGTCTGGTTATCTCGCGGCTCTACGGGGCGAAATCCCTGCGTGAAGGACGCCTTGCGGAGAATGCCCTGCAGGGCGCGGGCATCAGCTCGGTCGGCTATACGCTGTTCTTTCTCTCGCCGGGCGAGTGGGCCTATTATGGCTCTGCCCTGCTGATCGGACTGGGCAACGGCCGCATGTATCCCGCTTTTCTGAATATGTTCATCTCCGTGGCCCGCAACGATCAGCGGGGTACGGCCAACTCGACGATCCTGACCTCGTGGGACCTCGGCATGGGATTGGGCATCTTCATCGGGGGCGTGCTGATCGAGTATGCGGGCTATGCGGCGGCTTTCGGCGTCACGGCCTGCTCGCAGATCGCCGGAGCCCTTCTGCTGCTGTTCCGTACGCGCCGGTTCTTCCGCGAGCGCCGGCTGCGGTAACCCGGGCCGGTGCCAGGCTCTGTAATTATCCGTTCATCCGACAGTCGGCTGCTCTCACCCCGACGAGAGACCGGCGGAGGGCGTTAATCTGCGATTTTGATAAAAATTCGTATATTTGT
>CAJTLJ010000026.1:0-324 GCA_910577475.1 uncultured Alistipes sp.
CAACGGTAAAATATTTGTTTGAGCATGCGCATATAAATCAGATGATTCGAGTGAATAGGTCAAGCTGGTGCAATAACGTGAAAGTAAAGAAGATGCCGATGACCAGGCACAGCGTAATGAGCAACGCATCGAGCACATGGGCCGAGGGTTTCATCGGCCGGTCGGCGTTGCTTCGGACATACTCCCGAAAGAAGATGTAGAGTGCAGGTATGGTGCTGCACGCCAGCAGGTAGTCTTCGGGGATGCCGAAGAAGTAGACTTTCGACAGACCGATGAGTGCCCAGTGGCAGAGGAACATCGCCAGCACGATATTGACCCGCTCCG
>CAJTLJ010000026.1:334-561 GCA_910577475.1 uncultured Alistipes sp.
GCCACCGAACAGGGCATGACGGGCGAGGTCATTATGGGGAATTCGTGGCCCAGCGCCAGCGAGCAGAGTGGATATATCAACGGCATGACAAGGAGCAGGATAGCGAATGCGTTGTGCTGGCCGGTGCGTTCGAGCGAGGCGTGCTTCACCAGCAGCTCATAGATCCATATTCCACCCATTATGGCCCAGAAAAGCGCCAGCATGCCGTGATATTCGCGCGGACGGCA
>CAJTLJ010000026.1:571-1437 GCA_910577475.1 uncultured Alistipes sp.
TAGACTCCGGCGATCCAGAAGTTGAGAAACGCCATGAAGAGTTTCATGGCGATCCGTACTGCGGGCGTCGGACGGAGGTAGAGTAGCACAAGCAGCATGGCCGCCACGAGCGTGAAACCGATCTGCGCAGGCCAGGTTGCGGCATTGTAGGCCGCGATCGTGTTCCAAAAGATTTCCATAACCTAACTATTTTTTCGTGTGCGTCGGGTCATCGAGAAAGCCCGGCGTTTGAAGATGAATATCGGCAGCGTGGCACCGGCGGCAAGCAGCGCAATGACACTCAGCGATACGGTGGCATTGAGAAAGAACTGTTGCATGTAGCGCATACCCTCGTCGGCCCGATCGAGCGACTGGAGGAACATGATGAGCGAGAAGACCGTCTTGTAGGCGTAGATGCCCGGCACCATCGGCAGCAGAGCCGGAATGTAGAGGCAGGTCATCGGGCAGCGGACGCCGCGGCCGAGCCACAGGCTGCCCATGCCGATTGCAAAGGCCGCGAAAAGCGATGCGGTGGCGATATCCAGTGCGGCACAGTGTATCAGCGTGAAACGCAAGGCGTGGCCTATGGCGGCAAGCAGGGCGATGCGTGGAAAGGCCCGCATCGGCGGGTCGGAGATGGCCCCGAATCCGATGGCGGCGACAGCGGCGAAGAGGCCGTCGAGCAGAATATCCGTCACGATCATAGCAGCGAATCTTTAACCATTAACAAAGTGGCCGACAAACCGACGGCGATGCAGACAATCTGCAGCAGAGCGTTAACCAGCCGGCTGCCCCCCATGAGGACGTGTCCTTCCATGATGTCGATGACCCCGTTGATGAGCGGCACGCCCGGCACGAGGAAGAGCGGACTTGTTGCCAGCGCTATC
>CAJTLJ010000027.1 GCA_910577475.1 uncultured Alistipes sp.
CTGCCGTGGCGCAGAGCGAGGCGACGAAAGCCGAGCAGGCGAAGACGAGGAAGTGATTGACAGCGTGGGCCTGCATGCGCTGTTTGACGGCGAAGCCCACGAGTGTCGCCGTGAAGACGATGCCCACGGCCGTCCAGTCGCCGCCGAAGAGCTTGCAGAATGAGGCGTTGGCCAGCCCGACGACCACGAGCGTGAAGATTGGGTCCATGCGCGGTTTGTCAACCAGCGTCCGGTAACGGCTGCGGATCTCGTCGAGCGAGAGGCCCTCGTCCAATGCGTCCCAGCTCAGGGCACTCAGATCGGAGTTACGCTCGAAACTGATGGGGAGCGACGGGATTGCCACAACACGGGTTGCGGACTCGCCGCTTACGGTGTCGAGCACCGTCAGTATCGTACTCTTTTGGAAACTCGATAACTGAACGTCCACACCCAGCGCCTCGCCGATCCGTTGCGCATTGCGTATTACCCGAGAGGTGTGCACACCCGAACCGAGTTGATAGGTCGCATATTCGGCGATGAAACCGAGTATATCGCAAAGTTCCTGCTGCGTTTTCACATGCGGATCATTATTTATCGGGCTTTTACCATACCTGTCGCGGTATCGAACGTCACGGAATTATTACGGAACAGCCGTTCGATGCAACCGCTCCGGCGCATCTCTTCGGTCGGCAGGCACGACAGGCAGGGCGGGTCGATAAGGGCTATCGCATCGGTGAGCGACAGGGCGATATCCAGCTCGTGAGTGGAAAAAAGGATGCACTTGTTTTCTTCATGCGCCAGCCGTGCCAGTAGCGTACACAATTCGTAGCGGTTGGGCATATCGAGAAACGAGGTGGGTTCGTCAAGTAGGATAATCGGCGTATCCTGCGCCAATGCCCGTGCAATCATGATGCGCTGGCACTCGCCGTCCGACATCCTGTCCATCGTGCGTTCCGCATAGTCCTCCATGCCTACCGAGGCGAGCGACCGCATAACGATCTCCGTGTCGGCCTTCTGCATCCTTCCTATCCAATTGGTATAGGGTGC
>CAJTLJ010000028.1:0-382 GCA_910577475.1 uncultured Alistipes sp.
CTGCCATGATAAGAGTTCCAAACTTGCCGATTTCAACCGAGCGGTCTATACACCCGAATACGCTTCGGGGTTTGACATAAAAGGTGCAGACGGCAAAAAGAGCGTATTGGTTACCATCACGAACCCTTGGCAGGGAGCTGACAGCATTACCACATACCTGTTCATCGCCCGTGACGGAGAAAGCGTACCCGAAGATTTCACCGGTCAGGTGCTCGGAAAAGATGCCGAGCGCATCATCTGCATGTCCTCTACCCATATCGCCATGCTCGACGCAATCGGTGAAACGGGACGCGTAGTCGGCGTGTCAGGCATCGACTACATCTCCAATCCCGACATTCAGGCACGGCGGGACAGCGTTGGAGATGTAGGCTACGAAGGGAAT
>CAJTLJ010000028.1:392-905 GCA_910577475.1 uncultured Alistipes sp.
CAACTACGAATTGCTGCTCTCGCTCGACCCTGACCTCGTGCTGCTCTACGGCGTGAACGGGGCAAGCTCGATGGAGGGCAAGCTCAAAGAACTGGATATTCCGTTCATGTACGTCGGCGATTACCTCGAAGAATCGCCGCTGGGCAAAGCCGAATGGCTGTTGGCACTTTCGGAGATCATCGGAAAACGGGCGGAGGGCGAAAAAGTATTCGCGGAAATCCCCGTCAGATACAATGTCCTGAGAAAGAAAGTAGCGGACAATGTTCTCGATGCCCCGTCGGTGATGCTCAACACCCCTTACGGCGACAGCTGGTTCATGCCCTCGACCGAAAGCTATGTCGCCCGAATGGTCAAAGATGCCGGAGGCGATTACATCTACAAAAAGAACACGGGCAATGCCTCGGTGCCCATAGACCTGGAGGAAGCCTACCTGCTGGCCTCGCAAGCCGATATGTGGCTGCATGTGGGTATGGCGAACACGCTCGACGAGCTGCGAGCCGCCTGCCCGAAGTT
>CAJTLJ010000029.1 GCA_910577475.1 uncultured Alistipes sp.
TCCCGTAGCGGTGATTTATACCACAGGTTCCTGCCTTGTTGCTTTACAGGCGTATAGCCCAGACTTTGCAGATAGTCTGCCAGTTTGATTTGCTTTACATCTTGGATTGTCATATTACATACGGTTTTGAAGTTGATGAAAATTTGTTGATTTGATGAATTGTTAATGTAATATGTTTATATACAGCCTCGTAACCTCTCAACATCTTCTCAACAAACCACTCGCCAAAAGAGAAATCCACAAACGGGTGTCGGTGGTCTCTCAACTTCTCTTTTGGCTTGTTGAGATTTTGTTGAGAATGTATATCGTTTATTGTCAGTGCATTTATACCCATATTCAACAATTCAACAGAAAAATGATAATATTACAGGGATTCAAGTTGCTCCCTTGTGACGGTGTAGAAGCGTCCCACTCTCCTTATCGGCTCATACCGACACTCCCGATTGCAGTTGAACAGGTAGGTGGTATAAGTCAGTCCGTTTGGCGCAGGAGTCAGTTTCCAACATTCCTGCAACACTTTTCGGACTTGGTGTTTCTCCACCTTTACCTGTGAGTGTACCAGCAAAAGAAGAATGTCACTGTAACAGAAAGAGAATGTATCCGTGCCGACACTGTCCATGATGTCAAGGATAAGTTCGTGCATCTCTATCTCCAACCGGTTGCGGTTGCTGCGGATAATCTTCTGCAAGGCTTCTGTATGCAGTAATGTGGGGTTGAACCACATCCGGCTTTCCTTTTCGGTGGACAGTTTTCTGTGTTGCAGGAAATGGAGAAAGGCGGGTATCT
>CAJTLJ010000030.1 GCA_910577475.1 uncultured Alistipes sp.
GAGTATCACGTCAACAACATAAGGGAGATTGTAGTTGTATTTTTCGCATATAGCCTTTAGGTTGGGATTCATTATAGGAATCTTTACCTCGTTGCGGGTTTTCTTCTGAATGAGGCGTATTACCGGTGTTCCTTTGGCAGTAGTGGTGAAACAATCCTTGTCAATGTCGTTGTAATCGCTCACGCGTTGACAGGTGTAGCACCCGACAAGAAATATATCGCGCACCTCTTCCTGCTTGCCTGATAGTGGCATTTCATACAATGCCTGAAGCTCTGCTTCGGTAAGGTATATTTCAATAGCCTTGTCTTTCTCTTCAATTTTCTTTTTTGCGAAATATTGCAGGGCGCGGTCATTGTTGTGTATTCCGTCGGCATAGGCATAGCTGATGATTGCTCGTAGATCGACCAGATATTTATTCTGCGCAGTCACCATATAATCTTTCTTCTCCATAAAGTTTAGGAATTTGGTGACGAATGCACGGTCTACATCATACCACGTGTAGCGATGCTTTCTGTCAAACAAGTCATATAGTTTCCTAAAGCTATTCCATGCCTTCACAGTGCCGGGCGCATATCTATCATGACCATTAAGCCTGGCACCGCTCTTGATTTCGTTGCAAAATCGGTCTATGAAATTCCATATTTTGGCGCGTTCAGCATCGATGCCTTCCTTTATCAGACGTTCCTGCTCTTCCTTTATGCGTTCTTCCTCGCGTTGCCGTTCCTCCTCTTCACGCT
>CAJTLJ010000031.1 GCA_910577475.1 uncultured Alistipes sp.
AATCTTGCAAAAGCGGAAAGCATATTGGAAACCTACACCCAAGTCGGCTGTTTCCTTGACAACGACACGGCAGGACGGAACACCTGCAAGAAGCTGAAAGAGAAGTTTGGGGAACGGCTGCTTGACAAGTCAATGTACTATCGTGAGTATAAGGACTTGAACGACTACCTGTGCGGTAAGCCCTTGTCCCAATCGGCAGAGCCGATAAAGGAGAAGAAGCAAGTCCAATCCGCAAGGCGGATGATGCAGCCACCGAAAAAGAAAGGGGGATTTCATCTGTAATATGCTCGTCTGCTCTCCCAAGGTATTTAGACAGAAATACCATAGCTTAATAGGGCGTTTTCTTCACGCATTACTCCGTAACGCTAAAAACACCCTATCGAGCCAAAGGGAAATCCCTTTGGAAACCCTGTGCAAACGAGAGCAGAAGCCAAACTCGTTTGGATTATGCCGAGTGCTGCAATGGTTCATTTGCATAATAAACCCTGTGAGCCGATGCCGCAGGCAGAGAGAAGAAACATAACGATAACCGCAAAAACAGTAATGATATGGGATATT
>CAJTLJ010000032.1 GCA_910577475.1 uncultured Alistipes sp.
TCCTGCTCTTCCTTTATGCGTTCTTCCTCGCGTTGCCGTTCCTCCTCTTCACGCTTAGCTTTCATTATGGCTTCTGCTTTCTTCGGATTGGCGATAGAGAGGATCTCGGCCTCAACATGTGACTTATCGAAAGACATGCCCTCGACTTCCGACTTCACTACCAGTTCAATCCTATTGAGTGAGTCGTGTAGATTGAAGTTCGCCCTTTGATGTCGCATCCATTTTTCAGGACACGACAAAGCCTCTTTCCACTCCGCGACATTCACACGTATCTGAGAGGAAAAGAGCGTATCGACTTTGTGTTTCTTGTTCTGCACCCTAAAGAAAAGAGTTGCGATTTCGTTCTTCTCGTCCTGCTTGCGGATGAAGAACCGGGAAAGAGATTTTGCCATAGAATCCAAGGTTCGATTCCCTTATGAATCGGACACTGCAAAGTTAGTGACTTTTCCTGAATAGTCACTACAATAGTCACTATAATTTCTAAAACAGCCGCTATCCGCCTAAATTGAAAATTGTTTAATTCGGCTTAATATCAGTATATTAGTATATAATT
>CAJTLJ010000033.1 GCA_910577475.1 uncultured Alistipes sp.
GGTGCCCTGGTGGGCCGTTACCCCGCCAGCAAGCTAATCGGACGCATCCCCATCCCGTACCGGAATAACCTTTGCTCCGGAAAACATGGATCTTCCGGAGAACATAGGGCATTAATCCGTCTTTCGACGGGCTGTGCCCTGGTACGGGGCAGGTCGGATACGCGTTACTCACCCGTGCGCCGGTCGCCATCGACACGTCCGAAAACATGTCATGCTGCCCCTCGACTTGCATGTGTTAAGCCTGTAGCCAGCGTTCATCCTGAGCCAGGATCAAACTCTACATTGTAAAATATCTTTGAAGCCGAATGCCAAATGCCGCAAGGCACCAGGCAAAGGCCATTATTCTAATCCTATCAGAACGCCTTAAATCCGAATTAACAAGAGCCTGGCATTCATACCCTAACCGGATAAAAAATGACGGTTTTCATGTTATACCCAAGTCTCAACCACGGCATCCTGACACCGGGAAAAGACCTGCTTCTTGTACTACCTCTGTCTATGTTAAATCT
>CAJTLJ010000034.1 GCA_910577475.1 uncultured Alistipes sp.
GATAAAGGCGCACGACCGAGGATTTTTGCATCGCCAGTCTTGGCGAACTCCATCAGCTTTTGGATAAAAGCCTCTTGGTCCGGAGTCGGTGGAATATTATGCAGTATCTCATTCTTCATCGGACGGTCAACGCCAACATCCTCTGCCGTGCGGTAATCTGTTATCTCATTGTAAAATGCAGCCAACTCCGGCACCTTGATAAAGTACCTGAAACGCTCTTTCGCCACTATGTTATTGGTGACATTAAACTCAAAATCAGTCGTCTTCTTGGCGAAGATGGCCGCCCACGCATCGAAGCATCTGATGTCCTGCCTTTCAAGCTCTTTCGGACGGAGATATTTGAAGAGCAAGTACAATTCCGTGAGCGAGTTGGAGATTGTCGTGCCACTGAGAAAAGTTGCGCCCAAATCCTTGCCAGTCCGCTCTTGGATTGTTCGGATGGCGTAGAGAAGATTGAGGGCGCGTTGTGAGCCTTCCGAATTGCCCAATCCCGCCACACGGTCAT